>NZ_JBWLUW010000008.1:0-363028 GCF_057784245.1 Mesorhizobium sp. CNPSo 4671 | reverse complement strand
AAGCCGATCGATGACCGCAACATCCGCTACCTCGACCGGTCCGATGCCTTTGACGACACCAAGATCGAGAACAAATCGCCCGACGGTCTCGAAGTGACGATGAGCGCGTCGGTCAAGCAGCAATATTTCCTGTTCGGCACCGACAACACCGGCCGCGATCTTCTCTCGCGCACGCTCATGGCCGGGCGCATCTCGCTTGCCATCGGCCTGCTCGCCGGCGTCGTGGCGGTGGTGATTGGCGTCATCTATGGTGCTGCCGCCGGCTTTTCCGGCGGCAAGATCGACGAAGTGATGATGCGCATCGTCGATGTGCTCTATTCCTTGCCGTTCATCTTCTTCGTCATCATGCTGGTGGTGTTCTTCGGCCGCAACTTCGTGCTGATGTTCCTGGCCGTGGGCGCGGTGCTGTGGCTCGACATGGCGCGCATCGTGCGCGGGCAGGCACTGTCGATCCGCCGCCAGGAATATGTTCAGGCGGCGGAAGCCATGGGTGTCGGCCAGCGCGGCATCCTGCTGCGTCACGTCATCCCCAATCTGCTCGGCCCGGTGGTGATCTACATGACGCTGCTGGTGCCGCAGGTGATCATCCTGGAGAGTTTCCTGTCGTTCCTCGGCCTCGGCGTGCAGGAGCCGATGACCAGCTGGGGTGTCCTGATTTCGGTCGGCGCCAAGAACATCGGCACCGCCAACTGGCTGCTTCTGTTCCCCGCCTTCTTCCTCGTCTCGACGCTGTTCGCGCTCAATTTCGTCGGCGACGGCCTGCGCGACGCACTTGACCCAAGGGATCGATAAAGATGGGGATCGCTGACATGGCCACTCCCGAAACGATCCTTAGCGTCAAGGACCTGCGCGTCCGCTTCCGCACGCTCGACGGAGCGGTCGAAGCGGTGAAGGGCATCAACATCCACGTTAATGCGGGCGAGACCGTTGCCGTGGTCGGAGAGTCCGGTTCCGGCAAGAGCCAGACGATGATGGCGGCGATGAGCCTGCTGGCCTCGAATGGCGAAGCCACCGGCCACGTCGACTATCGCGGGCGTAACCTTCTGACGCTGAGCAAATCCGACTTGAACAAGGTCCGCGGCGCCAAGATCAGCATGATCTTCCAGGAGCCGATGACCTCGCTCGATCCACTCTATTCGATCGGCAACCAGCTGATGGAACCCATCCGCCGGCATCGCGGCCTGAATGCCGCCGAGGCACGCGAGGAGGCGCTCAAACTCTTGCGGCTCGTGCATATTCCCGATCCGGAGCGGCGGATGAAATCCTATCCGCACGAAATGTCGGGTGGCCAGCGCCAGCGCGTGATGATCGCCATGGCGCTCGCCAACGATCCCGACATATTGATCGCCGACGAACCGACGACGGCGCTCGACGTGACCATCCAGGCGCAGATCCTGATGCTGCTCGCCGAACTGCAGCGCAAGCTCGGCATGGCGATCGTCTTCATCACCCACGATCTCGGCATCGTCCGGCGCTTCGCCGACCGCGTCTATGTCATGCGCCAGGGCGAGGTGGTCGAAGAGGGCGAAGCGGAGGCGATCTTCGCCAATCCGCAGCATGCCTACACCAAAATGCTGCTGGCGGCCGAGCCGACGGGGACCAAGGCGCCACCGCCGGCCAATGCGCCCGTCGTGCTCGAAGGCAGGAATGTCGAGGTCACCTTCAAGATCGGCGGTGGCTTCCTGGCCGGCGAACCGCTGATGCTGCGCGCCGTCGATGACATTTCGATCCGGCTGCAGCGCAACCAGACCATCGGTATCGTCGGCGAATCCGGCTCGGGCAAATCCACACTCGGCCGCGCTCTGCTGCGGCTGCTGCCGAGCGATGGCTTGATTCGTTTCGGCGATCGCGACATTTCCACCGCCGACCGGCAGGCGATGCGGCCGCTGCGGCGCCAGATGCAGCTTGTCTTCCAGGATCCGTTCGGCTCCCTGTCGCCGCGCATGACGGTCGGCCAGGTCATCACCGAAGGTCTGCTGGTGCATGAGCCCAATCTTTCGGGCAAGCAGCGCGACCAGCGCGCGGTCGAGGCCTTGCTCGAGGTCGGCCTCGATCCCAACGCCCGCAACCGCTACCCCCACGAATTCTCCGGTGGCCAGCGGCAACGCATCGCCATTGCCCGCGCCATGATCCTGAAGCCCAAGATGGTCGTGCTGGACGAGCCGACCTCGGCGCTCGACCGCTCGGTGCAGAAGCAGATCGTCGAACTGCTGCGCAAGCTGCAGGCGGACCATGAACTATCCTACCTCTTCATCAGCCACGATCTTTCGGTTGTGCGCGCCATGGCCGACTACATTATCGTCATGAAGCAGGGCAAGATCGTCGAGGAGGGGCCGACCGAAGCGATCTTCAGCAATCCGCAGCACGTCTACACGCAGACGCTGATGGCCGCGGCGATCGATGTGACGCGCTTTCGGCTGAGCGCCTGAGACGTCGCTTCAGGCAAGGGCAATCATCGTGACTGTCCGCTCAGCCTGCTGATTTCGGGCACTTGCGCGCACGTACGGCAGCAATGGCATCCTGCTGCTGTTTCAGCCGATCGATCCTGGCTGTTTCGCGGTTGGCCACCGCGGTTTTCACACGCGAGCCACCAAGCAGCCACCGCGGAACACTGGTGTTGGCGACCTTGCCGCGCGTGATCGCGGTTTGCGAGATTTCGCCGGCGTTTTGACCCAGCGCGCTGTTGAACTCGGTACAGCTCATGCTGTCGTACTTCGCCGGATCGACCGGCCTGCCGATCGACGAGCAGCCGGTAACCAGAAACAGCGCTATGACAAGAGCGGGTGCCGAGGCTGTCGTTGAAATCAAATTCATGTCCACATCCGGCTCGCCAGTTTCACCGGCTTCATCATATCCACCGAACCATCTGGAGCCGACGATTATTTCGTCAACGATGCGCTCGCGACGGAACCTGTGGCCGCCTGAACACAAGGTTTCCAGCCGATACGGGAACGTTCTCGGCCACTCGAAGTTGGTATCCGTCGAGTGTCTAAATTCAATCACTGGAAACGGAGAGAGTCGTCTCGGTTGATGCCGGGGCGGCTTTTCGTCACCTAGGGGCGCACTTTCGGCGGCTTAAATTAGTTGTGGCAACCCGCCTCGTCCCGCGCCTTTCATCCAGTCTCGAATTCTCACGCCGCTTCGGCGATGAATGCGGTGGGAATGCAGCCGCCGAGTACTGCTTGGACGATGTCGGTTGCATTTTCATCGACATGCGCCGTCACCAAGACGATCCCGTCGGCAACGCTCCGATCATCCGGCATCGCTGCAGTGGTGATGAATGCGCCGAGCAACCCGCCGGCACAGACCGCACAAACCAGTGCTGTTGACGGTAGGCCCGCCGGAAAAGGACTGACGCCGCAAACGGCCATGGCGCCCAGGCAGGCCAATGCCGCACCGACCGTACCAAGGATGACACCCGGGGACTTGAAAACTGCGACTTCGTCCCGGTAGGGTCCGATGACGGCAATCTGAACGCGAGGAACACCGACCGCCACCAGCACTCCAGCAACCCGGGCGGCTTCGGCATGGGAATCAAAAAGCTTGCTGATTGTCCGCATGGTCTCAGAACGTCTTCTCGTCCAGCAACATGTCGGTAAGGAAGGACGCGGCGATCAAATCGTCACCGTCAATGCTGCCCCGTCCGTCCTCCATCATGGCCGCGACCCTTTGGAAGGTCTTCATTTCGCTCATGGTGATTCGGGCTTGCTGCATCCTGGTCTTAAGATCCGCTACGCGCTTTCCCAAGACATCGGATCTTGCGGCCTCACTGTTAGGCATGGTGACGTTCATCCAGTTCCGCTTCCTCGTTTGACCATCCTCGCGCCCAGCCAAACGAACAGGGCCGCAGCGCAAACGTTCCCTGGCTGGGCTTCGGTCCGGTAGAACTCAGGACTTTAGTCTGGCCGCAAAATTCAATGGTCCTGCCTGTCGTGGTGCCTGGAACAGCCACCGTGGGTAACCGTTGACCGCAGCACGTCCAGGAGGAAGCTGATGGACAAGAGTGTTGGCCAAGCGCGCTGGTTGCTCGCACTGATCTTTGCGGTGGCCATCACTTTCATGGCGTGGGAATGACCCATGGCTGACCATCCGGGAGGTCGTACATGAATAATTTGCAGATTGGCGCAGCTACGTCCCTTCCTGCGCCGATAGGGTTCGCTCGCCGCGTCCGTGTGGCGAGCGAACCCTGAATGTCCAGAGGGCATCCTGCCAACGAGGCAAGATTCTGCGACCTTTTCGGAGGGGCTGAATGGTGTCGTATTCAAACGACGGGTCGTCGGTGACGCCTGTATCGGTGCGCCGGATCTGCAACCAATTTCAGTTTTTGCCGGCAGGCCCGGCGTCAAGGAGCCGGGCCTGTGGCGTCGATCAATAGTCGTTGTTTTCGATCACCACGGAGCGATGGTGATGGTGCCTGGAGACGGCGCCCGTGACGATGACGGTATCCGGACGATGGTGCCGGCGGCCGTGATCGTAGAACGCGACGGTGCCGTGGTGACGGTGATGCAGACGCTGGCCGTCCTCGTTGATGATCTTGACGTTGCTGTGGTGACGGTGGTGGGTCTTGATGACTACGTCGGTTTGGGCCGCCGAAGCGATAGCCGGCAGTCCGACGGAAAGCGCCAAAGCGCAAATGACCATTGATTTCATTGCAATTTCTCCATTGTCTTGATTAGCCCTTCGTTGGATAACTGTCGCTGGCCCCTTTGGTTCCGGCCTGTCCCAGGACAAGTCTCGGAGGCCTCCGGAAAGTCGAAGGACGGGCTATCGCTTCGCTAAGGCTGAGAAGGGGCCGCCTCTCGTTGACGGTACTTGCAAAGAACGAAGTGGCTCGATGCATCGGTCGTGTTCGCAGCGGGCAACACGACGATCTGTGCCCAGAAATCGCAATATCGGGCTATCGCTTCCGGCACCTCTTTGGTGCTCATGCCGGAGATAGTGGCGACATCGCCGTCTCTACAGTTGGTCTTTCCGGACAGCTGGGCTGACGCCGCCACGATTTCGCATGACCGCTCGTCGTCCGCGTGGGAGGGCGAGCAATGGCAGGCAAGCGCCAGTGCTGTTGTGAGAACCAGTTTTTCCATGGCGGTTCCAGGCATCACCGGCAGTCCCTCAGGATGGAACATGCGCCATCGCTGATACAAAGGCAATTCAACAGGCCATTGCTCGATCTTGCCCATGTGATGGAACATTAGGCGCATCTAATTGTTCTGTCCTCACAGCCGACGCCATTGCTTGGCGTCGGCAGAAGGTCAGCCGTGCAAAGGCTGATCGGCCCGCGTTCCTCCGCCAGAGGCGCGAGCTTTTCCAGGCAACAGGAGAAGGATCATGAACAATATAATTTGGCTCGTTGGAGCGGTGGTCATCGTCATAGCGATACTGAGCTTCCTCGGCCTGCGATAAGCTCGACGTCAGCTATGCCCATGGACCCCTCATCGGAAGATGACCAGCCGACGCGGACGCTGCGAAAGCGCCGCAGGCTATCGGCCGGAGACCGAGACGATGGCCGGGAGTTCGTCGCCCCTTTTCCACCTGAAGACAGGAGCTTCCGCGTCTGGTTCCTGTCCAATGAAACAGGCATCAGCGTCGACCAGGCCAGCGAACTTGTCGACACGATCGACACGGACGGCGCGGCGTTGTTGAATGCCGCGCGGCGGATGAAAATTCATGCGCAATGACTGATAAACTGCAGCCGCCGACGTCGTCAGCGTTTTCAACAAGCCGACTGGCATAGCGCGTTGGCAACAAAGGGGAGGGCCGCGCCGGGGAGGCAGCTCACCTCGCCGTATTTTCAGCCGTGATGTCAGTTTGAGCGCCAAAGTCGGGATGCGCTAACGCGTTGTTTTTCTGGTCGGAGTGGCAGGATTTGAACCTGCGACCCCCTCGTCCCGAACGAGGTGCGCTACCAGGCTGCGCTACACTCCGTGACCAGTCGGCGGGCTTATAGCCGCCACACTTCATTCCTGCAAGCGGCAATGGCAGCACTTCTGTCGCATTTCATCAGCTTTCGCCGCGCAGGCCGCTGGCGCCCCAGTTAAATGCGCGCGCCCAGTCGGCAAAACTGTGCCAGCGGACTTCAGGGAATTGGCTGTGCAAGGCGGCGATGTCGACATCGTAGCCGACTCGGTCGAACCATTCGAACATCAGCGCCGCGTCTTCGCTCTGTTGGCGGGCAGCATCAATCGGGATCTCCTGATAGCGGATCGGGCGGCCGATGGCCTCGGACAGAATTTTCGCTTGCTCTTCGCCGGACAATTCGTCTCCGGCGAAATCGAAACGCTTGCCGAACACCTGTTCCCGCCGTTCCACCAGGGCGGCGACGAAGGCGCCGATATCCGCCAGCGCGACCAGCTGGAGGACGCGCTTCGGCGGCATGGCAAAGGCATGAGTGCCCTGGCTGAGCGCGCCAATCGACCACGGCGCGACGGCATTCTCCATGAAGGCGACCGGCGCGCTGATCGTGTAGGGAACGCCGAGTTGCCTGACATGCTGCTCGACCAGATATTTGCTTTCGAAATGCGGAATGCCGGTCTTCTTGTCGGCGTCGGCAACGGACGAATAGATCAGGTGCCTGATGCCGGCGGCCTTCGCCGCATCGGCGGCAAGGATCCCCTGGCGGATTTCTTCCTCAAGTCCGGCCTCGTAGCTGTTGCCCATCAGAAACATGGTGTCGACGCCTGTTGCGGCCTTCACGACGGAGGCGGTGTCGGCGAGATCGCCGGCCACGACCTCGGCGCCTACCGTTGCCAGTTGCCGTGCGGCATCGCTGTCCGGCTTGCGCGTCAGTGCCTTGACGCGATGGCCTCTGGACAACAGGGCACGCGCAACGGCGCCGCCTTGCTGGCCCGTGGCGCCGGTCACAAGAATGCTTCGTTTGCTGGTCATCTCATTTGCTCCGTCTTGTTTTGTCTGGAGCAAAATTAGGCTCTGTCGCATTGATGCATAATTGCCTATAATTGGAAAACTTTGTCCCAATATTGAGAACAATGATCGATCTCAACGATGTCATTGTGTTTGCCCGCGTCGTCGAGGCCGGCAGCTTCACCGCTGCAGCGCGCCTGCTCGCCATGCCAAAGACGACAGTCAGCCGTCGTGTCGCCGCGCTCGAACGTGAGGTCGGTGTGCGCCTGCTGCAGCGCACCACGCGCAGCCTCAACCTGACGGATGCCGGGCGCCTCTATTATGAGCAAAGCAGCCAGGGCCTGCGGACGATCGAGGAGGCGAATCTGCGCCTCGCCGAGGCGAGGGCGGAGCCTTCGGGCACGATCCGCATTTCGGCTCCGGTCGGCTTTGGCGGTCACTTCCTCATCCGCGCCGTGGTCGAGTTTCTGGCGCTCTACCCGAAGACCAATGTCGAACTCCGTCTCACCGACGACAAGCTCAACCTCGTCGAGGACGGCATCGACCTCGCCTTTCGCACCGGGAGACTTGAGGATTCGACGCTGATTGCCCGCAAGATCGGCTCCACGCACAGGTTGCTCTGTGCCAGCCCCGACTATCTGGCACGGTATGGCATGCCGGAAAGCCCGGCCGATCTCGCCCGCCATCGATGCGTTATCGCTGGCCCGTCGGCTTCAGGCGCTCACTGGGTGCTGGACGGACCACAAGGCCAGGAAACCGTCGTGGTCGCCGGGCGCTTCGCCGCCAATGAGATGCAGGCGGTGGTGGCGGCCGCGCTCGCAGGCTTCGGCATCGCCCAATTGCCCCAGCTGATGGCCGACGGGCTGATCAACGAGGGACGGCTGCGGCGCGTTCTCGACGGCTACACGACGCCGGTCGGCGGCCTGCACGTTCTCTATCCCAGCAGCCGGCACCTTTCACCCCTGGTTAAGGCCTTCATCGATCTGGCGGTCGAGCGGATTTCCAATCGGGCAAACGCGGCTTAAGGCATGTCTGCTACGTCAGGCCAACTTCCAAGCGAGACCCGAATGAGCCAGCGCATCGTCAGTTTTGTCATGAGCGGCGGCGTCGGCTCGCGGCTCTGGCCGCTGTCGCGCGAGGACAATCCCAAGCAGTTTCACGATTTTTCCGGCGACGGCTCCATGCTGGCCAAGACCTTGCGCCGGCTGACGGCAAGGCCGTCCGGCCAAGCACCGATCTTCCTGATCGCCTCCGAGCGCCATGCCGATCGTGTCCATGCCGACCTGGCAGGCCTCGATCTCGCCGGCGGCGGCCCATTGTTCGAACCCACGGGGCGCAACACCGCCGCCGCGATTGCACTGGCCACGCTGCGCACCCTGTCCGAATTCGGCGACAGCCTGGTGCTGGTGGTGCCGTCGGACCACGAAATATCAACGCCAGGGCAATTCTGGCAGAGCGTCGAGGCAGGCGCCGAGGCGGCAAGTGCCGGCCGGCTTGTGGTGTTCGGCATCAAACCGACACAGCCTGAAACCGGCTACGGCTATATAGAGGTGGCGGGCGCGCAGGGTGGCATCTTCGACGTCACGCGTTTCGTCGAGAAGCCGGATCTTGCGACGGCGCAGGCCTATCTCAAGGCGGAGAGCTTTTACTGGAACACCGGCATTTTCCTGTTTCGCGCCGCTGCCATGCGTGACGCATTCGCCGCTTTCGAGCCCGATATCTGGCGGACCACCGAAGCCGCCTACAAGGCGGCGACATCGGACCTTTCCGGCCTCTATATGCCGCTGGAGCTCTATGAGGCCATCCCCTCGATCTCGATCGACTATGCCATCATGGAACGGGCGCAAGGCATTGCCATGGTGCCGGCCGACTTCCGCTGGAACGATCTCGGTTCCTGGCAATCGCTGCTCGATGTCGGCCCAGCCGACGACAAGGGCAATGTCGTCATCGGCGATGTCGTCGCCATCGATTGCGAGAACTCCTACATCCGCAGCGACGGCCGCCTGCTGTCGGCGATCGGCATGAGGGATGTCGCCATCGTTTCGACCGCCGATGCCACTTTCGTCGCGCCGGTCAGCCACAGCCAGCACGTCAAGAAGATCGTCGAGCAACTCGAAAAATCCGGCCGGCTGGAAACCAGGTTCACGCCGGCGCATGACCGGGTCATCGAAAGCGGCGCCTGGCGGCGGCGTGTGCACCACTGGTTATTTCAGGAGACCTTGCCGCTGTGGTCGACATCGGGCGTCGACGAACGCCATGGCGGTTTCCATGAAGCACTCGGCTTTGATCGCGCGCCGTTGATGAAACCCAAGCGCATGCGCACAATGGCCAGGCAGGTCTATGCCTTCGCGGTCGCCAGCGCGCGCGGCTGGGATGGCCCGGCCGACCGGCTGATCAGCCACGGTATCGAGTTCATGGTCAGAAATGGCCGCACCGACAAAGGCGGCTGGGTGCGCACGCTGCATGTCGACGGCTCCGTCGCCGACGCCACCGAGGATGCCTACGATCATTCCTGCGTGCTGCTCGCGCTTGCGCATGCGCATATGTCTGGCAATCCCGATGCCTTGCGGCTCGGCGAGGAAACCTTCGCCTTCCTCGATGGCCATCTCGAGGATCATCGCATGACCGGCTTCCTCGAAACGTCGGACGGCGAGGGCGAGCGGCGCTCCAACCCGCACATGCATCTGCTCGAAGCCTTCCTGGCCTGGCATCAGGCAACTGGCGAGCGCGCCCATCTGCGCCGCGCGGCACGCATCATCGATCTCTTCCGCAGCCATTTCTTCGACCGGGAAAGCTGGACCCTGGGCGAATATTTCGATGACGAATGGAAGCCGTCAGCCGGCGAGAAGGGCGCCTGGACCGAGCCCGGCCATCACTTCGAATGGGCCTCGCTGCTGGTCGATTTCGCCGGACGCAGCGGCCAGGCCGAGTTGAGCGGCTTTGCCAGAAAACTCTATGCCTCGGCCATCGCCAATGGCCTCAACCGCGCCACCGGCCTTGCCTATGGCGCCGTCTCCCGGCAGGGGCTGCCGCTCGACCTGATCTCGCGCAGCTGGCCGCAGGCCGAAGCGGTCAAGGCGGCGATTGCGCTGGACGGTTCGGGCGGACCCGATCTCAAGCCGGAGATCGAGGAACGCGTCGGCCGGCTGTTCCGCTGGCACATCGACCCGGCGCCGCTCGGCCTGTGGATCGACCGCATCGACGAGCGTGGCCGCTCGCTGGCGACCGACGTGCCGGCCAGCATCTTTTATCACTTGGTCTGTGCGTTGACCCAGTATCTGGACGGAACGGCGGCGGAGGCGGCTTGAGCTCGGCTCAATACGGGCTCGCCACGTCCCCCGTCTCGACATAGACCGACTTCAGCTGCGAATAGAGCGCCAGTGCCGCCAGCGAATTCTCGCGCCCGATGCCTGACTGCTTGAAGCCGCCGAACGGGATTTCCACCGGCGTCAGATTGTAGGCATTGATCCAGCAGGTGCCGGCCTGCAGCTCGGCGATGACGCGGTGGGCGCGCGGCAGGTCGCGGGTGAAGACGCCGGCGGCGAGGCCGAATTCGGTGTCGTTGGCGCGGTCGATCACCTCGTCCTCGCCATCGAATTTCAGCACGCTCATGACCGGCCCGAAAATCTCCTCGCGGGCGATGCGCATCGTGTCGGTGACACCGGTGAAGACCGTCGGCTCGACGAAGAAGCCGCCGGCAAAACCCTGCAGCGAAGGCAGGTTGCCGCCACAGGCCAGTGTGGCACCATCCTGCTTGCCGATCTCGATATAGCCGACCACTTTCTCATGCTGTGCCTTCGACACCAGCGGCCCCATCTGCGTCTCGGGATCGAGCGGATCGCCGATGCGGATTTTCTTCGTCCGCTCGACCAGCCGCTCGACGAAGCGGTCGTGAATGCCGCTCTGCACGAAGACCCGTGTGCCGTTGGAGCAGATCTGGCCGGTGGAGTAGAAATTGCCGAGCATGGCGCCGCCGATGGCGTTCTCGATGTCGGCATCGTCGAAGACGATCAGCGGCGACTTGCCGCCGAGCTCCATCGTCGCGTGCTTCATCTTCGAGCCGGCAAGCGACAGCACCTTGCGGCCGGTCGGCACAGAGCCGGTCACCGAAACTTTTGCCACGACGTCGTGGTCAACGAGGCCCGCGCCAACATCGCCATAGCCCTGCACGACGTTGAACAACCCGTCGGGCAGGCCGGCCTCGCTGTAGATCTCGGCCAGCGCCAGTGCTGACAACGGCGTGTTTTCCGACGGCTTGAACACCATGGCGTTGCCCATGGCGAGCGCCGGTGCCGACTTCCAGCCGGCGATCTGGATCGGATAGTTCCAGGCGCCGATGCCGACGCAGACGCCAAGCGCTTCGCGCCGCGTGTAGGCGAAGGGGCCGCCGAGGTCGACGGCCTCGCCATTATAGGCGGCGACCGCGCCGCCGAAATATTCGAGGCAGTCCGCGGCGGAAGGCGCGTCGGCCATCAACGTCTCCTGGATCGCCTTGCCGGTGTCGAGCGTCTCGATGCGGGCGAGGTCGGCATTGCGGGCGCGCAGGATGTCGGCAGCGCGGCGCAGGATGCGGCCGCGCTCGACCGGCTTCAGCCGCGCCCAGGCCGGCTGCGCGGCCCGCGCGGCCTCGATCGCAAGCTCCAGCACGTTCGGCGTCGCCGAGCGCAGGGTGGCGATGACCTCGCCGGTTGCCGGATAGATCACCGGCAGCGGCGCACCGCCTTCGTCCTCTATGTAGCGTCCGTTGACGTAGTGCGATGCCGTGGGCTGGGCGCGCATGGGAGTCTCCAAGTGGTCCGGCGCCCAAATGGGCGGCTCAATCTATCGGGCAGCTCGATTTGTCGCGTGGATCATGCGCTATCTGTCCGAGGTCTGCCAGCGCGGATTGATCCATGGTTCCTGGTTGGACGGCGCCAGCGGCGTGCGGCCAAGAATGTGGTCGGACGCCTTCTCGCCCGTCATGATCGACGGCGCGTTGAGATTGCCGTTGGTGACGCGCGGGAAGATCGAGGAATCGGCGACCCGCAGCCCGTCGATGCCGATCACCCGGCATTCCGGATCGACGACGCTCGTCACATCGTCGGCCCGGCCCATCTTGCAGGTGCCGCAGGGGTGGTAGGCGCTCTCGGCATGGTCGCGGATGAAGACATCGAGATCGTCGTCGGATTGCACATGGCTGCCCGGCGAGATTTCCTGACCGCGATAGGCATCGAACGCCGATTGCCCAAAGATCTCGCGAGTCAGCCGGATGCAGTGACGGAACTCCGTCCAGTCGTCCGGATGCGACATGTAGTTGAAGCGGATCACCGGTTTCGCTTTCGGGTCCGGCGAACGCAGCGTCACCGAGCCGCGCGACTTCGACCGCATCGGTCCGACATGCGCCTGGAAGCCGTGCGACTTCGCCGCCGCCTTGCCGTCATAGCGCACAGCCGCTGGAATGAAATGGTACTGGATGTCGGGATAGTCGACGCCGGCGCGCGAGCGCACGAAGGCCGCCGCCTCGAAATGGTTGGTGGCGCCGAGGCCCGATTTGAAGAACAGCCACTGCGCCCCGATGAGTGCCTTGGAGAACGGGTTCAGCACTGAATTCAGCGTGATCGGCTTGGTCGATTCCTGCTGGATATAAAGCTCCATATGGTCCTGCAGATTGCGGCCGACGCCGGGCCGGTCGGCCACCACGGCAATGCCGCTTTCCCGCAGATGTTCGGCCGGGCCGATGCCGGACAGCATCAGGATCTTGGGCGAATTGATCGAGGAGGCGGCGACGATCACCTCACGTCGCGCCTTAACCACCTGAATCTGTTTGTGAGCTTCGATCTCGACGCCGACGGCGCGTTGATTCTCGATGATCACCCGGCGGGCGAAACCCTTGACCAGGCTGACATTTCTGCGTTTCAGAGCCGGCTTCAGATAGGCGCTCGCCGCCGACCAGCGGCGGCCGCCACGAATGGTCTGCTCCATCGGCCCAAAGCCTTCCTGCTTGGAACCGTTGTAGTCGTCGGTCAGTTCGAACCCGGCCTGGCGGCCTGCCTCGACGAAGGCGCCGTAGAGCGGATTTTTTCGCGAGCCGCGCTGCACATGCAGCGGTCCACCGTGGCCGCGCCAGCCATCCTCGCCGCCGTCATTGTCCTCCATGCGCTTGAAATAGGGGAGCACGTCGGCAAAGCCCCAACCGGTCGCGCCTTCTTCGGCCCAATGGTCGAAGTCACGGGCATGGCCGCGCACATAGACCATGCCGTTGATCGAGGACGAACCGCCGATCACCTTGCCGCGCGGCGTCGCCAGCACGCGGCCGCCGAGATGCGGCTCCGGCTCGCTGGCGAAACCCCAATCATAGAGGCTCATATTGAGCGGGATCGACAGCGCCGACGGCATCTGGATCAGCGGCCCGATATCGCTGCCGCCGAACTCGATGACGATGACAGAGTTTTTGCCGTCCTCAGACAGGCGATAGGCCATGGCCGAGCCGGCCGAGCCGGAGCCGATGATGACGAAATCCGCTTCAAGCATGGTTCATATGCGCCATAAAATCGGCGAGCGAGACATTGCCGCCGGTTGCCACAACAAGGACGGTCTTTCCCGCCACATCCACTTTCCCGCCGAGCAGCGCCGCCAGCGACGCCGCGCCCGACGGCTCGAGCACCAGCTTCATGCGCTCGAAGGCGATTCGCATGGCACGCCGCACCGAGGCGTCGTCGACAGTGATGCCGCGAACGCCCGCGGTCTTGACCGCCGCGAATGGCGTATCGCCTGGCCGTCGCGACATCAGCCCGTCGCAGATCGACTTCGGCCCGATCGGCATCGTCTCGATACTGCCATGCGCCAATGACGAGCCCATGCCATTGAAACCTTCCGGCTCGACGCCGATGATCTCTGTCGCCGGCGACAGATAATGGAAGGCAAGCGAAACGCCGCCGATCAGCCCGCCGCCGCCGACCGAGCAGAACAGCAGGTCCGCCTTGGCGTCCTTGGCTGAGAGCTGGTCGAGCGCTTCGAGGCCGGCTCCCGCCTGGCCGGCGACGATCTCCGGATCGTCGAAGGGATGCAGCAAGGCCAGGCCTTCGGTCTCGGCGATCTCGCGCGCCTTGGCGGCGGCGACCTCTTCACGGGCGCGCTCGCCATGGTCGGTCAGCACGACGCGCGCGCCGTAGCCCGCGGTCGCGTCGCGCTTGGCCGCCGGCGCATCGATCGGCATGACGATGGTGACCGGGATGCCGAGCGCCTGGCCGGCAGCAGCCAGTCCTTGCGCGAAATTGCCGGAAGAATAGGCGACGACGCCCTTCCTCGCTTCGTCGGCCGAAAGCCGCTTCAGCCGCCAATAGGCGCCGCGTATCTTGAACGATCCCGCCCATTGCAGCGATTCCGGCTTGATGAAGACGCGGGCAGCACCCGTCTCTCTGGCGAGTGCTGTCGATTCCAGCAGCGGCGTGATCTGCGTCGCCTTGGAGGTGACTGCATAGGCCTGTTTGAGATGGGCCAGCGAGGGGACGAGAAGGTCTGTCATCATTCGCCTCGCGGAAACCGTTTCTGCTCTTCGAGCACGTTGAGATCCATGTGGTTGCGCATGTAGCGTTCCGAGGCCTTCTGCAGCGGCTGGAACTCCCAGGGGTAGTGCGTGCCGTTGCGCAGCGCCGGATAGACCACCCAGCGCCGCGCCTGGCTGGCCCGCACGGCGGCATCGAAAGCCGCCATGTCCCAGCGTGCGCGGACCTTTTCCAGGAAAGCCGCCACCAGATCGGCATGCGCCGGATCGGCGGCAAGATTGCTCAACTCATGCGGGTCGGCTTCGATGTCATAGAGTTGCGGCGGATCGATCTCGCAATGGACGAACTTGTAGCGGCCGTCGCGGATCGCCACCAATGGTGAGTTGGAGCCCTCGGCGGCATATTCCATCAGCGCCGGCGCCACGCGCTGCTTGCCTTCGAGCAGCGGCGTTAGCGACTGGCCGTCGGTCCATGGCGCGATCGCGCTCATGTCGATGCCGGCGAGGTCGCACAGCGTCGGCGTCACGTCGAGATTGGAGACCGGCGCCTCGATCAGGCCGGCAGGCACGCCCTTGCCGGCGATCATCAGCGGCACCCGCGCCGAACCCTCGAAGAAGCACATCTTGAACCACAGGCCGCGCTCGCCGAGCATGTCGCCGTGGTCCGAGCAGAACAGGATGGTCGTGTCGTCTAGCATGCGCGTGCGCTCAAGCACCGACAGCAGTTCGCCGACCTTGTCGTCGAGATAGGAGATGTTGGCGAAATAGCCGCGCCGCGAGCGGCGGATTTGTTCCGCCGTGATGTCGAAACTCTCGTAGTCGGAAGCCTTGTAGAGCCGCTGCGAATGCGGGTCCTGCTTGTCGTGAGGGATGAAGCCAATCTCCGGCTCAAGGGCTGGGCAATCTTCGTAGAGATCCCAGTACTGCCGCCGCGCCACATAGGGGTCGTGCGGATGGGTGAAGGAGACGGTCAGGCACCAGGGCCGGTGCGCGGCATCGTCGGAGACGCGGGCGAAGTCATAGAGTTTCTGCACCGCGTGGAAGGCGACCTCGTCGTCATACTCCATCTGGTTTGAGATCTCGGCGACGCCGGCGCCGGTCACCGAGCCCAGATTGTGATACCACCAGTCGATGCGCTCGCCGGGCTTGCGATAGTCCGGCGTCCAGCCGAAATCGGCGGGATAGATGTCGGTGGTCAGCCGCTCCTCGAAGCCGTGCAACTGATCCGGACCGACAAAATGCATCTTGCCCGACAGCACGGTGTGATAGCCGTCGGCGCGCAGATGATGGGCAAAGGTCGGGATCGACGACGCAAATTCGGCGGCGTTGTCATAAACCTCGGTGCGCGACGGCAGCTGGCCGCTCATGAACGAGGCGCGGCCCGGCGCGCAGAGCGGCGAGGCCGTGTAGTTGTTGGCAAAGCGCGCCGAACGCGCGGCGAGCGCTTTCAGATGCGGCGCATGCAGAAACGCGGCCGGCCCATCGGGAAAAAACGTCCCGTTGAGCTGATCGACCATGACGATCAGGAAATTGGGTCGCTTCGTTGTCACTGTTTGGGCCGCTCGCCGAGTTTGGTTTCGAGATAGTCCTCGACCAGCGCGATCGCGGTCGCGGCATCGGGCACGCCATCCTTCAGCGCCCGCCTGATGTAGAGCCCGTCGATCATCGCCGCTGTCGCTTCGGCAGCACGGTCGGCCTCGGCCCTGGGCAGGATGCCGGTCAACCCGCTCATCAGGTTCGAGTGCAGCCGCCTTGCATAGACCCTGAGCAGCCGGCGCAAAGCCGATGATTTCTGCGCCTCGACGTAGAAGGCAAGCCAGGCGGCGATGGTTTCCGGCTGGAACTGCAGATCTGAGAAATTGACGGCCACAACGGCGGAGACGCGCTGACGAGGAGTGGTTGCGGAACCAAGGGCGCGCAGTGTGTCCGCGGTCAGCTCGGCCAAGATGTGGCGCATCGTCGCCAGCAGCAGCTCGTCCTTGGCGCCGAAATAATGATGGGCAAGTGCGGAGGACACACCGGCCCGGCCGGCGATCTCGGACATGGTCACGTCAAGCGAGCCGCGCTCGCCGATCGCTGAGATCGTCGCGTCGATAAGCGCCTTGCGGCGCAGTGGCTCCATTCCGACTTTCGGCATGCTGTTCCCGATTTTTGCACGGAGATTATTTTTTATTGACGGGTCAATCAACAAAAAATCGACGCGACCACGACCTGTACCAAGCGATTGTCGGCTTCCGGCCCTTCACGGCTTGGGCAAGAATGTTTATATTTGAACAATAACGGCGAAGTGCGCCATGAGCCCGGTATGGCAGGCTGGCGCTAAGGATGGAGACCGCCATGACCGCATGCATCGTCGGCTGGGCGCATTCGCGCTTCGGCAAGCTCGAGGGCGAGACGCTCGAGAACCTCATCGTCAAGGTCGCGACGGACGCGCTCGAGCATGCCGGGATCGGCCCGGACGAGGTCGACGAGATCGTGCTCGGCCACTTCAACGCCGGCTTTTCGGCGCAGGATTTTACCGCCAGCCTGGTGCTGCAGGCAGACGACCGGCTGCGCTTCAAGCCGGCGACGCGTGTCGAAAATGCTTGTGCGACGGGATCGGCGGCGGTCCGGCAAGGCATCCGCGCGATCGATGCCAACGCGGCCCGTATCGTGCTGGTGGTCGGCGCCGAGCAGATGACGACGACGCCGGGGCCTGAGATCGGCAAGAACCTGCTGAAAGCGTCCTATCTGCCAGAGGATGGCGAGACACCCGCAGGCTTCGCCGGCGTCTTCGGCAAGATCGCGCAGGCCTATTTCCAGCGCTATGGCGACCAGTCGGATGCGCTCGCCATGATCGCCGCCAAAAACCACAAGAACGGCGTCGACAATCCCTATGCGCAGATGCGCAAGGATTTCGGCTATGAATTCTGCCGTCAGGAGAGCGAGAAGAACCCCTTCGTCGCCGGTCCTCTCAAGCGCACGGACTGCTCGCTGGTCTCGGACGGGGCTGCCGCTCTGATCCTTGCCGACACGGCGACCGCGCTGAAGATGCGCCGTGCGGTGGCTTTCCGCGCCAACGAGCATGTGCAGGATTTCCTGCCAATGTCGAAGCGCGATATTCTCTCCTTCGAAGGCTGCGAGCAGGCCTGGACCCGAGCGCTGAAGAACGCCGGCGTGACCCTCGACGATCTCTCCTTCGTAGAGACGCATGACTGCTTCACCATAGCCGAATTGATCGAATACGAGGCGATGGGCCTGGCCAGGCCGGGCGAGGGCGCCAAATTGGCGCTGGACGGCACGACGGCGAAGGACGGTCGCCTGCCGGTCAATCCGTCCGGCGGGCTCAAGGCCAAGGGCCATCCGATCGGCGCCACCGGTGTGTCCATGCATGTCCTGACCGCCATGCAGCTTGTCGGCGAAGCCGGCGGCATCCAGGTGCCGGGCGCGAAGCTTGGCGGCATCTTCAACATGGGTGGGGCTGCGGTCGCCAACTACGTTTCCATTCTCGACCGGATCAGGTAAACCGCCCCAGCATTCGTTGGAGGTGGCATGGCAAATCCGGTTCTGATCGAGGTTCTGCGCGGCGCGATCGTCGAGAGCGCGCATCGCGGTGCCGTCGCGGTCTTCGATGCCGATGGCAAGCCGGTCCTGGAGATCGGCGACACCTCGAAGCCGGTGTTTCCGCGCTCGGCGGTCAAGGCCATCCAGGCCCTGCCGCTGGTCGAAACGGGTGCTGCCGATGCCTATGGGTTCGGCAATCGCGAGCTGGCGCTGGCCTGTGCCTCGCATTCGGGCGAGCCGGCGCATGTCGAACTGGCACGGTCCATGCTGGCCAAGGCCGGGTTGGACAAGTCGGCGCTTGAATGCGGCGCTCATTGGCCTTCAAACCACGACGCCGAGATCGCACTCGCCCGCACTGGCGATTTGCCCAATGCGTTGCACAACAATTGCTCCGGCAAACATTCCGGTTTCCTCTGTACCTGCGTGCACTCCGGCATTGCGCACCGTGGCTACGTCAAGGCGGGGCACGCACTGCAAGAGATGGTGCGCGACGCCATGCAGGCGGTCACCGGCGCTGTCCATGGCGCCGATGAGCGGGCGACCGATGGCTGCTCAATCCCGACCTATGCGGTGCCGCTCAAGAGTTTCGCACTCGGCTTTGCCCGCATGGCCACGACAAATGGTTTCGGCCCTGAGCGGGCCAAGGCGGCCAAGCGGTTGCTGGCCGCCTGCATGGCGGAGCCCTTCTATGTCGCCGGCACCGGCCGCGAAGACGTCGCCCTGATGGAAGCAGCACCGGGCCGGATTTTTGCGAAAGGCGGCGCCGAAGGTGTCCACTGTGCAGCAATTCCGGAGCTTGGCCTCGGTATCGCGCTGAAATGCGATGATGGCGCCCACCGCGCCAGCGAAGCCATGGTCGCCGCCGTCCTCGCCAAGCTGCTGCGTGCGGACGAGGCCCTGTCGGCAAAGCTCATCGAACTGGCAAACGCACCGATCGAAAGCCGGATCGGAGCCAAGGTCGGCGCGCTGAGGCCGACCCCAGCCTTGAATTGAAGATTGCTCTCAGCTGACGCGGTTGCGCTCGACAGTCAGATGGGCAAAGCCGCTGTTGCTTAGCTGGGTGAGGTCAGCCGTCACCGGCTCGGCCCAGCGCTGGCCGATGACGGCGCCCTTCAGCGCGCCGTCGATGACATTGTCGGAGATGACGGCGGTGCCGGCGCCCTCGACCACGCTAACGACGATGCCGGTGCCGGCCTTGCGGATGATGTTGCCCGTGGCCACGACATTGCGCAGATACGGTCCCCAGCCGATCGACATGCCATAGAGCGGCGCGCTCTCGATGACGTTGTTGGAAGCGATGGTGTCCGCCTCGACGGCGATGCCGACGCCGAAGCCGGGCGGATCGGCGGTGTAGGGGCCGCTGGTCGACAGATTGCGCACGATGTTGCCGGAGCAGACACCCATGCGGCCGCCTTCGTTGAAGTTGACGATCGAGATGCCGTTGGCCGCGCCATCGACGATGTTGTTGCTGATGATGGCGCCCTCGAACGAGAATTCGGAATAGACCGCGGTCTCGCCCGAGCGCGAACAGGTATTGCCGGAAATCTGCAGATTGCTGGAACTGTTGGCGCGGATCGCCGAGAAAGCGCAATCCGAGACGACATTGCCCGAAATGATGACGTTGCCGGCGCGGAAGGCATTGATGCCATTGCCGTTCTGACCGGTTCCGCCGCTGCGCGCGCCGATGCGTTCGACACGGTTGCCGGTGACCATTGTGCCGTCTTCGGCCGCCTGCCAGCGATGCACCAGAATGCCGCCATTGGCACAGTCGGAGACCGTGTTGCCCGATATCGCCAGCCCGGCTGCTTCGACCGAATAGATGCCGGCGTCGGCCGCGCCCGATATGTCGGAGCGTTCGATGCGGCCCGCCGCGTGTTCCAGCGCCAGCCCGTTCTTGCCGCTGCCGGTTATCTGGCAATTGTCGACAACGAGATGGCCGACCCGGCGCAGGTCGAGCAGCCCTTGCGCATAGTCGCCCATCGAGCGGTTCGAACCGTCGAAGACCAGTCCGCTCAGTTCGACATGGTCGGCCTGTTCGGCCATGAAGAGGTGGCCATCGCCGCCATAGACGATCCGCGTGGCGCCCGGCACGCCGGAAAGGCGCACGCGGCTGGGCAGCGAGAGGTTGGACACCACATAGGTACCCGCCGGCAGGAACACCGGTATATCGCGGTCGTTCGAGTCACGCAGCAGCTTGGCAAAGGCCTTGCTCTGGTCATCGAATGTGCCGGGCTGCACGCCAAGTTCGGTGGCGTTGATCGAGCCGCGCATCGAGGCCTTTTCGATACCAGCCAGGCTGGCTGCCGCCGCCTTGCCAAGCGCGAGGCCCATCACGGCAAAGCCGGCGGTTCCGGTCAGCAGCGTTCGTCTGTTCAACATCGGCACAGATTCCTAGAGTTCACCTCCGATGTCGCAGGAATCGTGCCAGACGTTGTGTTCCTTTTCGCAAGACATCGGCAATGGCTTGTCGAGCAGCCACGCTGCGCATAAGTTCAGGGGATGAGCAGAGCTTTTACCCGCGAAGAAGACAGCGAAAATGCCATCGCCGGCGTCGGCGAGCGGCCGATCAGCACGCACCGCAACCTGGTGACCGAGCGCGGCCTGGCCCAGATCGAGGACAATCTGGCCGATCTGCGCGACATTCTGGCGAAAGCCGAGAAGAAGGCCGATCGCGAGCGCATCGCGGTCGTGTCGCGCGACCTGCGCTACTGGACGGCCCGGCGCGAAAACGCCGAACTGTCCGTTCCGGAGCCCGACAGCGACGTCGTCCGCTTCGGCATGGGCGTCACGCTGGAAGGCGATGACGGCAAGAAGGTGCACTGGAAGATCGTCGGCGAGGACGAGGCCGATCCGGCCAAGGGCACGATTTCCCACGTTTCGCCAATGGCGGTCGCTCTGTTCGGCAAGAAGATCGGCGACGTGGCCGCGGTCAACGGCAAGGAATGGGAAATCGTCAAGCTGTCGGACAGTTAGAGCCGCATAGCCTAGCTGGCCGCCAGCAGCCGATCCATCAGCCGGTCCGCCGCCTCCGGAATAACAGTCCCTGGCGGAAAAATTTCCGCCGCGCCGGCTTGCAGCACCGCGTCGTAGTCCTGCGGTGGGATAACACCGCCGGCGACGATCAGCATGTCGCCTCGGCCGAGCTTTTTCAGCGCGTCGCGCAATTCGGGGATCAGCGTCAGGTGTCCTGCCGCCAGCGATGAGGCGCCGATGATATGGACGTCATGCTGGACCGCCAGTTTCGCGATCTCTTCCGGTGTCTGGAACATCGCGCCGACAGTGACGTCGAAGCCGAGATCGGCGAAGGCCGTGGCGATCACCTTCTGGCCGCGGTCGTGGCCATCCTGTCCCATCTTGGCAACGAGGATGCGCGGTTTGCTGCCGTTCTTCTTCTCGAAAGCTGCGAGCTTGTCCTGCAGCCCGTCGACCAAGGGGCTGTCGCCAAGCGCCTTGCGATAGACGCCGGAAATGGTCTGCACCGTCGCGACGTGGCGGCCAAAGGCTCTTTCGAGCGCAAACGAGATCTCGCCGACCGTGGCATTGGCGCGCGCGGCGCGTATGGCGAATTCCAGCAGGTTCTCATTGCCCTGTGCGGCGCGGGTCAGCGCATCGAGCGCGCTTTCCACGGCGGCGACATCGCGCGTGCCCTTCAGCCGCTGCAGCTTCGACAATTGCCGGGCCCTGACCTCGGCATTGTCGATCTTCAGCACGTCGACCTCGATGTCGTTCTCGGGGCGATGCGCATTGACGCCGACCAGCATCTGCTCGCCGGAATCGATGCGCGCCTGCGTGCGCGCCGCCGCTTCCTCGATGCGCAGCTTCGGAATGCCTTGTTCGGTCGCGGCGGCCATGCCACCGAGAGCCTCGACTTCCTCGATATGGCTCAGCGCGCGCGCCGCCAGGTCGTGCGTCAGCCGTTCGAGATAGGCCGAGCCGCCCCACGGGTCGATGATGCGTGTGGTGCCGGATTCCTTCTGCAGGATGAGCTGCGTGTTGCGGGCGATGCGCGCCGAATGGTCGGTTGGCAGCGCCATCGCCTCGTCGAAGGAGTTGGTGTGCAGCGACTGGGTATGCCCCTGCGTCGCGGCCATCGCCTCGATCATGGTGCGGATAATGTTGTTGTACGGGTCCTGCGCCGTGAGTGACCAGCCGGACGTCTGGCAATGGGTGCGTAGCGACAGCGAGCGCTCGTCCTTCGGCGCAAAATTCTTCTTCATCAGCGTCGCCCACAGCAGGCGCGCCGCCCTGAGCTTGGCCACCTCCATGAAGAAATTCATGCCGATCGCCCAGAAGAAGGACAGGCGTGGCGCGAAGCGGTCGATATCGAGGCCCGCCGCGACACCGGCGCGGGCATATTCTATGCCGTCGGCGATCGTGTAGGCGAGCTCCAGGTCGGCCGTCGCGCCGGCTTCCTGCATGTGATAGCCGGAGATCGATATCGAATTGAACTTCGGCATGTTCTTCGATGTGTAGGAGAAGATGTCCGAAACGATCCGCATCGAGGGCTTTGGCGGATAGATGTAGGTGTTGCGGACCATGAACTCCTTCAGAATGTCGTTCTGAATGGTCCCGGCCAGATCCTTCTGCGCAACGCCCTGTTCTTCCGCCGCGACGATATAGAGCGCCATGATCGGCAGCACCGCGCCGTTCATCGTCATCGACACCGTCATGTCACCGAGGGGAATGCCGTCGAACAACTGCCGCATGTCGAGGATCGAATCGATGGCGACGCCCGCCATGCCGACATCGCCGGCAACGCGCGGATGGTCGCTGTCATAGCCGCGATGCGTGGCGAGATCGAAGGCGACCGACAGGCCCTTCTGGCCGGCGGCAAGATTGCGCCGGTAAAACGCGTTGGACTCCTCGGCCGTCGAGAAACCGGCATATTGCCGGATCGTCCAGGGCTGCTGGACATACATGGTTGGGTAGGGGCCACGCACGAAAGGTGGCAGGCCCGGATAGGTGTCGAGATGCGGCAGACCCTTGAGATCGCCCTGATTGTAGAGATGCTTGACGACAAGGCCTTCTGGCGTCACCCGCTGGCCCTTGACTTCGACCGGCGCGCGGCGCGGCGGCGCCCAGCCGACCTGACTGAAATCCGGAATCAAGAGGCGGCCCCGATGGATTGGTCGATGCGAACAGGAGGGAGAGGTTCGCACAGGACGACGCCTTCGGTGAAGGCAGGCCGCTGCTTTGCGTCCAGCGTCTCGACCGGACGCTCGGTCTTCTGCGGATAGAGCGTTGTGCCGATGATCGCCCGCTCACCGGCCTTGAAGGCGGCGTCGCGACGAGCGGCGGCCGCGCGAACGCGCTTCTGGATATGCCCGTCCCGAAGGCTGGACAATACGCCTCCTTCGGCCTCGATCATCTGCAGTTCCGCCCAAGCGGCTTCGCAAAGGTCCGCTGTCAGCGCTTCGACCGCACCGGACCCATAGGCAGGATCGGCGACATGATCGACATGGCTTTCATTGGCCATGACCAGCTGCGCGTTGCGTGCGACGCGGCGGGCAAAAGGCGCCGGCAGGCCGTGCGCGATCGTGTGCGGCAGGATCGAGATCGAATCGGCTCCTCCAGCCGCCGCGGCGAAACAGCCGATCGTCGTGCGCAGGATGTTGGTCTCCGGGTCCAGTGCCGTCATCATGCGAAAGGAAGTCTCGGCATGGATGTTGGCGGTGGAATTGGGAATCGAGCAGGCCTCCTGCACCCGCGCCCACAGCCTGCGCAACGCCCGGACCTTGGCCATCGACAGGAACTGGTCCTGGTCGACGCTGAGCGCGAAGCCGATATGCGGCGCGGCATAGACGAGTGGCTGCCGCGCCTTCTCGAACATTCTCAAATACGAGACAGCCGAAGCCAGCATGATGCCGAGTTCCTGCGCCTCCGTGGCGCCGGCATTGTGGAAGACGCGACCGTCCGCCTCCAGAAGCACGCCGGGAACGCCCATCGAGAAGAAATGCGCCAGCGATTGCGGCATCGATTCCTGCAGCGCCTCGATCGACATGCGCAACCGGCCGGTGCCGGCAAGGATCGCCGCCGGGTCGATGCCGAAGGACAGGTTGAGTTTTGCCGGATCGGAGCGGCGCTTGCTCAGGAACGCCACCAGCCAATCCGCCATAGGGCGGCTCCACGGATGGGTGTCGATGCGGATCTGGACCCGGTTGAGGGGCACGCCCTCCAGCACCGTCTCCAGCGCCTGCGCGGTTCTCGGCAGGCCGTAGCCGAATGCGTTCGGGGCGCCTTCGAAGACGAGCGACAGTCCCGTTGCACCCTGCGCGATATCATCCAGGACCTGCGCCCTGGCGCGATCGACATCGGGATCGTCGACGCGCTGGCTGACGATCCAGGGCGATCGGGGATTCGCGCGCACGATCGGCTCGGCCCCGGTAGAACGGTCGTAGAGCGGCTCGATGCGGATGGCGTCGTCGGTGTGCGAAACCAGCTTTTCCTCGAAGGATGCGCCGGCCAGCGCCTTTTCCGCCAGGGCCAGCCATCGCTGGCGCTCCGCGTTCACAGGTTCAGCATCCCTAGTCAAGGCTCCGGCGCCCATCCATCTTCCTCATTCATGTGGCCGCACCAGCCGGGCGGTTCAGTCTACGGTCCCCGGTCGGTTATCGCAATGCACGTCCGGGGTCCGAATGCGATCCATTGGATATAGGTCGGCTTGTGTGGACGAACCATGAACGATTGCCAAACACCAGCAAAATCCGCAAGTTCCAAAATCCGATTTGAGCGATTGGCCCGCTTTGGACGATAAGCCCCAGTTTGGACAATTGTCATTGTCGCTGTGCGACAGCCTCACTATACCTTCGGGCAAAGGCTGGCTTTTGACACATCAATTTGCGGAGACCCTGGATATGGCTGACGACACCAGTATTTTCATCGGCGCCAGCCGCAAGCCCGACGACAGCTATCAGCGCCCCGAGGAATTGCTGCTGCAGTACGGGAATCGGCATGGTCTGGTGACCGGAGCCACCGGCACCGGGAAGACCGTCTCCTTGCAGATTCTGGCTGAAGGCTTTTCGAATGCCGGCGTGCCGGTGTTCTGCGCCGACATCAAGGGCGATCTCTCCGGCATCGCTATGATGGGCACGGCACAGGATTTCCTGGTCAAGCGGGCCGCACAGGTCAAGCTCGAGCCCTACGACTTCCAGGAATTCCCCGTTATCTTCTGGGATCTGTTCGGCGAGCAGGGCCACCCGATCCGCGCGACCATTTCGGAAATGGGGCCGCTGCTCCTGTCGCGGCTGATGAACCTGACCGACGCGCAGGAAGGCATCATGAACATTGCCTTCCGCATTGCCGATGAAGAGGGCCTGCTGCTTCTCGATCTCAAGGACCTGCAGGCGCTGCTGGCCAACATCGCCGAGCGCGCCGAAGAGATCAGCGCCCGCTACGGCAATGTCACCAAGCCATCGGTGGGTGCCATTCAGCGCACGCTGCTGGTGCTGGAGCAGCAGGGCGCGGCCAACTTCTTCGGCGAGCCGGCCCTGCGCATCTCCGACATTATGCGCACCACGCGTGACGGCCGGGGCGCCGTCAGCGTGCTCGCCGCCGACAAGCTGATGATGAACCCGCGGCTCTACGCGACCTTCCTGCTCTGGCTGATGTCGGAACTGTTCGAGGAACTGCCCGAGGTCGGCGATCCCGACCAGCCGAAGCTGGTGTTCTTCTTCGACGAGGCGCATCTGCTTTTTGACGAGGCGCCGAAAGTGCTGATCGACCGAGTCGAACAGGTGGTCCGCCTGATCCGCTCGAAGGGCGTCGGCGTCTATTTCGTCACGCAGAACCCGCTGGATATCCCGGAAAAGGTGCTGGCCCAGCTCGGCAACCGTGTTCAGCACGCGCTGCGCGCCTATACACCGCGCGAGCAGCAGGCGGTTAGGACGGCGGCCGACACGTTCCGGCCGAATCCCGATTTCGACTGCGCCACCACCATCACCCAGCTCGCCACCGGAGAGGCACTGGTCTCGACACTAGAGGACAAGGGCATTCCGTCCATGGTTCAACGCACCTTGATCCGTCCGCCGTCGTCGCGGCTCGGGCCGATAACCCCCGCCGAGCGGCAAAAACTGATCGCGGAGAGCCCGGTCGCCGGCCAGTACGATCAGGTCATCGACCGCGAATCGGCCTTCGAGATCCTGCAGAAGAAGGCCAAGGAGGCACAGGACGCCGAAGCGCAGGCGCAGCAGGCCGGCACTGGCGGTTCGCGCTGGACCATTCCGGGCTTCGGCAATGATGATCCCGCGCCGCAGTCCGGCGGCCGGCGCGCGCCGGCGCCACGCCCGTCCAATCGCCAGACGGTGGCCGAAGCCGCGATCAAGTCGGTGGTGCGCTCGGTCGGCTCGTCGGTCGGACGCGCCATCGTGCGCGGGATCTTAGGAAGCCTGTCGCGGGGGCGTTGAGCCCCAGGCCGACAGCGTGTCGGGCGCTGCCCGCTAGATATTTTCGCGGGTGTAGATCTCGAAGGGCAGAATGGATGTAAAACTCCCGCCTTCGTTCGGCGCTGAGACAGCGCGAATCATGCCAGCCAAGGTCTCTTGCGCGATGCGGGCGAGGGGGTGTGAGATGATGAAGGTCAGCGTGCCGTCGAGCAGCGCCGGGCGGGTCGACTCCATCAGTTCATAGCCGACAACGACGAGGCTTCCGGCCCTGCCGGTGGAGCGCAGGGCGGCAATAGCGCCGGTGATGCCGCCGCCGGCGACATAAAGCCCGGACAGATCGGGATTTTCGTTCAGCAGCTTTTCGGTCATTTCCTGCGCGATGGCGCTCGATTCGAAGGTCAGCAGCGGCTCGAGCAGGGTGAAGCCAGGGGCGTGCTCGCGAAAATAGGAGCGAAAGCCGCTCTCGTTCATCTCCTGGCAGCGGTAGCGGTGGTTGCCGACAAGGATGCCGAGCTTGCCGGGTGCGCGGCAGACATGCTCGAACACCCAGGCTGCGGTGCGCCCGACCTTCCAGTTGTCCAGTCCGATATAGCGCACATGTCCGGTCGCCGAAATCTGCGAGATCAGCGCAAACACCGGCACGTTGCGGGCATGCAATGTGTCCACCGCCTGGGTGACGAGAGGATGCACCGCTGCAACGACGCCGACGGCATCGCATTCGGCGCCGAGCGCCAGCATGCGCGAGGCGACGTTCTGCGGTGACAGATCGTCCAGAAACTCCGTGCGCAGCTCTATCTCGCAATCGGGTATCGTTTCGGTTGCCAGGCGCAGCGCCTCGGCCATGTTGCGGTAGAAGGCGCGGCCAGGCTGGTGCAGCAGGAAACCGAACCGGTAGCGCGGCCGGGCAGCCGCCACACGGCTGCGCAGCGCGCCCATGCCGTAGAAGCCGATTTGCTCCGCCGCCAGCCGGACGCGCTCGCGCATGCCCTGGCGGACGGCGCCTGAGCCGCTTAGCACGCGGTTGACGGTGGCCACCGAAACATTCGCCTCGGCAGCCACATCCTTGATCGTTGGCCGCTTGTTCTGATCCATTTCGTTCCATCCGCTTGGTGCAATTGATACTAAAATATCATTTATCGTGCCAGTTTGATATAAATGACACAATCCAATTGGAACAAACATTCTATTCTTGATTCATTTTGGATCAAGATGTTTATCTCGTCAAAAGCGAGCAAGGCGGACGCACCGCCAGCCCAAGGATAGCAGCAGCGCAGACGGTTTTTCGCCCACCGCTCACAGGCGGTGTGAGGCAGCGTGCGCGTGTGGCCCATCCCAAGGCGTTGCGGGTGCGGCATTGCGGGTGGAGGAATTGCATGGACGATCTCAAATATGGCGTGCGCGACAAGCGCGGCGACTGGAAGCCGAACGGACGCGTCGAGGGGGCGCCCTTATGGAACTGGCCGCCCAAACTGCCGAAGATACTGGCGTGGCTGCCCGGCTATATCTGGCCGTGGAATGCCTTCCACATGGCCACCGCTCTGCTCTACTGGTTCTATATCGTCCCCAGCATCGAGACGATGAAGGCCATCGGCTGGGGTTGGGCGCTATGGCTCTATGCCGTCAACGCCGCGGCGATCCTCGTCTTCTACGGCATCTTCGAACTGCGCTACTACATCAAGCGCGCCCAGGCGACGCGGTTCAAATACAACCACAAATTCCCCGCCGATGCGCCCTCCGACGTGTTCTGGTTCCAGAGCCAGAACCTCGACAATTTCCTGCGCTCGTTCTTCATCACCATCCCGTTGTGGACGTTGGTCGAAGTCGTCTTCCTCTGGTGCTTTGCCAATGGCTACGTGCCGTGGGTCGGTTGGACGGATCATCCGGTCTACCTCGCGGCACTGGTGCTGGTCGCGCCGGCCATCCACGAGGTGCATTTCTTCTTCATCCACCGGCTGATCCACTGGGGTCCGCTTTATCGCTGGATCCATTCGGTCCATCACAATTCGATCAACCCGTCGCCCTGGTCGTCGCTGTCGATGCATCCGGTGGAGGGGTTCCTCTACCACGCGGTCGCCTTCTGGCACCTCGTCATCCCGTCCAATCCAATCGTCGCGCTGCTCCAGTTGCATGTCGCCGGCTTCGGCGCCGTCAATGGCCATCTCGGCTTCGACAAGCTGGAAGTGACCGAGGATACGGCCGTCAACAGCCATGCCTACACGCATTACCTGCACCACAAATATTTCGAGGTGAACTATGGCGGCGACGGGCTGATCCCCCTCGATCGGTGGTTCGGCACCTGGCACGACGGCACCCGAGAGGGCGAAGCCATGATGGACGCCCGCTTCCAGAAAAAGAAGGAACGCATGAACGCCAAGGCCGCGGCGAACCATTGATCAAGCGACGCAACGCGCAACGGGAGAGGTGCGCGCCTGCGGATGAATTCAAGTTTTTCTAAACCCGTCTGACGACGGCAACCGGGAGGAAATGAAATGAAAACGATCACGAAACTGCTCACGGCGATCATGCTTGCGGGCGTGGCGGCGACATCGGCTACGTCGGCCATGGCCGATGGGGCGAAGATCTTCGTCATCGGCGGCAAGGCGGACGACCCGTTCTGGTCGAAGGTCAAGAAGGGCGCCGACGATGCCGGCAAGGTCGCCGAACTGACCGGCGGCTCGGTGACCTGGCTCGGTCCGCAGAACTACGACAATCTCGGTCCGGACGCCGCCAAGCTGATCCGCACCGCGCTCAGCCAGAAGCCGAACGCCATCGTCGGCCCCGACTGGGTGCCCGAGGCCATGGACGACGCCTTCAAGGAAGTCGTTTCGGCTGGCGTGCCGCTCATCATCTACAATTCCGGCGGCATGGACGCCGCCAAGCGGCTCGGCGCCATGAATTATGTCGGCAACGAAGAATACGCCGCTGGCCTGGGCGGCGGCGCCTATTACGGCAGCCATGGCTCCAAGAACGTGCTGTGCGTCAACACCTTGCCGGGCGCCACCAACACCGAGGACCGCTGCAAGGGCATTGCCGACGCCATCGCCAAGAGCGGCGGCAAATCCAGCCAGTTGCCGCTGCCCTCGTCCAGCTTCGGCAACCCGACCGCTGTCGCCGAGGCGATCAAGGCCGCCGTGCTGAAGGACAACACCATCGACGGCGTCATCACCATCAGCGCCGGCGACGCCAACAGTGCCGCCAATGCTATCAGCCAGGCCAATGCCGGCGACAAGGTCAAGCTCGCTTCGTTCGACATGGACGAGACCGGCCTGCAGCGCATCAAGGCCGGCACTCAGATGTTCGCTGTCGACCAGCAGCCCTATCTGCAGGGCTATCTCGCGGTGTCGCTGCTGAACGGCTTCGTCAATTATGGGCTCGACCTGCCGACCAAGCCGGTGCTGACCGGACCGGGAATCGTCGACGCAGCCAATGTCGATGCGACGATGGCCGGTGCCGCGGCCGGCGCCCGCTAGCGCTGAGCCTCCCCTTCTCCCCTTGTGGGAGAAGGTGGATTGGCGCGCAGCGCCGAGACGGTTGAGGGGTGCGTGACGGAGCGCCGTCATTGCCAAGCTGGAACACCCCTCATCCGTCGCCTGTGGCGACACCTTCTCCCACAAGGGGAGAAGGGGGAGCCTTATCTCAAGCCACAATGCCAGGGACATTTCGATGACATCCCAAGCCCATCACCAACCCGCCATGGCTGCCACCGCGCCGCCCTCCCAGCGCTCTTCGATGCCCTCGATCGGCAGCCTCGTGCGCCGGCCGGAAGTCGGCTCGCTGATCGGCATGATCGCCGTCCTGGTGTTCTTCTCGATCTTCGGCGGCGCCAATTTCATGTCGGCCGGGGGTGTCGCGAGCTGGCTCAACGTCGCCTCGGAACTCGGTATCATCGCGCTTCCCATCGGGCTGCTGATGATCGCCGGGTATCTCGATCTCTCCGTCGGCTCGATGGTCCCCGCCAGCTCGATGACCATAGCCATTCTGTCGGGCCATTACGGCCTGCCGATCGTCGTCGGCATCCTCGCCGCGCTCGGCCTTGGGCTCGCCGTCGGCTTCGTCAACGGCGTGCTGGTGATCCGCACCAAAGTGCCGTCCTTCGTCGTTACGCTCGCCACGCTGTTTGCGCTCGCCGGCCTGACGCTCGGCCTCTCGGTCATCCTCTCCGGCAGCACCAGCGTCGCGCTGAAGAGCGGCCCAACCGCCAAGCTTTTGTTTGGCGACTATCTCGGCGGCAAGTTCGAGGTGACGCTGTTCTGGTGGATCGCCGCCATCCTGGTCGTCGGCTTCATCCTGAATTTCTCGCGCTTCGGCAACTGGGTCCTGGCCATGGGCGGTGACGCCGTCAGCGCCCGCAACGCCGGCATCCCGACAGACCGGGTGACCATCGCGCTCTTCATGAGCAGCGGCCTGTGCGCCTCCTTCGTCGGCATGTCGCAGGCGATCCTCTACAACAGCGCCCAGGTGGCCGCCGGGCAGTCGTTCATCTTCAACTCCATCATCGCGGTGGTCATTGGCGGCGTGCTGCTCACCGGCGGCTACGGATCGGTGGTCGGCATCGTGCTCGGCACACTGACCTTCGCCATCGTCAACCAGGGCATTTTCTACACCGGCTTCGACGCCAACTGGGCAAGCCTGATCATCGGCGTCCTGCTGCTGGCGGCCGTGCTGATGAACAACACCTTCCGCACCATGGCGCTGGCCTACGCGCCGCGTGCCAAACCGAGGGCACGCTGATGACCACGCCCCTGCTCAAACTGACCGCAATCAACAAGTCGTTCGGCCCGATCGACGTGCTCCACGACATCTCGCTCGAGGTCAACCGAGGCGTGGTGCTGTGCCTGCTCGGCGACAATGGCGCCGGCAAGTCGACGCTGATCAAGATCCTCTCCGGCGTCCACAGGCCGACATCGGGCACGATGGAAATGGACGGTAAATCGGTCGCCTTCGACAGCCCCCGTGATGCCAGCGACCATGGCATCGCGACCGTTCACCAGTTCGGCGGCACGTTCCCGCTGATGAGCATAGGCCGCTCCTTCTTCGTCGGCGCCGAGCCGACGCGGCGCTGGGGGCCGCTCATCATCTACGACCGCAAGCGGGCCAATGAGATCGCCGTCACCGAGATGCGCCAACTCGGCATAACCCGCATCGACGACGGCGATCGCCTCGTCGGCGGACTGTCGGGTGGCGAACGCCAGGCGCTGGCGATCGCACGGGCCGTGCATTTCGGCGCCAGCGTGCTGATTCTTGACGAGCCAACCGCCGCACTTGGCGTCAAGGAGGCGGCGCATGTGCTGCGCATTGTGCTCCAGGCGCGCCGCAAGGGCATCGCGGTGATCTTCATCACCCACAATGTCGTCCATGCGCTGACCGTCGGCGACCATTTTGCCGTGCTCATCAGAGGCGCCAAGGCCGCCGACTTCCGCAAGGGCGAGAAAAGCCGCGAGGCGATCACCGACCTGATGGCCGGCGGCGAGCAGATGGCCGAGCTCGAAGCCGAGATCGAGAGCTTCTCCGCCACCGATGACGGGCATGCGCCGCAGGGCGCGAGCCATGCATGACCAGCGAAGACGCCCATCTCTCCTCCTCCCGGGCATCTTCCTGTGCGGTCGGCGGAAATCCCGCCGGCCGCCCTTTTTCAACCAACCAAAGAACAGACGGCAGAGTGACAATGGCAAAGTGGATTGATGCGTGCGCGACCGATGACATCGACGAAGAGGACGTCATCCGCTTCGATCACGAGGGCCGGACCTTCGCCATCTACCGCAGTCCCGACGATGCGTTCTTCTGCACCGACGGGCTGTGCACGCATGAGAAGGTGCATCTGAGCGAAGGGCTGGTTATGGATCACAGGATCGAATGCCCGAAACACAGCGGTGTGTTCGATTACCGGACTGGCGAGGCGCTGCGCGCACCGGTCTGCGTGAACCTGAAAACCTACACCACCAAGGTCGAGGACGGCCGCGTGTACATCGAGATCTGACATGTCCGATACTTTCACCCTTGCGGCTTGCGTCGAAATGCTGTGGCGCGACAAGCCGATGGAATGGCGCGTCAAGCGCCTCACCGAAATGGGTTTCCAGGTCGGCCTCTGGAACTGGCCGGACCATGACCTTGCGATGCTGAAAAGATCCGGCGCGACCTTCTCGATCATGAACGGCTATCTCAGCGGCCGGCTTGCCGATGACGAGGGCGCCGCCGAGCTGTTGAAGACGGCCAGGGAGACAGCGGCGGTCGGCAAGCGCCTCGGCGTCGCGCGGCTCAATCTGCACGGCACCGGGCTCGGCGAAGGCGGCCTGCCGGTCACGTCTTGCGAGACCGTCACCGGCGCCATGTGGCTCAAGGCGCGCGACACGCTGAACCGCATCGCCGACCTCGCCGAGGCGGAAGGCGTGACCTTTACGCTGGAGAATCTGAACCTGCCGGTCGACCATCCCGGCGTACCGTTCGGGCGCGCGCAGGATACGCTGGCGCTGGTCTCTGATGTCGACCGGCCTGGCCTGCGCCTCAATCTCGATCTCTACCATGCGCAGATCGGCGAAGGGAATCTGATCGAGCTGTGCCGCGCCTGCCTGCCATGGATCGGCGAGGTTCAGGTGGCCGACGTGCCCGGACGCATGGAGCCCGGCACCGGCGAGATCAATTACCGGGGCATTGCCCATGCGCTGAAGGAGATGGGCTATCGCGGGCCGGTGGGCATGGAGGCATTCGCCTCCGGTGACCCCGAAGCGGCCCTGCAGGCCTTTCGCGAAGCTTTCACTGTCTGAGGGAAAAAGAATGGTCACCAAGAACAGCCGGCCCACCGTTGCCGACATCCGCGCCATGAAGGGCCGCGGCCAGAAGATTTCCATGCTGTACGTCACCTCGCTCGAAGAGGCTGCGGCGGCCGACGCCGCCGGCATCGACATGCTTTCGATCGAGGGCCGCTTCTTTTCGCCCGAGATGCGCGAGGCGGCCGGCCGCTGCTTCGTGCAGGTCGGGCTTCCCTACGGTCCCGCGGGCAATCTGGTCACGGCGGAGGACTATCTGAAAACCGCCTACCACTTCATGCGCATCGGCGGCGACTGCTTCTACTGTGCCGCCTCGCTCGACATCCAGAAGACGCTCTGTGACAACGCCGTGCCGGTCGTCGCCCATGTCGGCCTGATCCCCTCGCAATGCACCTGGACCGGCGGCTTCAAGGCCGTCGGCAGGACGGCCGAGAGCGCGCGTGCTGTGTGGGACCACGTCAAGCGTCTCGAAACCATCGGCTGCTTCGGCGCCGAGCTGGAAGTGGTGCCGGACCGGATTGCCGAACTGATCACCCGGAGCACGCCGATGATCATGCTTGGCATGGGCGCCGGACCGCATGCCGACGCGCAGTACCTGTTCAGCGAGGATGTGCTCGGCCACACCGCAGGCCACAGACCGCGCCACGCCAAGACCTATCGCAACTTCGCCGCCGAATATGAGCGGCTGCAGCGCGAGCGCATCGCCGCCTATCGCGAGTTCATCTCTGACGTGAAGACCGGCGCCTATCCCGAGCCGCAGCACCTCGTCTCGATCGCCGACGAAGAACTCGCGGCTTTCAAGGCTCCGCTTGGCCTCTGACTGAAATCGTTTTGGGCGCCGACAGGCGTGGCAGGAGCGACGGCTGTCCGCCGCTCCTTCAATCGGATCAGAAGATCGCGTTCGTGACCGCTTTGACCGGCCCGAGCAGCACCGATCCGTCGGGCACGCCGGCGTCGATCGGGATGGCCTTGTGGTTCGCCGTCGCTGCCGCCACCTGCGGTTGGCTGGCATCGCTGGTCACGATGACAGGAGTCTTCGACGGCACGCGGTCGTAGAGATCGATGATGTCCTGGTTCATCAGGCGCACGCAGCCGGATGAGACCGACTTGCCGATCGACTTCCATTCCGGCGAGCCGTGCAGGCGGTAAAGCGTGTCCACATTGCCCTGGAAGAGGTAGAGCGCGCGGGCGCCGAGCGGGTTTTTCAGCCCGCCGGGCATGCCGCCATTGTCGGCGCTGTACTGCTTCAATTCCGGCTGCCGGGCGACCATTTCATCCGGCGGCGTCCATTTCGGCCATTTCTGCTTCCACTGGACGACAGCGTCGCCCGACCATTCGAAGCCGGCGCGGCCGAGGCCGACGCCATAGCGGATCGCCTGACCGCCTGGACGAACCAGATAGAGGAAATGGCCTGTCGTATCGACGACAATGGTTCCCGGCTTCTGCCCGGTCGGGTCGGGAACGATCTGGCGCAGGAACTGCGGATCGATCCTGTCGACGGGGATGGCCGGCAGGTCGAAGCCGCCATCGCTGACGGCCGCGTACATCGACGCATAATCGGCAAGCGGCGGCTCGACATAGGTTGGCGGCGGTGGCTCTACCGGGCCCGGCCCGGTGGTGGCGCATGCTGAAACCGCGATCGAGGCGGCGCCCAATGCTGCGGCGTTGAGGAAGCCGCGACGGCTCAGGCGATAGGATTCGATTTCGGTTATGGACATGACTGCCTTCTTTAAGACTCAAATCGCAACAAAGCGTCAATACGCCGATCGCCGTTGCAGGTGCCTGACAACACCTGGGGCGATAGGCGGTTCCGATTCTGGCCCGAACGTGGACAAACAAAGGCGAAGCTGTGACTGCGCCGCCACTGTGGCGCCAGGGCCACAGGCCTAGCTGCCGGACACCAATGCTTCGAGGGTCGGCAGGATCAGGGCCGGTGGGAAGTCCCGGTATTCCTCGGGCTGGTTGGAGCGGTTGATCCACACCGTGCGAAAGCCGAATTTGGTGGCGCCCGCAATGTCCCAGCGGTTCGAGGACTGGAAGGACACCGCACCGGGATAGAGCCGCCAGCCGGTGGCGACCATGTCGTAGACCGCTGGATCGGTCTTGAAGCGGCGTACCGCATCGACGGAATAGATGTCGTCCAGAACCTGGTCGAGCGCGGCCGATTTGACCGCCGCTTCCAGCATTTCGGGAGAACCGTTGGAAAGGATCGCCAGCCTGGCTCCCGAAGCCTTGAGCGCCTTCAACACGGCCGGCACTTCCGGGTAGCAATCCAGTCGCCAATAGGCTTCCAGCAATTTTGATCTGAGACCGGGATCTGCCGAAGGGACCTTGCGCAAGGCGAAGTCGAGCGCCTGTTCTGTCAGTTGCCAGAAATCCGCATAGGCGCCCATCAGCGTACGCACCCAGGAATATTCGAGCTGCTTGGCGCGCCAGATTTCGGACAGCAACTGGCCGTCGGGTCCGATCTGGTCGGCATGGCGGCGCACGGCGGCATGCACGTCGAACAGCGTGCCGTAGGCGTCGAAAACATAGGCGGCGTATTGCATGGCAACAGTTTTGAGGCGAGGCGGGGCAAGGTGCAAGCCTTGATTGCATCGCGCCCGCCGCTGGCCTCAACAAAACTCCCCTATGCCCGTTGACGGCAGCGGCCAAAGCATCATCCAATGTTGTCACACAAGATTGATCGGAACGGGATAACGCAATGACACTGGCGGCAGCGGCGCAATCCGCGACATGGACCTTCGTCGATGGTGACTGGTACGAGGGCAACGTCGCCATACTGGGGCCGCGCAGCCACGCCATGTGGCTCGGCACCAGCGTGTTCGACGGCGCGCGCTGGTTCGAGGGCGTGGCGCCCGACCTCGACCTTCATGCCAGGCGGGTGAACGCCTCGGCGATCGCGCTTGGCCTCAAGCCGAACATGTCGCCCGAACAGATCGTCGGGCTGACCTGGGATGGATTGAAGAAGTTCGACGGCAAGACGGCGGTCTATATCAGGCCGATGTACTGGGCCGAGCATGGCGGCTATATGGGCGTGCCGGCCGATCCCGCTTCGACCCGTTTCTGCCTCTGCCTCTATGAATCGCCGATGATCTCGCCGACCGGCTTTTCGGTGACCGTGTCGCCGTTCCGGCGTCCGACCATCGAAACCATGCCGACCAATGCCAAGGCCGGCTGCCTCTATCCCAACAATGGCCGTGCCATCCTTGAAGCCAAGATGCGTGGCTTCGACAATGCGCTGGTGCTGGACATGCTGGGCAATGTCGCCGAGACCGGAAGCTCCAACATCTTCCTGGTCAAGGATAGCCACGTGCTGACGCCGGCGCCGAACGGCACCTTCCTGTCCGGCATCACCCGCTCGCGCACGATGACGCTGCTGGGCGAGTATGGCTTCAAGACGACGGAAAAGACGCTGTCGGTGCGCGATTTCCTCGAAGCGGACGAAATCTTTTCGACCGGCAACCATTCCAAGGTGGTGCCGATCACGCGTATCGAGGATCGTAACCTGCAACCCGGGCCGGTAGCCAAGAAGGCGCGCGAGCTCTATTGGGACTGGGCGCATTCGAAATCGGCTGGCTGACGCGCCGGCCCGGCCTTTTTGTCGCTGCGCGGTTCGCGCGGGAAAACCGTGTGACAGTTTTCTGGAACCCGCTTAGAAAGGGTACCGGCGCTTCACTTCCGGAGTTGCCCCAGCTCAATCCAGACCTATCTTAATCCGGTATCCACACCGGATTTTTCCACGAGGGAGTACTACCCATGGCTTTTGAATTGCCCGCTCTGCCCTACGACTATGAGGCCTTGCAGCCCTACATGTCGAAAGAGACGCTGGAGTATCACCACGACAAGCACCACAAGGCGTATGTCGACAACGGCAACAAGCTGGCCGCCGAGGCGGGTCTTGGCGACCTGTCGGTCGAAGAGGTGGTCAAGCAGTCGTTCGGCAAGAATGCCGGTCTCTTCAACAATGCAGCCCAGCACTACAACCACATCCATTTCTGGAAGTGGATGAAGAAGGGCGGCGGCGGCAACAAGCTGCCTGGCGCGCTGCAGAAGGCAGTCGACAGCGATCTCGGCGGCTACGACAAGTTCAAGGCTGATTTCATCGCCGCGGGCACCACGCAGTTCGGTTCGGGCTGGGCCTGGGTTTCCGTCAAGGACGGCAAGCTGGCGATTTCGAAGACCCCGAACGGTGAAAATCCGCTCGTTCATGGCGCTTCGCCGATCCTCGGCGTCGACGTCTGGGAGCACTCCTATTACATCGATTACCGCAACGCCCGCCCGAAATATCTCGAGGCCTTCGTCGACAGCCTGATCAACTGGGATCATGTGCTGGAACTCTACGAAAAGGCGAAGTAGTCGATCATCAGAAAAGCCCCGGCATTCCCGGGGCTTTTCTTTTTCTTTGCCGATATCAGTGGCTGTGAAGGCCCGGAAAAACCATCCGAGGAGAGGGAATATTCCGTCCGCTGCATCCGTTAACGTCGTGTCCCAAGATACCTTCATGGAGCCAAATGAATGAGAAAGCTTGTCATCGCCATCTCAATGCTCGCCTTCGCCGGTTCGGCGGCCTTTGCCGATCCGATCATCGACCGGCAGGCTCTGATGAAGGAGCGCGGAAAGATCGTCGGCGGCTTGGCGAAAGTGGCTAAGGGCGAGGATCCCTTTGATGCTGCAGCCGTGCTTACACAACTCCAGGCGTTGCAGGCAAATGCTGAGAAGCTCGACGTGGACGCGTTGTTCCCTGCAGGCAGCGATGCCGGCGACACCACGGCGGGTCCGAAGATCTGGGAAGACATGGCAGGCTTCAAGGCTACCGAGGACAAATATCTCGCCGACGTCAAGGCCGCGACCGCTGCTGCTCCCGCCGACGTTGATGCGCTGAAGGGGCAGATTAACACCCTCGGTGGCGATTGCGGCACCTGTCACCAGACCTACCGGGTCAAGAAGGGCTGATTGCCTGACATGGCATGGCTGAAGGAGCTCGTCGGCGCGGCCCTCGTCCTGGGCGGCGTCGGCGCGGCCGGTGGTTGGCTGCTGTCGGCGCCGGTCAAGCTGGATGCCGCGGCCCTGGCGCAACTCGGGCCGGGCGACGCGACCAAGGGCAAGCGCATTTTCTATGCCGGCGGCTGCACTTCCTGCCACGCGAAGCCGGGTTCGCAGGGCGATGCCCGGCTTCAACTGGTCGGTGGCCTCCAACTCAAGACCCCGTTCGGCACCTTTGTTCCGCCCAACATTTCGCAAGACCCCAAGGACGGCATCGGTTCGTGGTCGGTCGGGGACCTCGCCAACGCCATGCTCAAGGGCGTTTCACCGTCCGGCGAGCATTTCTATCCGGCCTTTCCCTACGCGTCCTACGCCCGCATGAAGCCATCGGACATTGCCGATCTCTACGCCTTCCTGAAGACGCTGCCGGCGGTCGCCGGCAAGGCGCCGGCCAATTCGCTCGGTTTTCCCTTCAACATCCGTCGCGGCATCGGCCTGTGGAAACGGCTCTATCTCAGCGACCAGCCTGTTGTTGCCTTGGCCGCTGGCACGCCTGAGCCCGTGATGGCCGGCCGCTACCTGGTCGAAGGGCCGGGCCATTGCGGCGAATGCCACACATCGCGCGACTTCGCTGGCGGCATCAAGAAAAGCGAATGGCTTGCCGGTGCCGTGGCCGCCGAAGGTTCGGGCATTGTGCCCAACATCACATCGGGCGCCGGCGCCGTCGCCAAATGGTCGGAAGCCGATATCGCCAACTACCTCGAAACCGGCTTCACGCCCGATTTCGATTCCGTTGGCGGCGCGATGGTCGACGTGCAGCGGAATATGGCTGAGTTGGCACCGGAGGACCGGGCCGCGATCGCCGCCTATCTCAAGTCAGTACCGCCGCACCCGAATGGTTATCCCGCACGCAAGCCGGCGAGCTGATTATCGACTAGAGGTGCCGGTCGCCGAGGAAATCGAAGCCCGTCTCGAAGAAATGATTGTAGTTGCAGGTCAGTTCCTCGCCGGGTGCGATGTCGCGCAAGGCGTAGGTTTCCTCGGGTGAGGAGACGTCGCAATTCGGCTCGTCGTCATGGTTCATGTAGCGGGCGTCGTCGGCTTCGAAGACGATGTAGGACGGATCGCGCCGGTCCGGGTAGGAATAGCGGTCGAGGTAGTTTTTCACCGGCCCGGTCTCGCCCTCATAGGTCTCGACGTCGATGATCCGGTCGAAGCGGGGGTCGAGCTTCCAGATCAGCGTGCCCCTGGGGATGTGGTGCTTGGCAAAGACACCGATGCCTTGAATGGGCGATTTGTCGAGATAGACGTCGACGAGCAGCATAATGGACCCTTGTGCGAGTGCGGGCTTCATCGCCCCGGGAAAGTCGTGCATTGGGTAACGCGCGACCATCGCAATTGCGAGTGGAAATGAGCGATGCGGAATTCAAAAAGTCATGATCGCCAAATCCAAAAGTGAACGTGCCGTCTTGGGAGCCTTCAGCGTTGCTGCAGCGCCAGACGCACGCCCAAGGCGCAGTAGATGCCGCCGACAACCTTGCCCTGCCATTTCAGCACGGTCGGATTGCGGCGCAGGAAAGCGCCGAGGCGACCGGCGCTCACGGCAAAGACGACCGTGCTGAAAAGACCGAGCACCACGAAGACAATTCCCAATACGGCCAATTGAAGCATCACCGTTCCGTTTTCGGGCCGCACGAACTGAGGCAGGAAGGCGAGGAAGAAAAGCGCGGTCTTGGGGTTGAGCACCTCGGTAAGGACAGCCTGCCGAAACGCCTTGCCGGCGGAGATCGCAAGCGCGCCGGCAGTTGGATCGGTCGGCGACTTTTCGATGATCGCGCGGATGCCGAGGTAAACAAGGTAGGCTGCGCCGATGTATTTTACGATGCTGAACAGCGTCGCCGACGTGGCGATGATCGCCGAGATGCCGACCATCGCCATGATCGTGTGAAATATGTCGCCGGCCGCGATCCCGGCACCGGTCGCGATCCCGACCTTCGTTCCCGAACTCGTTGCCCGGGCGATCGTCAGCAGCGTGGCCGGACCCGGAATAAAGACAAAGCCGAGCACGACGGCGACATAGGCAATCAACGTGGACAGATCGATCATTTGAGCGGTTCCTCGGCGAGCTGCGGCTTGCCCGTCACCTTCAGCGCGAAGGAATAGGTATAAGCGATTTCCTCAAGCCTTGAGAACCGGCCAGACGCGCCGGCGTGGCCGGAGTCCATGTTGATCTTGAACAGCACCGGATTGTCGCCGCTCTTGCGGTCGCGCAGCCGCGCCACCCATTTGGCCGGCTCCCAATAGGTGACGCGCGGATCGGTGAGGCCGGCAAGCGCCAGGATCGGCGGATAGTCGAGTGCGGCGACATTGTCGTAGGGCGAGTAGGCGGCGATGGTGCGGTAGTCGTCGGCCGACGCGATCGGATTGCCCCATTCCGGCCATTCCGGCGGCGTCAGCGGCAAGGTCGCGTCGAGCATGGTGGTGAGCACGTCGACGAAGGGGACCTCGGCGACGATGCCGCCGAAACAGTCCGGCGCCATATTGGCGACGGCACCCATCAGCATGCCGCCGGCCGAGCCGCCTTGCGCGACCATACGGTCATGCGCGGTATAGCGTTCGGCAACGAGGTGGCGCGCACAGGCGATGAAATCCGTAAACGTGTTCATCTTGTGCGCCCGCTTGCCGTCATCATACCAGCCATAACCCTTGTCCTTGCCGCCACGGACATGAGCGATGGCATAGACGAAGCCGCGGTCGACCAGCGACAGGCAGTTGGTGTTGAACGCCGCCGGCACGGTGATGCCGTAGGAGCCGTATCCGTAAAGCAGGCAAGGTGCCGATCCGTCGAGCGGCGTGTCTCGGTGGTGCAGAAGCGAGATCGGCACCAACTCGCCATCGGCGGCGGGTGCCATCAGCCGCCTGGTGACATAATGGTCCGCATCATGGCCGGATGGCACTTCCTGGGTCTTGAGCAAGACCCGTTCGCGGGTGCGCATATTGTAGTCGAACACCTGCGCCGGCGTCGTCATCGACGAATAGGAAAAGCGCATGATTTCGGTGTCGTATTCATAAGAACCCGAGAGACCGAGCGAGAAAGCCTCCTCATCGAGCGACAGAAGATGCTCTTCGCCATTGGCGCGGTCGCGCACGACGATGCGCGGCAGGCCTTCCTTGCGCTCGAGCCGGACCATATGGTCCTTGAAGCCGATCACCGACAGGATCAGCCGGCCCGGCTCATGCGCCACCAGTTCCTGCCAGTTGGCGCGGACCGGATCGCTTGCCGGCGCCGTCATGATCTTGAAGTCCTTGGCGCCGTCCGCATTGGTCAGGATGAAGAAGGTGTCGCCACCTTCCTCCAGCTCATATTGAAGGCCGGTTTCGCGCGGCGAAACCAGTCTGGGTTCGGCAAACGGATCGCTGGCGCTCAACAGGCGATATTCCGAGGTCTCGTGATCGTTGATGCCGATCATGATCCATTGATTGTTGCGGGTACCGTCGACATTCATGAAGAAGCCGGGATCGGTTTCCTCATAGATCAGGCGGTCACTTTCAGGGTCTTGTCCCAGCGCGTGGAACAGCACCTTCGACGGCCGGTGGTTGGGGTCGAGACGCGTATAGAAGAACCCGTCATTGCCCGCGTCCCATACACCCGAGCCGCCGGTGGCGGGAATCTGGTCCGCCAGTTCCTTGCCATTGGCAAGGTCGCGCACGCGCAGCGTATAAAACTCGGAACCCTTGTCGTCGAACCCCCACAACAGCTTGCGATGATCGGCCGAATGATCGACGCCGCCGAGCCGGAAATAGGCCTTGCCTTCCGCCTCAAGGTCGCCGTCGAGCAGGATCTGCTCGGTTCCGCCGTCGCGCGGCATGCGGAAATAGCGCGGCTGCTCGCCGCCGAGCTTGAAAGAAGACCCATAGGCATAAGGCCCGTCCTTCATCGGAACGGAGGAATCATCTTCCTTGATGCGGCCCTTCATCTCCTTGAAAAGCTGTTTCTGGAGCTCGACCGTGTCGGCCATCAGCTTCGACTGGTAGACGTTCTCGGCTTCGAGTTCGGCGCGGATGCCCGCATCGAGCAGGGAAGGATCTCGAAACATCTCCTGCCAGTTGTCGGCCCGAAGCCAGGCATATTCGTCGGTTCGCGTGATGCCGTGATGCGTGTCGATAACCGGCCGCTTCTGCGGTGTTGGCGGGCTGACGATCGGAAATCGGGAAGTCTTGGTCATTGCGTCTCGCTTGGGAAATATCTTGAATGGTGAATGAACACGCCGATCAGGGTGGGTTCAAGGGCGGCGGCCTAGAGGTGGTATCGGCTCCAGGAGATGGGCCGGGAGGAAAGATGATGACTGTTCGATCTCGGATTGCCGCGACTTTCGCCGTTGCTTCGCTAACTCTGGTCTTTGTTGGCCAGTCTCATGCGACCGTATTCGCGGCTTGGCAAGTGGCCAATGTGCCGTTCGGCGACACGCTCAATGTGCGTAAATATCCGTCCGGCACATCGCAGAAGCAGGCCGCATACCCGAACGGGACCGTCCTGCAGATGACCGGACGATGCACTGGTGGCACAAACCTGCTCGACATCGCCAACCAACCGGCATGGAAGCAACAGCACACGATTCGTTATCGCTGGTGCGAGGTCTGGCACGACCCGGCCAAGAACGGCGCCTTCGTGACCGGCTGGGCCTACGGCAAGTACATAACCCCGTATTGATCGACCAACCAGCAACTGGTCGTGAGGCGAGCCATGACGCCCGGTTGCCGGCGAAAAAGAGGAGCAGCAACCTGCGGTTTTGTGGACAGATGTGAACAACCAAGATTGCCTTCTCGATGATCAAGCAAAGCGAAGCATTGAGGCGGGTTTTGTGAGCTATTGCGAATGTAATGAGGAATTGACGTAACGTCAGCCGCTGCTGGTTTCGACGAAAAAATATCGAAAAATTACACAATGCACGAAAGATTGAAGCTGAATCGGGAATATTTGATCAGCATCGTTCAATATAGAGCCAGGGTCGAATTGACTTACTTGCGCAGCAGGCCCATTGATGTGCCCGTGACACGAATCGCAGGAACTCTACCTGCACAAAATTCGTGCGAAGCCCTGCCTGTAAAAAAGGGCGCATATCGACGTAACTCTTGTTGGGGCCTGAACCATGGATATTGTCGAAACACCTTCCAGAAACAATGATGCGCTGATCGAACTGACCGCCGATGTGGTGGCCGCCTATGTCAGCAACAATCCCGTGCCGGTCGGCGAACTGCCGAACCTCATATCCGATGTCCATGCCGCTCTCGGGCGTGTGGGCGGAACCGCCGAACAGCCTCCTGCCGACAAGCAGAAGCCGGCTGTCAACCCCAAGCGCTCGGTTCATGACGACTACATTGTCTGTCTTGAAGACGGCAAGAAGTTCAAGTCGCTCAAGCGTCACCTGATGACCCACTATGATCTGACGCCGGACCAGTATCGCGAAAAGTGGAATCTCGACCCGAGCTATCCGATGGTTGCTCCGAATTATGCGGCAGCCCGCTCGCAGCTCGCCAAGAAGATGGGCCTTGGCCGCAAGCGCAAGGCGCGGTAATCGCCGCTTTGTCAGGTCGAACCGACATCAACGGCGCCTTCGGGCGCCGTTTGATTTTGGGGACGCGTCACGGTCATGCCGACTGGAGGGGCGTCAGGCGGTCTGCTTGAGTGCCATCTCGGCATCGCGCTTGATGCGCTTGACCATCGAGCGAAGGCCATTGGCGCGCTGCGGCGACAGGTGCTCGTCCAGGCCGAGTGCCTTCAGCGTCGCTTCCGCATCGGTTTTCTGGATTTCGCTGGCAGTCCTTCCGGAAAACAGCGCCAGCATGATGGCGACAAGCCCGCGCACGATATGGGCGTCCGAATCGCCGGTAAAGGTAATGACCGGATCGTTGCCCGGTCCCCGTTCGGTGGTCAGCCAGACCTGGCTGACGCAACCAGGCACCTTGTTGGCGGCATTGCGCTCCTCATCTGGAAACGGCGGCAGAGCCTCGCCCAGTTCGATCACATAGCGGTAGCGGTCTTCCCACTCGTCGAGGAACGAAAAATCGTCGCGGATCGTCTGGATCGTGGTCGTCATGACCCGGATATAGTCACGCAGCGGCGCCGCGTCACGGAAAAAACAAGGACACCGCGGGCGTCGAGAGGGCAGACGCCCCGCGGTGCGCCGTCGAAACGGCTCAATTCTTTATCGGCAGCCTAATTCTTTATCGGCAAGTTGACGGTCTCGGGCAGGACAACCTCTTGCGGCACGCTGGCTGTCATGGTCGAGGTGTCGGGGCCGGCGGACTTGTCGTCCAGCATGGCGGCCGCGATCTTGGCGGTCTCCTTGGCACGCGCGGTGATGGTGTGCATCGCCGACTTGCCGGTCTCACAGACATCGGGCTTGCGCTCGCAGATGCCGGCAATGTCGCCCACCGCGTCGCGGGCCGCGAACAGGGCCTGGATAGGCCCGACGCTTTCCTGGCCCGGTTCGTCGGAACCGACACTCAGCGGCAGCGCCAGCAGCACCAGTGAAAACCAGAAAGCCATTCTTATCAGGAAGAACATGCCTTGCCTTTCGTCGTGACCGGATCATGCGTCATATGGCATGACCTCTTTTATGGGCAGGATGTTGGCACACAGGCACAAAGGACGGCTTGCGCGCACAGCGACAATTTTCCTCAAATTTTAGGCAAATTCGAAACGAAGCGTTTTGCCATGGATTTGTTTCATATCAGGACGATTTTCGTTACCCCTTGATAACCATTTATCTGGTTGTTTCCATTACGGTTTCCTGGAATTCGGGCGGTTCTCTTCCGTCCCATGATCCGCCGACGGCAGGCGTTTGCAGATAACCCTCCATTTACTATGGCGGCATTTGCCCGGGTTTTCGCCCCCCGCCATCCCGATATTTGCCACAGGCCGGGCTTTGGTCGGCGCTGCCTTATCCATTCCTTAAACGCTGGATGAGAGTTTCAGAGCCAATCAAAACAATCTGCAAAAGCAGAGCTGTTCACGACGAGTGCGAGTGCGTTGAGTTGATGCCGATCAAGGCCAGATACGCTGAATTGCCTGGCGCGATTGCCGCCGGCTGCGAACGTATGGTCCATCCCTCGATTCTCGGGCAGAGCGGCCGCGAGCGCCAGCGCCGCTTCATCGGCGTCATGCTGGCGGCGCCGTTCTTTGCCGCCGGTGCCGCGGTCACGCTGGTGACATCAGGCATGGGTGCCGCGGTGACCGTGGCCGCCATCTTCGCGGCCTTCGGTCTGTGCTGGTTCGTCGCCTTGCTGGTGGCGGCGACCGGCAAGATGGCCGCGGCGGCACCGATCGCCCTGGCGATGGCGGCTGTTGCCCTTGGCGGCCTGATCGCCGCCGCAGGCGGGTTGAGTTCTCCTGTCGCCATGCTTGCCGTGGCGCTACCCTTCGAAGTCTGGTGGATCGGCGCCTCGCGGCGCACGGCCCTGTGGGGAGTGGTCTCTGCTATTGCAGCCATTGCCCTTCAGCCTCTCGCTGCGGCCTTCCTGCCCTTCGCGGGCGCGCAGATCGCGGCCTGGCATTGGCTGGTGCCGCTGGCCTGGGCACTGACGCTGATCCCGCGCGTGTCGGCGTTTGGCGATAGCGCCGGTGCGGCTGATGCGCTGGATACCGGCGACCGGCTGGAAGACATTATCGATGCGGTGGTCCTGCGGATCGCCCGCCACGGCGAGGTGCTCGATGCGTCCGCCAAGGCGCGCACGCTTTTGAAATTGCCGCCGGAACTGCTTTCCGGAACCGGCTTCTTCGACCGCGTCCATTTGTCGGACCGTGTCTCCTATCTCAGCGCTCTGGCCGACCTGCGTGACGGTGCTGCCTCGCGCCGCCTCGAATTGCGCATCAGGCTGCCTCAGAACGGCAATGGCCAGAATGACGCGCGCTCGATGGCCGACAATTATCGGCCGTTCCTGCTCGAACTGGTCCGTGGCGAGGAACAGAGCGACGTCTTCACGCTGGTGCTGCGTGAGAATGACGAGACGGCCCGGCTGCGTGAGGAACTCGCGCAGGCCAATGAGACGGCGGCTGCCGCCGAAGTGGCCAAGGGCCGGTTCCTGGCGGTGGTCAGCCATGAGCTGCGCACGCCGTTGAACGCCATCATCGGCTTCTCGGACATGCTGCTGCATGAGATGTTTGGCGCCTTCAAGGATCCGCGTCAGAAGGAATATGTCACCCTGGTGCGGGATTCAGGCCAGCATCTTTTGGCCGTCGTAACATCCATACTCGACGTATCGAGGATCGAATCGGGCGCCTACACGGCGGAACCGGAGCCGTTCCGGTTCATGGAAGCCGTCGACATGTGCCAGTCGATGATGCGGCTGCAGGCTCAGGCCAAGAACATCGACCTGCAGACGCAGATCGCTCCCGACGCCGGCGACATCAATGCGGATCGCCGCGCCGTGCAGCAGATTCTCATCAATCTGGTCTCCAATGCGATCAAGTTCACGCCCGATGGTGGCGATGTCGTCGTCGGCGCCAAGCGGATCGGTTCGCGCCTGCATTTCTGGGTCAGGGATACCGGCATCGGTATTGCCGAGGAGGATTTCGCCAATCTCGGCAAGCCCTTCACGCAGATCCACAACGACTACACGCGCCGCTTCGAGGGGACCGGCCTTGGCCTGTCACTGGTGAAGGGGCTGGTGGCGCTGCACGAAGGCACCATGTCGATCGAAAGCATGCCGGGCGAGGGCACCACGGTGACCATCAGCCTGCCGGTCAACGGGCCGAAGGGGCGCCCGGCGAACCAGGCAGGGGTGCTGACGATGCCGATGACGAGGGCGAAAGGGGACAGAAATGGCTCGCTCCGCAAAACAGCCTAAGGCGGTCAAGCGCCGCAGCAACGCCTTTCAAGATGGCGCCATCGCCGTCGGCGGGGTGATTTCGCGCAATCCCGTCCTGGTTGGCGGATCGACGGCATTCCTGGTGACGCTGTTCTATGTCTCGGCCAATGCGCTGTGGTATCAGCCTTTCCCGCATGCCGGGGCGTTCTTCGCCACCCGCCACTTCCAGGGTTTTCCGCACACCACCTCTGACGAGCCGGAGACGACGATCAACATCGTGCGGCCCAATGCGGCGCCCGCACCGATGAAGGGCGATCCGGTGGTCGAGCAGGTGCAAGGCATATTGAAGGACCTCGACTTCTATTCCGGCACGGTCGACGGCATTTCCGGCCCCAACACGCGCAAGGCCATACAGGCCTATCAGCAGAAGGTCGGCCTCAACGCTTCCGGCGAGATCGACGCGTTGCTGCTGGATCAGCTTGGCGCAACGCCGAAGACCGCTTCGGTGCCGAAACCGCAGCCGCGTCCCGACGTGGCGCCGGCCGCCGTTCCGGTGTCCTTGCAGACAAATTCCGGGCAGACAAATTCTGGGCAGACGGGGGCCGCCCCGGCTCAGGGACCCGACCCCCGCATAGTCAAGATCCAGGCGGGGCTCAAGGCGTTCGGCAATGACGACATGCAGCTGGATGGTGTCGTCGGCGCGCGCACCAAGGCGGCGATCAAGGAATTCCAGTCGCTGTTCGGGCTGCCGCAGACCGGCGAGCCCGACGAGATCGTCTACGTCAAGATGCGCGAGATCGGCCTGACCAATTGACCCGGAAATGACGGCTCGCGGAGCTGCGGAAATATCGCTAGATAGCCGCACGCTTTCGGAGTTTCTCTCATGCGCGTCACATCGGATTTCTGGGTCTCGGCTCTGTTGCGCCGGGTTTTCGGCGCCGGTGGTTTCGCTGCCGTGGTCAATCGCGGCGCGACTGAGGCCGGTGCTGTTTTCGTGCTGGTACGGGGCAGGCTGGGAGAGGTCGCCCTCTACGGGCCGGCGCCGCAGACAAGTTACGATTCAGCCAAGCCCGACGACCGTTTCTTCAGCCTTCTCGCCGCCGGCGATGATCCGGCCGTGCTCGATGCCCGTCTTGAGAGGGAAAAGAAGTTCGATCCCGACATCTGGGTGGTCGAGATCGAGGCTGGCACCTTTCCCGTCGAGGAGCTTATTTCCGTGAAGACGCCCTGAGGCCGGAAGCCGTGGCTTCGTCGCTGTTCGAGGCCTTGCGGCTGTCGCTGTTTGCGGGCGAAGCGTCACGAACCATCCTGGACAAGGTCTCGGCTTTCCAGCTCCGAACCCTGTCCAGCGCCACATCGCGATGCAGCAGGCGGTAGCGGTCGAGATAAGTGCGGATGGCCTGCGGATGCGGGAACAGGCCGGGATAGATGGCGACCGTGATCAGGAAGGACCGGTCCTCGCTGAAGTCGAGCGAGCGCAGTGCTGCAAGCAGTGAGGCATAGTTCTGGTTGGCGATCAGCGATCGCGCGGTCGAGAAATCAATGTCGAGGGCGTCCGCAAGCGCGGTCTGGAAGAATGCGGCGTTTCCCGTCAGCGCCGTCTCGCGCAGTTTGACGTAGGTATCCGCGCCAGGGAACGCATCGACCTTCGCCGCCGATGCTTCGTCGCCGGTGCGCATCATGGAGCGCAGCCTGCGCCGCGCATTCTCGGCGGCAATGCCGGCGGACTGTTGCCCTGTCGCACTGTCTTTGGCCGCTTCCACTTTTGCGACTGCGACGGTTGGTGCCGCGGGGGCTTGCACCTCCGGATCGCGCACCCGCACCAGTGTCGGCCGTTCGAGCACCCTGATCAGATCGGCGATAGTCGGGTTCAGGTCCTTGCGGCGCGCTATGGCGCGCGCATGCGGCAGCCCATGCCGGCCAATCAATGCGATCAGGTCGATATCGCTGACCGCGCGCGAGCGGATCAGCAGCGGCGCGGCAATGTCGACCGGTTCTTCGCAGAGGCGCCGCACAAGTGCCGCAGGGGCATATTCGCATTCGGAAAGGGCGGCGGCCACGTAGCGCCGCGATTCGACGGACACATCGTCGAACAGCGGCAGCGTCAGGTCTTCTAGCTGGCCGATCTCGCGGCGCGACGGGCGGGTCAGCGAGCAGAACGCCGACACCGCGGCGCGGAACAGCCTTTCGGCCTTGCCCGATTCCGTCCGTATCGCGATTTGCCTGAAGTCCGAAGATGACACGAAGGATACCCGATACTCGACACACAGCCTTGATCGCGCTCAACCGGGACTATGTCGGTTTCGCGATTGCCCCGGTCAGAACGTCCTGACCCCAAGACAAAGATCAAGTTAGCGACGATCCGTTAGCGCTCCGTTAACCCTCTGCCTGCCTTAATGATATTTGGAGGCGTTGCGTTGTGCTCCGGGGAAACCGAGAGGAATGCGCGAATCATGGGCATGGTACTGTCTTTCGTGCCGCGTGCGGCACCGACCAATCGAGCCAAGCAAACCACCGAAATACCGGCGGCGGTGATCATCTTTCCCGGCATCCGCTATGAGCGGTCCAGCACCGGCGAGACGCGGCCTGTCGGGCCCGACAAGCCGGGATCGCCGCGGACGCCGGTGCCGCACCACTGAGCCTTGCTGAAGCCGCGACCTGATCCGTCAGGCCGTTGGCTCTAGGCCCTGATGAACTGACCTAGAAATCCTGCAGCTCGCAGGAACTCTGATCGAGAAAGCGCGACACGATCGGCTTCCAGCTGTCGTCCGGCACGAAGCTGCGGATGACGAAGATGCCCTCGTCGATCGGCGCTTCGACGAAGATCGCTCCTTGCAAATCCTCGGGCAAGTCCTTGCGCACGTCGATCATCTGCGCCGGCGTCAGCACGACCGCATCAAGCTTGCCGCCGGTCGCGGTATGGTCGTTGAAGGAATAGATGTTGTGGCCGTTGCGGTCATAGACCGACACCGACCAGAAGGGGACATTGCCCGGCGCCTTGATGCGGACCATGCCTTCCTCAAGGTCGAAACGGCAGGCCGTGGCATAGAACAGCGGGTCGACCGATTTCACCACCGGCGCGCCGCCCGCCTCGGCATCGAGCCGGTTCATCCGGTAGAGATCCGACGCCATGGACAGCCGCGACCAGGCATCGCGTTCGGAAAATTCCGGCACCAGGAGCAGCACTACGATGTGCACGATGCCGGCGCCGACCAGGCCGAGCAGGACAGCATGGAAAAGACGGCGCAGCGCGGCCAGGACATTACGCATCGCAGCCGGCCTTCACGATCCTCGGCAGCGACACGTCCGACAGGCCGGTGCTGCTGGCGATCGGCGTGTCGTAGAAGGTCAGGACGAAATACATCCGTCCGGAACCGTCGGTCAGGAGCCAGTTGCCGGACATCGGGTGATGGCCGACCGAAATGATCACCGAATTGTCGGGCTGGCGCAGCACCTCGTAGGACTGAAGTGCTGCAAGCCGCGGCTTGCCGGTTTCGACGACGCCGAGCGATTGGTCGGCGGCGTATAGCGTCCAGAAGCGGGCGGTCGGGAATCCGCCCTCTATCCTGTAGCTGCATTCCCGCTTGAGCTGGTCGCCGGCCGCGTCATTTTCCGCGACGAAGGACAGGCCTTCGGCGCGGCCGAGTGCAAGCACGCCCTCGCGCGCCACGCGCGCCTTGGAATAGGGGTCGGCGGCTGGTGTGCCGATGTCGGGAAAGGCGGTCCATTGGCCGATCCGGATAGCGCCGACACCGTCCTGGACCTTCAGTGCGTACCAGACGCTGGCGCCGCCGCCGCCAATGGCTATGGCAAGCGAAAGCAGCATCAGGAAGACATTCTTGAGCATGAAGGGCCGCGTGCGCGAAGGATTGCCGTTCGGGGATATCGCGGCGTGGGGCCTTGTGGCAAGCGGAGGCTTCCGATTTGGATGTAAGAGCTGTGGTTAGGAGCGGTCTTCCCTTCTCCCCTTGTGGGAGAAGGTGGCCTCGCGAAGCGAGGTCGGATGAGGGGTGCTCCAGCTTGGCACCGACAGCGATCCGTCACGCACCCCTCAACCGTCTCGGGGCTTCGCGCCGATCCACCTTCTCCCACAGGGGGGAGAAGGAAGAGGCGCTAAAGTCACAACGCCGAAAGCGTTTCGGGCGGGGTGGGGGCGTTAAGTTTGGGTGCCGACTGGAACAATTGCGTCATGTCCCTCAGCGTCTGCGTGGTTCGGCTCGACAGCACCGCTGGCCGTTCGGCGGCAGCGTCGGCCGCAGCCTGTTCCTCGCTCTTCTTCTGCGCTTCCGCGGCCTTGGCTGCGGTGTCCTCGTCGACGAAGGGTTTGTCGATGCCGGGGATCGGCTTCAGGTCGATGTTCTGGTGCGCGTAGACCATCAGGCGCTGCCACACCATCGCCGGCAGCGAGCCGCCGGTCATGTTCTTGGTCGGGGTGAAGTCGTCATTGCCCAGCCATACGGCCGCCGTGTAGTTGCCGGTGAAGCCAACGAACCAGGCGTCGCGATAGGATTGCGTCGTACCGGTCTTGCCGGCGACGACGATGTTGGGAATCTGCGCACGCCGCGCCGTGCCCATCACCGGTACGGCCGCCAGCATGGTGTTCATGGATTTCAGCGCCTGCTCGGAGAGCACCCGGTGCGGCGGTGGCGCGTCCTTGGTCCAGTCATACACCACGTCGCCGGTGCGGGTGACGAGCTGGGTGATGCCGTGCCTTGAGCCGACGAAGCCGTTCTGGGCGAACACGCTGTAGCCCGTCGCCTGGTCCATCACGGTCATGCCCGAGGTGCCGAGCACCATCGTCTTGTGCGCTTCGAGCGGCGATTCCACGCCCATCGCCTCGGCCATCGCCTTGATCGGCGCGATGCCGAGATGGTCCTTGGCCAGCCGCACAGGTACGGTGTTGATCGACTTGGCCATCGCCATGATCAGCGTAATGTTGCCGGCCGACTCGCCGCTGTAATTGTGCGGTGACCAGTTGCCCCAGCTGATTGGCCCGCCTGATATGATCGAGTTCGGCGTAAAACCGTGTTCCATCGCCGTGGCGTAGACATAGGGTTTGAACGAAGAGCCGGTCTGGCGGAGCGCCTTGGTGGCGCGGTTGAACTGGCTGGCGCCGTAGTCACGGCCGCCGACGATCGCCCGCACCGCGCCATTGGTCTCGATGACCACCACGGCACCTTCGGTGACGTTGTACTCCTTGCCGAACTGGCGCAGGTGGAACTCGACGGACTCCTCGGCCGCCTTCTGGATGTTGGCGTCGAAGGTGGTGTGGGCAACCAGCGAATGCTGCCCCGGTTTGGCGATCTTCTTGACCTCGTCGAAGGCCCAGTCGAGGAAATAGTCGGGGCTCTTCTGTTCGCCGCGGTCGACGACGTCGGCCGGATGCAGCCTGGCCTGCAGCACCTGGCCCTCGGTCATGAAGCCGGAATCGACCAGGTTGGACAGCACCACATTGGCGCGCGCACGCGCCGCCGGCAGGTTGATGTGCGGGGCATATTTGGTCGGCGCCTTGAACAGGCCGGCCAGCATCGCCGCCTCGGCAAGGTTGAGGTCCTTGACGCTCTTGCCGAAATAGAAATCCGCCGCCGCCTCGATGCCGAACGTGCCGCCGCCCATATAGGCGCGGTCGAGATAGAGCTGCAGGATCTCCTTCTTCGACAGATTGGCTTCGAGCCACAGCGACAGGAAGGCTTCCTTGATCTTGCGCTCGAACGTGCGCTCATTGGTCAGGAACAGGTTCTTGGCCAATTGCTGGGTGATGCTGGAACCGCCCTGAACGACGGAATTCGCCCGCACATTCTCGAAGATGGCGCGCGACAGGCCGAGCACGTCGATGCCGTAGTGGTCGAAGAAACGCCGATCTTCGGTGGCCAGCACCGCCTTGATGACATGGTCGGGCATCTCGTCGACCGGCACGGAATCGCGCTGAATGATACCGCGCTGGCCGATCTCGTTGCCGTAGCGGTCGAGGAATGTGACGGCGAAATCGCCCTGGGCACGCCAGTCGCCGGCCGTATCCTGGAAAGCCGGAATGGCCAGCGCCAGCATTACCACGATGCCGCCGGCGCCCAGCGTGAAACCTTCGCTCAAAATCTCGATGATGCCGCGCCGCCAGCCCTTGAGACGGAAGCGCCGCGAGAAGATTGTCGCCGCTTCCCAGAACTGCCGCGCCTTGAACCCGATCTCGTAGAGCGAGGAATCGAGCCACGCGTCAAGCGCCAGAAGGCGCGACGCGATCGGACCTCTTCTCTTGCGCGGTTCAGGGCTGACCATTCAAAAACCCGGCTCGGCTGTGGCGTGACCTGAAAACCGCAAGCCGGCAATTTCAGGGCAGCGCCCTGTCCCGACTATTCATCCATTTTATGGGCGCCCACAAGGGCGACAAGGACACAGCTGCAAGGTTTGTCGACAAGAGGGCAGGGAACGGTCCTATCCGATCGTCCGCCCGCCTGATCACAGCAGGCGGGCGGACTGATAGGAAGGGTCTGGCAGTTCAGGCCGCTTCGCGCTTCAGCGCCTGCGCCATGCAGTGGATGCCGCCGCCGGTCTTGGAGATCTCGCTCATGTCGACGGCCGCGACCTCGAAGCCGCGCGCCTTGAGTTGGCCGATGAGCGTCTGGCTCGAGGTCGGCGCGATCACCCTGTCCCTGCCGAGCGACATGAAGTTGCAGCCGAGCGCCATCGTGTCCTGGAAGGGGACATCGATGATCTCGTGACCCTTGCCCTTCAGCCAGTCGACAATGCCGGGTTCGGTGCAGGCGAGGCAGACGGCGGTCAGCTTTTCGGCGATCGGCACGACCATCAGGTCGATGTGGACGTAATATTCGTCGATAAAGGCGAGCCGCGTTTCCCAGCCCTCTTTCTCGAACCAGGACTGGACCTGGCGGGCGCCTTCTTCCTGCGTGCGGGCGCCGCCGCAGCCGATCAGCACCACGCCGTCCTCGATGACGTTGAAGTCGCCGCCCTCGAAGGTGCCGGCCGTGACCATGTCGTAGATCGGGATGCCAAGCTTTTCATAGGTGCGGATCGCCGCGTAATTCTCGCCGCGCCGCCACCAATTGGCCATGGCGGTGATGATGGCGCCGTAGGGCGTCATGACACTGGAATCGCGGGAATAGACCTGCATCGGCAGTTCCGGCGTCGGCTCGTGCCAGTGGATGTTGACGCCGAAATGCTCGTAGGCGGCGACCAAATCCTTGTGCTGCGCCTGCGCGATCTGGACGTTGCAGGGCGCCTCGCGCAGATGCTTCCTGGACAGCGAGCTGGTCGACAGATGGCGCAGGAAATTCGGCGATCCGAGCAGCACGTCGGTCAACACATCGGTTTCGTTGGCGAAACCCCATGATGTCAGCGGCTTGGTGCCGCCGGCCGGATTGCGGCGCTGCAGCGAAAACGGCTCGGCGGCGATGCGATCATGAACGGTCATGCGGTTCTCCTCATGGGCTTGTTCTCAAGAGTTGGTCGGGTCATGCATGGCTTGGGATCCACCAGTCGCGGCCGCGCGCGGTGGTGACATATTCCGGCCAGCGGAAATGGATCGGCGGCTCGTAGTCGCAGAGCGGCGCGATCCAGTTCGAACCGCCAACGCCGCCGCCGGTGCGAGAGACGAACTCGTCCATCGCCGCATCACGGGCGGTTCTGTCCTCGAGCAGGCGCAGCGCCGCCAGCGCGACGGTCTTGGCTGCGCAAGTGACCATCGGATCGATGGTGGCGGAAATGCCGCCCAGCGCATTCATCACCCAGGAGGGATAGGCGTGACCGCGTGCCGAGCGTAGCGCCGGGCGCGCGACGTAGAAGCGTGCCGTCGGCGCGTGCCAGCTCATGTCGGTGTAGTCGTCGGAAGTTGAATTCACCTGTGAGGGCGGCAGGTCGCGGCGCAGGATCGCTTCCGCTTCCTTTGGTGCGATCAGCCGCTCCAGCTCATCGATGAACGGGTTTTCGGTTGCGGTACCGCCGGCGTTGACCTGGATTTCGCGACCGATCGCCCTGGCGGCCTCGTCCCAGCGTGGCGGCCCGACCGTCGACAGCGCCTCATAGGCGATCTCGGCCATGGCGTGATTGGCCAGCCCCGGCCGCGACTTCGACACCCAGTGACGTTCGTATCGGCAGCCGCTGATCGCGGCGGCAGCCGCCGCATTGCGGTCGAGTACGGCTGTCACCTGCTCGGCCATGCCGATGGTCGGCACGCGGATCATGTACTGGATCTCGGCCAGCCCCGCCGGCAGATTGTCGGCGGTCGCCTGGCCCGCCGTCAGGATCGCCTCGCTGATCGACCAGCCGCCCTGATGCGGCAGCATGGAATCGCGCAGCGCCTTGGAGGCCATGTACATCGTCATCAGCGCGTCGTTGGCACCAGGCGCGCGGACCGCCGAATGCGCCTGCGGGATCGGCGCGCCGTCTCCCACGCGAACCCAGTTTTCGGGTTCGTCGCAGATGAAGCGGTAGATCATGGCGTAGGCGGCACCGCAATGCGTGTCCCAGCGCGCCGTGTTGCAAAGCGGCAGCATGTAGAAGGGATGGAAGGAGATCATGCCGGCAAGGCCGTCATAATAGCCTTTTGCCGCATGGATCGGCTTCGAGCCGCGCACCTTTTCGGCCGGTTCGCCGGTAAAGCGCAGCGTGCCTGGGATGCCGTGGCGCTGCATCGCTGCCTTGGTGGCGAGCAGGCCGCCAAGGCTTGCCATGCCCAACCCCGAATGCGGGTCGGTGTGACCGCCGGCCTCGACGCCAAGGCCGGGCCGCGGCTGCTTCACCATTACTGCATCCTGGCAGTTGCCCGGCACGGCGTCATATTCGGCATACATACCGATCGTCGGCCCCGCGCCGTTCGTCCAGTGGGCGCAGAACGCCGTCGGCATGCCGCCGGAGCCTTCCTCGACGGCAAAACCTTCCCGCTTAAGTCGCTCCACATACCAGGCGGCAGACTGGTATTCGCGCCAGGCGGTCTCGCCGAAATCGAAAATAGTGCGCGTCCACGCCGACAGCAGCGGCTGGATGCCGTCGAGGCAGGCAAGGGCCGTCTCTTGCGCCGATGTCGTCACCGGTTTGTCCATGCGTCAAAGAAAGCAGTGAAGCGGCTCGCCAAAAAGTGATATGTTTTCCCGGTTCGTGCAAATTCGGTTCACCTCTTGAGAATTCCATCCACACAGGCGCTGCGCGCCCTCGACAGTTTCGCCAGGCATGGCAGTGTCTGGCGTGCCGCCGACGAACTGCACCTCACCCGCAGCGCGGTGAGCCACCAGTTACGGCTTTTGGAACGCGATCTCGGCTTCGATCTGCTGCAGCGCATCGGCAAGGGGGTGGCGCTGACGCCGCGCGGCCAGCGCTACGCGGCCGATGTCAGGAAAGCGCTGACCGTGCTCGGCGACGCGGGGGCGCAAAACAGCGGCGCCGGCGTCGGTGGTTCCTTCGCCATCTCGTGCCCTCCGGGCTTCGCCTCGATGTTCCTGTGCAGCCATATCGGTGAATTCCAGCAGATGTATCCTGACGTGGCGCTCTCGGTGCTGACGCCGCGCCGGCTCGACGACGTCTCGAATCCGGACGCCGATGCCTTCATCGCCTTTGGCGTCGGCAACTGGCCGAACCGCGCGGTGGAACTGCTTTGCGAAGTCCACTTCACGCCGCTTTGCAGCCCGACACTGCTAAACAAGGTGGGCGGATTTTCCAAACCCGCCGACGTGTTGCGCGCCAACCTGCTGCACCTCGGCGATACCGAGGACTGGGCGCGCTGGCTGGCACTGTCCAAGGTGGAGAATCCCGATACCGAAGGTGGTATCTTCTTTTCCGACATGAACCTCGTCTTCTCGGCGGCGGTCGCCGGACAGGGAATTGCCATGGGCGACGAACTGACCGGCCGCCGGGCGCTGAGCGAAGGCCGGCTGGTCAAGCCGTTTGAAGCTTCCGTGCCCTCGCCACGCTCCTACTTCCTGGTCTTCGAGCACGCCAAGGCAGGCCATCCTGTGCTCAACGCCTTCAGCGACTGGCTCAGGGCGAAGCTGTCGGAGAATAGACTCTGATTGCCCCTCGATGGGGAGATTTGGCGCGCCTCACCTGCCAGACGTGAATCAAATTTGCCGATCAGGCGAAAACTATTCGGTTGCGGTGAGCCGCGGGCCTGCCTACGATTTCACCCAGGACTGAGGAAGAGGCAGGATGCAGCAACCCGGCCGGGCCGCAGAGATCAAGGCAATCGGGATCGGTAAGAGCTTCGGCTCGTTCCGTGCGCTGGACAATCTGTCGCTCAACATCGGTCGCGGCGAGTTCCTGACGCTGCTCGGACCCTCCGGTTCGGGCAAGACCACCTTCCTGATGATCCTGGCCGGCTTCGTGCAGCCGACCGAAGGCAAGCTTTTCAGCGACGGCACCGACATCACCGATCGCCCGGCCGAACAGCGCGCCGCCGGCATGGTGTTCCAGGGTTATGCGCTGTTCCCGCATATGAGCGTCGAGGCCAACATCGCCTTCCCGCTCAAGGTGCGCAAGAAATCGGCCGCCGACATCAAGAAGCGCGTCGGCGAAATGATCGAGCGCGTCGGCCTGGTCGGCCATGAGAAGAAACTGCCCTCGCAACTCTCCGGCGGCCAGCAGCAACGCGTGGCGCTTGCCCGCGCGCTGGTGTTCGAACCGGGCGTGCTTTTGCTCGACGAGCCGTTCTCGGCGCTGGACAAGAGCCTGCGCGGCCAGATGCAGGCCGAGATGAAGCGCCTGCACCAGGAAACCGGCACCACTTTCGTCTTCGTCACCCACGACCAGAGCGAGGCGCTGGCGCTGTCGTCGCGCGTCGCCATCTTTAACCATGGCAAATTGCTGCAGGTCGGCGCGCCGGACGAAGTCTACGACCGGCCGGACAACCGCTTCGTCGCCGAGTTCCTCGGCGAGATCAACATGCTGCCGTTGAAGGGGGTCAAACCCGCCGACAATGGCTCGACCGGCCTCTGCGAGGACCGCGCAGTCAGTATGCACTGCAAGGCCGAGAAAGTCCGTGGCGACGCCATCCTGGCGATCCGGCCCGAACATATGTCGATCGCACGTGAGGCGACCGTCGGCGAGAACGGCATTGCCGCGACCGCCATTGCCTCGACCTATATGGGCGCGGCGACCAAACTCGACCTGACGACGCGGCAAGGCGCCAAGGTGACCGTCTCGGTGCCGAACGAGGTCGCGGCAGCAGCATTGAGCAAAGGCAATTCCGTCTGGCTGACCTGGCCGGCGGAAAAGGGTTTCCTCCTTCCGGACGGAGGACAATGAGCGCCGGCGCGGCCTGATCCGCCGCACCGGCTTCCGGACTGAAATCAACGAAAACAAAGGGGAACTGACATGAACGACACCAAGAAGAACGCCATCGAAACGCTGTCCGAAAGGACCAGACGCGGCGAGATCTCGCGCCGCCAGTTCACGCAGCTGGCAGCCCTCGTGCTTGCCGGCACGCCGATGCTGCTGCGCTCGACCGGTGCCTTGGCCGCGGCCAAGGAACTGGTACTGGTCAATTGGGGTGGCGATGCCATCACCGCCTATGATGCGGCCTATGGCCAGGCCTTCACCAAGGACACCGGCATCACCGTCAAGATGGACGGCTCCGGCCCGACCGAAGGCGCCATCTCGGCGCAGTTCAAGAGCGGCGCGCCGACCTGGGACCTGGTCGACGTCGATCCGTTCTCGGCCATCACGCTCGGGGCCCAGGGCGCGCTGGAGCCGATCGACTACAAGATCGTCGACAAGACGAAGATGCGGCCCGGCTTCGGCTGGGAGTATGCCGCTTCGACCTATTTCTTCTCCTATGTCATCGCCTATGATTCCGAGAAATACGGCAAGGACGCACCGACCGGCATGGCCGACTTCTTCGACGTGAAGAAGTTCCCCGGCAAGCGCTCGCTCTACAAATGGGGCGTGTCGAGCTGGGAAGCGGCGCTTTTGGCCGACGGCATCGCGCCGGCTTCGCTATACCCGCTCGACCTCAAGCGCGCGCATGACAAGATCGCAGCGTTCAAGGAAAATGTCGTCGCCTACTGGGGTGGCGGTGCCGAGAGCCAGAGCGTGCTGCTCAACGGCGAAGCCTCGATGGCCATCGTCTGGTCGACCCGCGCTTCCCTGATCGAGCAGGATTCCGGCGGCAAGATCAAGTTCATCTGGGACCAGGGCCTGATCTCGCCCGGCGCGCTGGCCGTGCTCAAGGGCAACCCGGGCGGCAAGGATGCGGCAATGAAGTTCATCGCCAGCGCACAGGATCCGCAAAAGCAGCTCGTCATGTTCGACAAGCTCGGCCAAGGCCCGGCCAATCCTGCGGCCGACGCGTTGATCCCAGCCGACAAGAAGCGCATCAACCCTGTCGATCCCGAGAACATGAAGAAGCAGATCCCGCTCGACATGGATTGGTACGCCAAGAACTACGGCGCGGCCCTCGACGAATACACCAAGATCATCTCCGCCTGACTGGCGGCGATGCTGATCTGAGATGAGAGGCGTTCTCTCCGACAGGATGGGCGCGGCGCTGTTGATGGCGCCGCTGCTCCTGTTCCTCGTCCTGGCTTATGCCTGGCCGTTTCTCGGCGTGGTGAAGTGGAGTTTTACTCTGCCGACGCCCGGGCTTGGCCAATATGAAGCATTGCTTACCGACGATCTGGTCCAGTCGGTGTTCATCCGCACGCTGCGCATCGCGGCCATCGTCACTGTCGTATCCGTCGCCGCCGCCTATGCCATCACGGTCGTCTGGGTGCGCGGCAGCCCGGCGGAGCGCCTTGTCGCCGAATTCTGCATCCTGGTGCCGTTCTGGATCTCGGTGCTGACGCGCGCCTTCGGCTGGGTGGCGCTTTTGTCCAATCGTGGCCTGATCAACACCTGGCTGCAGTCGATCGGCTTCATCTCCGAACCACTGACCTTGGTGCGCAACGAATTCGGCGTCATCGTCGGCATGACGCATTTCCTCATTCCGTTTGCTGTTTTCCCGCTGGCATCCGCCATGCGCAGCCTCGACGACCGCGTGCTTCTGGCGGCGCGCGGGCTTGGCTCCAGCCGCATGCGCACCTTCTGGACGGTGTTCGTGCCGATGACGCGCTCCGGCATCATCGGCTCGGCGCTGATCGTCTTCGTGTTTTCGCTCGGCTTCTTCGTCACCCCGGCGATCCTTGGCGGCGGCCGCAGCGTCATGATCGCCGAACTGATCTATCTCAGGATTTTTCAGAGCCCGGACTGGGGGCTGGGGGCTGCGATCAGCGTCGTGCTGGTGCTGTTCGTCGGCGCGCTGATGGCACTGCTGTTCCGCTACGTCAAACCGAAGCAGTTGATCTGATGCCGACCTATCGCCCCGGTTCCGTCTCGCTGATCCTCGCCGCCCTGGTGGCGCTGTTCCTGCTGATGCCGCTGCTTGCCGTCATCCCGGTGTCTCTGACGCCGAGCCGCATGCTGGCGATGCCGTCAGGCGAACTGTCGCTGCGCCACTACCGGGCGCTGATCGAGGATCCGCGCTGGATCGACTCCATCCTGCTGTCGGTCCGCATCGGCGTCGTCAGCAGCGCCTTTTCCACCGTGCTGGCGCTTTGCTTCAGCCTCGGCGTCTGGATGTTCCAGCCGCGCTTCACCGCGGCCCTCGTCGGTTTCGTGCTGCTGCCGATGGTGGTGCCGCCGGTGGTCTCGGCGATCACGCTCTACTTCCTGCTGACCTCGGTCTCGGGCATGAGTTCCTTCTTCGGCTACGACACCTGGCTCGGCGTCGCCATGGCGCATTCGGTCATGACGGTGCCTTTCGCCACGGTGCTGATCCTGGTCTCGCTCAGCCAGCTCGATCGGCGCATCGACCTTGCGGCGAGGGGGCTTGGCGCCAGTGTCTGGGAGCGCGCCACCCGCATCATCATGCCCAACATCAAGTTCGGCATCGTAACCGCGGCGCTTTTGTCCTTCGTGCTGTCCTGGGAAGAGATCGGCGTCACCCTGTTCATCACCTCGGTCAACGCCATCACGCTGCCGCGTCTGATGTGGATGGGCCTGCGCGACAACATCGACCCGGCGATCGCAGCACTCTCGGTGATCTTGATCATCATCACGGTGCTGGTGCTGGCGGTGAGGAGTGTGATCACCAGGCAGCGCGCCGGGCACTAGACCAAACGCACCGAAACGCGGCCGAATCTGCCCGACGCGGAATGCCGTCTTCTGACGCAAGGCGTCCATCCGTTCTCCTCGACTTCACTCACGATGCGGCGCTAAATAGACAAGGCACTGGCGTTTCATGGAGGTGATGATGTCGGTGACGTATGACTTTGCGGGCCGAACAGCCATCGTCACAGGCGGCGCCCGTGGCATCGGCCGAGCGATCGCTCATAAGCTCGCTTTGAGTGGGGCGGACGTCTGGATCTGGGATATTGAGCCCGTCGACCTTGAAGGCACACGTTCCCTTTCAGTGGACGTAACGAAACGCGACAACGTCATGCAAGCGCTTGCCACTATGGGCGAAAGCGCGATCGACATTCTCGTGAACAATGCGGGGTGGCTGGGCAGCTACAAGCCGTTCGAGGATTTCGAACCGGCGGAATGGCAGCGGATCCTGCAGGTCAACCTCCTTGGCACGTTCGAAGTGACGCATCGCGTGCTCCCGCTCATGCGACGAGCGGGCAAGGGTCGTATCGTCAACATGGGATCCCTTGCCGGGAAAGAGGGACTGCCGAGCCTTGCGGCCTATTCCGCCGCCAGCGCCGGTGTCATCGCTTTTACCAAAGCCCTGTCGCGTGAGGTCAGCGATACCGATATTCGCGTCAACTGCATCGCTCCGGGGCCGATCGATACGCGCCTTATCCGCGATCTCGGCAATGAGACCGTCGACGCGATGATCTCGGCAAGTCCGCTGAAGCGGCTCGGCGATCCGGACGAGGTAGCTGCGCTCGCGGTCTGGCTTTGCTCGGATGCCAGTGCGTTCAACACTGGCGCTGTCTTCGACATGTCGGGCGGCCGGGCCCGATACTAGCAGAGATTGCGGAGACAAAGCTTCGACTTCGCCGGGGCTGCCGTTCGGTATTTCGGTCCTCGGTCCGAGGAATTCCGATATGGCTCTGCTGTCCCTTTGCCGCAAGGCGCTCGGGCAATCCGCCGGCTGAGCGGGTTGGATCTGCAAGGCTGCCCGGCACGGCAATCTGTTCACAACAGAGTCGTATTTTCGAGATGATCGGCGATCATGATCGTCGTGAGACGAATCATGCGGTATGGCGTGGACTTGTCGAGCCGGCTACGTTACGCGCGAATTTGCCAGTATGGCGAACGGCTTGCACAAGGCGTGACAGGCGAGGGGGGACGACAAATGACCGCGCCCGGCGATTTGCTGCAGGCACTTTTTCTAAGGCTCAAGAGCGATGCGTCGCTGTCGGCGTTGCTGGGTGGCGCTGGCCTGCTCGAACAGGCAACCGACAACGCCGCCTTTCCCTATGTGACCTGCGGCCAGACCAGCGCCTTTGACTGGAACACCGGCGCCGACAACAATGACGATCAGCTGATCACGCTGCATGTCTGGTCGAAAGCCAATGGCGATGCTGAGACACTCGCCATCATGGATGCGATCAAGGCCCGCCTCGCCGACGCGGCGCTGGTGATCGGCCCGCGCGGCCAGACGCGGCTGTCGCTTGAATTCACCGAAGCCCGTTACGACGAAGATCTCCTTGTGCACCACGGGTTGCTGCGGTTTCGTGCGCTGACGCAGGAAAGTGCCTGACACGCTTTCAATCTGACCGAAACGGAGTCTAGACTGGCATTTGCGGGATTTCGTCGGTTCGGAGCGACGAAATCACCGCCGGTCGTCTCGCGTTTCAGGGGTGTAGCGAACATGGTTTTCGCATCGATCACCGTTCATTTCACGTTCAGCACCGATGCGTTACAACGCCGACCATGAAAACGCTTCGCTCCCACTTTCGAACCGCGACCCTGGCGCTCTGCGCTGCCGGGCTGTTCGCGTCGCAGGCAAGCGCCGCGTCGGTCGCGGCGTCCGGCCAGGACGATCCGATCGTCGTCGCCGGGAATGACTGCTACGCGATCGGCCAGCAGGTGGCCGAGCAGAATGGTGGAACGTTGGCCAAGGCCTCGCAATCGACACGCGGTGGCCAGCCGGTCTGCGTCATCGTCGTGCTGGTGCCGGGCAAGGACGGGCAGCGTCCGCGCCGTTCCGAGATCGTCGTTCCGCAGAACTGACCCAATCCTCCATCGTACAGGGCCACGTTTCCTAGGCCGCGGAATCGGCCTATATCTGCCCAGTCTTCAATCTGCCCAAGTCTTCAATATGACCAAGCTCTTCAACAGGTATCGATCTCCGCATGCGTGTACTCGTCGTCGAGGATGACAAGGATCTCAACCGGCAGATAGCGGACGCGCTGGTCGACGCCGGCTATGTCGTCGACCGCGCCTTTGACGGCGAGGAGGGCCATTTCCTCGGCGACACCGAGCCTTACGACGCTGTCGTGCTCGATATCGGCCTGCCGCAGATGGACGGCATCAGCGTGGTCGAGCGCTGGCGCCGCGGCGGCCGCAAGATGCCGGTGCTGATCCTGACGGCGCGTGACCGCTGGAGCGACAAGGTCTCCGGCATCGATGCCGGCGCGGACGACTATGTCACCAAGCCGTTCCACATCGAGGAGGTGCTCGCCAGGGTAAGGGCGCTGATCCGCCGCGCCGCCGGCCATGCCTCGTCGGAACTCTCCTGCGGGCCGCTTCGCCTCGACACCAAGGCCTCGAAGGCCGACGTCAATGGCGTGCCGCTGAAGCTGACTTCGCACGAATTCCGCCTGCTCGCCTATCTGATGCACCATATGGGCGAGGTCGTCTCGCGCACCGAACTGGTCGAACATCTCTACGACCAGGATTTCGACCGCGATTCCAACACCATCGAGGTGTTTGTCGGGCGGCTGCGCAAGAAGATGGGCATCGACATGATCGAAACCGTGCGTGGCATGGGCTACCGCATGCGCGAGCCGGAGGCGTAACTCGGAACCGCTCAAAACAACCGCAAGGGCGCCGCTTTCGCTGCGTTTGTGGCCGCGTTCGCTGACGTTCCGCGTCATCGCCTTTTCCACGGTCTGGGCGATCCTGACCCTTGTCGTCATCTTCACCCTGATCACCACGCTGTATCGCCAAGCCAGCGAGCGCGGCTTCGACAGCCTGTTGTCAGCGCATCTGTTCAACCTGATCGGGTCCATCGGCATTTCCGACACGGGAGCGCTCACCGGCGCTCCCGACCTTGGCGACCTGCGCTTCTCGGAGCCGAATTCAGGCTGGTACTGGTCGGTCGAGCCGGCCTCGGAAGGCGTGCATGGCGACCTTCATTCGTCGTCGATGACGAGCAAAATCCCGTCGCCAAGCGTCGCCGAAGTGCCCTTCAATGCCAGCTTCCAGCGCAGCTATTCGGCCGAAGGCATCGACGGCGAGCAACTCGAAGTGTTCGAGAGCGAATTCGTGCTCGACGCCAAGAACCGCGCCGCGCGTTTTCGTGTCATGGGCAACCAGAGCGAACTCGAACAGGAAATCTCCACCTTCCAGCGCCGCCTGCTGACCTATCTCAGCCTGTTCGGCGTCGGCATGATCGCCATCAACGCCATCGCCATCCTGCTCGGCCTGCAGCCGCTGCGCCGGGTCCGCAACGCCCTTGCCATGGTGCGCGAAGGCACAGCGCAGCGGCTCGATGGCCGCTTCCCGGCCGAGATCGAACCATTAGCCAACGAAACCAACGCCTTGATCGAAAACAACAAACGCATCGTCGAGCGTTCGCGAACCCAGGTCGGCAATCTCGCCCATTCGCTGAAGACGCCGCTGGCCGTGCTGCTCAACGAAGGCCGGGCGCTTGGCGGAGTCAAGGGACAATTGATCGCCGAGCAAGCCGCCTCGATGCAGAAACAGGTCGACCATTATCTGCAGCGCGCCCGCGTCGCGGCGCAACGCGACAGCGTCGTCTACCGCACGCCGGTGGCGCCGCTGATGCAGCGCATGGTGCGGGTCTTGCAGAAGCTCAACCCGCAGACCAGCCTGTCACTGTCGCTGCCGGCCACCGAGATCGTCTTTGCCGGCGAACGCGAGGACCTCGAGGAACTGCTCGGCAATCTTCTCGAAAATGCGATGAAATGGGCAAAAAGCACAGTGTCGGTCACAGTGGCGCCGTCGGCCGGCAAGGATGACAATCTGTTCGAGATCAGCATTGACGACGACGGTCCCGGCATTCCCGAGGACAAGGCACGCGACGCGCTGAAGCGTGGAAGGCGCCTGGACGAGACAAAACCGGGAACAGGTCTGGGGCTTGCAATTGTCGCCGACCTCGTCAACGAGTATGGAGGCGTTCTCGCGCTCGAACGGTCCGGCCTAGGCGGATTGAAGGCGGTGGTGCGATTGCGGAGCCTTCAGTGACGCTTTGTGGGCCAATCGACAGCGGTGGACGGCATATGTTATGGCGGCATATCGATTGATCCCTGAGCGGCCGGCAACGGCCAAATTTCCGACAAATATCAATACTATGGCCACGCCTACTTCTCCGATGACGCGGCCCCCGGCGCATCCATGGCAGGCTCCAACTCAAGAAAACCGGTTGTTGGCATGAAGATTCGCGTCGCGCTTGTTTCCGCCCTGCTGGCCTTATCCGGCTGCGGCACCTTGAGCGGCAAGGGCCCAACGCTCGCGCCGACACCGGCCTCGACGCCTCCGTCAAGCGGCAAGGTTACCAAGTCGATCATTTCGGCGATGGACGGCGGCCTCATTGGCGGCTCGATTGGCAACGGCCTCAGCGAATCGGAAAAACGCAGCGCTCTCGAGGCGGAATACAAGGCGCTCGAATATACGACGAGCGGCCAGAAAGTGGCGTGGAAGGGCGATCAGGCATCGCACTATGGCGAGGTGGTTCCGGCCCAGCCCTATCGCGTCGGTTCGCAGGATTGCCGCCAGTACACGCAGACGGTCTTCACCGGCGGAGCAGGCGTCACGGCGCGCGGAACCGCGTGCCGCAACGCCGACGGCAGCTGGACGCCGCTGACCTGATATCCAGACCGGCTCCGGCCGGTTGATGTCGATCAAGGACGTCAGGCGCGGCGGCCGTCAAAGCGTCGCAGGATGCTTGTGTTGGCAGGGCAGGGCTCTGTCGTTATTGGAAGAACCATGCTGTTCTGGGTCATAGCCGCAATACTGACGCTGGGCGCGAGCCTGGCGGTGCTGCTGCCGCTGGCCGGGGGCGCCAAGGGCGCGTCGTCGAGCGGCGAGCATGATCTGGAAGTCTATCGCGATCAACTGTCCGAGCTTGACCGCGACGCCGCGCGCGGCCTGATCCAGCCTGCGGAAGCGGCCGAGGCCCGCGCCGAAATCGCGCGCCGTATCCTTCGCCTCGACAATGCCGATACGGCCGGCAAGGCGTCGGCCAGGCCGGCTTCGGTCACCGCACGGCTTGTCGCGACCGTGGCCGTGCTGGCGGTGCCACTGGTCAGTTGGGGTGTTTACAGCCGGATCGGCTCGCCCGATCTGCCGGCGCAGCCGCTCAGCGAAAGGCTGGCCAAGAACCCGGCCGACAGTTCGGTCGACGAATTGGTTGCACGGGCCGAGGCCCACCTCGCCGCCAACCCTTCCGACGGCAGGGGATGGGACGTGCTGGCTCCAGTCTATCTGCGCATGCAGCGCTTTTCCGACGCGGTGACCGCCTATCGCAACGCCATCCGCCTCGATGGCGACAGCGCTGTTCGCCAGGCCGGCCTCGGCGAGGCGATCGCCGGCGCGGCGGGCGGTATTGTCTCGGCCGATGCCCAGGAGGCCTTCGAGGCGGCGCTGAAGCTCGATCCGGCCAACGCGAAAGCCAGCTTCTATCTGGCCATGGGCTTGGCGCAGGAGGGACGCAACAAGGAAGCGGTCATGGCCTGGCAGGCGATGCTGGGCACTTTGCCGCCGGGTTCGCCATGGCGCGCCGCCGTCGAACAGGCACTGGCCAAATCCGCCAGCCCCGAAGTCGCATCCGGCGCGGCCGCGAAAGGTCCCGATGCCGCGGATGTCGACGCCGCGTCCTCTATGTCGCCGCAGGATCGCGAAGCCATGATCATCACAATGGTCGCCGGCCTCGACGAAAAACTGCGGCAAAATCCGCGTGACCCGGAAGGATGGATGCGGCTCGTTCGTTCCTATGTCGTGCTGGGCAAGGCCGATCAGGCGCGCGAGGCGCTGGGTCGCGCCATCGCCGTCTTTGGCGCCGGCAGCGACGAAGCCAAGAAATTCACCGCCTTTGCTGCCTCGCTCGGCCTGACGGTGACGGAGTAGAACTGGACATGACGCGCAAGCAGAAACGGTTGTCGGTGATTGTCGGTGGACTGGCTTTCCTAGGCGCCGCCACCGGGCTGACCTTCTACGCGCTTGGCCAGAAGGCGTCCTATTTCTACATGCCTGCCGACCTCACCACGGCAAGCGTCCAGCCCGGCCAGCGTATCAGGCTCGGCGGGCTGGTCGAAAAAGGCACGATCCAGCGCGGACAGGGCGCGACGGTCGCCTTTTCGGTCACCGACACGCACAAATCGGTCAAGGTCACCTATACCGGCATCCTGCCCGACCTCTTTCGCGAGGAGCAGGGCGTCATCACCGAGGGCAGTTTCGGCCCGGACGGCGTCTTTGTTGCCGACAGCGTGCTGGCCAAGCATGATGAGCGCTATATGCCCAAGGAAGTGGCCGACGGGCTGAAGGCCAAGGGCGTCTGGCAGGAGAGCAAAAGTGAGTGAGGGGCATGGTTGAGACCGGACATTTCGCGCTGGTCCTGGCGTTCGCGCTTTCGCTGGTGCAGATGATCGTGCCGCTGTTCGGCGCGCGGCTGAACAACCAGCGCCTGATGGCTGTCGGCGGTCCCGTCGCGATAACCAGCTTTGCGTTGACGGCGCTGTCCTTCGCAGCACTGGCGACTGCCTACGCCAACTCCGACTTCTCCGTGGCGAGCGTCTGGGAAAACTCGCATTCGCTGCAGCCGATGATCTACAAGATCACCGGAACCTGGGGCAATCATGAAGGCTCTATGCTGCTCTGGGTGCTGATCCTGACCTTTTTCGGCGCGCTGGTCGCCGCTTTCGGCTCCAATTTGCCGGCGACGCTGCGCGCCAATGTGCTGGCCGTGCAGGGCGCCATCGGCGCTGCCTTCTTCCTGTTCATCCTGGCGACGTCCAACCCCTTCATCCGACTCAATCCGGCGCCGATCGAAGGCCGCGACCTCAACCCGGTCCTGCAGGATCTCGGCCTCGCCATTCATCCGCCGCTGCTCTATCTCGGCTATGTCGGCTTCTCCATCTGCTTCTCCTTCTCGGTCGCCGCCTTGATCGAGGGCCGCATCGACGCCTCCTGGGCGCGCTGGGTGCGGCCATGGACGCTGGTCGCCTGGATGTTCCTGACCGGCGGCATCGCCATGGGCTCTTACTGGGCCTATTACGAGCTCGGCTGGGGCGGTTTCTGGTTCTGGGATCCGGTCGAGAACGCCTCCTTCATGCCGTGGCTGGCGGGCACCGCGCTGCTGCATTCGGCCATCGTCATGGAAAGGCGCTCAGCGCTGAAGATCTGGACGCTGCTGCTCGCTATTCTCACCTTTTCGCTGTCGCTGCTCGGCACCTTCCTGGTGCGCTCGGGCGTGCTCACCTCGGTACACGCCTTTGCCACCGATCCAGCGCGCGGCGTCTTCATTCTGTGCATCCTGACGCTGTTCATCGGCGGCTCGCTGGCGCTGTTTGCGCTGCGCGCCTCGCGGTTGACAGCCGGTGGCTTGTTCCACCCGATCTCGCGTGAAGGCGCGCTCGTCCTCAACAATCTTTTCCTAACCACGGCGACCGCCACCGTGCTCGTCGGCACACTCTATCCGCTGGCGTTGGAGGCGCTCACCGGCGGCAAGATCTCGGTCGGGGCGCCGTTCTTCGACTTGACCTTCGGCCCGTTGATGCTGCCGCTTCTGGTCCTCGTGCCGTTCGGCCCGCTGCTGGCCTGGAAGCGCGGTGACATCATTGCCGCATCACAGCGCCTGATGGCGGCCTTCGCGGTGGCGCTGGCGGCAATGTTGATCACCGGCCTCTTTATCGACGGCGCGTCGGTGTTCGCAGCTCTCGGCATCGGCCTGGCTGTCTGGCTGGTCGCCGGCGCGCTCACCGACCTTGCCGTGAAGTCAGGCGTCGGATCGGCTGCACCGGCCGTCATGGTCAGGCGCTTCGCCGGCCTGCCGCGCTCGGTCTTCGGCACGGCATTGGCTCATCTCGGCCTCGGCCTGACCTTGCTCGGCATCGTCGCCACGCTCTCCTTCGGCACCGAGAAGATTCTCACCATGCGCGCCGGCGAGACGGTGGAATTATCAGGCCATACGCTGCGTTTCGTCGGGCTTTATCCGGCGCAGGGGCCAAACTACAGCGAGGACCGTGGCCGCTTCGAACTGATCGGCGTCGGCGGCAGTGCCGTCGGCGAAATCAGTTCCGCCAAGCGTTTCTTTCCGGTGCGGCAGACGACGACGACGGAGTCCGGCATCAAGACCCTCGGTCTTTCCCAGCTCTACATCTCGCTTGGCGACGAAGCCAAGGACGGCTCGGTTGTGGTGCGCCTCTGGTGGAAGCCACTGGTGACGCTGATCTGGGGCGGCGGCCTGGTGATGATGGCGGGCGCTGCCATGTCGCTGATGGACAGGCGCCTGCGTGTCGGCGCACCCTCGCGCCGGCGCAAGCAGGCGAGCGCCACGGCGCCCACGGTCCTGCCATGAAGGCAAGGTTCTCCGCCGCGTTGCTCGTCCTGATGCTGGCGCTCGGCTTTGCCGGCACCGCGCTGGCGGTGAAGCCTGACGAGATGCTGGCCGATCCGGCGCTCGAGGCAAGGGCGCGGGCGCTGTCGGAAGGCCTGCGCTGCATGGTCTGCCAGAACCAGTCGATCGACGAATCCGATGCCGATCTTGCCCGCGACCTGCGCATCCTGGTGCGCCAGCGCCTGGTCGCCGGCGATACCGACCAGCAGGTTATGGACTATGTCGTTTCGCGCTACGGCGAATTCGTGCTGCTGAAGCCGCGCTTCGACCTGCGCAACGCACTGCTTTGGGGCACGCCGGCGATCCTGCTTTTTGCCGGCGCCATCTTCATTGTGCTTAGCGCGCGGTCGCGTCGCCCGGTATCGACCGCGCTTTCGTCCGACGAGCAGGCGGCGCTGGACAAGATGCTGAGAGACTAATTCGGCCATTCCTCCGGCGGCCAGTCCCGCGACGTGTGGATGACACGCAGGATGACAACGCTTTCGCGGCTGCCGATCGGCCGCAACGCATAGGCAATGACGTAAGGCAGGCGGCCGAGGGGCTTCTCATACGTGCCTGTTACCCGACCGGGCCGGCCCGTCGCCATGTCGCCAAGGTTCCGGCCCGCGTCACGAATGCGATCCGCGAGGTGTCTGGCAGCGGAGGGATTGTCTTGCGCAATGAAGGCGACTTGCCGCTTAATATCGTCCAGTGCGTCCCGCGACCAGGTGACGAACCGCTTCACCTATTGCCTCTGCGATTGGCTTCCACGACTTCGATAACGGCATCGACTTCCGCCATGGCATCGTCGTGGGGCACGACACGGCCAGCCGCCGCATCGGCCATGCCGCGTTTGATGCCTTCGATAATCTCCAGTTCGCGGTCGACATAGGCAGAGACCGCCTCGGCTGCGAGGAAGGATTTGCTGCGACGGGTATCGGCGGCGATCCTTTCAAGCTTCAGCTTGGTTTCGGACGAGACGCGAATTGTCATGGTGGTGCTGGTCGTCATGGTGAAAGCCTTGTGCTGAGTTGTGTACAACATAGGCCAGCAAACGAACGCCAACAAGGATTTGTGCGTCCTCGTTGCCGGTACATTACCAAAGTTTCATGTGTCGGAAATGGCGCTGTAATGTGCGCCTCTCTAATTCTCTCTCCTCGAGGATGCCGATCAAGCTGCGTCCGTCTGAAAGAGGATAAGAGACCCATGAATATTGCCCCCAATTCATATTCCCGCACCCGCAAGCGTCTTCTGGCCGCCGCTGCTTCCGTCGCCGTCGCCGGCGCGATCGGCGTTGGCGCGCTGACCAGCGGAACCAGCCCTGTTCTGGCCGATGCCGTGCGTGTCGAGGCGCCACAGGTGCAAGGCTTCGCCGATGTCGTCGAACGCGTTTCGCCGGCCGTGGTCAGCGTCAAGGTGAAGGCCAAGATCCAGCCGACCGCCGATGATGGCTCCGATGACCAGGACGGCTTCGACAATCTTCCCAACAATCCGCAACTGCGCCGCTTCTTCAAGGAGTTCCGTGGCTTTGGCGACCAGAACGGTCAGAACGACGACGGTCATCGCCGCTTCGGTCACCGCGACCGCAGCAACAACGACCAGCCGCGCCCGGTGGCGCAGGGTTCCGGCTTCTTCATTTCCGAGGACGGCTACCTCGTCACCAACAATCACGTAGTCGAGGAAGGCACCGCTTTCACCGTGGTGACCAGTGACGGCAAGGAACTCGACGCCAAGCTTGTCGGCACCGATCCGCGCACCGACCTTGCCGTGCTCAAGGTCGACGGTGGTGGCAAGTTCACCTATGTCGATTTCGCCGACGATTCCAAGGTTCGCGTCGGCGACTGGGTCGTGGCCGTCGGCAATCCGTTCGGCCTCGGCGGCACCGTCACTGCCGGTATTGTCTCGGCGCGTGGCCGCGACATCGGCGCCGGCCCCTATGACGATTTCCTCCAGATCGACGCCTCGGTCAACCGCGGCAATTCGGGCGGCCCGACCTTCAACCTCAACGGCCAGGTGGTCGGCATCAACACCGCGATCTTCTCGCCCTCGGGCGGCAGCGTCGGTATCGCCTTCGACATTCCTGCCTCGACCGCCAAGCAGGTTGTCGAGGACTTGATGAAGAGCGGTGCGGTGCAGCGCGGCTGGCTCGGCGTCGAAATCCAGCCGGTCACCTCGGACATCGCCGAATCGCTCGGTCTGAAGTCCAACAACGGCGCGTTGGTGTCGAGCGCCCAGGATGATGGCCCCGGTAAAAAGGCCGGCATCACGGCTGGCGACGTCATCACCCAGGTCGAGGGCAAGGATGTCGCTTCGCCGAAGGAACTCGCCCGCCTGATCGGCGCCTATTCGCCGGGCAAGTCGGTTGACGTCACCGTCTGGCGCGACGGCAAGAGCCAGACGATCAAGGTCGATCTCGGCAAGCTGCCGGCCAGCGACAAGCAGGCCTCGAACGACCAGCAGCAGCAGCCCGCTGCTCCGGCCAAGCCCGACACACTGGCCGATCTCGGCCTCACCGTCACCAAGTCCGAAAACGGCAAGGGTCTTGTGGTGACCGATGTCGATCCCGACAGCACAGCCGCCGACCGCGGCATCCAGCCGGGCGACATCATCACCGCGGTCAATTCGAACGAGGTGAGCGGCACCGACGACGTCACCAAGGCGATGACCGACGCGGTGAAGGCCGGCCGCAAGGCGGTGCTGATGCAGATCACCCGCGACAACAACAACCGTTTCGTCGCGCTGCCCGTCGCCAAGGGCTGACAACGACTTTTCCGGTGCTGCGGTTTCAAACACCCCCGAGCCGCCGCATGGGAAAGCATGGAGCCGGGTACGTTAGTCAGTCATCGTGCTCTCCTCCAGCGGCAGCGGGCCTCCCATCGCCCGCTGCCGCACATTTTGGAAGCCGCCCCAAAAACACTCCCTCGGGCTGGGCCGAGAGGATGTGGTGATTGCAGGATCATGCCCCGAAACAGGCCCCGAAACAGGCTTGTCGGGGATGAAGGCAACCAGAGAACAAGATTTTATCGCGCGCGATCCCGATCATCTTGATCGCGACGCGCTTTGGCAAAGGCTAAATGCAGATGCCGGCTACTCAACCTTCCAGCGAAATCGCGTATAACGGCCCAATGAAGATTCTCGTCATAGAAGACGATCGCGAGGCTGCGGATTATCTGCAGAAAGCCTTTGCCGAGGCCGGTCATACCGCGCATGTCGCCGGTGACGGCGAAACCGGTTTCGCGCTTGCCGACGCCGGCGACTACGACGTGATGGTCATCGACCGGATGATGCCGCGCCGCGACGGCCTTTCGGTCATTGCCGGCCTTCGCTCCCGGGGCAACACCACGCCGGTGCTGATCCTGTCGGCGCTGGGCGAGGTCGATGACCGGGTCACTGGCTTGCGCGCCGGCGGCGACGATTATCTGACCAAGCCCTATGCGTTTTCCGAGCTTCTGGCCCGCGTCGAGGTGTTGAACCGCCGCGCCAGCGCCAAGGAGGCCGAAACCGTCTACCGGGTTGGCGACCTTGAACTCGACAGGCTGTCGCACTCGGTTCGACGGGCGGCGCGCGAGATCACGCTGCAACCGCGCGAATTTCGCCTGCTCGAATATCTGATGCGCCACGCCGGCCAGGTGGTGACGCGCACCATGCTGCTCGAAAATGTCTGGGATTATCATTTTGATCCGCAGACCAATGTCATCGATGTCCATGTCTCGCGGTTGCGCGGCAAGATCGAAAAAGGCTTCGACAAGCCGATCCTGCATACGGTTCGCGGCGCCGGCTACATGCTGAAGGGCGGCTAGAGCATGACCCCGAAAGGTGGGAGCCGGTTTTCTCGGACAAACGGTTTCCGTTTGTCCAGAGATCATGCTCCAACAAAGAGCTAGGCGACAGCATGGCTCTTTCCGTGCCGGCCATTATGAGGACGACGGCAGCGCGGCTTTCGGCGCTCTACCTTCTGCTCTTCGCGCTCTGCGCCGTGCTGCTTGTCTTCTACATGACCTCGCTATCGGCGCGCATGCTGACAGCGCAGACACAGGAGACCATCAACGACGAAGTGCTCGGCCTCGCCCGTGCCTATCAGCGCGGCGGCCTGCCGGTGCTGGTGCGCGTGGTCGAAAACCGCTCCCGCCAGCCTGGTGCCAACCTCTATTTGATCGCCGACGCCAACGGCCAGATCCTTACCGGCAACGTGCAGAGCCTGGAACCGGGGGTGATCGACACGGAGGGTTGGACGACCGAGCCGTTCTCCTACAAGCGCTTCGGCGAAGGCGAGCTTGACCGCCTGCGCAGCGGAACGTCAGACCAGACGACAGCTCCCGCAACTGGTGACAACGCGACACCGCAGGCCGAAGGCGAGAAGGGGCACAACGCCATTGCGCTGGTGCTGCGGCTGCCCAATCAGATGATCATGCTGGTCGGCCGCGATCTTGGCGAACCAGAGCGCTTCCGCGCCGTCATCCGCCGTGCGCTGATGCTGGCGCTTGGCATGATGGGCCTGGGCGGCATCTTGATCTGGTTCTTTGTCGGCCGTGCCGCGCTGAAGCGCATCGACAGCGTGTCGGAGGCCAGCCGCCGCATCATGGGCGGCGATCTATCGGGCCGGCTGCCTGTGACTGGCGCCGGCGACGAATTCGACCGGCTTTCGGAAAACCTCAATTCGATGCTGGCCAGGATCGCCACGCTCAACGAAGGCCTGAAGCAGGTTTCCGATAACATCGCGCATGACCTGAAGACGCCGCTGACCCGGCTGCGCAACCGCGCCGAAGCGACACTTTCCGGCAAGCACAAGCCCGCCGATTACCGCCAGGCGCTCGAAGGCACCATCGCCGAGTCCGACCAGCTGATAAGAACCTTCAACGCGATCCTGATGATCTCCCGGCTGGAGGCCGGATATTCGTCCGAACACACCAACCGGGTCGATCTGGCGGCGGCGGTGCGTGATGTCGCCGAGCTCTACGAGCCGGTGGCGGAAGAGGCCGGCGTTTTGCTCGAAGCCGAGGTGAATGGTGCTTTTCTCGTTGACGGCAACCGCGAGCTGATCGGCCAGGCGCTGTCCAACATCGTCGACAATGCGATCAAATATTCGACGGACTCCACGTCCAAGCCGGCGGTTCATGTCACGCTCGAGCGGACCCATGGCGAGATCAGGCTTTGCGTCGCCGACAACGGCCTGGGCATTCCGGACGATGCCGATCGCGCGCGCGCAACCGAACGTTTCGTTCGGCTGGAGAAGAGCCGTTCGCAGCCCGGCTCCGGCCTTGGCCTCAGCCTCGCCAAGGCGGTCATGACCTTCCACTATGGGCGGCTTGATCTTCTGCCTGGCAATCCGGGATTATCCGTGGTCATGAGTTTCCCCGCACGGGAGGATCATTGATGGCTGCGGTTGCGAAACGGACGGTCACGGACTGGCTGCTGAAGCCAATGGCCGGGCTTGCTCCGCTCGACAAAGATCGGGCGCGGCAGGCACTGGCCGAAATCACTGCTGTGGCACGCGAAGAAGGGTTGGCGCGGCTGGTCAAATTCCTGGCCGGCAAGGGGGAGGGCCAGGATTTCCTGGCCACCGTCTTCGACCTCTCGCCGTTTTTGCGCGATACGGCACGGCGCCGGCCTGGGATTCTGGACGCCCTTTTCGATCAGCCGATCGAAGTGCGCCTGAAAGCGATCACCGCCGCCATCGAGTACGCGCCTCTTGCTGAGGCGGTTTCCGAATCCAGCCTGATGATGGAGCTGCGCCAGTTGAAGGCAGAGGCGCATTTCCTGATCGCGCTGGCCGATCTCGCCGGTGAGGCGGAAACATCACTGACGGTGCGGCGGTTGAGCGATCTTGCCGATGCCTGCACCCGCGCGGCTGTCGACTTCCTGCTGCGCGACGCGCATGGCCAGGGCAAGCTCAAACTGGCCGCTCTCGACAATCCGTCGCGGCAGTCAGGCTGGATCCTGCTCGGCATGGGCAAGCTCGGCGCGCATGAGTTGAATTTCTCCTCCGACATCGATCTGGTCGTCTTCTTCGATCCGGAAGCGCCTGCCGTGGTCGATCCGCTCGACGCCACGGAGCTGTTTTCGCGGCTGACGCGACGGCTGGTGCGCATTCTGCAGGACCGCACCGAGCACGGCTATGTCTTCCGCACCGATCTGCGGCTGCGCCCCGATCCCGGTTCGACTCCGCTGGCGATCCCCGTTGAAGCCGCGCTGCGTTACTACGAAGCACGTGGCCAGAACTGGGAACGTGCGGCGATGATCAAGGCGCGTCCCGTGGCCGGCGACCTGGCCGCGGGCGCTGCCTTTCTCAAGGAGTTGCAGCCCTACATCTGGCGCAAATACATGGACTACGCGGCGATTGCCGACGTCCATTCGATCAAGCGCCAGATCCACGCTCACAAGGGCCATGGCGAGATCGCTGTGAAGGGCCACAACGTCAAGCTCGGCCGTGGCGGCATCCGCGAGATCGAGTTCTTCGTCCAGACCCAGCAGCTCATCGCCGGCGGCCGTTTTCCGGAACTGCGCGGTCGCGAAACCGTGTCGATGCTCGGCCAGCTCGCCGCGCGCGGCTGGATCACCGCCGATGCGCGTGACGCGCTTGCCCGCCAGTACTGGTTCCTGCGCCGCGTCGAGCATGCCGTCCAGATGGTAGCCGACGAGCAGACGCATACGTTGCCGGAAGACGATGAAGGGCTGGAACGGATCGCCCGCATGCTGGGTTTTGCCGATGCGGCCGCATTTTCCCAGGCATTCCGCGCCTCGCTGCAGCAGGTCGAGCGCCACTATGCGGCGCTGTTTGAAACCGCTCCGGAGCTTTCGGCTGGGATCGGCAATCTGGTCTTCACCGGCGATGTCGATGATCCCGACACGCTGCGGACCTTGCACGGTCTCGGCTTCCAGCGGCCGAGCGACATCTGCCGCGTTATTCGCGGCTGGCATTTCGGCCGCTATCGCGTCACCCGGTCGGCGGAGGCGCGCGAGCGGCTGACGGAATTGACGCCGGCGTTGCTGCGCTCTTTCGGCCAGACGCGCCGGGCGGACGAAGCTTTGATCCGCTTCGACGAGTTCCTTGCCGGTCTGCCGGCCGGCATCCAGCTGTTTTCGCTGCTGCAGTCAAACCCGGCGCTGCTCAAGCTGATGGCGACCATCATGGGCGCGGCACCCCGGCTGGCGGCGATCATCACGCGCCGGCCGCATGTCTTCGACGGCCTTCTCGACCCCGCCCTTCTCACCGAACTGCCTGACCGCGCCTATCTCTCGGCACGGCTTTCTGCCTTCCTCGAAGGCGACCGGGCCTATGAGGAGGTGCTGGACCGGCTGCGTATCTTTGCCTCGGAACAAAGATTCCTGATCGGCGTGCGGCTGCTTGCCGGCTCGATCGATCCGTCTCGCGCCGGCCGCGCCTTTTCCGACCTCGCCGATCTCACCATCGAGGCGGCGTTGCAGGCAGTGACCGCCGAATTCGCGGCGCGCCACGGCACGGTCGCCGGCGGCGTGGTTTCGCTGCTCGGCATGGGCAAGCTCGGCAGCCGCGAATTGACCGCTGGATCGGATGTCGACCTCATCCTGCTCTACGATCATGACGCGGACGCCGAGGACTCAGACGGCGACAAGCCCCTGGCGCCCTCCCACTATTACACGCGTATGACGCAGCGGCTGATCTCGGCCGTATCGGCGCCGACGGCGGAAGGGGTGCTCTACGAACTCGACCTGCGGCTGCGGCCGTCCGGCAACAAGGGGCCGGTGGCCACCCACATCGATGCCTTCAAGAAATACCAGCGCCAGGAGGCCTGGACCTGGGAGCACATGGCGCTGTCGCGGGCGCGGCCCATTGGCGGTGATGCCGGCCTGTGCGCCGAGGTCGAAGCGGAGGTTGCAGCCGTGCTCCGCCAGCCGCGCGACGCGGCAAAGGTGAAGGCCGAGGCCTCGGACATGCGCGCCATGATCGATAAGGAAAAGCCTGCGCGTGACCTCTGGGACATCAAGCTGATCCCCGGCGGGCTGATCGACCTCGAATTCATCGCCCAGGTGGCTGTCATCACCGGGCAGGTGGAGGCCGGGCCGCGCGCCACCGGTACGGCCGAGATCCTGTCGCGACTGGCGCCTCGTTTCGCCGATGCCAGGGTCAGGCATGACCTTGGCGATGCCTATGCGCTCTATCTGGCGCTGACCCAGATGACGCGTCTGTGCCTCACCGGGCCGTTCGAGCGCGACGACGTTCCGCCGGGGCTTTCGGATCTGCTCCTGGCGGTCACCGACCTGCCGGATTTCGGTGTGCTGGAAGCACATCTCAAGGAGACGTCGCAAAAGGTCAGGAAGGATTTTGATCTTTTGCTTCGTGCCGGATGACGGTGAAACGGTCGTCCGGCCGCATCGGGGGTGACGATGCAACAGGAGAAGATCATGAGAAAGTCAACCAAGCTTGCCCTTGCCTTCGCGGCGCTTGCCGGCGCCATCGGCACCACCGCCTATGCCGAAAATAATGCCAGTGCGAAAATGCGTGAGAGCATGATGGCCCGCCTCGACAAGGCGATGAGCGATTCAGACGGCGCCATCACCTTTGATCAGTTTTCGGACGCCATGAACGCCCGGCTGAAGAAGCTCGTTGCCGAGAATGGCGGCAAGCTGACCGTCGCCCAACTCGCCGACGCGCTGGAGAAGGCCCGCTTCGAGCGGATGGCTAGGCGCATCATCGCCCGCTACGACACCAAGGGCGACGGCACGCTGACCACGGATGACATCACCGGCCGCGAGAAGAAGGTGTTCGCCATGCTCGACAAGAACAATGACGGCAAGATCGAGAAGAGCGAACTGCCGAAGGGCGGGCGTTTTGACCATCATGGCCAATCGGATGACGACGACGGCGACACCATGCAGTGAAGTTTAAGAGGCAGGCTCCGGCAAGATCAGCCGGAGCCCAGCCGCTTAAGCTGCGACCTTAACGGCCGCCGGCGCCTTCTTCACTGGAATGCGCACCGATACGATCGTGCCGACACCTTCGGTCGAACGGATCTTCAGCGCGCCGCCCTGGAGCTCGGCCAGCGAGCGTGAGATCGCGAGGCCAAGGCCGGATCCGGCATGGTTCTTGGAGAACTGGTTCTGCACCTGTTCGAAGGGCCGCCCGAGCTTGCCGAGCGCCTCCTTCGGAATGCCGCAGCCATTGTCCTCGATGGTCAGCACCAGCGCGCCCGATGTGTTGCGGGCCCTGACCGATATGTGGCCACCCTGGCCGGTGAACTTCACCGCGTTGGACAGGAGGTTGATGACGATCTGCTTGATGGCCCGGCGGTCGGCGAACAAAGTCAGCGCATCGGCGATGCGTGTTTCCACGGTGATCGCCTTCTGCGCCGCCTGCAGCGAGACGACGCGCACCGTCTCGCTGATCAGCGGACCGAGGTCGATCTGCTCGCGGTCCAGCGAGAACTGGCCGGCCTCGATCTTGGACATGTCGAGAATATCGTTGATGACGCCGAGCAGGTATTTGCCGCTGCTGTTGATGTCGGTGGCATACTCCTCGTAGCGCTCCGACCCCAGCGGCCCGAACAGCCCCTGTTCCATCAGCTCTGAGAAGCCGATGATGGCGTTCAGCGGCGTGCGCAGTTCATGCGACATGTTGGCCAGGAACTCGGATTTAGCCCGGTTCGCGGCTTCGGCGCGTTCGGTTTCCTTCATGTATTTACGGTTGAGGTCGACCAGTTCACTGGAGCGCTCCTCTTCGGAGCGCCTGGCGAGGCTGAGGTCATGGATCGTTGCCATTAGCCGGCGTTCGCTGTCGACCAGCTTTTCCTGATGCAGCTTGATCTGCGTGATGTCGGAGCCGACCGAGACGATGCCGCCGTCCCGGGTCCGGAGTTCATTGACCTGCAGCCAGCGGCCGTCTGACAGCTGCCGCTCGAAAGTGGCGCCGCCTTGCGGACCATTGGTGTTGGCGAGCCGGCGCTCGGACGCAAAGGCCAGCATCCGCTCTTCGAGGGAAGCGCGTGTCACACCCGGCATCACGTCGCGATCCGAGAGCCCGTTGTCTTGCTGGTATTTGGAGTTGCACATGATCAGGCGCTGCGCCGAATCCCACAGCACGAAGGATTCGTTGATGTTCTCGATCGCGGTCCTGAGCCGCAGGTCGGCGGCCTCCGAACGCAGCGCCAGATGGCGCTGCTCGGTGACGTCGACGGCGATGCCGATCAGCTGGATTTCCGGCGCTTCCGGATCCATGACCTGTGCACGCGCGCGCATCCACACCCATTGGCCATCGGCATGCCGCATCCGGAACACCTGGTCGATGTGGTCGATCTCGCGGGCGACAATCTTGTTGGCGAGCTCGAACAGGTCGCCGTCCTCGGGATGGATGATCTCGTCGACCTCGCCGAAGGACAGCATCGTGTCGCAGGGCTCGTAGCCGAGCATGTCGTACATCGAGCGCGACCAGTACATCTTGCCGCGCACCATGTCCCAGTCCCACAGGCCGCAGCGGCCGCGCACCAGCGCCATGTCGATGCGTTGATGCGCTTCGAGATAAATGCGGTCAGCGGCTTGGGCGCGCGCGGCCTGCCCGAAATAGGCGTAGAGGATGATGATGAGCACGCCGGCTGTCAGCACGAACAGGGTGACGTTGAGCGAGACGGTCTTGCGCCATGTGTCGAAGACTGCTTCCTGCGGCACCAGGGCCGCCGCCGCTCCCTTCCGGTCCTTGGCCACACTGACCGCCGCATACCAGTCCTGCCCTCCAATGCTGACCTCCATGACGCCGGCGCGGTCGCCGAACATGAAGAGCGGCTGGCCGCCCTCGACGAGGCCGTCGAGCGCATGGCCTTGCCATGGCATCGAGCGCGGCGTCACCGCGGTGATCTTGAAGGCGTTGTCGGTGATGACGAGTACGTGGCTGCGGCCCATCGCGCCCTGGCGGCTGGTGGTTTCCAGCAGGTCCTGGATGGCGCCGGGTACGGTGTCCGAGGTGGTAGCCAGCGAACTGGCCAGCTGACCCGCCGCCAGCGTCAGGATCGCCTTGGCATCGCGCTCGACATCGTCGCGCTCGTTCATAAGTGACAGCACGCGCAGCGCCGCGATGACGAGCAGGAAGATGATGATGAGGGCCGGTATCGACCGGCGCAGCAGCGGTTCGGCGGCCAGAAGCCGCTTGTAGGCCGGTTCGGCAATGAGCCGCGTATTCCCGGCAAGGCCATCGCTGCGCGTCTCGCGACGCGCAAAAGCCATCCCACCGGGCGCGCCCCACGCGTCCGCCTTCGCCATAAATGGCACTCCCCGAATTTGCCTATGCTGCTTTGTGATCCGGCAAACGCCGCACATCCGAATCGTCAGTAAAGAATCAAAGGTGATTCGCCTTGTCCAGTGGTCCGGCGAAAAAAGATTAAAAATCGACTAAAATAATCGGTTTTGGAGGTGCGATGGCTCGGGCCTTCTCCCCGCATGGGGAGAAGGCAAGGGGTGCCTAGGCCAGCGTGCGCTCGACGATATCGCGCAGATCCGCCGACAGGTTTTCGGCATTTGCGATCGAAAGCAGCGCTTCCCGGGCCTTGGCCTGCCGGCCTGGTTCGAGCGAACGCCATGATCTCAGCGCCGTCGCCAGCCTTGCCGCCACTTGCGGGTTGCGCTTTTCGACCTCGAGCACCGTTTGCGCGAAGAACCGGTAGCCTTCGCCGTCGGCGCGGTGGAAACCGGTCTGGTTGGCGCTGGAGAAAGTGCCGATCAGCGAGCGCACCCGGTTCGGATTGGCCATCGAGAAGGCCGCATGAGCGGATAGCGCCCGAACCGTGTCTATCGCCTGCGGCCCCGGCACGCTGGCCTGGATCTGGAACCATTTGTCCATGACCAGCGGGTCGGATGCATAGGTCTTTTCGAAAGCCGCCAGTGCTTGGTTTGCCTCCGGCGAACCATGGTGGCGATACGCGAGCACGGCAAGGGCGGCTGCGCGGTCGGTCATGTTGGTCGCCGACTGGAAATGCCCGGCGGCCAGTGCCGATCCACCCGGCAGCAGCGAGAGATAATCCAGCAAAGTGTTGCGCAGGGCGCGTCGTCCTGCGCTCGCCGCGTCGGGGCTGAAGGCGGCCTCGTCGGCAAGGCTGTGGTAGAGGCTGGAAAATGCCTCGCCATTGGCCGTGGCGATGACCTGCGCCAGCGCCTCGCGGGCCGCGTGAATGGCGTCTGGGTCGATATTCCTGCCGATGTCGCGGGCGATGTCGGCGTCGCCCGGTAGCGCCAGCGCCAGCGCCCGGTAGGCGGGCTCCAGCGTCTCATCGGCGGCGATGCTGCCGGCAAGCTCGGTAAGCCGCGTCGCGAAGACCGGCTGCTTGCCGCCAAGGATTTCGCGGAAGGCTGCGATCAGTGCATCGGTGAGCAGTGTGTTGAAGGCTTGCCAGCGCGAGAAGGCGTCGCTGTCATGGCGGGCGAGGAAGAACTGGTCGTCAGCCTTCTGCTCGACCGACAGCGTTACAGGCGCCGAAAAGCCGCGGTTGAGCGACACGGCGGGACGTTCGGCAACGCCCGAGAAACGCACCATATGGCGGCGCTTGCGAAGATGGATGACGCCGTCCTCGACGCTGGCGCCCTCGACGCCGCTATAAGCGACGGGTTTGCCGCCGGTGCCGATCAGGCCGAAGGCGAGCGGAATATGCATCAGCCGCTTGCGGCTTTCGGAGGGTGTCGGCGGTACCGACTGCTCGATTTCGAGCGTAAACTCCTGCGCGGCCGCATTGTGCGTCGAACTGACCGTCAGGTTCGGCGTGCCCGCCTGGTGATACCAGAGCGCGAACTGCGACAGGTCACGCCCCGAAGCATCCTCGAACACCTTGATGAAATCCTCGATCGTCGCGGCGTCGCCGTCGTGCCGCACGAAATAGAGGTCCATGCCGGCGCGAAAGGCATCTGCCCCCAGAATGGTACGGATCATGCGCACCACTTCCGAGCCCTTTTCGTAGACCGTCGCCGTGTAGAAATTGTTGATCTCGCGGTAGCGGCGCGGCCGCACCGGATGCGCCAGCGGGCCTTGATCCTCGGGAAACTGATGCGCGCGCAGCAGGCGTACCTCGGCGATGCGCTTGACCGGCCGCGAGCGCTGGTCGGCGGAGAATTCGTGGTCGCGGAAGACCGTCAGCCCTTCCTTCAGGCAAAGCTGGAACCAGTCACGGCAAGTGATTCTGTTGCCTGTCCAATTGTGGAAATATTCATGCGCGATGATCGCCTCGATATTGGCGAAATCGGCATCCGTCGCCGTCTCCTGGTCGGCCAGCACATATTTGTCGTTGAATATGTTGAGGCCTTTGTTCTCCATCGCGCCCATGTTGAAGTCGGACACGGCGACGATGTTGAAGACGTCGAGGTCGTATTCGCGGCCAAACGCCTCCTCGTCCCATTGCATCGACCGCTTCAGCGCGTCCATCGCGTAGCCGGCCAGCTTCTCCTTGCCGGGCTCGACATAGATGCCGAGTTCGACCTTGCGGCCGGATAGGGTGACGAAACTGTCGGCGACCTGGCCGAGATTGCCGGCCACCAGCGCGAACAGATAGGACGGCTTGGGGAAGGGGTCGTGCCAGACGGCATAGTGCCAGCCGTCGCCGATATCGCCACTGTCTCCCGGATTGCCATTGGACAGGAGCAGCGGCGCCTCGTCGCGCGGCGCCTCGATGCGCACGGTGTAGACGGACAGGATATCGGGGCGATCGAGGAAATAGGTGATGCGGCGAAAGCCCTCGGCCTCGCATTGCGTGCAATAGACGTTGTTCGAGCGGTAGAGCCCCATCAGGGCCTCGTTGCCGGCCGGCGCCAGTTCGGTCTCGATCAGCAGCTGGAACCGGCGCGCGGCAGGCGGCTTGAGAAGGGTGAGCTGGTCAGGGGTTACCAGCAGGTCCGCTGGTTTAGCCTTCTTGCCGTCGATCTCGATGCGCTTGAGCGTCAGCCCGTCGCCGTCGAGAACCAAGGGCGCCGCCGCGGCTACGCCGTCGCGGCGTTCGATCGTCAGTATTGCGGTGACGATCGTGGCCTCGGGCGAAAGACGGAAGGTGAGGTTGGTCTGCGGAATGAGATAATCGTTGGGGCGATAGTCTTCGAGCTTGAAGACCTGGCCGGTGTCCGTGCGCATTCCCTGGGTTTTCCTGTCGATTGCGTTGGAGGCGGACAGTTCCCGCTGGTCCAAGAAATTTGAAGTCCGCGCTCTTTACACGAAACAGTCCCTCGACAAAACTCAGCGGATGCCTATTTCAGGCGTTCCTTCTCCACATCCTCACGAGGCAGCCATGACCGTCGTCACACCGAAATTCGGCATGGGCCCATCGCCGACGTGACGTCAGGAAAGGGGACCGAGCCAGAAACGACCAGCGGCCACGGCACGCTAAGGGGCATCGCACTGAAGATCGTCTCGGTGGCGGTTTTTGTCGGCATGCAAACCTGCATCAAGGCGGCCGGCGACGTGCCGGCCGGGCAGATCGTGTTCTTCCGCTCGTTCTTCGCCATCTTCCCGATCATTGCCTTCCTGGCGTTGAAGGGACAGCTGGCGACGGCATTCGTTACCAAACGTCCCTTCAACCACGTCGCGCGCGGCGTCGTCGGCGTCGGAGCCATGGGGCTGGGCTTCTTCGCGCTGACCAGGCTGCCGTTGCCGGAGGCGATCACCCTGAATTACGCGCAGCCGCTGCTGGTCGTGGTGTTCTCCTCCGTCTTCCTTGGCGAGACGATCCGCGTCTATCGCTGGAGCGCGGTCGCCGTCGGCCTCATTGGCGTGCTCATCATCTCCTGGCCGGAACTGACCCTGCTCAACTCGGACGAAGCCCTCGACGACCAGGAAGTCCTGGGCGTCATGGCCGCGCTGGTGGCCGCGGCGATCTCGGCAGTCGCCATGCTGCTCGTCCGCAATCTCGTGCAGACGGAGAAGACGGCGACCATCGTGTTGTGGTTCTCGTCGACCGCCAGCGTGCTCTCGCTGCTGACGCTGCCTTTCGGCTGGCATTCGCTGATGCCAGCGCAAGCCGCGCTGCTCGTCATGTCCGGCTTCTGCGGCGGCCTCGGCCAGATCCTGATGACCTCGGCCTATCGCCATGCCGAGGCCTCGGTGGTGGCGCCGTTCGAATACACCTCGATGATCCTCGGCGTCGTCGTCGGCTATTTCATTTTCGGCGACGTGACCTCGCTCAACACGCTGGTTGGCGGTGCGATCGTGGTGGCCGCCGGCGTCTTCATCATCTGGCGCGAGCGGCAACTCGGCCTGGAGCGCACGCGAACGCGCAAGGTGACGCTGCCACAGGGGTGAGGAGAGGTCCTCGTAGCGGACGGAAAGCCAATTGCTTGGCTTTCCGAACAATGAACGCCCGGAGCGGTAGCGAGGGGCCGATATCCTCAGTTACGATCGTTCGTTTCGCTCCTTCGCCAGCCGCACCAGCACCGCGCGAGTCTGCTCGTCGGCCGGGAAAAATGACTCAATCGCCAGTTCCGACAAGGTCACATCGAGCGGCGTGCCGAACACGGTGATGGTGCTGATGAACGACAGCACCTGATCGCCATGCGCGAGGCGCAGCGGATGCACGATGGCGTTCGGCTCGACGGGTGTTGGCCTGCTGTCCTTCAGCCCGGATGGATAGCTGCGCAGCTCGCGCTCCAGTTCGACCAGCACCGGATCGCCGCTGGCATCGTTCTGGTGCTTGAGGCGTTCGAGCAGATGCGTGCGCCATTCCGCGAGGTTGACGATGCGTGGTGCGATGCCGCCGGGGTGCAGGCTCAGGCGAAGCACGTTGACCGGCGGCGTCAGCAGCGAGGCCTCGCTGACATCGGCGAGGAAGGGAGCAATCGCGGCATTCGCCGAAACCAGGTTCCAGTGCCGGTCCACCGCCAGCGCCGGGAAGGGCTCATGCCCTTTGAGCACGATCTCGACCGCCGCCATCGCCGGCGCCAGCGTCGTGTCGGTCAGCGGCCGTTCGCTGAAGTTCGGCGCAAAGCCTGCCGCCAGCAGTAACTGGTTGCGTTGCCTCAACGGGATCGCCAACTGCTCCGCCAGATGCAGCACCATGTCACGCGAGGGCGCAGAGCGCCCGCTCTCGACGAAGCTCAGATGGCGCTGTGAGATTTCGGCTTCCATGGCAAGGTCAAGCTGGCTCATGCGGCGGCGCGTGCGCCATTCGCGGATGAGACTGCCAGCGGAATTTTGGGCTGATGTCATGGGTCAGGATTAAGGCGGCGGCAGAGGGATTTCAATTACCTCCGAGGTTATCGCTAGGAGAGCGCCCGCAGCTTCGCCTTGACCTCGAGAAAATCCCGCCATGCCAGCTTCTTGTGTGCCGGCGTCCGCAGGAGATAGGCCGGGTGCAGCGTCGGCATGGCCGGAATGGCGATGCCGGAGGCCGTGGTGTGGACACGCCAGTTGCCGCGCAGCCTGAGAATGCCTTCCGAGGTATTCAGCAAGGTCTTGGCCGAAGGGCCGCCGAGATTGACCAGCACCTTGGGATTGACCAGCTCGATCTGCCGCTCGATGAACGGCCGGCAGATCTCGGTCTCGTGCGGCGTCGGCGTGCGGTTGCCTGGTGGCCGCCACGGGATGACATTGGCGATATAGACTGAAGTGCGGTCGAGCCCGATCGCGGCCAGCATGCGGTCGAGCAGCCGGCCCGAGCGGCCGACGAAGGGCAAGCCCTCAATGTCCTCGTCGCGGCCCGGCGCTTCGCCGACCAGCATCACCGCGGCCTCGGGGTTGCCATCGGCGAACACCAGGTTCTTGGCGGTGGCCTTGAGATTGCAGCCGTCGAATGCCGCCATATGCTGGTGCAGCTCGTCCAGGGTTGTTGCCGTTGTTGCCAACTGGCGCGCAAGCGCCGCCTGAGCTTCGTCTGGCACGGCGGCGACCGATGGACGCGCCGGTGCGTCCGGCACCCGGCTCGCATCCAACCCGGGCGATGTCGCGGGGCGCTCCGGCGCCTTGTCTTCGCGAGGCGGCGCCGCCGGCGTAGGTGCCCGCTCGACAGGTCTCGGCGCCGCCTCGGCGAAGCGGTTCACCGGGGCGTCTTCCAGCGCCTCATCGACGCCGGCGCTGGCATAGAACGCCAGGATGTCGGCAATATCGGTCGGGCTGTTGGGGGAGGCGGCAGTCATGGCGCGCACATTCGTCCGCATGACTGCAATTTGCAAGACCGGCTGCTTGCACTATCCGGTCGGGATGCGCGGATCTTGCACCAGATAGAAGGTCCATCGTGGTGTGTAATCCGTCATCAGGAACTCGAAGCTGACGGTCTTCAGCGGGTCGACCTTGCCGTTCTTGAACAGCAGCCGGTCATAGGGTTCGAAGTCGCGGTCGAAATCGGCGAAATTGCTCGACCAGATATTGTCGGGCGTCTTGTTGCGCTGGTCGAAGGAAAGCCCGTCTCCAAACACGCTCGGCTGATCCAGGATCTCCTGAAGCTCGAACTGGAATTCGATCCAGGCCTGGCCGCTGTTGTTGAGCACGTCGATGCGCATATACATGATGCCATTGGCGAATTCGCCCGCCTTGCCGAATGTCTCGATCGGCTTTGTGGTGCGGATGGTCAGCGTCACGGGTGTCGCCGAATTCAGTTCTTCGGTGATGACCAGCGGATCGTCCTTGGTACCGATGCCGGAAGCTCCGGTGATGCGGAAGCCGCCGAGCTCGTCGGAGAAGGAGTAGGCGCCTGTCGCCCAGACCTTCACCTCGTCCGCGGCTGCGTGCCGCGGTGCCAACATCAGAAGGGCGAGAAGAATCGCCCGGCAGGCCCGGCCGGGCGTGAAAAGAAAGCGCGTCGAAGGAAAGCCGGCAGGCCCAGGAATGCGCATGGCGGGAAGTATGGCCGATAAGCAAGCCGCCGAACAATTAAAAAACGCAAGCACCGTAGGTCGCGCCAGGCACGAACGGCTGCCCTGCCGCAGGATGCGCGACTTTTTGGCCAAATCCGCATTGTCACGTATGCGCCGGTTTCCTGTCGCCAATTGATGCGCTATGCAGCGCAGGAGCCAGCAAGATACGCAACAGCGGCAAGCCAGTGCGGAGGGGTTGATGAGCGATATCGAACGCGAAAGCATGGAATTCGACGTGGTCATCGTCGGTGCCGGTCCGGCCGGCCTTGCCGCGGCCATCCGCCTCAAGCAGGTCAATCCCGAGCTTTCCGTCGTCGTGCTGGAAAAGGGCGGCGAGGTTGGCGCTCATATCCTCTCCGGCGCCGTCGTCGATCCGATCGGCATCGACCGGCTGCTGCCCGGTTGGCGCGAGGAGGAGGGGCATCCCTTCAAGACGCCGGTCACGGCGGACCATTTCCTGGTGCTCGGCCCCGCCGGCTCGTTTCGCCTGCCCAACATATTGATGCCGCCGCTGATGAACAATCACGGCAACTACATCGTCTCGCTCGGCAATGTCTGCCGCTGGCTGGCCGCCAAGGCCGAGGCGCTGGGCGTCGAGATCTATCCGGGCTTTGCCGCCGCAGGCCTGCTCTACAATGAAGAAGGTGCTGTCACCGGTGTCGTCACCGGCGACATGGGCGTCGAGAAGGACGGCACGCACGGCCCGGGCTTTGCACCGGGCATGGCGCTGATGGGCAAATATGTGCTGATCGGCGAAGGCGCGCGGGGCTCGCTCGCCAAGCAGCTGATCGCCAGATACAAGCTCTCCGATGGCCGCGAGCCCGGTAAATACGGCATCGGCCTCAAGGAGCTTTGGCAGGTCAAGCCGGAGAACCATAGGCCGGGCCTGGTGCAACATTCCTTCGGCTGGCCGCTCGACATGAAGACCGGCGGCGGCTCCTTCCTCTACCATCTCGAGGACAATCAGGTGGCGGTCGGCTTCGTTCTCCACCTCAACTACAAGAATCCCTGGCTGTCGCCCTTCGAGGAATTCCAACGCTTCAAGACCCATCCGGCGATCCGCGGCACCTTCGAAGGCGCCAAGCGCCTGGGCTATGGCGCGCGCGCCATCACCGAGGGTGGCTGGCAGTCGGTGCCGAAATTGTCCTTCCCCGGCGGCGCGCTGATGGGCTGCGCGGCGGGCTTCGTCAACGTGCCGCGCATCAAGGGTTCGCACAATGCGGTGCTCTCCGGCATGCTGGCGGCCGAGCATGTCGCCGAAGCGATCGGCGCTGGCCGCGCCAATGACGAGCTCACCTCCTACGAGCAAGCCTGGCGCGCGACCGACATCGGCAAGGATTTGAAGAAGGTGCGCAACGTCAAGCCGTTGTGGTCGCGCTTCGGCACCATCGTCGGCGTCGGCCTTGGCGGCTTCGACATGTGGCTGAACACGCTGTTCGGCGTCTCGCCCTTCGGCACGCTGAAGCATGGCAAGGCCGACTATGCGGCGCTCGAGCCAGCTGCCAAGCACCAAAAGATCGCCTATCCGAAGCCCGATGGTGTGCTGACATTCGACCGCCTGTCCTCGGTGTTCCTGTCCAACACCAACCATGAGGAAAACGAGCCGGTCCATCTGCTGGTCGGCGACATGGCCTTGCAGCAGCGCTCCGAGCACGATGTCTTCGCCGGACCTTCGACACGCTATTGCCCGGCTGGCGTCTATGAATGGGTCGACAAGGACGGCAACGCCGCCGCCGATCCGGCGGCGAAGGATGTGCGCTTCGTCATCAACGCGCAGAACTGCGTCCACTGCAAGACATGCGACATCAAGGATCCGAACCAGAACATCAACTGGGTGCCGCCGCAGGGCGGCGAAGGTCCGGTCTACCAGGGCATGTGACCTCGCGCGGCCGGGCGGTTCAGGTCTCTGCAGCAAAAAATGCAGGTGAGTGCTGGCTGCGAGGGCATGCAGGCCGGCAGAACCGTTGAAACGGCAACCGGTCTATGGTTCCCTCTCCAGCGATAGGGAGAAAGGCCGATGCGCCGGATTGTTCTGACATGCCTCGTCGCCATCGGGGCGCTGTGTGCGCCAGAGGCTTTGGCAGGCATCAGGGCAGTGGTCCAGACGCGGACCTACGACATTGCGGGAAGCTCGGGCGCCGCTCTCGTCGAAGCGATGGACAGCAAAGGCCCCAGGCACGGCTTCATGACGCATGCCATCGCCACCACGGCCTATACGGTCGACTGGAACCTCAACGCCACTGAGGGCAACGGCTTCTGCCGGATGCGGCGGGTCAATGGCACGCTCAACCTTTTCTACACCTTCCCTCGCCTTGCGTCGCCCGCGACGCCGGAACTGAAGAGGCGCTGGGGCAGGTTTTTCGCCGGTGTTCGCGCCCATGAGGAAACACATGGGCGCATCGCCAGGGAGATGATGCGCGCTACGGAAAGGTCGATAGCCGGCCTGCGGGTCGCCAACGACCCGTCTTGCTACAAGACGCGCCACGAAGCGCAGCTTCGCATCCGGGCTGTCTATGCCGAATATGAGGCCAAACAAAACGCCTTCGATCGGCGCGAGCACAGCAAGGGCGGACATGTCGAACATCTGATCGCTGCCTTGATCAGAAAACCATGAACGTGTGATCCGCTCAGCGTCGTGGCGCGCGGGCTTCGCTCAGCCGTGAGGCTTGGCTGACAAGTCGCTCGCCGCGAGCGCTGTGGCGTGGTCATTCTCAGGCTGCTTGTCGTCGGGGCGAAGCGTGAACTCGACCAGCACCGGCAGATGGTCTGAGCCGGTATCCTCCAGCCGCGTCGAAGACAGGATCGTCAACCCGCCCTTGCTGAACACCTGGTCGATCGGCAGGCCCGCATAGCGGCGCAGGACATCGGGCAGTGTCCGGTGGATCCAGGTCGGCCCGGCCGAGGGCATGAGCGTCAGCCCGCCGAGCGCCGCGACCCGCCGCACCGCCGCGCTCCACGGCACAGCGTTGCAATCGCCGGCCATGATCGCGGTCTCGCCAAGCCCGGCCAATGTCTGCGCCAGTTCGCCGATCTGCCAGTATTGCTCCTTCGGCCACGGCCAGCTCAGATGGATCGCGGCGACATCGACGCCGATGCCGCCGAAGTCGACGGTGGCGGTTGCCATCGCGCCGCGCGGCTCGCAGCGCGGTGCCGTGCCTGCCATGAAGGGCCTGCGCGACAGCAATGCCACCCCGAACATGCCGTTCGGATAGGGACAGAGGATACGGTAGGGGTAGGCGCTGGTGATGGTGCCAAGCTCGGTCGTCCACATCTCCGACACCTCATCGAGGGTGATCACGTCCGGGTTGGTGCGGCCGATCAGGGAGAGAACTTTCTTCGGTGTCGGGTTGTTGAAGCGCAGGTTCATCTGCAGCAGGCTGTACACAGCCTGATCGGCGGGCTTGGCGACCGCCGGCTGCGGCCAAAGCCTGGGCAGGGCGCTTGCTGTCGTGGCCAGGCAGGCGATGGCAAAGACCAGCCCCGCTGCGGCCTGCAGCCGAAACGAGCTGGCAAGCAGCGGCAGCGCCAGGAGCGCCATAAGCACGCTGAAGTGCATGCGGAAATGCGAGAAGGAATCGAAAGCCGGATGCAGCGTGCCGAAGAACCCGGCCAACAGCGCGGCCGACAGAGCCGTCATCGCCAGGAATGCCAACCCAGCCGTCATATTCAAGCGCGCGCCTGTTGTCATTGAGGTCGTGTCTGCCGAATGCCGCCTGCGTTCGATCTGCTTATCGGCCAAATTGCGGCTTGAGCAAGACGGCGAATTGCCTCGCCGAGGCTTGGCGGCCGCCTACTGGAACGCCGTCTCCGAAAAGCTCCGGAGCTTGCGCGAATGCAGCCGCTCCATCGGCATCTCGGCCAGCTTCTCCATCGCCCTGATGCCGATGGTCAGGTGCTGCGCCACCTGCCGCTTGTAGAACTCGGTCGCCATGCCAGGCAGTTTCAACTCGCCATGCAGCGGTTTGTCGGAAACGCACAGCAGCGTGCCGTAGGGCACGCGGAAGCGGAAGCCATTGGCGGCGATCGTCGCCGATTCCATGTCGAGCGCGATGGCGCGGGACTGTGACAGGCGCTGAACCGGTCCGCGCTGGTCGCGCAGTTCCCAGTTGCGGTTGTCGATGGTGGCCACCGTGCCGGTGCGCATGATGCGCTTCAGATCGTAGCCGGACAGGCCGGTGACTTCGGCGACCGCTTCCTGCAGCGCGACCTGGATTTCCGCCAGCGGCGGGATCGGCACCCAGACCGGAAGATCGTCGTCCAGCACATGGTCCTCACGCACATAGGCATGCGCCAGCACATAGTCGCCGAGCGCCTGGGTGTTGCGCAGCCCGGCGCAATGGCCAAGCATCACCCAGGCATGCGGCCTCAGCACGGCGATATGGTCGGTGATCGTCTTGGCGTTGGAAGGGCCGACACCGATGTTGACCATGGTGATGCCGCCATGGTTCGGCTTTTTCAGATGATAGGCCGGCATCTGCGGCAGACGCTGCGGTCCAACACCTTCGCTGGGCGTGCTCTGTCCGGCCTTGGTCACGACATTACCCGGTTCGACGAATTCAGCGTAACCGCCGCCGCCCTTCTCCATCAGGTCGCGGGCGCGGGCGACGAACTCGTCGATGTAGAACTGATAGTTGGTGAACAGCACGAAGTTCTGGAAATGCTGCGGGCTGGTGGCGGTGTAATGGGTCATGCGGTGCAGCGAATAGTCGATGCGCTGCGCCGTGAACGGCGCCAGCGGTCTTGGTTCGCCGAAGGCCACTTCGAACGTGCCATTGGCGATCTGGTCGTCGGTGCCGTCGAGATCCGGCACGTCGAACAGGTCGCGGATCGGCCGCTTGATGCGCTCCGCGGCGGCCCCGTCGACGTAAGCTCCCTCCAGGAAGGCGAAATGCAGCGGAATGGGCGTGGTCGATTCCGAAACCGTGACCGCGACACCGTGGTTGCGCATGATCAGGCGCAGCTGTTCGATAAGGTACGGCTCGAACAGCCGCGGCTGCGTGATCGTGGTGGCGAAATGGCCGGGCGTCGGCATATGGCCATAGGCCTGGCGCGAGTCGACCTGGGTGAACGAACTCGTGGTGACGCCGATCTCGGGATAGAAGGCGCGGTAGCGTTTGCTGCTGTCGCCGCCGGCCGAGGCCAGGGCCGCGAAGGCGTCGCGCAGGAACTTGGTGTTGCGGTCGTAAAGCAGCTGCAGCGCCGCAACGGCTTTTTCGGCGCTATCAAAGCTTTGCCGGCCAAAAGGCTCCGGCATGACGACCGATTCGATGGCTTGGGGATAGATTCGCTTTTCCATGGCTCAATATAGAGACTTGGACGAGCGGTTGGGAGGGGTGTCGCTGTCGAAGGCGCCCAAAGCGCCATTTTTCTTTATCCACGCTGCAGGCTGACCAGCAGAACGAAACCCACGCCTGAATTCTTCAGGGCCGGCGCCTCGATCGTCGAGCCGGCGTCGGCGCGCATCATCGGCACGGCCAGAACCGGTGCTGAAAGAGCCACCAGGACGAGCGCAGCCCGCGGCAGGAGCCGAAGGATCTGGAGGGTATTGGCGGCGATGCGGGTCATGGCTTTTGCTTTTCTCTCTGGATCTGTGTCTTTGTCGCTTCAGCGGCGAAAATGGTTCACGCAATCGAATTGGCAGGAACTGGCTTGGTCCCAGGAGCGGGGGTAACGGCCCGCTTCAGCGACGAGGATGGCGAAGAACATCCCAAACAGACTCATCAGCAGGCAGACGATGGTGAAGCGGCGAGCAAGCATTGGGTCGTGTCTCCTTCAACACGCGAGAGAATGCCCCAACGCCTCTGAACCGGCTCTGATGCCGGCATTCATCTGCGGTTCAAATTGATTGACGGGATCTGACCGGGTCGCCGCGAACTAGGACGGCCACAGCCGGCAGGGCGAGAGCACCAGGGCTCGACGTGCCGCTGAAACGAAAACGGGGCCCGCTGGGCCCCGTCGTCAGGTCACAAGGATGTGGTCGATCAGAGCTTGTGCCAGGTCTGGCTCTTGCAGATCAGTCCGCCAAGCACGCATCCGCTCATCTTGAGCGAGGTGCCCGCCAATGTTGCCTTGCCCGAATAGGTCTTGTCGTTCGCCGGGTCGGTGATGCTGCCGGCATATTTGTTGTCGCCGGCCGCTTTCAGCGAGCCGATGGTCTTGCCGGCGTATTTTCCTGATTTGAGCGTGATGGAAAACGAGCCGCTGCCTGAAATGGCGGCGGTGTCGCCGGCTTGCGTCTTCCAGTTGCCCTCGATCGGATCGGCCCACGCCGCACCGGCCATGATCAATGTGGCTGCAAGAGCCAGGCTCACTTTTCGAAACATGTCTTGCTCCCTTTGGATAGCCGGCCGAATTCTCCGCCTCGCCGGTCTGCCGCTTACGCAAACGTAAGCTAATCCAGCTCCCGACAAAACAAAAGCGGGTGCCGCAACGGAAGACTTTGGGATTTTGAAAGCACCTGAATCCGCCTTGTCGCGGAGGAAATAAAGTGATCGGCGCATCGTGTTTGTTTCCCGTGGTTAGCGGAGTGTTGATTCCGCCTCCGAAAATTTTCGTCAAATTTGGCGAAAACCAGCCGAATTGCTGGCTTCGTATCCTTAACGAATTTCCGCGTTTACCTCTTGTTTTAGCTTTGTTTTCCTCAAATTAAGCACGCCATTTAACGACGGATTCAAGCCTCACCGGCATTCTCGAAAGCATCGAAAGAGCGGCCCGGACAAGACAAACGGAGGCAGCTCTCGGGAGCCAGACAGGGGACTAAAATGGCACGTTTTGAAATGCTTGAAGCAGGTTTCGGCGCCATGGGGGCAACTGCCCAGGCCGACATTCTTTTCGAACTGGGCATGATGTATGCAACCGGCCGCGACTGCGAGACCGACGTCGTCGCCGCCCACAAATGGTTCAACATAGCCGCCATCAAGGGTTCGGCCCGCGCCGCGGAACTGCGCTCGGAACTGTCGGCCGCCATGTCGAAGGTCGAGATCGCCAAGGCGCTGCGCGAAGCCCGCGAATGGATGACCATGCACTGAGTTCCGGCAGACGGGGACGCTCCGGCCACGACCGCTCGAAGACGGTCGGGCCTAACAGGGATAAGGCTGCGCAGACAGCCGGGCCACAGGCCATCAACGACAAGAATGCGGCAGCCGGACAGGCCAAGCCGCACGACGGACCATGATCCCGAAAAGTGGAATCCGGTTTTCGGACAGGCAGGGAAGACAGGGAAGGCGACGTTGGGGTTCGTGGCGCGGGGGCGCTGGCGAAACAGCCCGACAGGCAAAAAAGCCACGACCAGCCGGAACAAGGCTGGCGTGGCTTTTTCGCGTGGATGGGGCCTCGCAGGCCCAATCGAGTGGCGCCAATGCGCCTAGACAGGCCCAATGAAGGATGAAATTGTCCCGCCTCTCTGGAAGAAGCGCGGCCGGGGCGGCCGCGCGTGAGTGGAGGAGTTCTATTGCTATGAAAAAAATGAGTATTTTGAGCGCGGCCATTTTCGGCCTGATGATGAGTGCTCCGGTCGCCTTCGCCGATGACATCACCGTTTCGGTGGTCGGCCCGATGACTGGGCAACTCGCCACCATCGGCGATCAGTTCAAGCAGGGTGCACAAGCCGCCGCCGATGCCATCAACGCCGCGGGCGGCGTCAACGGTTCGATGATCAAGCTCGACATCGAGGACGACCAGTGCGACCCCAAACAGGCCGTGTCGGTAGCCAACCGCATCGTCGCCAATGGCGTCAAGTTCATCGACGGTCATGCCTGCTCGGGCTCGAGCATTCCGGCCTCGGCCGTCTATGCCGAAGCCGGCGCGCTGATGATGAGCCCGGCATCCTCGAACCCGGTGCTGACCGACGCGGCCGCCAAGGCCGGCTGGCCGACCATCATGCGTCTCTATACGCGTGACGACGCTCAGGGCGCCTTTATCGGCCCGTGGATCGCCAAGAAGTATGCCGGCAAGAACGTCGTCATCCTGCACGACAAGAGCGCCTACGGTCAGGGCGTCGCTGATGCCGTCAGGGCAACCATGAACACTGGTGGCCTCAAGGAAGTCTACTATGACGCCATCAATCCCGGCGAGAAGGACTATTCGGCGCTCGTCACCAAGCTCAAGGATCTCAAGGCCGACGTCGTCTATTTCGGCGGCTACCATCCTGAAGCCGGCCTGATCCTGCGTCAGTCGGCCGAACAGAACCTGAAGTTCCAGCTGATCATGCCGGACTCGATCGCCTCGCCGGAATTCTGGCAGGTTGCAGGCCCGGCCGGCGAAGGCACGATGTTCGTCTTCCCGTCGGACCCGCAGGCGAAGCCGGAAGCCAAGGCCGCGGTCGAGAAGATCAAGGCTGGCGGCTTCGTGCCGGAAGGCTTCACGCTGTTCTCCTACGCCGTGGTCCAGGCTTTCGCGGAAGGCATCAAGCGTGCCGGCAGCGACGATCCGGCCAAGGTCGCCGAAGCGTTGAAGAACGGCACGCCGATCAGCACTGTGGTAGGCGACGTCACTTTCGACGAGAAGGGTGACCTCAAGAACGCCAGCTACGACATCAACCAGTGGCATGACGGCAAGTACGCTCCGATCGCGCAGTAATCACTCTGGTGATCAGATAGACCAAAAAAATGGCCGGGTTCGTCCCGGCCATTTTGTTTGTGGTCCGCAATGCGCTCCGTGTATCAGCCGGCGGCAGCGGTCGGGACGTTCTGCTCTTCGACGAACCGCACCAGCACCGTCCCGTCGGTGACCTGTGCTCCCTCCACGGCGATCTCGGCAACCACTCCGTCATGCGGGGCGGCGATGGTGTGCTCCATCTTCATCGCCTCCAGGATCAGCAGCGCTTGTCCCTTGATCACCGCGTCGCCCTTGGCCACGCGCACCAGCTTCACCAGGCCCGGCATCGGCGCGCGCAGGCTGCCGGAGGCAGCAGCCGCGTCATCGCTGCGTGCCAACGGGTCCTGCACCGCGAATGTATAGCCGACGGCGCCTTCGAACACCGTGATGTGACCTGGCCAGCGGGCGAGGCGGGGAACGGCGCGAAAATCATGTGCATTGGCGCTGTCATAGGGCGCGCCGAGCGCCACCTGGAAGCGCCCGTCCGGTCGCACAGAAACCTTTGCCAGAATATCGTGCTCGCCGAACTTCAACCGCGTGCGCCGCGCCACGCCGTGGAAATGCGCATAGCCGGAAAGCGAAGACCATGGCTCGCTCGTTTGCGGCAAAGCTTCTGCACCGGAGGCGGCAAGAGCTGCTGCCGCGACGATTTCGCCGGTCGGCGGTACGACCTCGGTCAGGGCCGCCTGATGTCTGCCGATCAGGCCGGTGTCGACGTCGCCGGCACAAAAGTCTGGATCGGCGGCAAGGGCGGCAAGAAAGGCGGTGTTGACGGTGGAGCCGGCGATCTCGGTTCGCGACAGCGCCGCGCCGAGGGCCTCCAGCGCCGACTGCCTGTCCTTTGCATGGACCACCAGCTTCGCGATCATCGGGTCGTAATAGGGCGAGATGGCATCGCCGGCCCGCACGCCGGTCTCGATGCGCATCGCGGCACCATCGGGTGCCGCCTCCGGAAATTTCAGATGATGCAGTGAGCCCGTTGCCGGCAGGAACCCCTTTGCCGCGTCCTCCGCATAGACGCGCGCCTCGAAGGCATGGCCGGCAAGCACAATCTCACTCTGCGTTTTCGGCAGCTTCTCGCCGCTGGCGACCCGCAACTGCCATTCGACCAGATCGGTGCCGGTGACCATTTCGGTGACGGGATGCTCGACCTGCAGGCGCGTGTTCATTTCCATGAACCAGAAGCGATCGGCCGTCAGCCCTTGCGAGGCATCGACGATGAATTCGATGGTGCCGGCGCCGGAATAGTCGATCGCCTTGGCGGCCTTCACCGCCGCTTCTGTCATCGCCTTGCGCAGCGCCGGCGTCATGCCGGGGGCGGGCGCCTCCTCGATCACCTTCTGGTGGCGGCGTTGCGCGGAGCAATCGCGTTCGTAGAGATGCACCGCATTGCCGAAACTATCGCCGAACACCTGCACCTCGATGTGCCGCGGCTTGTCGACATATTTTTCAACCAGCACGCGGTCGTCGCCGAACGCGGCTTTTGCTTCGCGCCGGGCGCTGGACAGCGCCTCGGAGAAATCATCGGGATGCTCGACGCGCCGCATGCCCTTGCCGCCGCCGCCGGCGCGCGCCTTGATCAGCACGGGATAACCGATCTCGCGTGCCTTGGACGCAAGCAGCACGATCTCCTGCGCCTCGCCATGATAACCCGGCACCACCGGCACGCCGGCCTTTTCCATCAGCCGCTTGGCGGCGTCCTTGAGCCCCATGGCGCGGATCGAGGCCGCCGACGGGCCAATGAAGGTGAGCCCCGCCGCCACCACCTGGTCGACGAAATCGGGATTTTCCGACAGGAAGCCGTAACCGGGATGGATCGCCTGCGCCCCCGTCGAAAGCGCCGCCGCGACGATCTTGTCGCCACGCAGATAGCTCTCGCCGACAGGCGAGGGGCCGATATGAACAGCCTCGTCGGCCATCTCGACATGCAGGGATCTGGCGTCGGCGTCCGAATAGACGGCGACGGTGTGCACACCGAGCTTGCGGGCCGTGCGGATGACACGGCAAGCGATCTCGCCCCGATTGGCGATCAGGATCTTGGCGAACATGGAGCCTCCATAGCCAGGGCTTGCTGAAAGCGACGCAGGCGTTCCTTCGCGCTCCCGCCGTCCCGCGAACCTATACAGGCAGGCTTCCCCTTCGCTGGATACCGCCTTGCAGTTCGGCACTTGATGCAGAGCATTCCCTCACCAAGGGAGCGCTCTGCGAGCGAAGCGCACTTGCCTACTTCGATGCCGAGATCGCGCAGCCGCCACTTGCGGTCTTGAGCTTCCAACGCGTCAAGCCGGCCTGGCAGTTGCGCAGCGCCATTTCTTCCGCTGCCTTCTGGGACGGCGCGTTGAGCTTCGTGCCGCAGATGATGTAGAGGTCGACAACGCGCGAATAAAAGGTCGTGGCGTAGGCCGAATGACCGTTCGCCGCGACGTAGCTCTTGTAGGCAACGTTGCATTCGCCCGAACCTAGGGTCGGTGGAAAACGCACGTCTCCCTTGCTTCCTGCGAGCGATCCCGCCTGGCTGGCGCCGGCTGTTGCGAATATTAGGAGTCCTGCAAGTATCGAGGCAGCCATCCGCCGGCAATATTTCAGTTTCATTTCCACCCTGTCCCCATTGCATTGCGCGGGACAAGCAGTAGCGAATATTTTTCCTCGCCGCCAGTTCCTTGTCGGGGGTCCGAGTTTGCCTATGCTGATGAATCTGTTGGTCCATACAATTCAACTCTTGCGGAGCGCAGCAACGGTTCGTCGGTATAGTTGCGCCGTATGCTCGTCGAAGCAGCAGAAGATGACGGTTTCGGGCATATTTTTCTCTTCGACGACCATGCTGACCGTGCCGACAGCGATCCCGGTCGCCTCATCTCTCGGGTAGCGATAAACACCAGTCGAGATCGCCGGAAACGCCACCGTGCGGCAGCCATTGACGGCCGCGAGTTGGAGCGACCTGCGATAGCAGGACGCCAGCAGTTCGGCTTCGCCCTTGCCGCCGCCTTGCCAGACTGGTCCGACCGTGTGGATGATGTGCCGAGCCGGCAGTTTATAACCCTTGGTGATCTTGGCGTCGCCGACCTTACAGCCGTTCAGCATCCGGCATTCGAACTCGAGTTCGCGGCCCGCCGCGCGGTGGATGGCGCCATCGACCCCGCCGCCACCGAGCAGCGACGAATTGGCGGCATTGACGATGGCGTCGACATCCAGCTTCGTGATGTCGCCGGTGTGGATGCGGATCCTGTCCAGCGCCTTGCTCATCTCACATCCTGAACACGCCGAAGCGCGTGTCCTCGATCTCCGCGTTGAGCGCCGCGGAAAGGCTGAGCGCAAGCACCTCGCGCGTCTTCGCCGGATCAATGATGCCGTCATCCCAAAGGCGGGCGGACGAGTAGAGCGGATGGCCCTCATGCTCGTATTTCATCAGGATCGGCTTCTTGAATTTTGCTTCCTCCTCGGCGCTCCATTCGCCGCCCTTGCGCTCGATGCCCTCGCGCTTGACCATGGCAAGAACAGTCGCCGCCTGCTCGCCGCCCATCACCGAGATGCGCGCATTCGGCCACATCCACAGGAAGCGCGGGGAATAGGCGCGGCCGCACATGCCGTAATTACCTGCGCCGAACGAACCGCCGATAATGACGGTCACCTTCGGAACCCTGGCGGTGGCAACCGCCATCACCAGCTTGGCGCCGTCCTTGGCGATGCCGCCGGCCTCGTACTTTCGGCCGACCATGAAGCCGGTGATGTTCTGCAGGAAGACAAGCGGTATCTTGCGCTGGCAGCACAGCTCGATGAAATGCGCGCCCTTCAATGCGCTTTCGGAAAACAGCACGCCATTGTTGGCGATGATGCCGACCGGCATGCCATGGAGATGGGCAAAGCCGGTGATCAGCGTTGTGCCGTAGTTCTGCTTGAACTCATCGAATTCGGAGCCGTCGACAAGACGCGCGATGACTTCACGCACATCGTAGGGCTGACGCAGATCGGTCGGCACGACGCCGTAGAGTTCATCCGCCGGATGAAGCGGCGGAATCGACTTCTGTAAGTTCAGGCTTACGGTCTTGTTCCGATTCAGATTTTTGACGATGCGCCGGCAGATGGCGAGCGCATGTTCGTCGTCCATCGCATAATGGTCGGCGACGCCGGAAAGCCGCGTATGTACGTCCGCGCCGCCCAGATCCTCGGCACTGACATCCTCGCCTGTGGCCGCCTTCACGAGTGGTGGTCCGCCGAGGAAGATGGTCGCCTGGTTGCGCACCATGATCGTCTCGTCCGACATCGCTGGCACGTAGGCGCCGCCAGCCGTGCAGGACCCCATGACGCAGGCGATCTGCGGGATGCCGGCGGCTGACATGTTGGCCTGGTTGTAGAAGATACGGCCAAAATGCTCGCGGTCGGGAAACACCTCGTCTTGATTGGGCAGGTTAGCGCCGCCGCTGTCGACCAGATAGATGCAAGGCAGATTGTTCTGCAGCGCGATCTCCTGCGCCCGCAAATGCTTTTTCACCGTCAGCGGATAATAGGTGCCGCCCTTCACCGTGGCATCGTTGACGACGACCATCACCTCGGTGCACTCGACACGGCCGACGCCGGCGATCATGCCGGCCGAGGAAATCTCCTCGCCATACATCGACCACGCCGCGAACTGGCCGATTTCGAGGAAGGGTGAGCCGGTGTCGAGCAATTGAGCGAGGCGCTCGCGCGGCAACAACTTGCCGCGCGAGATATGGCGCTCGCGCGCCTCCTCCGAGCCGCCGCGCTCGACGGTCGCGGCTTTTTCGGCGATGTCGGCGACCAGCGCGCGCATGCGTTCGGCATTGGCGCGAAAGGTGTCGGAGGAGGGGGAGATCTGGGTTTGCAGGACGGCCATGCTATACCCCCTCCGCCATGATCTCGCGGCCGATCAGCCAGCGCCGGATTTCGCTGGTGCCGGCACCGATCTCGTAGAGCTTGGCGTCGCGCAGCAGGCGGCCGGTCGGATAATCATTGATGTAGCCGTTGCCGCCCAGAAGTTGGATGGCGTCCAGCGCCATCTGCGTTGCTTTTTCAGCCGCAAACAGGACGCAGCCGGCGGCATCCTTGCGGGTGGTCTGGCCGCGATCGCAGGCGGCGGCGACGGCATAGACGTAAGCACGCGCGGCGTTCATCACCGTGTACATGTCGGCCAGCTTGCCTTGCACCAGCTGGAACTCGCCGATCGGCTGGCCGAACTGCTTGCGCTCATGCACATAGGGGATCGCCACATCGAGGCAGGCGGCCATCAGGCCGATCGGGCCGCCGGCAAGCACCGTGCGCTCATAGTCGAGGCCCGACATCAGCACTTCGACGCCGCGTCCTTCTTCGTGCAGCACATTGTCGAACGGCACCTCGACATTCTCGAACACGAGTTCACCGGTGTTGGAGCCGCGCATGCCGAGCTTGTCGAGTTTCTGCGCCACGGAGAATCCCTTCATCGTCTTCTCGACGATGAAGGCAGTGATGCCGCGCGATTTCCGCTCCGGATCGGTCTTGGCGTAGACGACCAGCGTATCGGCGTCGGGCCCGTTGGTGATCCACATCTTGGTGCCGTTGAGCACATAGCGGTCATTGCGCTTTTCGGCACGCAGCTTGAGTGAGACGACGTCGGAGCCGGCGCCGGATTCCGACATCGCCAGCGCGCCGACGCGCTCGCCTGAACACAGCGGCGGCAGAAATTTTTCCTTCTGCGCCGGCGTCGCCCAGCGGTTGATCTGGTTGACGCAGAGGTTGGAGTGGGCGCCGTAGGAGAGACCGACCGAAGCCGAGGCGCGGGAAATCTCTTCCACCGCAATCACATGGGCGAGATAGCCCATGCCGCTGCCGCCGAAATCGGGATCAGCGGTGATGCCGAGCAGGCCGAGCGCGCCGAGTTCGCGCCACAGATGCGCCGGAAATTCGTTCTGGCGGTCGATGTCGCCGGCGATCGGCGCGATCCTGTCCTGGGCGAAGCGCCGCACCAGGTCGCGCAGCGCCTCGATGTCCTCGTCATGCCCGAAGCTGAGCGTGTTCGTATACATGCCGTTCCTCCCCGGCGTATGCCCCGAAGATCGCTCTCGACCTTCGGGGCATACGCAAATCAAAGTGCTACAGCGTCTTTTGGGCGTCCGAAGGGACGCGCGGCGCTGTAGGCGCCGATCCTCGCGCCAACCAGGCGCATTGTCATTGAAAGATATGTCGCTGTTACTTCAGGGACCGACAGCCGTTCGCCCGGGCGAAACCAGACGATGACGCCGGTCATCATCTGGATCAGCGCCATGGCCGTCAGGCCGGTGTCCTCGATCTCGAAGGCGCCGGCCTCGGCGCCGTCGCGCAGGATGGTGCGCAGGTCCTTTTCGTAGGCCGTGCGCATGCGCAGGATCTGTGTCAGCCTGTCGGGCGACAGGCTGCGCAATTCCATGTTCGACACATGCGTGGCGTGCCGGCGTTCGATGTGGAAAGCGATATGGTTGCGCACATAGGCCGCAAGCTGCTCCGCCGGATCGGCGCCGGTTGGCCGGGCATGTTCCCAAGCCTCGCAAAGCCCTTCCATGTGCCCGCGCATCAGGGTGAACAGCAGGTCTTCCTTGGTTGGGAAATAGCGGTACAGCGCGGCCGCCTGCACGCCGACCTCGGCCGCCAGCTGACGCATCGACATCGCCTCGTAGCCGTAGCGTGCGATCAGGTTGACCGCCGCTTCGCGGACTGCCGCCTCGGTTCGCCCGCCGTCGGATCCTGTGGTGCGCGCCATGATCGCCTCGTTAAGGCGGCAATAATAAAACGAACGTTCAATTAATTCAAGGGTACCCGAAGAATTCAAGTGATGCGCATGCGCCTATGCGACGATCCTGAAGTCTCCAGGCGCGGTCCAGGTCTCGATCTCCTCCACATCGATCCGTGAGATCGAAGCCCCCGCCGGGCCTCGCCAGAGCCGATCGATCATGGCCGAAACCGCGGCGTCGGCGCCGGCAAGCCATGCCGTTACCGAGCCGTCTCTTTCGTTGCGCACCCAACCCATCAGCCCAAGCCCCGTCGCTTCGCCTCTCGCCCAGATCCTGTAGCCGACGCCTTGCACCTTGCCGTATATGCGGGCCTGCACTGCCCGCTTCCGATCGCTCATGGCTCACTCCCTTTCATAGAGTCTGGCGCAGGATCGAGCCAAGGCAACTGGGTTGACTGGGGACGCTATCAAATTGATGAGCCGCGGTTGTCCGAAGATAGATGACTTGATCCAGTATATAATTGACTTGGTCAACCTTTTTCGCGATGATCCGGCAGCATGGGAATCTTCTGGGGTGCCTGACATGTCAACCGATCGGAATGCTTTGGTCCGCGACCTCAGGTGCTTCAATCGGTTCTATACCGGCCTGATCGGGCTGCTCGACGAAACCTTGACGCACAGCGCCTACACGCTGACCGAGGCGCGGGTGCTGTTCGAACTGGGCCGTCGATCCGGCCATATTGCCGCCGCCCCTGACGGCAAGACAGGTTTCCTGGCAAGAGCGTTTCAAATCGATTTCGCACCAGCGGCGTCCGACGTTGCCCGGGAACTCCAGTTGGAACCGGCCTACGTCACGAGAATCCTTCGAAAATTCGCTGCCGCCGGCCTGACCGAAATGCGTGTTGGTCCCGATGCTGTGGGCCGGCGCATTCTCTCGCTCACCGCGCGCGGCCAGGCCGCGCTTGCAGCGCTTCAGTCGGCTGCGGATCGCGATCTCGCCCGCCTGACCTCAAACCTGGATGACGAGGAAGCTGCCGAGCTGTCGAATATGCTGGCACGCGTCAGGGATCTGCTGGGCGGAGTGCCGGCATCCGAACGCCGCGAAATTGGCTAGTTCCCTCGCGCCGCCGCCAAGGCGCCGGGCAGTTCCTCGGCAAAAATGTCCAGTTCGTGGTCGAGGCCGACGCTGACGCGGATGCAGCGGTCGAGCCCTGGCGCCATCGGCTTGCGGATGAAGACGTCGCGCGACAACAACCCCTGCAGCACTTTCAGCGCAAAGGCAGCATCGTGGCCACAATCGATGGTGACGAAATTGGTCGCCGAGGCCAGCGGCTTCAACCCGTTCTGCTCGGCGATATCAGCGATGCGCCGGCGCCCGGCAGCCACCCGCGCCACCACCGTCTCGAGATAGGCCCGGTCGGCAAGCGCCTCGACGCCGGCGATCTGTGCCATGCGGCTGACGCCGTAGTGGTTGCGGATCTTCTCGAAGTCGCGGATCACCTGGGCCTCCGCCACCGCATAGCCGCAGCGTATCCCGGCAAGCCCATAAGCCTTTGAAAAGGTGCGCATGCGGATGACATTCGGCCGCGAGATATCGATCGGCGGCAGGGCCGAGGCCGGCCCCAATTCGCCATAGGCCTCGTCGAGCACCAGCATGGTGGTCGCCGGCAGCGCTTCGATAAAGCGGATCACCTCGTCCGCTTCCCACCAGCTGCCCATCGGATTGTCCGGGTTGGACAGATAGACCAGCGGAGCCTTCTCCTTGACGACCGCCGCGAGCAAACCATCCAGGCTTTCGTGGTCGTTCACGTAAGGGACGGCCACCAGCCGCCCGCCGACGCCGGCAACATGGAAGTTGAAGGTTGGATAGGCGCCGAGCGAAGTGACCACCGCATCGCCATGCGCCACATACATGCGCGCCACCAGGCTGAGCAGGCCGTCTATGCCTTCGCCGACAACGACATTCTCAACCGCCACACCGTGATGCGCGGCAGCCGCGACCTTCAGATCGAAATTGTCGGGATCGCAATACATCCACATGTCGCGGGCAATCTCGGCCATCCGGGCGATGACGCGCGGCGAAGGACCAAAACTGCTTTCATTGGCGCCGATGCGGGCACGAAAAGGGCGCCCGCGCTCACGCTCCTGCGCTTCCGGACCGACAAACGGCACGGTCGACGGGAGTGCTGCGATAAGCGGCGAGAGGGGAGGGCGCAGACGCATGGCAAAGGTCTCGGTTGAAAAGGGAGCTTCTTGCTAGCGTGGGCGAAGGGGGGGTGCAAGCTGCGGGAGCCGGGAACTTACGGAGCTGACCAGCTTTCGATTTCTCACTTCTGGCTGCTCGTCGGTGTCTGCGAGGCCTGGACGTTCCGCCGGAGGTCGTGGCCGTGGGGCGCCGACATGCGGTCTTGCATAGTGCGTCTCGCTCCAGACTGGATTCTAGTGGCTGCTTTTGCTAGCGAAACAGAATGAGCAACCGATTACCCCCCGCCTGGGCCAAGCACATTAAGACCCAACCCGGAACGCCCAAGGCCGCGTCCCCGAAAGTTGGACTGCCGAAACCGCAGCCCCTGACGGCCACTCCCTCGCACGTTCAGGCCGACGACTTGATATTGAGGCAGGCGCTTGAACTTCAGAAAGCCGAGCGTTTACCGGAGGCCGAAGAACTCTGTCACCGCGTTCTGGCTAGAACGCCCGAACACGCACTTGCATTGTACATACTGGGAACGCTGGGGCTCGATTTTGACGCCGATCTGGCCATCAAGTATTTCGAGCGTGCGGCTGCCCGGGAGCCCAACAATCCCTATTACCAGCTCAGCTTGGGGGAAGCCTGGTTGAAGGCGGCGGACTATTTGCCGTCGATCAAACATTTTCAGCGGGCGTGCGAACTCAAGCCGGATCTGGTAGAGGCGCTCTTGGGATTGGGCCAAGCCTACAACAAGTTTGACAAGGCTGAGATGGCCTTGGCGGCATACGAACGGGTGCTCAAAATCAACAGGGATCACCCACAGGTTCGATTGGGCGTGGCAAGTGCACTAACCAGCCTAGGACGGATGGACGACGCTGCAGCCTGTCTAAGCGAAGCCATCGGAGAGCGCTTGGGTGCACCTGCAGCTTACCACGCGCTTGTTAACACGCGAAAATTCTCCGCGGAGCCGCCCGAACTCAAGTCGATTCTCGCTGAACTTGAGGATCCTGCGGTTATCGACGCCGGCTCGTACGACCTTCATATGGCAGCGGGCAAGATTTTGAGCGATCTCAGGCGTTTCGACGATGCTATGGATCATTACCTGAAAGCCAAGACATTCGCCGGGCGGAATTTCGACATCGCATCCTATCGCAAGAGAGTGGACACTCTAATCGAGATATTCGACGCCGACCTCTTGGCTGCGAAGACTGGCTTTGGGGACCCCTCCGATATTCCGGTATTCGTTCTTGGGATGCCGCGTTCTGGAACGACGCTGACGGAACAGATATGTTCGAGCCATCCAGATGTTTATGGCGCGGGAGAACTCTTCAAGCTCGGGCGAATAGCGGCTGCCAACGGGCTACGCGGCGAAGTGGATCGGAGTTCCGGGCCGCTGCTCAGGTCGATGACAATCGAACAATCGCAAACAAAGGCACAGGACTACCTGGCGTATTTGAGGCAGTATTCGCATGCCGAATTGCGGGTTGTCGACAAGATGCCTCATAATTTCGAGCTTATCGGATTGATCGCGATTTTGTTTCCGAAAGCTCGTATAATTCACTGCAAGCGTGACCCGATCGACAACTGTCTGTCGTGTTTCACTTCCGATCTTAACGAGACGCACAGTTATACCTCGAATCTTCATGACCTGGGCCTTTATTATCGTGAGTATGATCGTCTTATGACGCACTGGAAGGCACTCCTGCCTGGGCGCATCTTTGAAAATCGCTATGAGGAGCTTATTTCGGATCAGGAGGAGCAATCACATCGTCTGATCGATCACCTCGGGCTGCCTTGGGATGACGCTTGCCTGCGCTTCTTCGAAAGAGAAGGCTCAGTCAGGACAATCAGTCGCTGGCAAGTTCGCCAACCGATCTACACATCGTCGGTCAAGCGTTGGAAAAATTATGGCGGCAAGATCCAGCCTCTGATCGATGCCCTAGGAGATTTGGCTGAAATCTAAACGCGTCCGACCGCGCGGCTGGAGTGGCGAGATTGATAACGGAATCTGGTCTCAACGTTGCGTCGCGGGCAAGCGTCATAGGTAAACTTTAGTTCAATATGAACCATTTTCATGGTCTCAGCAGGCGACCGTGCCTCCTGCGTAGGCTTGGCAGAACATCTGATCGCAGTGTCTCCGGTTGACGACGGAAAAGTGATGGTTTCCTTCTGCAGGATGGCTTGTCCGAAGCTGGATTCAGGCTGCCTTTTTTGCTAGCCAGAAACCATGAACAATCGTCTTCCGCCCGCCTGGTCTAAACACCTCAAGTCCAGCGCTGCGCCGAAACCTGGATTGTCACAGACAGGTCCGATACAAGCGGATCTGCCGAAAACAAATTCGTTCGCACGCGCACGCGCTGACGATTTGTTGCTGAAGAAAGCCTATGAGTATCAACAGGCCAACCGGCTTGTTGAGGCTCAGGACTTATGCCTGCAGGTTTTAGAGCGCACGCCAAACCATCCGCTGGCCTTGTACATCATGGGCACGCTTTGCCTGGGTTATGACGACGAGGCGGCTTTGCGCTACTTCGCACGGGCGGTTGGAGAAGTGCCCAACAACCCCTACTATCATCTGAGCCTTGGCGAAGCTTATCTGGTGATTTCCGAATTTTCGCCCGCAATCAAACATATACAGTATGCCCTGAAACTGCGGCCTGATTTGATAGATGCACTTTGTGCATTAGGGAGAACATACGTTGCGTCTGGCAAGCCCTCCTTGGCCTTGCCGCTCTACGAGAAGGCGGTGAACATCAACCGCGATCACCCCAAGGTACGAATCGGAATGGCTGCCGCGCTGAGCAGCTTGGGGCGTATGGATGAAGCCGGCGTATATTTGAAGGAAACAATCGAACGCCGCGTCAACCTACCCGTCGCCTACAACGATTTGGTCCAGACACGAAAATTTACCGCCGAACCTCCAGAACTCCAGTCCATCCTGAAGGAACTTGGCAATCCCAGGCTCGATTCGGAGGGCGCTGAAATGCTCCATCACGCCGCGGGCAAGGTTTTCAACGATCTCAAGCGTTACAAAGAGGCATTGCACCATTTTAACAAGGCGAAACAGGTTGTCGGATGCGAGTTCGATATCGGCCAGTATAGTCGCTGGATCGACTCGGTAATCGAAACCTTCACGCCGGGTTTGTTTGCCGCCGCGTCCGGTTTTGGCAATCCGTCCGAGGCGCCCGTGTTCGTGGTTGGCATGCCCCGTTCCGGTACGACACTGACGGAACAGATCCTGGCCAGCCACCCCAACGTCCATGGCGCTGGGGAGCTTAGCAAGTTGAAGCGCATCGCCAATGCGATCGGCCTCAAACCGTCGTCGGCCGGAGATGTGGTTCGGTCTGTCAATTCCCTCACGCCGGAGCTGATCAAGACTCTGTCTGATGAGCATATATCCTACCTGAGAGAGCAAGCGCCGGCCGCGTTGCGCATTGTCGACAAGATGCCGCATAATTTTCAACTGATCGGGCTGATCGCGCTTCTGTTCCCTAATGCGCGCATCATTCACTGCCGCCGCGACGCGATTGACAATTGCGTCTCGTGCTTTGTCCTGCCCTTTTCCAAAGGACACAGCTACAATAGCGACCTGCGAACGCTCGGCCTGTACTACCGTGAATATGACCGTTTGATGCGGCATTGGAACAAGGTTTTTCCGGGACGCATTTTCGAAAATCGCTACGAAACCCTTGTCGAGGACCAGGCAGAGCAGTCGCGCCGTCTCATCGATTATCTCGGGCTGCCTTGGGATGACGCGTGCTTGCGCTTCTTCGATCGAGAGGGCTCGGTCACCACGCCGAGCCGCTGGCAGGTTCGGCAGCCGATCTACAAATCCTCGGTTAAGCGGTGGAAGAATTACGAAAGCGAGGTTCAACCGCTGATCGAGGCATTAGGCGATCTCGCGGAAATTTGACGGCGGTTTCCGGATCCTTTGCCGGAACCACCACTTCGTCATCCCGGCGCGAAGCGACAGGAAGCGACTCGGTGCGGTATGCGGGTTCATGGCCTGGCTCGAGAACGTTGCTGCGGTTCAGATGCTGCCCATCGCATTCCTCTGCTACGGCTACGGGATGTATGCTTGAGTCCTCACGCCCCTTCGCATCGCGATGCCCAAGGATGTTGAAGCTGTGAGGCATCAGCCAATCGGAAACGCCTGCTATGGTGCGCCGAAACGAGGCTTTGGCTTGCCGAATGCCTGGGTAGTCAAGTGTCTCCGGCTGCCTGCGGATTCTGAGATGGTGGAACAAAAAACTTCCGGTGCGTCGCCTGTATCCGTCGACACGATGCGCTCGAACAGATAAAGAAAAACCCGGCGGTCGCCCGCCGGGTTTCTGCATCCCAAAATACCTGGTGTTAGAAGTCGCGCTGGAAGCGGATGATGCCGCCGACGCTGTTCTTCTTGTCGGCAGCGGTCCAGTTCGAGTTGTCGAGCTCGCCGAACTTGCCGTCGTGGAGGTAGTCAACTTCGCCGGTGACCGTGAAGCCGGGAACGAGCGTGTAGGCAACGTTCGCCGCAAGGCCATAGTTCTTCCACTGATCGCCAGACACCTGGACGTTGAACGAGGTCTTCTCGTTGAACTTGTAGGTGCCGCCGGTCCAGAAGGCCCAATGGCCGCCCCATGGCTTGTAGAAGCCGCGACCGCCTGCTGCGGGAACGCCGATCGGGGGTGCATCGTCAAGCTTCCCGGTGCTGCCGTAGCCGCCCATGACGAACAGCGACAACTCGTTCGAGACATTGACGTCCAAGCGAACCTTGCCTGCCACTGATTCGTAATTGCTGTCATAGGCGACGACACCGGTGATGGCGCCCCAGCCCTGCGTGTACTTCACGCCACCGACGACATGCGGAACGTAGCTGTCGATCGTGCCCACGCCGATCGCGGTATTATAGCCGAGGCCATCGCCCGAACCTTCTTCGAGCGAGACCACTGCCGAGAAACCGTTGCCGGCGTCGAAGTAGTACTGGATTTCATTGGTCTGGAAACCGCCATAGGGAACCAGCGTATCGTTGATGACGTTGCCGGCGTAGCCGATGAACGTGTCGAAGGCCGATTCGTCCAAACCTACGCGCAGGCCGCCGAGTTGGGCCCAGGCAAAGTGCAGGTCGAACCCTTTGTTGCCGGCGCTGTTGACGTAGTCGTTAGCGGCGTGGTTGCCGAAATTCATGCGCATTTCGGTGTAGGTCTTCAAGGTGCCGAGTTCAGTTTCCTGGCCGGTCCAGGTCTTCAGCGTGAAGCGCTCATTCTTCAGCCAGGTCCCCTGGTTCTTGCCGCTTGTGACGTCGTCGGTGCGGGCACCATCGAATGAACCGAGATCGCCGCCGGCGGCGTCGTAACGGACATAGCCGCCGATGCGCAGACAGGTCTCGGTGCCGGGGATGTAGAAGTAGCCAGCGCCGTACACGTCGCAGATCTTGACGTATTCAGCGGGTTCCGGCTCGGCGACGACGACGGCGTCGGCGGCGCGCGCACCGGAAACTGCGATCAGGGCCGCAGCGGAGCCGAGAAGAAGGCTCTTGATGTTCATTTTCTGACCTCCAGTCAGAATCGAACGAAACGGCGGCTTTGATAATGCGCGTTTTTGCCTTAACTTTTTGTATTTGCACGATTTTCCAGGAGAAGTTCTTGGATTTCACTAAGGATGCGAGCCTTCACCACAGGCGCCTATTGGCAAAAGCGTGCCCGGAACCGGATTTGAGATAGCGCTCAAATGAAGTCGCCTTGGCCTGGTTCGAGAAGGCCGTGTAGCTCACGATCCGCCACGGCAGGAACTTAGCCGTATGATTGGATTTTCCGGCATTGTGCTCGGCAAGCCGGCGCCTCAGGTCTGAAGTTAACCCGATATAGCGCTCACCTTCCACAGCCTTGCTTTCCAACAGATAGACATACCACACGAACCACCCCTCCCTAGCCAAGGCTATCCTGCTTCGCAGCAGGGCGGCTGCCAACCCTGTTTTACGAGGAATTTTAGGTACTTGCCGCCCTCCTTCGCCGAGGCTTCGGAGGGCATCCTGCTTCGTGCGGAAGGTTGGGCTTGTCCTGCGAAGCGCGCAGCGCGAAGCAGGATGGCGGAGAGGATGGGATTCGAACCCACGAGAAGCTTTTGACCTCTACTCCCTTAGCAGGGGAGCGCCTTCGACCACTCGGCCACCTCTCCGTTGCGCCGCTGGATAAAGAAAAGCGCCGGCACAATCAACAAGTCCGCGTCATTATATGGAAAAATAACGGCGCACCGAACCGCGGCTTTCCCAGGTGCGGCGGTTCTGCGGCAATTCCCGGGCCGGTGACTCGCGGCCTTGCCATGATTCCGTCGGCCGGTTGCCGGATTCGGCTGGAAATAGGCCGCTGCGGCGGGGCCAATGGTTAACGAGAGCTTTCTGAGTGAGGCCAAATCGTGTCATTTGTGCAACAACGCTGGGGGATAGCAGCCGAACAGCCCTTTCGCAGGTACGATCGTGGTTGAACGCCGCCGCCTCATGGGTAATGTCGAATTCGAAGGAGCGGCGCGGTGCGCATCTTTTTCGGTAGTGGGGATGGGGCAGGGAACGCTGTCCTTCAGCAAAGAATACCCAGACCCGTTTTTTAACTTTTGACTGGAGGTCAGAAAATGAACATCAAGAGCCTTCTTCTCGGCTCCGCTGCGGCCCTGATCGCAGTTTCCGGTGCGCGCGCCGCCGACGCCGTCGTCGTCGCCGAGCCGGAACCCGCTGAATACGTCAAGATCTGCGACGTCTACGGCGCTGGCTACTTCTACATCCCCGGCACCGAAACCTGCCTGCGCATCGGCGGCTACGTCCGTTATGACATCGGCGGTGGCGACGTCGGCTCGTTCGATGGCGCGAAGTCCTTTGACCATCAGAGCGGCAAAGAGCAGGGCACCTGGTACAAGAACGCCCGCCTCTCGCTGAAGACCTGGACCGGTCAGGAAACCGAGCTCGGCACCTTGAAGACCTACACCGAGACCCGCTTCAATTTCGGCAACCGCAATAACTACGGCCAGAGCACCACCGCCGACACCACCGGCGGCGGAACCGTAACCACCCTCCAAGGCAATCCTGCCTTCAACAAGGGTGTGTCGCTGAACTTCGCCTGGATCCAGCTCGGTGGTCTCCGCGTTGGTAAGGACGAATCGGCCTTCAATACGTTCATCGGCTACGCTGGCAACGTCATCAACGACACGCTCGTTCCCTATGGCGATTTCGACACCAATGTCGTTCAGTATTATTTCGACGCTGGCAATGGCTTCTCGGCCGTGGTTTCGCTCGAAGAAGGCCAGGGCGTCGTGGGCACGATCGACAGCTACATGCCGCATGTCGTCGGCGGTCTGAAGTGGACGCAGGGCTGGGGTGGCATCAGCGGCGTCGTTGCTTATGACAGCAACTACGAGGAAGTGGCCGGCAAGGTTCGCTTGGACGTGAACGTTTCCAGCGCGCTGTCGCTGTTCATCATTGGCGGCTATGGCAGCGACAACAATCTCAACGATCCGACCAACGCAATCCCGGCCAGCGGTCGCGGCTTCTACAAGCAGTGGGGCGGCAACTGGGCAGTCTGGGGTGGCGGCACCTACAAGTTCAACGAGAAGGCCTCGTTCAACACCCAGATCTCGTATGACGAGTGGAAGAACCTCGGCGTCGCTGCGAACATCGCTTACGACATCGTTCCCGGCTTCACGGTTACGGCCGAAGTCGACTATCTCCACGCAGGCCGGTTCGGTGAAGTCACCACCGATGCCGTCAACTGGACCAATGCCGACAAGAAGAACAGCGTCGGCGGCATGCTCCGCTTCCAGCGCTCCTTCTAAGGGCTGGTTCCTTACAGGTGAAATCCAGCCCGGGCGCGCAAACGCCCGGGCTGTTTTTGTTTCGTGACTGGTCAACGCAACAGAAGGAACAGGGGGAATCGGTAGCTGAATAAATCCGCGGGACGATATCGTGGGATCCGTTGATGGGCGGATGAGATCACAACCGCGTGATTAAAATCTCTTGAAAGGACGCTTCCAAGCGGGTAGGGCTGATCTATCCACTCGGGGGTGTGATCAATTATGACCAACGAAGCGATTCAAGAGGGTAGCCCCCCGGATCCGTTTTCGATGTTTTCTTCTCAGAACTCAAAGATCAAGTACACCTACAACAAGATAAGAGAAGTAAAGTCGTACAGGGTCGGAGAGCTTTTTTCAGCTTACCGGGACATACTGTGGGATGATGGGCGGCATAAATACAATGTCAGCTCTTTCATCGGCGAAATAGACGAGATCCTCCTTGGGGAGCGTTTCAGCGCCGTCGACCAGAGTACCCTTGATAACCTTATCGGCACCTTGCGCCAGCGCGGCAACAGCAACGCAACCATCAATCGAAAGATGGCTGCCCTCAGCAAACTGCTGCGCAAGGCTTACAAGATGGGAGATATCCACAGCCTGCCCGAGTTCCGCCGCCAGAAGGAGCGGGCGGGACGGATTCGCTTCCTCGAGAGGGAGGAAGAGGCAAGGTTGTTCGCTGCCATCAGGAGCCGCAGCGAGGATGCCTACAGGCTTTCCGTCTTCCTGGTCGACACCGGATGCCGTCTCGGCGAGGCGCTCGGGCTGATCTGGAACGACATCCAGGAACATCGCGTCTCCTTCTGGATTACCAAATCCGGCCGCAGCCGCACCATTCCGATGACCGAGCGGGTCAAGGAGGTCATCAAGCTGCCTCCGACCGAAGGCCGCCGGCCCAAAGGCCCGTTCACCAAACTGAGCCAGGCACAGTTCCGTGCGATCTGGAACGAGGCGAAAGCCGAAGTTGGCCTGGGCGCCGACGATCAGGTCGTGCCGCACATCCTGCGCCACACCTGCGCCTCGCGCCTTGTCCAGGGTGGTATCGACATCAGGCGTGTGCAGATGTGGCTCGGCCATCAGACCTTGTCGATGACCATGCGCTATGCGCATCTGGCCACCAACGATCTCGATGGCTGTGTCGTGGTGCTGGAAACGCCGCGAAGCGAAGAGTCGCAGCGCGGTGCCGAAAGCTCGGTGTTTTCGTCTCCGTTGACCGCGGCTTCGACGCCAAAGCGGGGCCATACAGGCGAGGCGGGCGCAGCGAAGCCGGCCAAAGCGTCCGGGAAAAGCTCGAAGGCCAAATAGTTCCGCTGGCCTGCATATACTGTGATGATGACCCCGGGATCAGATATGGTCTTGGGGTTTACTTTGTTTGGTCTAGAGCATGATGCCGAAAAGTATGAAGCGGTTTTCGGACGATATCATGCTCCAGCTCCAATGCATGTCACCCAAAATTGGCCTCGGTTTGCGAGAACGACATGCATAAAACAAAGACCTAAAGCGCGTGGCATGAATCCGTTCAGACGCGGCGCGCGTTAGCGTTCAGCCCGATCAAGGAAGGTCGCTATATCGCCGGGCAGGCCGCCGGTTTCGAGAAATGGCGCGTGACCTTGGCCGTCGACCGTGATCGTTTCCATCGCCGGGTGGTGTTCTTGCATTTGCCGCATGGTGTCTTCGGACAGCAGTCTCGAATTGGCGCCGCGGATGGTGAGCAAGGGAATGGCCGCCAACGCGTCGAACTGTGGCCACAGAGCGGGCAATGGCTGCGACAGGTCGAGACCAGCGACCGTGTCGACCAGTTTCGGGTCAAAATCCGGCAACAGCCCTTGATCCGTCTCGCGGTAGAGCGCCCCCGCCATTCGCGCCCAGTCGGCGTCGGTGAGCACGGGAAAATCCTTGCCGTGAACGCCGCGCTGAGCATTCACCGCTGCGGTGAAAGTTTTAGGCTTCGGCGCGCGTTCGAGATAGGACTGGATGTGGGCGAGGCCGGCCGGCTCGATCACCGGCCCGATATCGTTGAGAACAATGGCTTTCAACGCGGCCGGCCGCAGCGCGCCAAGCACATGGATGATCAGCCCGCCACGCGAGGTGCCTATGAAAGCGGCCTCCTCGATCCCAAGTGCGGCCAACCCGGCAAGGATATCGCCGGCCTCGACGCCGACATTGTAGTGGCTGACATCGGGATCGTAGGCCGACTCCCCGCGTCCGCGATAGTCGAAGGCAACCACCTTGCGCGTTACCGGGGATCGCGTCGAAAGATACAGTGCAAGCTCATGAAAATCCCGTGCGTTGCGGGTCAGGCCAGGCAGGCAGACGACCGGCCAGTGTCCGGAATTCGCTTCGCCATAGACGCGCGCATGAAGTCTCAGCCCGTCTGGCGCGCCATAGAAGAAGTCGGAAAAACCTTCAGTGCTCGACATCTGGACACGCCACCTTCTCGCTGCTTCTCTGACTGCTACAGGCGAGGGCGGGGAGCGTCAAATGAAGGCCTTCCCTTCTCCCCCTTTTGGGGCCTGAAGGGCGGGCGAGGCGCGTGGCTCGCCCAGGGCGGTGGATCGGCGCGCAGCGCCGAGACGGTTGAGACGTAGAAGGAAAGAACCTCAGCTGCGTCCGTTCACCAAGTCGCCGACGATGTCGTATTTGCCGGAAATACGCATCTTGTAGATTTCGTAATTCTCCATCACGCGCTGCACGTAACTTCTTGTTTCCGTGTAGGGAATCCGCTCGATCCAGTCCACCACCGCATCGATGTCCTTGCCGCGCGGGTCGCCGTATTTTGCCACCCACTGGCTGGCCCTATTGGGGCCGGCATTGTAGCCGGCGAAGGTCAGCACATAGGAGCCGTTGAAGCGGTCGAGCTGCTCGCCAAGGAAGGCTGAACCGAGTGTGGCATTATAGCCGGCATCGGTGGTCAGCCGTGCCTGCGAAAACTGCAATCCGGCCTTCTTCGCCAGTTGCCTGGCGGTGCCCGGCATCAGCTGCAGCAGCCCGCGCGCGCCGGCACTGGATACGGCGCCGACGTTGAATTCGCTCTCTTGCCGGGCGATCGCATAGGCCAGCGCCTTGCCCGAGCCGGAAATATTGGCCGAATCAGGGATGACGCCGAGCGGGTGCGACAGCGCACCGACATCGATGCCGCGTGCGCCGGCGATCTTGCCGACCTTCAGCGCCATGAAATGGTTGTCCTGTTTCTCGGCAAGGGCAGCAAGCAGCGCCAGTTCGCCCGGGCTGGTCAACTGCCCGGCGAGGTCGCGATAAAGCGTTTCGGCATAGCGGTCGTAGCCTGCCTCCTGCAGTCGCTTGATGGCGCTGACGGCTTCGCGGCCAGCAAAATTCTGCCGGTCGGCGGCACTTGGCGTGGGATAGACGATGTTGAGCGCCTGCCGGCCGACACGCTCGGCGGCAAGCTGGCCGTAAAAGGTCGTGCCGTAAGTGGCGGCGCGGCCAAAATAGTCCTTGGCATTGCCGGGGGCGCCGACTTCCGCCGCGCGGCCGAGCCAGTAATAGGCGCGCGACAGCGTCATTGGCCCCTGGGCAAGGTCGGCGATACGCGAAAAATGCGTTGCGGCAAGCTTGGGGTCGTTCAAGCCGCGCAGCGCATACCATCCGGCATGGAACTCGGCCTCGGCCGCATTGGCAGCGCTTTCGGCAGCATGGGTGGCGACAATCTTATAGGCCGTCTTCATGTCGCCTTGGTCGACCAGTTCGCGCGACAGCACCCGGCGCTCGACCCACCAGGCATCGGGATCGACCAGAGCCTCGCGGTCCGTCGGCGCCTTCATCACAGCGGCGGCGGCGCCGGCAAAATCCTCCTGCTTGCGCAGATATTCCGCCTGCGCGAAGAAATAGCCGGCTGAACGCTGGGCCGCCGGCACAGCCTTCAGCAGTTTCAGTGCATTCTTGTCGCCTCTGTCGGCTGCGGCCCAGGCCTCGGCAAACTGCTGGGCGTCGGCGAGGCCGGCAAGGCGCAGCGCGGAATTCACCCGGTCGGCATAGAACATGCGGTCCATGCGAAAACGGTGGTCGGCGGCAGGGATCAGACTGCCGAATTCCTTGATCAGCGCCGTCTCATCCTTGGCTTCAAGGACCGTGGTGCGCCAGAACGGCGACAGCACCGAGCGCGCCGCCTTGACGTTGCCGTTCGCCACATAGGCGCCGGCGAGAGCCATGACGCCTTCGAATGTCTGTGGCTGGCTGCCATCGAACGCCGCAATGACGATGTCGGGGGCAGGGTTCTCGCGGTAGAGCGCGCGCTCGCTGTTCTTGCGCAGGGCAATGGTGCCCGGCCAGTTGGGCAGCATCTTCGCGGCGGCGGCGATGTCGCCGCTCGGAACCTTGTCGCCGCCATAAAGCGCGATCGCCCAGGCCAGTATGTGCTGATCGAGCGATTGAGCGGGAAGCGCATCGCGCACACCGCGGGCGGTGGGAATATCGCCGGCCGCCAGAGCGTCCAACCCGCTCTTCAACACCGCAACGCTGGGCGAGGGGGCCTGCTGCGCATTGTCCTGCGGGCTCGGCATCGGGATCGCCGAGGTGACCCGCGCATCGACGCTGCCGCTGATCGCCACGCCGGGCATCAGCCCGGCAATGGCGCCAAGCAGCGCGAAGAGGTGGGGCCGACTGGTCGGCATGATTTCGTGTCTTTCCCTAATCCAGCATTTTATCAGCAGGCGAAGAAGCCTCGAAGCCTAAACTTAGGTCGTGAAGGGCTCGTAAACAAAAGGTTATCGAGGCCGTTCGAATTGCGCTTGCTGGCACCATGGCAATGCTTGCCGCGCAACCATGTCGAGACTATGGTGCGCCGCTTCGCTTTCGGTTAGAAGGCGCGCACGACAAAACACCGATGCATGTCGCCCAAAAGTGGATACCGGTTTTGGGAACAACGACATGCATAAACAAAGAAGTCCCAAGGAGTTGGACGACATGCTGAGAGGCTCGCTTACTGCGCTCGTGACACCGTTCGAAAAGAGCGGGCGTTTCGACGAGAAAGCCTTTCGCGCGTTTGTCGAATGGCAGCTCGGGGAAGGCACGACTGGCCTGGTTCCCGTTGGCACGACCGGCGAGTCGCCGACGCTGTCGCATGACGAACACCGCCATGTCGTCAAGGTCTGCATCGAGGTGGCCAAGGGCCGCGCTCCGGTCGTCGCCGGCGCCGGTTCCAATAACACCGCGGAAGCCGTCGGCCTCGTGCAATATGCCGAAAAGGCCGGCGCCGATGCCGCCCTGGTCGTCACTCCCTATTACAACAAGCCGACGCAGCGCGGCCTCTACGAGCATTTCGCCGCTGTCGCCAAGGCGACCAAGCTGCCGATCATCATCTACAACATTCCGCCGCGTTCGGTGATCGACATGATGCCGGAGACGATGGGCCGGCTGGCGCATGACTTCAAGAACATCGTCGGTGTCAAGGACGCGACCGGCAAGGTCGAGCGTGTGTCCGAGCAGCGCATGACCTGCGGCAAGGATTTCATCCAGCTTTCCGGCGAGGATGCGTCGGCGCTCGGCTTCAACGCCCATGGCGGTGTCGGCTGCATCTCGGTGACGTCGAATGTCGCACCGCGGCTGTGCGCAGAATTCCAGGAAGCCACGCTTTCCGGCGACAGCGCCAAGGCGCTCGAGCTGCAGGATCGTCTCTTGCCGCTGCACAAGGCGATCTTCCTGGAGCCCGGCGTGTCCGGCGCCAAATACGCGCTGTCGAAGCTGGGCAAGGTCGAGAACATGCTGCGTTCGCCGCTGGTCACGGTCGAACAGTCGACGGCCGAGAAGATCGATGCGGCGATGAAGCACGCCGGCTTGATTAACTAGGAATGAGGCGCCACCTCTCCGCATTATGAATCAAGTCAGAAAAGCCGATCCCAACAACAAGACCGTTGCGGAAAACCGCAAGGCGCGGTTTTCCTATGAGGTGCTCGACACGATCGAGGCCGGCCTGGTGCTGACCGGCACCGAGGTCAAGTCGCTGCGCCAGGGCCAGGCCAACATCCAGGACAGCTATGCCTCGGTCGAGGGCGGAGAGATTTGGCTGATCAACTCCTATCTGCCGGAATATCTGCAGGCCAACCGCTTCAACCACGAGCCCAGGCGGCGCCGCAAACTCCTGCTCAACAAGCGCGAGATGGCCAAGCTGTCGCAGAGCGTCGACCGTGAAGGCATGACGTTGGTGCCACTTAAAATCTATTTCAACGACCAGGGCCGCGCCAAGCTCTTGCTCGCCGTGGGGCGCGGCAAGAAGCTGCACGACAAGCGCGAGACCGAGAAGCAGCGCGACTGGTCGCGCGAGAAGGGCCGGCTCTTGAAGGAGCGTGGGTGAGAGACATCTGGCGGTAGCCCTAGAAAAGCCTGCTTGGCTTTCAAGTTTCGTGCAAGCGCGGTCGGCAGATACCAGAGGGGGCAGCCTTGAAGAACCGGATCATCCTCTGGGGATCGGTCACTTTGGTTTTTGCAGCGCTGGCCGTGGCCGGTGGCTTCATCTACTTCCACACCTATTCTCCCGACCGTACCAAATATCCGGTCAGGGGCATCGACGTTTCCCATCATCAGGGCCAGATCGACTGGCGCCGCGTTGCCGCCGACGATGTCGCCTTCGCCGTCATCAAGGCGACCGAGGGCGGCGATCATGTCGATCGCACCTTTGCCACCAATTTGCGTGAGGCCCGCGCGGCCGGCATCGCCGTCGGCGCCTACCATTTCTTCACCTTCTGCCGGCCCGGCGCCGACCAGGCGAAGAATTTCATCTCGGTCGTGCCGCACGATCAGCCCTTGCTGCCGCCGGTCGTCGACATCGAGTTCGGCGGCAATTGTCCGCAACGTCCATCGCCCGAACAGTTGAATGCCGAACTTCAGGCTTTCCTTGGACCTGTCGAGGCGGCGTTCGGCAAGACGGCGATCGTCTATCTGACCGATGAAGCTGAGGCCGCCTATGCCGGGCAGATCGCCGCTCGCCCGCTCTGGCTCCGCTCCTTGCTCATGGAGCCTGACCGCCACGACTGGGTCTATTGGCAATACCACAACAGGGGGCGCGTGGACGGTATTGTGGGTGACGTCGACCTCAACATTTTGCAGGGCGGGCCGGAGAAATTGGCGGCGCTGCTTGCGTCAGCGCATTGAAGTCTTCTGGCCGAATCGATCGGGGCTGCAAGTCCGAATCTGTTTCTTCATAAACCGGGCTATGCTCTTGTATGCATTGACGATCCGGCTGCTGCCGGCATCGTCAAACCGCCTCGGCAGCGTGCCTTGCCATTGCTGAGCCGCCGCCGCTTCAAGCCGCGGCCTGGGCCATCTCCGGCGCCAGCGTCACATTCGCATCGCCCCACACTTTCAGGGCGGTGATCACCGGTTCCAGGCTTCTGCCGCGCGGCGTCAGGCTGTATTCCACCTTCGGCGGCACTTCCGGATAGATCTTGCGGGCAATCAGCCCATCGGCTTCCAACTCGCGCAACTGGTTGGTCAGCATGCGCTGCGTGCAGTTGGGAATCCGCCGGCGGATCTCGTTGAAGCGCAGCGTGCCTTGGAACAGATGGTAGAGCACAACGCCTTTCCACTTTCCGTCGATATAGCGCAGCGTTCCCTCCACGGTGCAGCCGGGGCTGCAATCGAATCGCTCATGGCGAATGCGCGGCATGACGGTATCCTTTTCGACACTATGTGCTTTATATGTGCATTCTTGCGCTTGACGCGCATAGTCCGCATCTCTGCCCCAGACAAAGCTCAACAGCAATCGCGGAGACAAAAATGCGCGCCGTCGGCTATCAGATCCCAGCCCCCATCACCGATGAGGCCTCCCTCGTCGATATCGACCTGCCCAAGCCGGAGCCGAAAGGCCGTCAACTGCTGGTCGAGGTGAAGGCGATCTCGGTCAATCCGGTCGACACCAAGATAAGGCGAAGTGCCAAACCCGAAGCCGGAAGCTGGCGCGTGCTCGGCTGGGACGCTGCCGGTAGGGTCGTTGCAACGGGTCCGGATGCCAGCCTGTTCAAGGCTGGAGACGACGTTTTCTATTCCGGTGCGCTCGCGCCGCAGGGCACCAATGCCGAGTTCCACCTTGTCGATGAGCGCCTTGTCGGCCGCAAGCCCGGCTCGCTTGACTATGCGCAAGCGGCGGCGCTGCCGCTGACAGCGATCACCGCCTTTGAGGCGCTGTTCGACCGCCTTGATGTGAAGAAGCCTGTCGTGGGTGCCGCGAATGCCATCCTGATCATCGGCGGCGCCGGCGGCGTTGGCTCGATCGCGGTCCAGCTTGCGCGCCAACTGACCGATCTGACGGTGATCGCCACCGCATCGAGGCTTGAAACACGCGACTGGGTGCTTGGGCTTGGCGCCCATCATGTCGTCGATCATTCCAAGCCGCTGGCTGCCGAGGTCGCTGCCCTCGGCATCGGCGCACCGGCCTTCGTGTTCTCGACAACCAATACCGACCGGCATTTGGCCGAGATCGCCGAACTGATCGCTCCGCAAGGCCGGTTCGGGTTGATCGACGATCCGCAGACGCTCGATATCAATCCGTTCAAGCGCAAGAGCGTTTCGGTCCATTGGGAACTGATGTTCACCCGCTCGCTGTACGAGACGCAGGACATGGCCGCGCAGGGCGAGCATCTCAACGAACTGTCACGACTTGTCGACGCCGGCACCATCCGCACCACCTTGGGCGAGACGTTCGGTCCGATCAATGCCGCCAATCTGAAACGCGCCCATGCGCTGATCGAGACCGGCAAGGCGAAGGGTAAGATCGTGCTGGAGGGGTTCTAAAAGAGCGGCACTATGTCCGCAGGAACGCCGCGATCTCGCTGAACACGTTGACGAACATTTCCTCCGTCAAAACGCCGGTGTTGGTGTTGTAGCGCGAGCAGTGGTAGCTCGAAAACAGCGTGATGCCGCCGGCCGGCAATTGCCCGCCATGCTTGAACGGATAGGCGGCGACGCGCCCGCCGAGCGCACGCACGGTGGACTGGTGCGCGATCGATCCCAGTGCCAGCACGGCGCGCAGGTTTGGGAAGCGGGCGATCGTCGGCACCAGGAATGTGCGGCAGGTGGAGATTTCGGCGCCGACCGGCTTGTTCTCCGGCGGTACGCAGCGCACCGCGTTGGTGATCGCCGTGCCGACGAGCTCCAGCCCGTCATCGGGCCGCGCCTTGAACTCGCCGCGGGCAAAGCCGTGGGCGATCAGGGTCGAATAGAGCAGGTCGCCGGCATAGTCGCCGGTGAAGGGGCGGCCGGTGCGGTTGGCTCCGCGCAGGCCGGGCGCCAGCCCGACGATCAGAAGCTGGACGCTATCCTCGCCGCCCAGCGGCAGGAAAGTCGGCACCGGCGCGTTGAACCAGGATGGCTCGAGCTGCCGCCACTGCGCAATGAAATCATGCAGCCGCGGGCAGAGCGGGCAGTCGCGGTTCGGTTCGGAAGCGGAGAGGGCGGTCAAGGCGCCCGGTCTCAGTAGTCGTCCTCATCGACCTCAGCCGGTTCGGGCCGCCGTACGGGCCGTTCGGAGGGATCGCGGCCGACTTCGTTCTTCAGCGTCGTCAGGTCGATGAAATGGTCGGCCTGGCGGCGCAGATCGTCCGAGATCATCGGCGGCTGCGAGGCCATGGTCGAGACGATCGACACTTTGCGGCCACGCCGCTGCAGCGCCTCGACCAGCGTGCGGAAGTCGCCGTCACCGGAGAAGATGACATAGTGGTCGACGACATCGGCGAGTTCCAGTGCATCGACGGTAAGTTCGATGTCCATATTGCCCTTGATCTTGCGGCGGCCGGTCGAGTCGGTAAATTCCTTGGCCGGCTTGGTCACCACCTTGAAGCCGTTATAGTCGAGCCAGTCGATCAGCGGGCGGATCGAGGAGTATTCCTGATCCTCGACCAGCGCCGTGTAGTAATAGGCGCGCAAGAGATAGCCGCGCTTCTGGAAACTCGACAAGAGCTTGCGATAGTCGATATCGAAGCCGAGCGCCCGCGACGTCGCATAGAGATTGGCGCCGTCGATGAACAGGGCGATTTTTTCACGAGGGTCGAACATGGAAAATATTCCTTTTCGAAAAATGCGGCCGTCTAAACGAAATGCGGTAGCGACTATCGGTCAGGCTCATAATAAACCGGCTGACCTTGTCCATCCGAGATAACGCCAGTTTGCTGGCAATCCAAGGCGAGATGGCGCAACGCAAGCAATTGTGATCGCGGCATAGGGCGCCATGGACGCAACGGCGTTTTGCTTCAATCTAGTGTTTGACCGCAGGATTGCGTGTCCTGCAGCGCCGACTTTGGCATGATGCTTGTATTTTGGTGGCGTTCGGGTTATGGACCGCGCCTGTTTTCCATCAAATCCAGGCATGAAAGGGGCAGTCCATGGCCCGCGTAACCGTTGAAGATTGCATCGACAAGGTCGACAACCGCTTCGAGCTGGTGCTTTTGGCCGGCCACCGCGCTCGCCAGATCAGCCAGGGCGCGCAGATCACCGTTCCTCGTGACAACGACAAGAACCCGGTCATCGCCTTGCGCGAGATCGCCGACGAGACGTTGTCGCCCGACGACCTCAAGGAAGATCTGATCCATTCGCTGCAGAAGCATGTCGAGGTTGATGAGCCCGAAGCCGACGGCGAAGTGATTGCCGACCAAACCGGCGGCGCCGTTGCAGCCGCCGAAACCGATGACGCCGAGGACAACATCACCTTCGATCGCATGACCGAGGAAGACCTGCTGGCCGGCATCGAGGGTCTGGTGCCGCCGGAAAAGAGCGACGACTACTAAGCCAGCACTCTGGACCTGCCCGGAATACGTTTCCGGCACTTCCGTCCGGTCAGTTTCGTGGCTATCTATGAGGTGCGCCGTACGCTAGTGCGGCGCATCAATCATTTCAGCACCGCGAGATTCCGCCCATGATGCGTCAGTATGAGCTTGTCGAGCGCGTCCAGCGCTACAAGCCTGACGTCAACGAGGCGTTGCTCAACAAGGCCTATGTCTATGCCATGCAGAAGCATGGCCACCAGAAGCGGGCTTCCGGCGACCCCTATTTCTCGCATCCGCTCGAAGTCGCCGCCATCCTCACCGAAATGCACATGGACGAAGCGACGATCGCCGTCGCCCTGCTGCACGACACAATCGAGGACACGACCGCGACGCGGGCCGAGATCGACGATCTGTTCGGCCCCGAAATGGGCAAGCTGGTCGAGGGCCTAACCAAGCTGAAGAAGCTCGATCTCGTCTCCAAGAAGGCAGAGCAGGCGGAAAACCTGCGCAAGCTGCTGCTGGCGATCTCGGAAGATGTGCGCGTGCTGCTGGTCAAGCTCGCCGACCGCCTACACAACATGCGCACCCTCGACCACATGCCGGAGGCCAAGCGCCTGCGCATCGCTGAGGAGACGATGGACATCTACGCGCCGCTGGCCGGGCGCATGGGCATGCAAGGCATGCGCGAGGAGCTGGAAGAGATCGCCTTCCGCTTCATCAATCCGGAAGCCTACCGCGCCGTCACCGCGCGGCTTGCCGAGATTTTCGAGCGCAACAAGGACGTGCTGACCGACATTGAAAAGGCGCTGTCGGCACTGTTTGAAAAGCATGCCATCAACGCCGGCGTGAAAAGCCGGCAGAAGAAGCCCTGGTCGGTGTTCCGCAAGATGGAAGCCAAGGCACTGTCCTTCGAGCAGCTGTCCGATATTTTCGGCTTCCGCGTCGTCGTCGATACGGTCGAGGACTGCTATCGCGCGCTCGGCGCCATCCACACCACATGGTCGATGGTGCCTGGCCGCTTCAAGGACTACATCTCGACGCCGAAGCAGAACGATTATCGCTCGATCCACACCACCATAGTCGGGCCGTCGCGCCAGCGCGTCGAGCTGCAGATCCGCACCCGCGAGATGAACAAGATCGCCGAATACGGCGTCGCGGCGCACTCGATCTACAAGGACACCGGCGGCAAGACGAACGGTGCCGGTCATGCGATCTCGAAGGAGACCAACGCCTATGCCTGGCTGCGGCGCACCATCGAGCAGCTTGCCGAAGGCGACAATCCCGAGGATTTCCTCGAAAACACCAAGCTGGAACTGTTCCAGGACCAGGTGTTCTGCTTCACGCCGAAAGGCATGCTGATTGCCTTGCCGCGCGGCGCCACGCCCATCGATTTCGCCTATGCGGTGCACACCGATGTCGGCGACACCTGCGTCGGCGCCAAGGTCAATGGCCGCATCATGCCGCTGATGACGGAACTGAAGAACGGCGACGAGGTCGAGATCATTCGTTCCAAGGCGCAGGTGCCGCCGGCCGCCTGGGAATCGGTCGTCGTCACCGGCAAGGCGCGCGCCGCCATCCGCCGGGCCACCAAGAACGCCATCCGCAAGCAGTATTCGGGTCTAGGCGCGCGCATTTTGGAGCGCGCCTTCGAACGGGCCGGCAAGAATTTCACCAAGGAAAGCCTGAAGCCGGTTCTGCACCGGCTGGCGCGCAAGGACATCGAGGACGTGCTTGCGTCGGTCGGCCGTGGCGAACTTGCTTCCGCCGATGTCATGAAAGCGGTCTTCCCCGACTACAAGGACGAGCGTGTCACGCCGGCAGCGCCCAAGCAGCGCGAGGAGGGCTGGTCGAAGATCCGCAACGCCGCCGGCATGCTGTTCCAGATTCCGGGCCGCGCCGCGCGCAAGGACAAGGACCAGCCGCGGGACGGCGCCGTGCCGATCCGCGGCGTGCGCGGCGACTTGCCGGTGCGCTTCGCGCCGGAAGGCGCGGTGCCGGGCGATCGCATCGTCGGCATCGTCCAGCCGGGCACCGGCATCACCATCTATCCGATCCAGTCGCCGGCACTGCAGGCCTTCGACGATCAGCCCGAGCGCTGGATCGATGTGCGTTGGGACATTGACGAGCGCACCAAGGAACGCTTTCCCGCGCGTGTTTCGGTCACCGCCATCAATGCGCCGGGCTCGCTCGCCGATATCGCCCAGGTCGTTGCGTCCAACGATGCCAACATCCATACGCTGTCGATGGTGCGAACCGCGCCCGACTTCACCGAAATGCTGATCGATCTCGAGGTCTGGGATCTGAAGCATCTCAACCGGCTGCTATCGCAGCTCAAGGACAATTCCAGCGTCAGCGACGCACGGCGTGTAAATGGCTGACACGACTGATCTATGAGGGAATAGGCGCAGATGAAGACCGATGAAGTGCTGGGCATTTTCCGTGAGGCGGGTGCCGTTCTGGAGGGGCATTTCATCCTGACGTCGGGCCTGCGCAGCCCGGTCTTCCTGCAAAAAGCACGGGTGTTTATGCATGCCGACAAGACCGAGCGGCTGTGCAAGGCATTGGCCGAGAAGATCCGCGCCGCTGTGCCGGGCAAGATCGACTATGTTGTCGGCCCGGCGATCGGCGGACTGATTCCGGCTTACGAGACTTCACGCCATCTCGGCGTGCCGGCGATCTGGGTCGAGCGGGAAGGGGGCGAGTTCCGCCTGCGCCGCTTCGAGATAGCTCGGGGAGCGCGCGTTGTCATCGTCGAGGATATCGTCACCACGGGGCTCTCGATCCGCGAAACCATCGACTGCCTGCGTGAGCTTGGCGCCGAGGTGGTTGCCGCTGCTTGCATCATCGACCGTTCGGCCGGCAAGACCCATGTCGGCGTGCCGCTGATCGCGCTCGCCGAATACGAGGTTCCGGCCTACCCGCCGGACCGGCTGCCGCCGGAACTCGCCGCGATACCGGCGGTGAAGCCCGGCAGCCGCAATATCTAGCGAGGAGGGCGAGATGATCGTCGGTATCGATCATTTCGTGCTGACGGTGGCGTCGCTCGAAGCGACCTGCGCCTTTTACCAGCGCGTGCTGGGCTTTGAGCGCATCGATACGCCGGGCCGACCGACGGCGCTGGCTTTTGGCAACCAGAAGATCAATGTCCACGAAGTCCGCCGCACTTTTGAGCCAAAGGCGAAGGTGCCGACGCCAGGGTCAGGCGATTTCTGCTTGATCACCGAACGGCCGCTCGACGAAATCCGTGCCCGTCTCGACGCCAATGGCGTTATGCTCGAGCTGGGACCGGTCGAACGCATTGGGGCGCGGGGCCCAATGATGTCTGTCTATTTCCGCGACCCGGACGACAATTTGGTCGAGGTCAGCGAATACCGGTCTTAGCCGTCAGCAAGGCCGTGTCCTTCGGCGAAGCAACTGCCGGCTCCATAAATTCGCCGCGATTGTCCAATGTTCGAACCGAGGACTGCCTATGCCGAAAGGACGGCAACATGTAGGCGCCGCACAGACGGTGTTCGGTTGTTCTTCCGGAAGCGCGTCGCTATATCAACGTTGCGATTGCCATCGGGCGATCGTTTAGCGCAAGATGATACATCTCACATTCGGCTGAAATTGCCGGCGCGAGAGCCGTGGAACGGGAACAGAGTGCTTTTTCGACGTCGCAAGCCTGATGGCCTTTTCGAACGGGTGCGTACCTACCTTTGGCCGCGCCGCTCGTTTTCGCGTTCGCTGCAGTATTTTTCGAAGCGCATCCTGCGGCTGAAGGCCACGCCGCATGCGGTGGCCGCCGGAGTGGCGGCCGGTGTCTTCGCTTCGTTCTTTCCCGTGGGCTTCCATTTCATCATTGCCGCCGTTCTGTGTTGGGTGATCGCCGGCAATCTGGTGGCGGCGGCGCTCGGCGCTGTTTTCTTCGGCAATCCGCTGACTTTTCCGATTCTGTGGGGCGCATCCTGGGAAACTGGCAAGCTCATCCTGCACGATCGCCTGCCGGCACATGGTCCGCCGGCGCATCTGGGCGAGATGCTGCACACGCTTTCCTTCGCGAGACTGTGGCATCCCGTGCTGGAACCCATGCTGATCGGCGCGGTGCCGCTCGGGCTGGTCTTCGGCCTCCTGTTCTACGGTGTCACGCGCTGGGGCATGACTGTCTTCCGCGAGCAAAGGCGCAAGCGGTTGGCCGAGCGCGCGCGTCGCCACGCGCAATCGTCTCATCCCGGCGGAAGCGTCGGTTCCGCCGCACAATGATCATCGGCATCGGCAGCGATCTGATCGATATCAGGCGCATTGAGAAATCGTTGGATCGTCACGGCCAGCGCTTCGTCCAGAGAATCTACACCGAGGTCGAACAGGCGCGTTCGGAGAACCGACGTGCCCGCGCTGCCTCCTACGCCAAGCGCTTCGCCGCCAAGGAGGCCTGCGCCAAGGCGCTGGGCACCGGCCTGGCACAAGGTGTCTTCTGGCGCGACATGGGTGTCGTCAACCTGCCCAGCGGCGCGCCGACCATGGCGCTGACCGGTGGCGCGCTGGCGCGGCTGGAAAAGATCCTGCCGAAAGGCCATCGCGCGGCGATCCACCTCACCATCACGGATGATTTTCCGCTCGCTCAAGCCTTTGTGATCATCGAGGCGTTGCCCGTCGAAGAAGCGCCACATTGATTGCATTTGACGACCGGCATTGACGTTGCCCAGCGCGCGCCGAGACTCTATACATCCAACGCACAATCGAGGACGACATGAGCGTGGCTGAAAAATCCCAGAAGAAATCCGGCGGGCTTGGCGAAACCGTCAGCGTCATCGTCCAGGCGCTTTTGCTCGCCCTGGTCATCCGCACGCTGTTGTTCCAGCCCTTTTCGATCCCGTCGGGATCGATGCGGCCGACGCTTCTGGAAGGCGACTATCTGTTCGTCACCAAATGGTCCTATGGCTATTCGCGCTATTCGCTGCCTTTCGGACCTGACATCTTCTCGGGCCGCATCTGGGGCTCCGAGCCCAAGCGCGGCGACGTTGTGGTGTTCAAGTTCCCGCCGGATCCGTCCGTCGACTACATCAAGCGCGTGGTCGGCCTGCCCGGCGACAAGATTCAAATGAAGGATGGCCAGCTGTTCATCAACGGCGTCGGCGTGCCGCGCGTGAAGACCGGCCAGATCGACAATCCCGATATCACCGAAATGCCTCAGCCGATCGATGTCTACCGGGAAACCCTGCCCAACGGCGTCAGCTACGACACGCTCGACCTCAATCCGAATTCGATCGGCGACAACACGCGCGAATTCGACGTGCCGCCAGGCCACTATTTCATGATGGGCGACAACAGGGACAATTCCGCCGACAGCCGGTTCACGGTCGGCTACGTTCCGGCCGAGAACCTGGTTGGCCGCGCCAACCTTGTCTTCTTCTCGATCGCCGGCAAGGCAAGCCCTCTCGAAATCTGGAAATGGCCGTCGCTGATGCGCGTTTCGCGCCTGTTCCATTTCGTCAATTAGGGATGGCAGCGGCAAAACGGCTGACCGCCGACGCGCTCGCCGAAGCGCTTGTGGAACGCACGGGCCATGCCTTTGCCGACCGCCAGCGCCTGCAGCGTGCGCTGACCCATGCCAGCGCCCGCGGTGCCAATGCCGGCACCGACTATGAGCGTTTTGAATTTCTCGGCGACCGGGTTCTCGGCCTGGTCGTTGCCGACATGCTGCTGGCCGCGTTTCCCGATGCGGCGGAAGGCGAATTGTCGCTGCGGCTCAACGCGCTGGTCAATGCCGAGGCACTCTCCGAGATCGCCGAACATATCGGGTTGCCGGACCTGATCCGCGCCGGATCCGATGTGCGCGGGCTCGAGGGGCGCAAGCGCGTCAATCTGCGCGCCGATGCGTTGGAATCGCTGATCGCCGTGCTCTACCTCGACGGTGGGCTGGAGGCGGCGCGTGCTTTCATCCATAAATACTGGCAGCCGCGTTCGCAGGCTTCCGGTGCGGCGCGCCGCGATGCCAAGACCGAATTGCAGGAATGGGCACATCAGGCAGCGAGTGCCGTTCCGGCCTACCAGATCGACAGCCGCGAGGGGCCGGACCACGATCCGCTGTTCACCGTCAGCGTCAGGGTTGGCGCTTTTCAGCCGGCAACCGGCAGCGGCCGCTCCAAACGTGAAGCGGAGCAGGCAGCTGCGGCTGCCCTTCTGCTGCGCGAAGGTGTATGGAACGCGGCATGACAGATATTGAAACTGCTGAAGCCCCTGCCACGCATTCCGGTTTCGTCGCTCTGATCGGCGCGCCTAACGCCGGCAAGTCGACGCTGGTCAACCAGTTGGTCGGCGCCAAGGTGTCGATCGTCACCCACAAGGTGCAGACGACGCGGGCCATCGTGCGCGGCATCGCCACGCATGACAACGCGCAGATCGTCTTCGTCGACACGCCGGGCATCTTCAAGCCCAAGCGACGCCTCGACACGGCAATGGTGACCACGGCCTGGGGTGGTGCCAAGGATGCCGATATCGTGCTGTTGCTGATCGACGCCGAGCGCGGCATAAGGGGCGACGCCGACGCCATCCTCGAACGGTTGAAGGACGTGCGCCAGCCGATGGCGCTGATCCTCAACAAGGTCGACCGGGTCAAGCACGAAACGCTTCTGGCCCTGTCCGCGGCGGCGAATGAGAAAGTGCCGTTCAAGCGCACCTTCATGGTCTCCGCACTGACCGGCTCCGGCTGCAAGGACCTGCTCGATTATCTGGCGCAGGCGCTGCCGGCCGGCCCCTGGTACTATCCGGAAGACCAGATTTCCGACCTGCCGATGCGCCAACTGGCGGCCGAGATCACCCGCGAAAAACTCTATCTGCGGCTGCATCAGGAACTGCCCTATTCCTCGCATATCGAGACCGAGAAATGGGAAGAGAAGCCGGATGGCTCGGTGCGCATCGACCAGACCATTTATATCGAGCGCGACAGCCAGAAGAAGATCGTGCTGGGCCACAAGGGCGAAACCATCCGCGCCATCGGCCAGGCGGCACGCATGGAGATTGCAGGCATCCTCGAGCAGAAGGTGCACCTGTTCCTGTTCGTCAAGGTGCGCGAGAACTGGGGCGACGATCCCGAGCGTTACCGCGAGATGGGTCTCGAGTTTCCTCACTAGGGAAGATGGACGGCACGGTTACCATCGACACAGCCCTGGTTCGCCGGTTGGTCGCCGCGCAATTTCCCCAGTGGCAGTGCCTTGCCGTCAGGCCGGTTGAATTTGGCGGCTGGGACAACCGCACCTTCCATCTCGGTGACGAGATGACCGTGCGGCTGCCAAGCGCTGCCGCCTATTCCTGCAAGTGGAAAAGGAACATCGCTGGCTGCCGAGATTGGCGCCGCTTTTGCCGCTGCCCATTCCGGTACCGCTGGCGATGGGCGTTCCGGCTGGTGGCTATCCCTGGCATTGGTCCGTCTATGGCTGGATCGAAGGCGAGACCGCGAAACCGGATCGCATCGCCAACCTGTCTCAATTCGCTGCGGATCTGGCCGGGTTCCTGACTGCGTTGAAACGCATCGATCCGACCGATGGACCTTCGCCAGGGCAGCACAACTTCTGTCGCGGCGGACCACTGACCGTTTATGACGACGAGGCAAGGCAAGCCATCACCGCCCTCGGCAACCGCGTCGATGCCAGTGCGGCGCGCGCCGTTTGGGAAGCAGCCCTTGCTGCGACCTGGCAAGTACTGCCTGTCTGGTTCCATGGCGATGTTGCCGAGGGGAATCTCCTCGTTGAGGACGGCCGCCTGAGCGCCGTGATCGACTTCGGCACCTCCGGCGTCGGCGATCCCTCATGCGACCTCGTGATCGCCTGGACCCTGTTCGAGGGCGAGAGCAGGGAAGTTTTCCGCGCCGGCATCGCTGTCGATGACGCAGCCTGGGCACGTGGACGTGGCTGGGCGCTGTGGAAGGCGCTGATCACCGCCGCCGGTCATATAGACAACTCGGTTGAAGTCGACAAATCCTGGCGCGTCATCGACGCGGTGCTGGCCGATCACAGGCGCCGGACGTGATGTGATTCCTTGATCGTCCTTGTTTCTGCTCGCCTGTGTTTGTCGCGTTGGGCTTGAAAAGTGGTCCCGTGCAGACTCACGGTAAGCGGGTGGCTGTCACAATCGATAGCGTTGGAGCGTGCGACAGCCTGTTTCGACCGCCTTGGCGAGATTTGGCCGACTTGGCAGGCGGTGTTGGAATTCCCCTGCGTCATCGCGGGACATCGGACGCCTGCTTCACATCTGTGGCACGCAACGTAACGGTTGCTTTTCAATATAAGTAGCCAAAAATGCCATTTTCAGGCCATTAGTTGGAAACATCTCGTGCTGAACGTATAGTTAGCCGAGAAACTATCCGAATATATATTGAATATGTAACGTTGTGCCAATTGTGCCAACCGCTATATCGGCAAGTGTTATTTGTGCAACACAACATTAATCTGTTATCAGAATCTCATTTATTTCCAAAACCGTCATTGAAGGCGGAAGTTTGATGGGTATGTTCGCCGCGAAAAGGGGACGCGGTGCGCGCCTTTTTCGTTGTTGGGGTGAGGCGGGAAAACATATCCGCCAGCCACAAATCCGAAGCCATTTAAAACTATGACTGGAGAGGTCAGAAAATGAACATCAAGAGCCTCCTTCTCGGCTCAGCCGCGGCACTGATCGCGGTCTCCGGCGCTCGCGCCGCGGACGCTGTCGTCGTCGCCGAACCGGAACCGGCCGAATACGTCAAGATCTGCGACGTCTACGGCGCCGGCTACTTCTACATCCCCGGCACCGAGACCTGCCTACGCATCGGCGGCTACGTCCGCTATGACATCGGCGTCGGCGATGCCGGCTCGTTAGATGGTGTCAACCATGTTCCGGACCATCAGAACGCCGGCGACACGCACTCTACCTACTACAAGAACACCCGTTTCACGTTGAAGACCTGGACCGGCCAGGAAACCGAACTCGGTACCCTTAAGACCTACACAGAGACTCGCTTCAACTACGGCAACAGCAGTGGCGACTATGCCAACCAGAACGCTTCCAATGCGGACGACTGGCAGGGCCGCAACAAGTCGCTCTCGCTGCGTTTCGCCTGGATTCAGCTCGGTGGCCTGCGCGTCGGTAAGGACGATACGGCTTTCGATACGTTCATCGGCTACGCCGGCAACGTCATCCAGGATACGCTGGTTCCGTATGGCGGGCAGGAGAGCAACGTCGTTCAGTACTACTTCGACGCGGGCAACGGGCTGACCGGGTTGGTCTCTCTTGAAGAGGGCGCCGGCAAGGTCGGCACGATCGACAGCTATGTTCCGCATGTCGTCGGCGGCTTGAAGTATAAGGGCGATTGGGGTGCGATCACCGGTGTCGTCGCCTATGACAGCAACTATGAAGAAGTCGCCGGCAAGGTTCGTTTGGACGTGAATGTCAGCAAGGAACTGACGCTGTTCGTCATGGGCGGCTACGGTTCGGACAACAACCTCAACGACAATGCGGGCAACGCCATCGATGCCAGCGGCCGCGGCTTCTATAAGCAGTGGGGTGGCAACTGGGCAGTCTGGGGCGGCGGCACCTACAAGTTCAACGACAAGACTGCGTTCAACGCTCAGATCTCCTACGACGACTGGAAGAACCTCGGCATCGCCGCCAACGTTGCCTATACCGTTGTGCCCGGCTTTACGGTCACGGCTGAAGTCGACTACCTCAATGCGGGTAAGTTCGGCGACCCCGACTTCAACAACTGGACCAAGGCTACCAAGAAGAGCAGCCTCGGCGGCATCCTCCGCTTCCAGCGCTCGTTCTAACGATCGACCGATTCCACTCGAACGCCCGCAGCGCATCGCTGCGGGCGTTTTTGCGCGCTGTCACGGTGCTGGTCTGCCAGGCACCAAAGCCTCATCTTGATTTCGCCACCCAACGGGTGAAAAGCTCTGGGCATGGAATGGCGCGACGAGGGAATCATTCTCGGCACCCGCAAGCATGGCGAAACCAGCGCCATCCTCGAGGTGATGACCCGTGCGCATGGCCGCCATCTCGGCCTTGTCCGTGGCGGCCGCTCGCGCAAGCAGCAACCCGTTCTCCAGCCCGGCAATCGCGTCGATCTGTTATGGCGCGCACGCCTTGACGAGCATCTCGGCACCTTTCAGGCCGAGGCGATCGAGATGAATGCCGCGCGGCTGATGGACAGCGCCGTTGCTGTCTATGGCCTTCAGACCATGGCCGCGCATTTGCGTCTGTTGCCCGAGCGTGACGCCCATGGCGGCCTTTACGAGGCGCTTTCGGTGATGATCGTCCATCTCGACGATGCCGATGCCGCCGGCGAACTGGTGGCGCGCTTCGAGCTTCTGATCCTCGATGAACTCGGCTTTGGCCTCGACCTCAGTCAATGCGCGGCGACCGGCACAAGGCAGGATCTTGCCTATGTCTCGCCGAAGTCGGGCCGCGCGGTGTCGCGCGAAGCCGGTGCGCCATGGCGCGACAAGATGCTGGCGCTGCCGGCCTTTCTACAGCGCGGCTCCGGCCTGCGCGCCGATCCCGCGGCGGTCGAGGATGCCTTCCGGCTGACCGGCTTCTTCTTTGCCCGCCATGTCTATGAACCGCGTGCCATCGAACAGCCCGACGCCCGCGCCGGCTTTCTTGCCGCACTGCGCAAACATCACGCGGCGCGCAAGGCCATTGCCGGAGACAATGCTGCCAGAGAAATCATCACATGAGCGAAGTCGAACTCTATCCGGGCCGGGTCTCGCCACTCGGCCTCGGCACCATTCCGCGCGCCGACATCCTGAAATACACTGGCCTGGAATTGCTGCAGCGAATCATCGACGGCAAATATCCGGCACCGCCGATCTCGTTCCAGCTCAGCTTCGCACTGACCGAAGTGTCGGAAGGTCGTGCTGTGTTCCGCGGCGTGCCGAATGAGCGCCACCTCAACCCTTTGGGCGGCGTCCATGGCGGCTGGGCGGCGACGCTGCTCGATTCGGCGCTGGCCTGCGCCGTGCAGACGCTGCTTGAGAGGGGCGAGGCCTACACGACGGCGGAGTTCAAGGTGAATCTCACGCGGCCGATCACGCCCAGGACCGGCGAGGTGGTCTGCGAAGGCAAGGTGGTCCACAAGGGCCGAACGCTTGCCGTTTCGGAAGCGACGCTCAGGGATGCCGCTGGCAAGTTGCTGGCTTTCGGCACCGAGACATGTTCGATATTTCCAGCCGCCAATCTGGCGGCACGTTGAGTTTTCCAGCCGTTTAGCCGCCGCATTTGAATGTCAGTGAGATGAAACGTCAGTGAAAACTGGCCTGGTTTGGGGGAACCGCCATGTTTGAAAGCCTGATCGGCCTTGTCGCCATCATCGCCTTGTTCGTCATTATTTCGCGCCAGCAGAGCCGCATCGGCCTTGTCGAGCGCGAACTTGGCGCACTGCGCAGTCTCGTCCTTTCGGGCGCGGTGCCGTCGGTGGCCAAGCCGTCCGAGCACGCCGCGACCGACAGCAAACCTGCCGTTGTGGTTGCAACGGTAGCTGCGGCCGATATGGCTTCGCCTGCAGTGAGCGGGGCCATCGCCGCGCCGGCGCCGGCTCCCGAGCCGGTGGCCGACGCGACCAGCGAGGCTGTGCCAGGCCCCTGGTCCGCGGGCGAGGCTCCGAAGGCCGCGGAACCTGTCGAGCCGGCTGCGGCAGCCAAGGCGCCCGGCAAGCCGGACATCGAAACGGCGCTCGGCACGCGCTGGGCGGTCTGGGTGGGCGGCATCGCGCTGGCGCTGGGTGGCCTGTTCCTGATCCGCTACACCATCGAGGCCGGCATTTTCGGCCCCGGCGTGCGGCTGACCATGGCAGCGGTCCTCGGGTTGGTGCTGGTCGCCGGCGGCGAGTTCATTCGCCGCACCGGTTTCAAGGTTCCGGTGCAAGGCGTTGCCGGCGCCTATATTCCGGCGATTCTGACGGCGGCCGGCGCCTTCATCCTGTTCGGCACCGTCTATGCCGCCCATGGTATTTACGGCTTCATCGGCCCGGCGCCTGCCTTCACGCTGCTCGGCGCCATCGGCGTGGCGACGATCGTCGCTGCTCTCGTCCACGGTCAGGCCCTGGCCGGCATCGGTCTCGTCGGTTCCATGGCGACGCCGGCGCTTGTGTCCTCGCAGGCGCCAAATCCATGGGCGTTGTTCGTCTATCTCGCGATCGTGCTTGCCGCCACAGCGGCGATCGCCCGCATGCGCGACTGGAAGTTCCTGATAGCGGCCGCCTTCTTCGGCACCGGCGCCTGGACCATCGCCTATATGACGAACGCGCCCGGCGCCGACCTTGCCGTCATCCTGTTCATCGACACCGTGACGCTTGCCGTGCTTGCGCTTGTCTGGCTGGGCAGTCGTGGCGGCGAAGAAGAAACTGCAAAGCAGGGCTTCGACTGGCCGTCGATCGTGCCGGGCGTTTTTGTTGCGTTTTCGGCGCTGGGCCTATCCGTCGACTCCACACTTGTCGCTGCCGGCGATGCCTTGCCTGGCGCTTTGGTCCTCGTCGCCCTTGTCGCCACCGCGCTCTACCGACCGCGCGCTTTGCCGCTGCTGCACACCGCCGGGGTGGTGAGCGTGATGATCTATCTCGGCATCATTCCGCCCACCACCATCGGCCCCGATTTGTCCCAGGGCAACATAGGCTTTGACGGCCTGCAGGTGGCGGCCGGAAATCCTTTGACGCTGCGCATCGGCATTGGCCTCGGTCTCGTCTTCGTCGGCGCCGGTTTCTGGGCCGCCCGCCGTTTCGCCGCCGTCGCGCGGATCCGCGCGGCATGCTGGGCAGCATGGGGCATCGCTGCGCCGCTGGTCATCCTGCTGGCGCTATGGCTCACTTACGGCAACCTCGACCGCGACTTTGTCCACGCCGCCGCAGCAGCGCTGCTGGTGGTGGTTTTCGCCGGCGGCGGCGACTGGATCGCGCGCGCCGAAGAGCCACCGCTCAGGGGCGGCATGGCGGTGTCCTTTGCTCTTGGCGGCGCGGCGATCGCCGGTCTCTTGATGTTGCACATGGCTTTCGATTCCGGCTGGACCACCATTCTGCTCGGTGCCGCTGCCATCGTACCGGCGCTGGCCACGCGTTGGCGCTCTTACCCGGTGCTTGGCTGGATTTCGGTTGGCGCGGCGATCGCCGTGCTTGGTCGTGTCGGCTTCGATCCGACCATCGTCGGCGCTGAATTCCTCTCCAGGACACCGGTGTTCAACTGGCTTCTGCCGGGCTATGGCGTCCCGGCGCTCGCCTTCGGCTTCGCTGCCTGGCAGCTCGCCCGCACCACCAATGGCCGGCCTCGCCTCGCCATGGAGGCGGCGGCGGCGCTGCTTGCGCTACTTGCCGTTGCCATGCTGGTGCGCCACGCCATGCATGGCGGCGTCATCGACACGGGGGCGATGACGCTTGCCGAGCAGGCGATCTACACGCTGATTGCCATCGGTGCCGGCGCCATCCTGGTCGCCATCGACATGCGCTCGCCAAGCTCGGTGCTGCGCTATGGTTCGATGGCGGCGGGTGTGGTTTCGGTCGCCCTTATCGCCGTCAGGCATTTCGTGGTGCTGAACCCGCTATTCACCGACGAATCGACCGGCCAGATCCCTGTGTTCAACCTGTTGTTCCTCGCCTATCTCCTGCCGGCCCTCGCGGCCGGCGGGCTGGCGCTGTATGCTCGCAACAAGCGGCCGAAATGGTATGCGCAAATGTTGGCGGTGGTGGCGGCCGTGCTTGCCCTGGCGTATGCCACGCTGTCGGTGAGGCGGCTGTTCAAGGGCGAGTTTATCGGCCTGTGGAGCGGGCTCGGCCAGCTGGAAACCTACACCTATTCGGCGCTCTGGCTGGTGATCGGCGTGGCGCTGCTCACCGCCGGCGTCTGGCTGAAATCGCAGGTGCTGCGCATTGCCTCGGCCGCGCTGATCGCGATCGCCGTGCTGAAGGTCTTCCTCTTCGACATGTCGGAACTGGAAGGCGTGCTCAGGGCGCTGTCCTTCATCGGCCTGGGCGCCGTGCTGATCGGCATCGGCCTGTTCTACCAGCGGCTTTTGACCAGGGCAGCGAAGGAAAACGGATAAAGGCAAACAAGAACAATAAGATTTCAGTCCGGCCGGGAATAAACCGGCACCCGCCAGCGTTATCTCATTGCTTGGGTGACCGGGGCGGTGGACCGCTTCGCGCTGGCCGCTTGCGTCGCGCCCGGAAGGCGCGTTGAATCGGGATCAATAAGGGCGATTTCAGAACCAGCGGTCATGGACGAAAAGAAGGCAGCAATCCTTGGCGAAATACCGCGCCTGCGCCGCTACGCACGCTCGCTGTTGCGCGACCGCGATTCTGCCGACGACCTCGTTCAGGACTGCCTCGAGCGCGCACTCATGCGGCTCGACAACTGGCAGACGGGAGAAAGCCCCAGGAGGTGGCTGTTTACGATCATGCATCATTTGTTCATCGACCAGATGCGCAAGGTGAACCGTCGCGGCGAAGCGGCAATGCTGCCGCTCGAAGCAGGCGAGGCGGTGGCCCAGCCGGCCGAGCAGCTGGAGGGCATCGCCTCGCGCGAGATCATCGATGCGCTGCAGGCGATCAGCCCCGATCGCCGCGCCGCCCTTGTCATGGTCGCCATCGAAGGCTTTTCCTATGCCGAGGCCGCCAATATGCTGGGCGTGCCCGCCGGCACGCTGATGTCGCGCATTGCGCGCGGGCGTGAGGAATTGCGCGGCTTGCTGGATGACACGGCGCGCCGCCGCGCGATAAGGATCGTCGAGAAATGATCCGCCGCGATTTTTCAGAACGTGACATCCACATGGCGCTCGACGGCGAACTGCCGGCCGACGAACGTGCCGCCTACGATGCCTGGCTCGCCGCCAACCCCGAGATGAAGGCCAGGAGCGCCCGCTTCACAGCCGACCGCGAGGCATTGCGCTCAGCCTTTGCCGGCGTGCTGGATGAGCCTGTTCCCACGCGCTTGCGCAAGGTGGTGCTCGGCGAAGCGCCTGTTAAGGCCGTGGTGCCAGGCTCGCGCTGGTGGCTTGCCGCTGCCGCGGCCGTGCTTTTGGCCACGGGCGGTTTTGGCGGCTATTTTGCCGGCGTCGGCGGCATCGGACAGGAGGATCCGGCGGAGGATCGGCTCGCCGAACAGGCGATTGCCGCCCATGTCATCTACGCCGCCGAGAAGCGCCATGCGGTGGAAGTGCCGGCCAGCGACAAGGATCATTTGCAAACCTGGCTGTCCAATCGGGTCGGGCTGAAGCTGGTGGCGCCGGACCTGACCGCGAACGGCTTCCAACTGGTCGGCGGCCGCTTGCTGCCGGCCGGCGAGGCCAAGGCCGCGATGCTGCTCTACGAGGACGACAAGGGCGAACGCATATCGCTTTTCGTCACCGCGGAATCGGCGGAGAATGCCAAGGGGACCTATGCTTCGGCGCAGGACGGCCCGCAGGCCGTCTACTGGCTGGACAAGGGCTATGGCTGCGCCGTCGTCGGCTCGTTGCCGCGCGAGCAATTGGCGGTCGTGGCCAAGAGCGCCTATGGCCAGCTTCTGGCAGGCCTCGCAAGCTGAGTTGGCCGCAATTGTTCGCAGCCGGTGGCCTATCAAAACAGCGATCCTGTTCAAAGCCGCGGGCTTCCTTGCCGGCGCGGAAACTGTCACAATTCGGCCCTAATCAAGGAGCGATAGCGCTTGATGAATACCGGCGCTTCAGCCGGTGTTTGCGACGCTTTTGACCGGGGCCGTTTCCGCAACGCAATCGAGGTTTTCTCAAGTCGCATGCCTGCCGAGATCCGCACGGCCCGCGCGTCTGACGTCGATGATCTCGCCGCCATCGAGAAAGCCGTTTTTTCGAGCGATCGCATTTCCCGTCGCTCCTTTCGCCTGTTCATCGAGCGCGAGACCGCCGAGACGCTGGTCGCCGAAGTCGATGGCCGCGTCGCCGGCTACGCGATCGTGCTGTTTCGCAAGGGCAGTGGGGTGGCGCGGCTTTACTCCATAGCCACGGGTCCGTTTTTTGGCGGGCTGGGTGTCGGCCGCATGCTGCTTGCGTCGGCGGAGGAGGCGGCCTTCGAACACGACCGCATGATGCTGCGTCTCGAAGTGCGCGAGGACAACAGCCGCGCCATCCGCATCTACGAGCAGGCCGGCTACCGTAAGATCGGCCGTGAGCCGGGCTACTACGAGGACGGCGAGACCGCACTTCGCTATGAGAAAACCTTACGCGGCGACGTTCCGATCGCCACCAGGGTGCCGTTCTATCAGCAGACCTGCGAGTTCACCTGCGGCCCATGCTGCCTGATGATGGCCATGGCCAATTTCGATCGGGGCTTCGTGCCCGATCCGGTGATGGAAATCCGGCTCTGGCGCGAAGCGACGACCATCTTCATGATGTCGGGACCGGGCGGCTGCGAACCATTTGGCCTCGCTGTCTCGGGGTACGAAAGCGGCCTCGCGGCGGAGATTTTCGTTTCCTTCTATGGCGCGCTTTTCCTGCAGTCGGTGCGCAGCGAGGACAAGCGCCGGGTCATGGAACTGGCCCAGGTCGACTTTCGCCGCCGCGCGGAACTATACGGCATCCCGGTGAATTACCGCTCATTCAGCATCGATGACATCCGAACCGCGATCGCTGCGGGAAAACTGGTGCTGGTGCTGATCAGCGGCTTCCTGATGTTCGGCAAGAAGGTGCCGCATTGGGTGCTGGCCATCGGCGATGATGGCGATCATATTCTGATCCACGATCCCTGGGTCGAGGACGAAAGGCAGGAAACCATCCTTGATGCCGCCAATATTCCCGTGCCCTACGGCATCTTCATGAACATGGCGCAGTTCGGCCGCGACGGACTGCGTGCCGCCATAACTCTGGGGAAGCGCGACACACAATGACCTGGGTCATCCTTACCGGCCGGCAGAGCGATCTCGACCAGGTGGCGACACCGCACAAGATCATCACCAATCGCGATTATCTCGCGCATCCGTCGCTGTTCCGTGGCCAGCGGCCGAAGGTCATCAACCTGTCGAACAACTATGGCTACCAGAGCCGTGGCTACTATGCCTCGCTGCTGGCGAGCTCGCGCGGCCACAAGGTTATCCCGACCGTCGAGACGATGATCGACCTGTCGGAGCGCAAGCTCTACGAACATGCGCTGCCGGAGCTGGAACTGGCGCTCAACAAATGCCGCAAGGACCTCGGCGGCGCCTTTCCGGCCAAGGTGTGTATCTTCTTCGGCATCGGCCCCTCCAAGGTCTGGGACCGCTTCGCCAAGCTGTTGTTCGACTGGTTCCGGGCGCCGGCGCTCGAGGTCCACATCAAGGACAGTGCCGAATGGGCCTCGATCCGCAAGATCGGGTTCCATCCGCTGGCGCGCATGACCGAGGATGAGGAAAAAAGCTTCATCCAGTGCCTGGAGACCTACACCAACCGCGAATGGCGCGACACCAAGGGGCGCACGCCGGCGCGCTACACTTTCGCCACGCTGGTCGATCCGCATGAGGAATTGCCGCCGTCGGAAATCTCGTCGCTGCGCTACTGGGCCAAGATCGCCGAAAAGATGGGGGTCGAAATCGAGCCCATCACCAAGAAGGATCTTGCCAAGCTCGCCAACTACGATGCGCTGTTCATCCGCGAGACCACCTCGATCTCGAACCACACCTATCGTTTCGCCCGCCGTGCCCAGCAGGAAGGCATGCCGGTCATCGACGATCCGCTGTCGATGATCCGTTGCACCAACAAGGTTTATCTCAACGAACTGATGTCCTACAACAAGGTGCCGGTGCCGCCGACAGTGATGATCGCTGGCACCTCCGACTTCGAACTGGCCGCACAGACGCTGGGCTTTCCGCTGGTGCTGAAGATCCCGGATTCGTCCTTCTCGCGCGGCGTCAAGAAATGCGGGAATCTGGAGGAGCTGACACGGCTTGCGACGGAGTGGCTGGAGGATTCCGACCTTCTCATCGCGCAGAAATTCATTCCGACCGAATATGACTGGCGCGTCGGCGTGCTCGGCGGCCAGCCGCTGTTTGCCGTGCACTATCTGATGGCCAAGAAGCACTGGCAGATCGTCAACCACAAGGCCAATGGCAAGCCCGACCAAGGCGGCATCAAGACCTTCACGCTGAAGGAGACGCCGCCCCATGTCGTCGAGACCGCGGTCAAGGCGGCGCGCTGCATCGGCGATGGCCTTTACGGCGTCGACCTCAAGGAGACCAAGGACGGCGTCTTCGTCATCGAGGTCAACGACAACCCCAATCTCGACCATGGCTGGGAGGATTCCGGCGAGAAGGACGAGGTCTGGGTGCGGCTGACGCAATGGTTCCTGGAGCGGCTCGACCGGCCGGGACGACAATAGTTCAACCAGAGCGGCTCTGCGTTTCACGGAAACGGCGAGCCGCTCTATCTCTTTGTTTTGAAGCAATCCCTGTGGGGAAACAGCTTCACACTTTTCCTGGAATTGCTCGGGGGAAACATGCAGTCCATCGTGATCGAGGATTTCACCGGCTGCGATCGCAAGGATATCTATCGCCGCTTCCGCGATCGGGGCCGCCTGAAGCCGGAGGAACTTGTCGTGCACCACAGCTGGATCGCGGCAGATATGAGCCGCTGCTTCCTGCTGGTGGAGACGGACGACGTCACGCTGCTGCAGCGCTGGGTGATCGAATGGGCTGATCTGGTCGAGTTCGAGATTGTTCCGGTCGCGACGAGCAAGGACATGGTGGCGGCCTTGAGCGGGCACCTCTGATCATCGCGGTCTGTCAGATCAACGCAGCGCCGGCGAGCCCACCGCGCGCTGGCATTCGGTGATCAGCCAATCGCGAAACGCCGCCACCACGTCACGCCTGGCGCTGCGCTCCGGTATCGTCAGGCAATAGGGCTGGCGCAGCACGATCGCCCCGGCGGCGGGCCGGACCAGCCTGCCATCCTCCACCGCTTCGGCACAATAGACCCCTTGCGCCAACGCCACACCCAGCCCCGAAATGGCTAGGTCGAGTGCGGCGCGCGACGAGTTGGCCGACAAGCCGCGCTGCGCCGCCCGGCCGGGTTGCACACCTTCAGCCTCGAACCAGTTGCGCCAGGACGGAAACGAGGCGCCGGTCGGTCCCCAGTCGGTATGGATCAGCGGCAGTCCGGCGAGCGGACTGTCATCCGCCTTGATTGTGCTGGCAAGTCCTGGCGCACAGACCGGATAGACGGCGTCCCGGACAATGTCCTCGGTCGGATGCTCGCGATAGTGCGGACCGTAGGAGAGCCTGATGTCGATCAGTTCGCGGTCGAACGGCACCGGGTCGTCGTCGCCGCGCAGCGATATGTCGGCGGCGCCATGGCTGGCGACGAAGCCGGCGAGACGCTGCGAAAGCCAACCCATGGCCATGGATGGCGGCACCGAGACCACCAGGCGCGGGCGGAAGGCATCGCCGCCCAACTCGCGCGAGACACTGCCGATTTCCTGGAAGGCCATGGTCAGCCGAGGCAGCATTTCCACGCCGGCCTCGGTAAGCACAACCTTGCGGCTGACCCGATGAAACAGCTGACGGCCCATTTGTTCCTCGACGGTGCGGATGAGCTGGCTGACGGCGGCGGCCGAGACCGAAAGCTCTTCCGCCGCAGCGGCAAAGCTGCCCGTGCGCGCCGCAGCCTCGAAAGCCTGAAGTCCTTTGAGAGATGGAGATGTGACCATGACTACCGGATAGATAAGGTAAGCTTATCTAAATTGCAGCAATCGTCGTTTTTGGAAAGCTTTTTCATCGACTAGAGTGGGCCTCATCAAACCCCAGCCAGGATCGAAGCCGATGGACCATCGCGACATAATCGCGTCACTGACCCCTGAAGAGCGCAGTCGCCTGACCGCCAAATCCGACGCTGCGGGTCTCGTGCAACTCGGCGCCCACTGGGGTGCAATTGTGATCATCGGATCGCTGATTGCGGCCAAGGTGCCGTTCTGGCCGCTGCTGATGCTGCCGCAAGGCATATTGATCGTGTTCCTGTTCACGCTGCTGCACGAGACGGTTCATCGCACCGCCTTCGAGACGCAGTGGCTGAACGATGCCGTGGCGCGGGTGTGCAGCCTGGCGCTGGCGCTGCCGGCGGACTGGTTCCGCTACTTTCATTTCGCTCATCACCGCTTCACCCAGGATCCCGAGAACGATCCGGAACTGGCCTTTCCCAAACCGGAAACGCTGCGGCAGTATCTCGTGCATGTTTCCGGCATCCCGCTGTGGTGGGGCCATCTCAAGACGCTCTACGCCAATGCGGTTGGCGGCAGCCAGGAAAGCTATGTACCGCCGAAAGGCCGGCCCAAGGTGCGGGCCGAGGCGCGGGCCATGATCGCCTTCTATGCCGTCGTCCTTCTGCTCGCCGCCTATTTCCGGTTCACCGTGCTTCTCTACGTATGGATCATTCCCGCTCTGCTCGGCCAGCCGCTTCTGCGCCTCTATCTGCTGGCCGAGCACGGTCGCTGTCCGTTCGTCGCCAACATGCTGGAGAATACGAGGACCACGCTGACCAATTGGGTGGTGCGCAAGCTGGCTTGGAACATGCCATTCCATGCCGAGCATCACGCCTATCCCGGCGTGCCGTTTCATCAACTGCCGCAATTTCACGCGCTGATCGAGCGGCATCTAAAGGTGGTCGAACCCGGTTATGTCAGTTTCCACGAGAAATATTTGGAAACGCTGCGTTGATGATGATGCGCGGTCGGCAACCGGTCGCGCCCTGCTTGAGGACGCGACCGGCGTGACGGGCTAGACCTGTGCGGTGCCGCCGTCGACGAACAGCTCAGCCCCGGTGACAAAACTGGAATCATCGGAGGCCAGGAACACAGCCGCCTTGCCGATCTCGTCAGGGTCGCCGAGCCGGCCCATAGGCACCTGGGTAGCAAGGAAATCAAGCAAACCCTTCTGCTGTTCGGCTTCGGGTCCGGCAAGCTCGGCAAGGCCTGTCGTACGGGTCGGACCAGGGCTGAGGATGTTGACGCGGATCTGCCGCTCCTTCAGGTCGATTATCCAGCTGCGGGCAAAATTACGCAGCGCAGCCTTCGACGCGCCATAGACGCTGAACGCCGCAGCGCCGGTTGAGCCGGCGGTCGAACCGGTCAGGATCACCGAGGCACCGTCGGCCAACAGTGCGAGCGCTTTCTGCACCGTGAACAGCACGGCCTTGACGTTGCGGTCGAATGTTTCGTCGAAATGCTGCTCGGTTATCTGGCCGAGCGGCAGCATGGAACCACCGCCGGCGTTGACCGAGAGCACATCGATACGGCCGCTTTGTGCTGTCACCTGAGCGTAGAGACGGTCGAGATCGGTGAAACTGGTCGAGTCGGCTTGGATACCGGTGGCGTTTTTGCCGATTGCCGCGACGGCCTTGTCGATCTCGGCCTGTCGCCGTCCGGTAATGTAGACATGCGCACCTTCCGCGGCGAAGCGCTTGGCAATACCAAGGCCGATGCCGCTGCTGCCGCCGGTAACCACGGCGATCTTTCCTTCGAGTTTCCTTGTCATTTTCGTCACTCCTGTTGTGGGTGACAGAGACATATGGACAGGTGTATCCTTTCGAAATAGCAATGCTTGCAAACAATCATTGTAGGATTGATGATGTCGAAAGTCCCGGACTTTGAAGGTTTGGCCATGTTCGCCAAGGTCGCGGAGGAGCGATCCTTTGCCGCCGCCGCACGTGTGCTTGGCCTGTCGGTGGCGACGGTGTCACGTGGCGTCAGCCGCCTGGAGGAGCGGCTTGGCGCGCGGCTTTTCAACCGGACGTCGCGCCGCCTGGCCCTCACGGATTTCGGTCATCGGCTCGCCGAGCGTGCGTCTCGCCTCCGCGACGCGGAGGATGCCGAGAACGCGGTGCGAGAACTGTCGGCCAGTCCTCGCGGCCTTGTACGCCTGGCCGTTCCAATGTCGTTCGGGCTGAGGTGGGTGGCGCCGCTGCTTCCTGATTTCTTCAGGCTCTATCCTGACGTGTCGATCGACATGCATCTAAGCGATGCGGTCGTCGATCTGGTCGGCGAGGGGTTCGATGCAGCTTTGCGGATTGCCGTGTTGCCGGATTCCTCGTTGGTTGCCCGGCGTTTGTGCAACATTGCCCCGTTCATCGTTGCGGCGCCGTCCTATCTTGCCAGGCATGGCCGGCCGAGCACGCCACGCGACCTCGACGCGCATCACTGTCTTGGCTATGCCTATCGGCCGCGGCACGACGTTTGGCATTTCAGCAATGCCGCGGGCGATGAAGAGGTTGTCACACCGTCAGGACCGCTGCGGGTCACCAATTCCGACGCCCTTGTTCCGACCGTGCTGGCCGGGACCGCGATCGCCGAGCTGCCGGAATTCATCGCCAGCGAGTATCTTGCCGACGGGCGTTTGGAAGCGATCCTGACCGATTGGACTTTGCCGAGGGGCGCGCTGTATTTCGTAACGCCGTCGGCCCGCGCGCGCCCGGCCAAGGTCGAAGCCGTCGCCGGTTTCATGGCTGCCCACCTGTCAAAACCGAGCTGGCAACCGATCCATCAATAGAGGGCAGGGTGCCTCGAACGAATCAGCCGGTCCGGCTGTGCAGAGCACGCGCCTTCAACAGACGCTGGATGTCCGCGGCCTTCGACGGCACGCCGATCAGATAGCCTTGCGCCTCGGCACAACCAGTGTCGCGCAGCATATCGAGCTGCACCTCGGTCTCGACGCCCTCGGCGGTGACGACAATGCCAAGCTCTGTGCCGAGCCCGATAATGGTGCGCACGATCGCCGCCGTGTCGCGATTGCCCATGTCGTGAATGAAGGAGCGGTCGATCTTGATCTTGTCGACCGGGAAACGCCTGAGATAGCCGAGCGAGGAATAGCCGGTGCCGAAATCATCCAGCGCGATGCGGATGCCGAGATCGCGCAGCTGGCGCAGTGTCTTCAGCACGGCTTTGCTTTCGTCCATCAGCACGGTTTCGGTGATCTCCAGTTCCAGCTGTCCGGCCGGCACGCCGGAAAAGGCCAGAGCCGAGATGACGCTGCGGGCAAACCCACCGCTTTTGAGCTGCACGGCCGAGACATTGACCGCGATGCGCAAGCCGGGAGGCCAGCTTGCCGCCGCCGTGCAGGCCTTCCTCAGCGCCCACTCGCCAAGCGGCACGATCAGTCCGGTTTCTTCAGCGACCGGAATGAACGCGTCCGGCGCGACCGTGCCGCGCGCTGGCGAATGCCAGCGCATCAAGGCCTCCGCGCCGATGATCTCGCCGGAGGCGATGTTCATGATGGGCTGGAAATCGAGATCGAACTCCTGGCGCGGCAGCGCAGCCTCGAGGTCAACCTCGAGCGCCCGGCGGGCCTGCACTATGGCGTCCATCGCGGGCTCGAAGAAGCGATACAGGTTTCGCCCTTCGCTCTTCGCCCGATAGAGCGCGGTATCGGCATTTTTCAGCAGCGTATCGACGTCCCTGCCGTCTTCGGGGAAAACGGCAATGCCCAGGCTGATGCCGACATGCATGTCCCGGCTCTTGTCGCGAAATGGTTTTGCGATTGCCTCGACGATGCGTTTCGCCAGTTTTTCAGCATCGGCAATGCCCCTGGAATTGAACTGCATGACGACGAACTCGTCGCCGCCGAAGCGGGCGACGATGTCTGATTCATTGCGCACACAACGCTGCAGCCTCTCCGCCACGCTCTTCAACAGCCAGTCGCCGGCAGGATGTCCCCAGGTGTCGTTGATCGCCTTGAAGCGGTCGAGATCGAGCGAGAAGATTGCCAACGGCGCAGCCGCCGCGTCCTCCAGCGCCAGGTCGAGCCGTTCGCGAAACATCGAGCGGTTGGGCAGTCCGGTCAGCGTGTCATGATGCGCAAGATGGATCATGCGCTCCTCGGTGCGTCGGCGTTCGGTGACGTCGTCGAAGGTCACCACCCAACCGCCGCCGCTCATCGGCTGGCGTGTGACCAGAACCGTCCTGCCGTCGGTAAGATAGCGATAGGCCGAATGCATTTTTGCCGCCGCCAGGCAGGCTTCGGTCTTGGCGACTTCGCTGTCGACATCGATCTGTTGATAGATGCCGAGTTCCAGCAATTTTTCGAGCGCGTCGCGGTGCGTCGTTCCGAGCGGAAAGTCCGCCGCGGTGACGTTGTAGAGCTCCAGAAAACGCCGGTTGCGCACGATCATCTTGCCGTCGGCGTCGTACATCAGCAGGCCTTGTGACATGTTGGCGAGTGCGGCGTCGAAACGGCGATGCTGTTCCTTGAGATCCTGCTCGGCGCGCCGCTGTTCGGTGATGTCCTCGTAGATCGAGACCCAGCCGCCCAAGGCCAGCGGGCGATGCGAGATGTTGATGATGCGACCATCCGACAGCGTCTCTTCGTAGGTCGAGGGTTTCGCTTGGTCGATATAGGGTTTGCGGATGGCGTAGAGCTCGTCGGCGCTTTGCGAGGCGATGCCTATGTCGACGCTGTGGCGCAGGATGTCTATGAAGTGGATGCCCGGTCGTACCAGCTTGGTGTCGAGGCAGAAGATGTTGATGTAGTTGCCGTTGCAGATGATCATGCGCTCGTCGGCGTCGAACATGCACAGGCCATGCGACATGTTCTCGACAGCGGCTGAAAAGCGTTCGTTCTGTTCGCGCAGCTCGTCTTCCATGCGTCGCGGGCGCTCCACGCCTTCGGGCGCCCGCTCGGGGACGATCGAACCATCCTTGACATCCACGACGGGCATGAGGCGCGCCTGCGGTGTGATCGAACACCACACTGTTACCGTTTCCGGTTAATTTAGCGTTCTCTACCCTACCGCCGACGTCGCAACGGGATGCCGCGACGTCTCAAGCGCCGAAAACCGCTTCAGGAACGCATCCTGTGCCCAGGTTACCGAGCGCGGCGTGAAATCGAAGCGCTCGGCGGAAAAACCGCGCGGACGGCCGAAGAATTCGGTTGCTTCGGCGGTCGAGAAGCCGGCGAGCAGCGTTGCCTCGAAATAGGCGGCGATCTGGTCGGCGCGCTTGATGTCCCTGCGCAGCGCCGCGGCCGGTTCGGGAGGCAGCGAGAAGCGCAGATGGATGGCGCGCTGCAGTCGCAATTCGCAGTCCTTGTAGCTGCCGCCCATCACCGACTTGAACGGCGAGATCATGTCGCCGATGACATATTCAGGCGCGTCGTGCAGCAGTGCGGCGAGCCGGTCGGTGGCCGAAGCGTGTGGCACCAGATCGTTGAACAGGGCCTCCACCAGCAGCGAATGCTGGGCGACCGAGAACGCGTGCTCGCCGCTGGTCTGGCCGTTCCAGCGGGCGACACGGGCGAGCCCATGGGCAATGTCGGAAATCTCGATGTCGAGCGGTGAGGGGTCGAGCAGGTCGAGCCGGCGGCCGGACAGCATGCGCTGCCAGGCGCGTGGCGGCGCACCGGTGCGGTCTGCCGCCATCAGGCTTCCTCCGCGCTGACGGTTTCCTGCGGAAAACTGAATTTGGCCCAGGCGGGAATGGCCACCGTCACCGGCACAAGGCCGGCCAGGATCGGCTGGCCGGCGTCGAGCGCCGCCTTGACCCTGTCGATGCGGGCAATGGCAAGCCCTGTTGTGCCGGCGCTCGAGCCGAGCGTGCCGACCGGCCGTCCCTCGACGGTGAGTTCGGTGCCGGAAGCGGGCAGGGCAAGCCCACCCTGCACGATCAGAACGCGCCGCCTTGCCGTGCCGCGGTGCTGCATGCGTGAGACCACTTCCTGGCCGACATAGCAGCCCTTCCTGAAGCCGACCCCGCCGGTCTCGTCGAGCAGCACGTCATGCGGGAAGGTGTCGCCCAACGCGTAGTCGGCGCCGCTTTCGGCGATGCCGTGCGCGATGCGGAAGGCCTGCCACGCGGCGATCTCGCCGGTATCTGCAACGCCGGTATAGGAGCGCGTAACGCCTTCGTCGGGAAAGCGCCTGTCGGCAACCGCGGTTGAATCATTTTCTGAGGCGATTGACTCTCTTCCCCACGCAACGGTGACAAGCGCCTGTTCCGACTTGGTAATCTCGACCTTGGCGCGAAGTTTGTAGAGCATCAGCCGGCGAACGAAATCACCTGAAATATCGGCTCGGCATTCCAACCGGAAGGTGTTTTCGCCGGCACGCGAGATCAGGAAGTCGAACAGGATCTTGCCTTGCGGCGTCAACAGCGCACCGGGCTTGGCTTCGCCGGCGCCAAGCGTGTCGAGATCGGTGGTCAGGATGTTTTGCAGAAAGTGCTCGGCATCCGGGCCGGAGACGGAGATGAGCGCGCGGTCTTTCAGCAGGGCAAAGGGCATGGGGCGGGTAAAAGCCTGATCTTGCAAAACGGTTGGCCATTACGTAAGCCGCTGACACTCCCCCCGCAAGAGAGCATGGCCATGACCTACGACCTCATCCTGACAGGCGGCACAGTGGTCAACCATGACGGCGAGGGCGCGCGTGACATCGGCGTGAAGAATGGCCGCATCGCCGCAATAGGCGATCTCCGCCAGGTCTCGGCCGGCGAGACGATCGACTGCCGCGGCCTGCACATCCTGCCTGGTGTCGTCGACAGCCAGGTGCATTTTCGCGAGCCGGGACTGGAGCACAAGGAAGATCTGGAAACGGGCTCGCGGGCGGCGGTGCTTGGCGGCGTCACCGCGGTGTTCGAGATGCCCAACACCAACCCGCTGACCACCAGCGAGGCAACGCTTGCCGACAAGGTCCGGCGCGGCAGCGGCCGCATGCATTGCGATTTCGCGTTCTGGGTCGGCGGTACCCGCGACAACGCCGGAGATGTCGGCGAGCTCGAGCGGTTGCCGGGTGCGGCGGGAATAAAGGTTTTCATGGGCTCGTCCACCGGCGACCTGCTGGTCGAGGATGACGAAGGCGTCGCCTCGATCTTGCGGAACACCCGCCGCCGTGCGGCCTTTCATTCCGAGGACGAATTCCGGCTGCGCGAGCGCCTTGGCGAACGGATCGAGGGCGACCCGTCATCGCATCCGGTCTGGCGCGACGAGATCGCCGCCTTGCGCTGCACCGAAAGGCTGGTGCGCATCGCCAGGCAGACCCGCGCCCGCATCCATGTCCTGCACATCTCGACCGCCGAGGAGATATTGTTCCTCGAACAGCACAAGGATGTCGCGACCTGCGAGGCGACGCCGCACCATCTGACGCTGAGCGCCGACGATTATGCGCGGCTGGGCACGTTGATCCAGATGAACCCGCCGGTGCGCGCCTTCCGTCATCGCGAAGGCGTCTGGCACGGCATCGCGCAAGGCATCGTCGACGTGCTCGGCTCCGATCATGCACCGCACACGCTGGCCGAAAAGGCAAAACCCTATCCGGCCTCGCCCTCGGGCATGACCGGGGTACAGACGCTGGTGCCGATCATGCTCGACCACGTCAACGCCGGTCGGCTGACCCTGCAGCGTTTCGTCGATCTGTCCAGTCACGGCCCACAGCGCATCTTCGGCATGGCCAGAAAAGGCCGCATCGCAGCCGGCTACGACGCCGACTTCACCATCGTCGACATGAAGCGGCGTGAGACCATCACCAATGCGCAGGCCGGTTCGAAGGCAGGCTGGACGCCCTATGACGGCAAGGATGTGGCCGGCTGGCCGGTCGGCACCGTCATTCGCGGCCAGCGCGTTATGTGGGAAGGCGAGATCGTCACACCAAGCCAGGGCAGAGCGGTGGAGTTTTCCGAGGCGTTGCCGGGATAACCTTCCTTACTCTCCCTTCCGGAGGTGAGTTCGCTCAATCCCCGGCGACGAAAAATGTCCACTGCCCGGCGGGCGTGATGCCGACGCGGTAGAAGATGTACGCACCGAACTGCTTCATGTCGTCGAAATCGCCGGCGGTGACAATTTTGAACAGTTCGACCCGCTGTTTGGCGTCAAGCTTGTCCAGCGGCAGCGCGAAGAAATACGGCCAGACATAGAGTTCCTGCGGTGTTCCGGCGTCGATATGGACATAGCCGGCACTGAGCACTTCCTCCAGGATGGCCAGGATTTCCTGGCCGTCAGGGTCGCCGGACAGGCCTTTGAGGAAAGCGATGGCGTCGCCATCGATATCGGCCAGTGACAGCTGGGTCATGCTGTCGCCCTTGCCGATCAAGGGCCGGAGCTTTTCGATGTCGCCGCTCTTGCAGGCTTCGATGATCAGGTCATGCATGCGCCGCACGGGCTCGGGCAGCTTGCCAAGATCGTAGACCACCTCGGGCAAGGGCGCCTCGGGATCGACACGCGGCCTGTTGGTGCCGCCATCGGACGGACTGTCAGGCTCCGCGGCGTCCGGAGCGGCCGGCTGCTGGCCTGTCGAAGGCGGCGTGCCCATTGGGTCAGGCATGGGAATCGCGCCGCCGGGCGAAACGTCGTCATTCGTCGACGGTGCGACAGGTGAGGGAAGCTCTTCGCGTTGGATCTCGCTCAGCGCATAGGCTGGGCTGCTTGCCAGGCACGTTACAAAGGCAATCGCGGCACTGCATGTGGCGAGGCGGATGTAGAGGACCAGGCCCTTCGGCCCGCCTGACATCGGAAAATTCACTGCCCGTATCTCCTTGGCTCCCGGGCATGATGCCCAAACGGCACTCGATCGTCAAAGAACCGGATATCGGTTCAGTGCCGCAGCCGCTCAGGTTCGAAGGCGCCAGCAATCACCTTTTCACGCATGCGGTCGAGCAGGGCAAGGGCCGAGGTCTCGCCGTTGGCGCGCAGCATTTCACCGAATGCGGTCTCGAGCGCCGCCTCGGCAATGATTTCGGGCTCTATGCCCGCCGACAGACCCTCCGCCCACGCCTCGCTGTGGCTCTCCACCGCCGTCAGGCGCTTTTCTTCCCTGACCAGGGCGTCGATGTCGTTGGCAGCATGTTCCATAAGCGATGTCCACCCTTTCAAGCGGCGATCCGCCAGTGCGGATCAGGCTTGATCTGTTCCGTTTGCGCTCAGCCTCGAAGTAAGTATCTGTAAATATGACATTTTTTTGATCGTCTTTTACAGCAGGCGGCTGTGTTTGGCGAAGCTGCGTTTCAACCCGGATCAAACTTAGCCGATTAGACCGGCCTGCGGGGCGAAAACCTTCAGTTTGAGTTAATTCCGCATTCTTGCGCTAACGTTTCATTAACGTTGTTGCAGAAGTGCAACATCAGGATTGCACCAAGACATCGACTGGTACAAGCCGGATTTGTCCGACATGCCCAGCGACGGCTAGGATATCTGTTGATGGATGCCTAGTTTCCGTAGCGCGAGGCGATATCGCGCGACAGCGTCTCGCCTTCCTTCATGTAGCGGCTGATGGCCTCGGTGGCCGAGGCGGTGCACTGCGTATAGGTGCCGCCGAAGGAACGATAGCCGCGATTGAAGCTGGCGATGAAGCGGGCGCGCCGTTCGGGGTCCGGATTTTCCGAATCGAGCAGTTTTTCCATCTCGCCACGCCACTGGTCGCCCTTCTCGCCGCACAGATTGCGCAGGAAATGCAGCGAGCCCAGAACCTCCGCCAGCCGCATCAGTCCCGGCTCGAACGGCGACTCGGCACTGAACGCCGGCCGCACGGCCACGGCCGTACTGACGGCAAGGCATAAAGCGACAAGAAGAGGAGCGCGGCTCATAAGTCTATGTGGCCAAACAATTTGTCGCCTGCAAGGCGTTTCCGGCGCGCCAGTTGGGGAATTCAGCGGCTTTCAGGAGAACCAGCAGGTCGGCCAAGCAGATCTTCCGCCACCGCGAACACCGAACCGGCAAGCGGCAGCGCCGCCATCTCGTTGAGCGTATAGAAAGCGGCTGTCTCGGCATCGTCGCTGGCCATGGCCTCGCCACCGGCATAGGCCGCGCCGAAGACCGTAAGGCGGTAATCGACAGGATGGGAATCGTCCCTGCCGTCGATATGGATTTCCCGAAGCGGGCGAAAACCGGTGGCACGCAAACCTGTCTCTTCCAGCAGCTCTCGCTTCGCGGCATCCTCCAGCGTCTCGCCGGCCTCGACCTTGCCGCCGGGAAAGGCATAGAGCCCTTGCGATGGTTGCCGCGCCCGCTTGACCAACAGCACGGTGTTGCCACGCACCACCGCTACCGAGACTGCCGGCAGTGTCTTTCGTTGTTCGTTCATGGCTCCCAACCGTTCGAACGCCGCAGCCCGTTGTGGACGGTCGTTGCCGGACAGCTTTAGCGGTTGCAGTGCGGCTGTTCCATCGCCACTTTCTGCCGGAACCATTCGAAGGCAGGAGCAATCGATCATGTGCGGACGTTTTGCCTTGACCGCCACACCGGATCAGACCGCTGCCTTTCTGGGCTTGGCCGAGCTTGAGGATTTCCCGGCACGCTACAACATCGCGCCGACGCAGCCGGTGCTGATGGCGACCGCGGGCGCGCCGCGCGCGCCCGGCTCCAATCTGCCCGACCGCCAGCCGATGCTGGTGCGCTGGGGGCTCATTCCCGCTTGGGTCAAGGATACGAGGGAGTTTCCGCTGCTGTTCAACGCACGCTCGGAAGGCGCAATCGAAAAGGCCTCGTTCAAGGCCGCGATGCGCCATCGCCGCGCATTGGTGCCGGCATCCGGCTTTTATGAGTGGCGGCAGACCGGGGGCAAGAAGGGGCAGTCCTACTGGATCCGGCCCAGGCATGGCGGCCTGGTCGCCTTTGCCGGCCTGATCGAGACCTATGCCGAGCCGGGCGGTTCGGAAATGGACACCGGCGCCATCCTGACGGTCAACGCCAATGCCGACATCGCCCATATCCACGATCGGATGCCGGTGGTGATCGATCCCAGGGATTTCGCCCGCTGGCTGGATTGCCGTACGCTCGAGCCACGCGATGTCGCCGACCTGTTGCGGCCGGCGCAACTCGATTTCTTCGAGGCTGTCCCTGTCTCCGACCTCGTCAACAAGGTTGCCAACACTGGACCGGAGATTCAGGCGAGGGGCGAGATCGGGCCAGAGCCCGAGAAGGCCAGGCGCCAGAAGCCTGGCGCCGACGACAGTCAGATGACGTTGTTCTAGCTGAGCCTGTTATCTGGAGGCGTATATGAGCGCCTCATCGGCGCCTTTGGCGCCGGTCGCGCACCGCTTCAGGCAGCGCGGGGCGATACGATCTTCGGTGCCGGCTTCTTCTTCTTGGCGGTGTGGAGAAGGGCGGCGACGATCGCGGCCGGGCCGATTGCGCGATAGTGGCTGGCCAGCGCCGGTTGCTTGGCGCGGGTGGCGTCTTGCTTGCTTCGAGGCATGTTTCTCTTCCCAGGTAACGTTTTCGTGTTCGCGTTTGGCCGTTGAATCCGACCAAATCGTGACGGTTGGTGATCTAGCCGGCGAATGTTTCATGACTGTGCCGACATGTTTAATAAAATGTTTCACTGCCTGATTCCGCGTGATCGGGCGACGCGTTTGCCAATCTTTACGGCGTTTTTCTCGGAAGCAGCGACTTGACGGCAACACTGGTCGAGGCGATAAAGCCGCCCATGAAAACGTCTTTCGCCATTTGTGGCATTTGCATTATTGGCTAGCCTCGCGCTGGTCCGGACGTTTTCGCCTCATCTTTCCCCAGATTGGACAAACGCCCCGGCCAGCAGGCTGGAGTCTGATTTGCGCCTCGGCGCGCGGTTGGCTCCATCCAGATAAGAAGTTCTGAACCGGGAAGGCATGGAATGTCTGACGCATCGCAGGGCCTGCGCCTCTACAACACACTGACGCGCACGAAGGAGAGTTTCGTTCCGATCGATGCGCTGAACGTGCGCATGTATGTCTGCGGCCCGACCGTCTACGACTTCGCGCATATCGGCAATGCCAGGCCGGTCATCGTCTTCGACGTGCTGTTCCGCTTGCTGCGCCATGTCTATGGCGAGACGCATGTCACCTATGTGCGCAACATCACCGACGTCGACGACAAGATCAACGCGCGCGCGCTCCGCGATTTCGGTGGCGAGATATCAGCCGGAAAACTGTCGCTCAACGAAGCGATCCGGCGGGTGACCGAAAAGACCGCCGACCAGTTCCACAGGGATGTCGCCACGCTCGGCTGCCTGGAGCCGACGGTCGAACCGCGCGCCACCGAATTCGTCGAGCCTCGCGCCGACGGCAAGGCCGACATGATCACCTTGATTCAAAGCCTGATCAAACGCGGTCATGCCTATGTCGCGGCAGGCGAAGTTCTGTTCGACACCGCGTCGATGCCGGACTACGGCCAATTGTCGAAGCGCAATCTCGACGAACAGCAGGCCGGCGCCCGCATCGCTGTCGATGCCCACAAGAAGAACCCTGGCGATTTCGTGCTGTGGAAGCTGTCGTCACCGGAAGAGCCGGGCTGGGAAAGTCCGTGGGGCAGGGGTCGGCCGGGCTGGCATATCGAATGCTCGGCGATGTCGGCCGCCTATCTCGGCGAAGTCTTCGACATTCATGGCGGCGGCCTCGACCTGATCTTCCCGCATCATGAGAATGAGATCGCCCAGTCGCGCTGCGCCCACGGCACGTCAGTCATGGCCAATGTCTGGATGCACAATGGCTTCCTCCAGGTCGAGGGGCAGAAGATGTCGAAGAGCCTCGGCAATTTCTACTCGATCCATGAGTTGCTGGAGACCGAGACCTTCGGCGGCCGCAGCTGGCCGGGCGAGGTGCTGCGGCTGGCGATGCTGATGACGCACTACCGCGAGCCGATCGACTTCTCCGTGCGCAAGCTGGAGGAGGCGGAGAACACGCTGCGCAAATGGAAACGCGCGGCGGATCTGGCGCCGGCTGCCGGGCAACTGCCGGCGCAGGTGGTCGATGCCTTGTCGGACGATCTCGCCACCTATGCCGCGTTCCAGATTTTGACGCAGATGGCCAGCGAGGCAGCGGACGGCAACGAGGCCGCCGCTGCGCTGAAGGCGTCGCTGCAATTCCTCGGCTTCGATGTCGCCTCGGCAGAGGTGGATGAGGCAGCGGTCGCCACGGCTATCGCCGACCGCCTGGCGCTGATCGCGGCCAAGAACTGGGCCGAGGCCGATCGGGTTAGGGATGAGCTTCTGGCGCAGGGCGTGCAGCTGAAGGACGGCAAGGATCCGGTGACCGGCGAGCGCGTCACGAGCTGGGAGGTTAAGCGGTGAGGTTGGAGGCTTGGACCGCAGGATTGGAGAGGACGGTGCGAGGCGCCCCCCTCTGTCCTGCCGGACATCTCCCCCTCAAGGGGGGAGATTGGCTGTCCCAGCCGCCTTCGCCAATCATCAACGCTGATGGTGGGCCGCGGTTCGCGAAGCTGCTGATCTCCCCCCTTGAGGGGGAGATGCCCGGCAGGGCAGAGAGGGGGGCCTCGCAATGACCCATCATCGGGTATCTCCCATCAATCGCGGCAATGCGCGCAAGATGCGCAGGGTCATGGCCGATGCCGAGCTGAAGCTTTGGAATGAGATACGCGCACACCGACTCATGGGGCTGGCGTTTCGACGTCAAATGCCGATAGCCGGCTTCATCGTCGACTTTGCTTGCCCCAACAAGAAGCTAATCGTTGAGCTGGACGGTTCCCAGCATGCTTCTCATGAGATTTCGGCGTCCGATGCCGCGCGAACAGCCAAACATGAGGCGCTGGGCTGGACCATCCTGCGCTTCTGGAACGACGATGTGATCCGCGATATCGACAATGTCTGCCAGCACATCGTCATCGAGGCCGGCCTCGCCGGTGCCGAAGTGCCGGCGCATGAACCAGCAAGGGAGGCATTTCCATGATCGACCATCTCGGCATCGACGTTGCCGATTTCGACGCTTCGAAAGCCTTCTACGACAAGGCGATGGCGCCGCTGGGTGCCTCGCTGCTCTACATGGTGCCGCTGGAATATACCGGTGGCGCCAAGGTTGGTGGCTATGGCCGCGATCGGCCGGTATTCTGGCTGCAGGAAGGCAAGGAGGGTCAAAAGGCCCATCAGCACGTCGCCTTCACCGCGCGCAGCCGCGCCGAGGTCGATGCCTTCCATGCCGCGGCCCTTGCCGCCGGCGGCAGGGACAATGGCGCGCCGGGCCTGCGCCCGCACTATCATCCGAACTATTATGGCGCCTTCGTCTTCGATCCCGACGGCAACAATGTCGAGGCTGTCTGCCATGATCCGGAGTGAGACATGATGAGCCTCGACAACCGGCCGGTCTACACAGGCGGCTGCCAGTGCGGCGCGGTGCGCTTCCGCGTCGAGGGCACGCTTGGCGACGCCTCGATCTGCCACTGCCGCATGTGCCAGAAGGCGAGCGGCAACTTCTACCTGCCGCTGGTCTCCGTGCGCGGCGCCAAGGTTGACTGGACGCGCGGCGAGCCCAAGCGCTTCCGTTCCTCCAATGCCGCCTGGCGCGGCTTCTGCGCCGAATGCGGCACGCCCCTGACCTTCGAGGCGCCCGACGGCATGGCGCTGGCGATCGCCGCCTTCGACGATCCGGCTGGCATCGCGCCGACCATCCAGTGGGGCACGGAGGCGAAACTGCCTTATGTCGACACCATTCCGCAATTGCCCGGCGAGGACACGATGGCGGATATGGGGTCGGCCCCCTATCTCGCCGAGCTTGTCTCCTACCAGCATCCCGATCACGACACCGACCAATGGCCGCCGGAGGAAAGACCATGACCGAGACTGTCCGAACCGGCGGTTGCCAGTGCGGCGCCGTGCGCTTCCGCGTCAAGGGGGCGCTCGGGCGCCCGTCCATCTGCCATTGCCGCATGTGCCAGAAGCAGTTCGGTTCTTTCTTCGGCGCGCTCGTGACCGTGCCCAAGGATGGCGTCGAATGGACGCATGAGGAACCGAGCTATTTCCAGTCGTCGGTCAACATCGATCGCGGCTTCTGCGCCCGCTGCGGAACGCCGTTGACCTACCGCCAGCCCGGCGGGCTGGAGATCGCCATCGGCGCCTTCGACGACCGCTCGGATCTGACGCCGAAAATCCAGGTCAACTATGCGGCCCGGCTGCCCTGGGTGGAAAAAATCTTCGAGGCGCCGATCCATGACGACCGCGACTATTACGCAAGGCAGGAGCAGATCATCTCCTTCCAGCACCCCGATCACGAAACGGCCAACTGGCCGCAACAGGGCCTGAAACTATGACTGTTCACAGCACTTCCTTGCGCACCCTCTACCCGGAGATTGAACCGTTCGACTCGGGCATGCTCGATGTCGGCGACGGCCACATGGTCTATTGGGAGCGTTCCGGTACCAAAGGAGCCAAGCCGGCGGTGTTCCTGCATGGCGGACCGGGCGGCACCATCTCGCCAAAACACCGGCGGCTGTTCGACCCGAAACTCTACGATGTCATCCTGTTCGATCAGCGCGGCTGCGGAAAATCGACGCCCAACGCCTCGCTGGAGGCCAACACGACCTGGCATCTCGTCGCCGACATCGAACGGCTGCGCGAGATGGCCGGCTTCGACACATGGCTGGTGTTCGGCGGCTCCTGGGGCTCGACGCTGGCGCTCGCCTACGCCGAGACGCATCCTGACCGCGTCAGCGAGCTGGTGGTGCGCGGCATCTACACGCTGACCCGCGCCGAGCTCGAATGGTACTATCAGTTCGGCGTCTCCGAGATGTTTCCCGACAAGTGGGAGCGTTTCCTGGCGCCGATCCCGGAAGCCGAGCGCGGCGACATGATGGCCGCCTATCGCAAGCGGCTGGTCGGCTCCGACCGCAAGGCGCAGATCGAGGCGGCTCGCGCCTGGAGCCTCTGGGAAGGCGAGACGATCACGCTGCTGCCGGAGCCTGAAACCAGCGGGCCGTTTGGGCAGGATGACTATGCCGTCGCCTTCGCCCGCATCGAGAACCACTATTTCGTCCACGCCGGCTGGCTGGAGGAGGGGCAGCTTTTGCGCGATGCGCATAAGCTCAAGAACATTCCCGGCACCATCGTCCACGGACGCTACGACATGCCGTGCCCGGCACGTTATGCCTGGGCGCTGCACAAGGCCTGGCCGAAGGCCGACTTCCACCTGATCGAAGGCGCCGGCCACGCCTATTCGGAACCCGGCATCCTCGACCGGCTGATCCGCGCGACGGACAAATTTGCAGGCAAATGACCATGACCCGCGAGCGCCTCTATCTCTTCGACACGACACTGCGCGATGGCCAGCAGACGCCGGGCATCGACTTTTCGGTCGAGGACAAGATCGCGATTGCAAAACTGCTCGACGAATTCGGCATGGATTATGTCGAAGGCGGCTATCCCGGCGCCAACCCGACCGACACGGCCTTCTTTCAGCAGAAACGCACGGCACGCGCCAAATTCGTCGCCTTCGGCATGACCAAGCGGGCAGGGGTCTCCGCGTCCAATGATCCGGGCCTCGCGGCGCTTGTGCAGTCGAAGTCGGACGCCATCTGCTTCGTCGCCAAGAGCTGGGACTACCACGTCCGCGTGGCGCTCGGCTGCACCAACGAGGAGAATCTGGAGTCGATCAAGACTTCGGTCGAAACCGCTGTCGCTTCCGGCAAGGAAGCGATGGTCGACTGCGAGCATTTCTTCGATGGCTTCAAGGCCAATCCGGACTATGCGCTTGCCTGCGCGAAGACCGCATACGATGCCGGCGCGCGCTGGGTGGTGTTGTGCGACACCAATGGCGGCACGCAGCCTTCGGAAGTGCGCGCCATCGTCGGCAAAGTCATCGCCTCGGGTATTCCGGGCAATCATCTGGGCATCCACGCTCATGACGACACCGGCCAGGCGGTCGCCAATTCGCTGGCCGCGGTCGAGGCCGGCGTGCGGCAGGTCCAGGGCACGCTGAACGGCATCGGCGAGCGCTGCGGCAACGCCAATCTGATCTCGATCGTGCCGACGCTGGCGCTGAAGCCGGCCTTCGCCGATCGCTTTGTATCAGGCATTTCGGCGGAGGCGCTGACCGGCATTTCGCGTCTGTCGCGTGCCTTCGACGAGCTCTTGAACCGTGCCCCGGAAGCGCAGGCGCCCTATGTCGGCGCCTCGGCTTTCGCCACCAAGGCCGGCATCCATGCCTCCGCATTGGCCAAGGAACCGGCGACCTATGAGCATGTGCCGCCGGAATCCGTCGGCAACCGCCGCCGTGTCATGGTTTCCGACCAGGGCGGCAAAGCCAATTTCCTCGCCGAGTTGAAGCGGCGCGGCATCGAGGTGCCCAGGGACGATCACCGGCTCGATGCGCTGATCGCGGTCGTCAAGGAACGCGAGGCCGAGGGCTATGCCTATGAGGGCGCCGATGCGTCCTTCGAGCTCTTGGCGCGCAAAATGCTGCACGGCCTGCCGGAATTCTTCAACGTCACCTCATTCCGCTGCATGGTCGAGCGCCGCTTCGACGCCAACGGCAATCTTAAGACCGTCTCCGAGGCCATCGTGAAGGTCGAGGTCGACGGTGAGGAGAAGATGTCAGTCGCGGAAGGCCATGGTCCGGTCAACGCGCTCGACATCGCGCTGCGCAAGGATCTCGGCAAATATCAGAGCGAGATCGTCGACCTCGAGCTCGCCGACTTCAAGGTGCGTATCCTCAATGGCGGCACCGAGGCCATCACCCGCGTTCTGATCGAATCGCATGACGGCACCGGCGCGCGCTGGTGGACGGTCGGCGTGTCGGAAAACATCATCGACGCGTCATTCCAGGCCTTGATGGATTCGATCATCTACAAGCTGATGAAGAACCGCGAGATGGCAGGGCTGGTGGCGGCGGAGTAGGCACGTGGGCTTCTCGATAAGCTGGTTTGGCTTTCGCGGTTACGGGATCAAGGAAGCCGCAGCCTTGTTCGGTAGGGAAGTCGGTGGTTCGTCGGAAGATTTCGATGCCACGGTCAACGCTTATGGCAGCGAAAAGAATTGGGCGATTATCATCCTGGGCTACTGCAGCTTTCCCAATCCTCCTGACAGCTATCTGTCGGCGTTCTCGCAAGGTAGGGAAATGGTCGTCGTGCACATTGAAGAACATACTATGTTCGCTCGCGCCGAATTCTGGAGCAGCGGAAAGAACATCTGGAGGGTATGGCATAGCGGCGACCAAAACGTCAGCGACCTTCATACCACTGGCGACCTTCCGACATCCTTCGAAGCCGTAAGGCAGGCGGCCTTTTCAAAACAGGATAAAGAAGATTCCGAACGCCCCGGAGTCGACTTCGTTTTCGACATTCCTCTCGATCTTGCGGCAGAGTTGACGGGTTTCAGACATGATGAGGGCGCGCCCGACCGGGTCTTCTTTGAGCTTGTCGAGAAGCCGGTCCAGAAATGAGCTGATAAGTTTGCTGCCATAGCTCTCGGGGACGCAGTTCTTCGAAGGCGGCAGGTTGAACCATCAGCGAAAGTCCATTGATCCATCAGAACTTTGCGATGGTCTTGCCAAGTTTACTGGGCCATAGCGTTGGGCCATGGTCACTGAAGCAATTGCCCTGGACGCAGATTCAAAGGCCCGTCGCGGCTTCCTGCTCGCATTGGGTGCCTATCTCTTGTGGGGATTGCTGCCTTTCTACATGAAGGCGGTCGCGCATCTGCCGCTTGCCGAGGTGATCGCCCACCGCATCGTCTGGTCCGTGCCGATCGCCGCGGCGGTTCTGGTCTGGGTCGGCCGTACGGCGGACTTCAAGGCGGCCATTCGCTCGCCCCGCACCATCGCCATGGCGGCGCTGACGGCGGCGCTGATCTCGGTCAACTGGGGCATCTACGTCTGGGCGATCGCGGTCGACCGCACCGTCGAGACTGCGCTTGGCTATTACATCAACCCGCTGGTGGTGGTCGTGGTCGGAGCCGTGCTGCTGGGCGAAAAGCTCGACCGGTTGCAGATCGCGGCGGTTGCGCTTGCGGCGGTCGCCGTCACGCTGCTGACGATCGAAGGTGGCAAGCTGCCTTGGGTGTCGCTGGCGCTGGCGTTTTCCTTCGCCGCCTACGGCTTCTTCCGCAAGACGCTGCCGATCGGCCCGAGCCAAGGCTTTCTGCTCGAAGTGCTTTTGCTGTCCGTGCCGGCTCTCGGCTACATCATCTACCTGATCACGACCGGGCAGGACCACATAGTATCCAGCACCGGCACCGACACGGCGTTGCTGATCGGCTGTGGTCCGGTCACATCGGTGCCGCTGCTTCTGTTTGCGTTCGGCGCCAAGCTTTTGCGCCTCTCCACCATCGGCATCATGCAATACATCGCGCCGACAATGGTTTTCCTGATCGCGGTTTTGATTTTCAACGAGCCGTTCGGCACGGCACAGGCCGTTGCCTTTGCCCTGATCTGGGCAGCCCTGGCGATGTATTCCTGGTCTATGTTGACGAGCGCACGGCGGGCGGCTCGATAGGGATCTTCGCATTTTGGCGCAAAGATACCAGGTGCGCTACAATCCCCGGCCAAGCCGCCTGACGAACAGATAGGTGGCCGCGGCGATAGCCACCGACACCGCTGTCACCACCCAGAAGCCCACTGGCGTGTCGACCAGCGGCAGCCCGCCGACATTCATGCCGAACAGGCCCGATATGATGGTCATCGGCAGCAGCACCGCTGTCATGACCGAAAGAATGTAGAGCAGCTGGTTCGACTGCATTGTCAGTTTCGCCATTAGCTCGTCCTGCAACAACCTCGTGCGCGCCTGCAACTGCTCGCCGTCATGGTAAAGCGTCTGCGCCCGGTGCGAGAGCCGGGCGGCCATATCGTTGATCGGGTCAGGCAACTCGTCGCGATGCGAATGGTCGAGATGCCGAAACAGATTGGTGAGCGTCGCCATTTGCCGATGGATCACCACCAGTTGTCGGCGCGCCTCGACCAGCGCTTGCCGCTCATTGTGCCATGCGTCGCGCACGACGCGATCCTCGATGCCGTCGAGCGTGTCGCCGAGCTTGCCGAGCTCGGCCGACATGCCGTCGAGCGACTGGCCTGTGACCGCCTCGATCAGGTCCGCCGGCGAGCGGAATTTCCGTGATCCATTTTCCACCACCTTGCGGACTGCGTCGACCGACTCCAACGGTTGCTTGCGGGCGCCGATCAGCATCGTGTCGTTGAAGGCAAAACGGAAATGGACGAGCCCCCGCGCCTCCGAAAAATCGTGCTTGAGGTCCGGCAGGTCGCCATAGAGCCAGCCATCCTCATAGTCGATGTGGCAACCATGGCTGGGCGCCAGGAAAGCATCGCGCGCCGGGGTCGGCAGAGCCTTCTCGGCGCTGATCTCCTGGCGAGCGTGGAGGTCGGTGATCTGGTAGCTGCGCCAGGTCCATCGCGCCTGCGCAAGGTCCTTGGTGCGGGAGCCGTCGGCTGTGAAATGATAGGTAAAGAACAGCCCATGCTCATCGGGCAGATAGGGCGACAGGTCGGTGCCTTCCGGGACGAGGGCGGTATCCATGGGCAGTGCCAAATGCAGGTTTCAATACGCCGCCGCATTGGCGGTCGCCTGGCCGCAATTTCTAGCACGTGCGAACCCGGTTCCGTGTGACGGTTTCTTGACAGCCGATCACAGTGTGTCGAGCAGGGAGAGGATCGATGCACCAGTTGCCGTCATCTTCGACGCTTGGATGGACTTCGCATCCACCGCAACGGGGCTGTAAGTCGTCGCCAACTGGGTGACGCGAGCAGTGCGTCGCGCTCGGCAAGAAGGTTGTCTCGATCATGCACCAATGCGTTCCGTTCGAGGCCGAGCTCACGATAGGCGCGGTTGATTGTGTCGCGCTCGCCGCGCAAATGGTCGGCCTCGGCCGCCGCCGCGGCGCCCACGACATCGCAGGCGTCATCGAATTTCGCCCGCATCAGGTCCAGCTCATCGCGCAATTCCAGGCTGTCGCCGTCGTCCGCCATGGCACATAGAATGTCGTAGGCAGCGCGGATCAGCGGTGTCATATCCGGATGATTCTGCAGGTCCCCGACCGTTGCCCGTTCATGATGCAGGTTCGCTGTCAGGAAACGCCCTATCTCGGTCTCCGCCTGGTCTAAGGGTGTCGGCCAGACGATGCCGGTCTTCTCCGCCGCGCGCTCGACATGATATCGCCAGTCGATCAGGAATTGTTCGTGGCGAATGAAACAACGTGGCATGTGCCGCGAATGATATTCCGCATCGAGCAGGTGCCTCAGCCAGAGCAAAAGCGATTTTGCCAGCGGCAATCCATCCCGCCGCTCCAGCGAATAGGCGACCTCGAGAGGGTTGCGGAGCGGGAGCAAGGCCACCGGGTCGGTCTCCATCTCGGCAAGAATCGACGACATGAACGGAACGAACCGGCAGATCCTGGGATCCTTGACGAAAAACAGCAGCTCATCGCCGTACTCGCTTGCAAGGATCGCCTTGATCTTGTGGTGGTGACGCTCCGCCGCCAGCGATTGCAGCCATTGCGGATCGAGTGGCCGCCAGTCATGCCACGAGGAGGCTGCCGCTGTGAGCAGCTCGTCGTTGGCGAAATTGAGCGGGGTGCTTTCCCAATATCCCCGGGGATTGTTGCGGTCCGCGCGCAGTGGTTTTTTGGGGCGGGCCGATCCCAATGCGGCGATGGTGCCGGCAAGCATCGAGGTCCCGCTGCGGTGCATTCCAAGCACCAGGATCGCTTTTCTGCGGGAACGGCGCGGGCGGTCGGGCATCGGCGCGGCCTGTGGCGGCTGTTGCCGCAATGGCAGCCGGGCTTCGAGCCATTCGGCTATTCCCGCGGGCAGGGCCAGCGTTCCGTCCAGAAGCGGGTTCGCGGCAGCCGACTCCTCGTTGAACAGTCCATGATAGTGAATATGGACCAGCCGGGCCGGATCAGGCGCCGTGGCCGGGTTGAAGTTATGAAGCGGAAAATTATGCGTGGCCGGCAAAAGCCGCACGGAATGGTTGCCGGCAGTGGCCGCCAGTGAGAAGGCAGCCTGGCTCGTGCCCCAGAAGGCGGTGGCCCCTCCCTGCAAAATGCCTGTTCCGGTGCTGTAGGTTGGCTCGGCTCCGGCCCATGGCTTCATATTGGCCGCCACCAGCTTCCTGAAGATGTCTTCGGTGCGCTGAAAGAGGCCGCTCGTCCTTTTTGCGGCGATGAGCCCGCCATTGTAGCTGGCGCGCACCGCCAGGCCGTCGACGCTCGTGCGCACGATGGGCAGGTGCTCGTAGTCGACACCGGCAAGGGCGCATAGCTGTCGCCAATAAGCGTCGAATGGGTCACCAGGACCGGTCGTGCACATGCCCTTGCTGTCCACCGGGCGGGCAGCGGCGGAGCATGTACCCAAAGAAAAGTCGGGCTCGGCTATGAATATCGCATCGCTATCAAGCTGGATGATGACCGGCGGCCCGGACCGTCTCTCGGCATGAGCAAGGGAATGTATCCGGTATGAGGTGCCATATTGGGGACAGCAGCTGTCGACCTCGATTGGCAGATAGTCGACGCCGAGTTGCCCGAACCGGTCTATCGTCGACGGCGAGGGACGACGGCTGCTTCTGGGCGAAACCGCCGTTATCCGGGATCGGGAATAAGAGCCGGCGAAACATCTTATGCTTTCGCACAGCAGCAGGGCCTGCGCTTCAAGAATGCCCGCCTCGGCAATCAGCACGAACTCGACGTCGTTTTCAGATTCGTTGTCTTTGGCTTCGGCGACGGGTTCTTGGCGCGGGACAGGAGACGGAATTGCCGGGCGCTCATTCCTGGCGACGCCGATCTTCTGGATGATGACTTGCTCTCCTCGGCACAGCTCGCGGTATTGGCCAGCATGTACCGACAGGAAACTGTCGATCCCGAGCTTTGGACGCTCGACCTCGTCAGCAAAGAACGTCCATTCGTAATCGTCGAAAATGACGATCCCGCCGTCTCGAACCATCGGCCAGGAGAACACGGCATCCGACTGGACATCGGCGCTGTGATGGCTGCCGTCGACATAGACGAGGTCGAAACGTCGCTCGTCGGTGATAAGGCGGGCCAATGCCTGGGACGAGGGACTTTTGATCTTCTCGATCCGTTTGCCGAACGCGGCGAGATTGCTGTCGAAGCGTTGCTCGACATGCGCAAGCTGGTCGCTCCATTTCTGCCGCGAGGTGTGTTCGGGACTGCCACCGAATGTATCGATGCATGTCAGCCGGCATTTGCCGAAATAGTTGAGAAAGAAGATCGCCGAACGGCCCTCCCAGGAGCCGATCTCGAGGACATCGAGAGGCTCGTCGCGGCGCGACTGGAGCAGTGTGGCCCAGAGGGGAAAGAAGCGCGAAGTCCAGTCGGTCGAAAGGCTTTTGCCTGCAAACCAAGCAGAATAATCAAGGTCCATAATTCTCACTCTTTACGGCAGACGGCACCTTTCGGTTTCCAGAAATCTGTTCCTCGTCAATTGGTGCAGTATCAGTTCAACTGCCTCTCTTGGGCAACCACGCCTTGAGCCCGATCGCCAGTCGCTTCGTCACCGCACCGGCTACGGTTCGCCAGTCGAGCGGCCAGCACAGATAGCAGATGCGCAGCATCCCGGTGAAACCCGGCAGCGGGCTGGCCAGCATGCGCGCGACGATGGCATGGGCCAGCTGCCTTGCCGCAACCGCATCCTCCGTGCGCCTGAAGGGCCGCGACGCTGCAAGGAAAGCCTTGAATACGCCAAGCAACTTGCCGTAGGCGGCGGCGCGTCGGTCGACGGCGATCACGTGCCCGCGGATGAACTGGGTGAGGTCCTGGGCGAAAGCATCGTCATAGAGGTCATAGGTCAAGCCGAGGCGCGCCCATGATGCCTGGCGGATCGGATGCGTGCGATTACGGGCATTCGTTGCGTTTGTCGCGGTCAGCCCAAGTGCGTTCAGCCGGTAGCGCGTCAGCGGTTCGGCAAGATTTCGCGCCCGGCACAAAGGCAGCATGTCGAACCACAGATAGTGGTCCTGCGAAACCAGTTCATCGATCCTGTAGCGCCCGGCGGCCTCGAAGCAGCCGCGGCGGTAGGCGACCGTGGAATGGTAGAAGGGATTGTGGAACAGGATTGTCCAGCGGATCTCCAGATCCGTCTCGGGCATATGCTGCGCACCGACGACACGGTCGGCCTCGTCGATCAGCGTCACAGCGTGTCCGACGAGGCCAAGTTCGCTGTCCTCGTCCAATGCCGCGACCAGTCGCCCGACATGCGCTGGCTCGGCGATATCGTCCGCGTCGAGGCGCAGGATGATCTCGCCTCGGGCCGCCTCGATGCCGCGGTTGGCGGCGGCGGCAGTGCCGAGATTGGTCGGATTGATGACCAGCCGGATGCGCGGATCGCGACGCGCCAGTTCCTGGAAGACCGCGTCCTGGCCCGTTCCGTCATCGACAATGATGAGTTCGAGATCGTTGAAATCCTGGGTCAGGATGCTGTTGACCGCGGCATCGAGAAAGCGCTGGTCCGTATAGACGGTCATGACGACGGAAGCGCGTGGAACACGATCCGCGTCGCCGCCTGTTCTGTCCGCCACCGTTCAATCCCCCTTGCGCATCTCCCCGATAGCCAACCATGAGATTCGCCGCAAATGGAAATCGCCGGAGCGTCCGTGAGGCTCTGAATTGCCGCCCGGGCCGCGGCCGGCGGTGAGCGCCGCCGACCGAGCCGTCCGATGTGGTTCAGCGCTTCGGCCCAAACCCGGGATAGGGGTTGAGCGGCACGATCGCGGCGATGTCCATCATGCCGGCCTTGATCAGCGGCAAAGTGGCGAGATGGCCGCGCACTTCGGCGTCGTCGGCGGCCTCGAACATCAGGCCGCTGCCGGGAATGTCGCCACGGTTCCAGACCTGGCGCACCGCGCCTTCGGCGTAGAGCGCGCGCCGCTGCTCGGCCTCGCCGGGCAGAAGCGGTGCGAAGTCGGCGTCGCCAAACTTTTCTGTGTTGCGGGTGAGAAGGGCGAAGAACTGCATGTCGGTCTCCTTGGTTGGGATGGCCGACTATCCCTTCTGGCTGGTTAGACTGTCCAAGACTGATTAGGCTAAAGTTGAGACCTGTTGGGACGTAAGCCTGGGATAAAATGTTCGACCTGCGCCAGCTCCGCTACTTCGTCACCGTCGCCGAGACCGGCAATGTCGGCCGTGCGGCCGAACTGCTGCACATTTCGCAGTCGCCGCTCAGCCGGCAGATCATGCAGCTCGAGCAGCAGCTGGGCGTTGCGCTGTTCGAACGGGCAAAGCAGCGGGTCCATCTCAATGCCGAGGGCCGCGCCTTCCTCACCGAAGCCCGCGCGCTGCTTGCCAATGCGCGACGCGTGGAGGAGTTCGGCCGCAACCTCGCCAGCGGCGCCGTCGGCCGTCTCGCCATCGGTTATGTCGAGGGCGCGGTGCATGCCGGCCTGATCGGCGGCATGCTCAGGCAATTCCGTCGCGAGCGGCCGCAATTGCATCTCAGCCTGATGAGCCTGCGCTCTGCCGCGCAGTTGGAGGGGCTGCGCCAGCGCACGCTCGATCTCGGCCTGATCTATTCGCCGCCGCCGGCCGATTATCCCGAAATTGCTTCGATTCTAGCTCGCCGCGAACCGCTGGTGCTGGCGATCCCAGAGGGCGATGCGCTCACCGCTCTTGCCGACATCCGCCCGCATCATCTCGACGGCCGCACCTGGGTAACCGTGGTGCGCCAGCCCGCCGACACCAACCGTGGCCAGTTCCTGGCCGCTTGCATCGAGGCCGGCTTCGTGCCCGACATCGCCTATGAGACGGCCGATCCCTTGACCTCGCTCGGCCTGGTCAGCGCCGGACTGGGCCTGGCGACGGTGCAGGAGAGCCTGCGAAGCGCCGCGCCGCCGGGAATCGTCTTCCGCGACCTTCCCTGGTTCAAGCGCAGCGTAGCGATCCATCTCGCCTGGCGGCGGCAGGATCGGCGGGCGGTGATTGCGGATTTGCGGAAGGCAGTAGGGCAGTAGGGCAGTAGGCAAGCCTTATCCCTACATTTTGTCGATCACCGACTGCATGCCCTCGGTCGGCGCGTCGACGGAGGAGCCTGCCACCATAATGGCGGCGACGATGGCTTCCGGATCGTTGATCACCAATGGCTGAACGCGTTTTGCAGTATGGATGAAGCCCTCTGCCGCCATGTGATCAAGCAACGACAGCATCGGGTCCCAGAATCCATTGATATTGCCAAAGACGATCGGTTTGCGGTGATGGCCGAGCTGTCCCCAGGTCATGATCTCGACGATCTCCTCCACAGTGCCGATGCCACCAGGCAGCGCCACAAAGGCGTCGGATTTCTCGAACATTCTGTGCTTGCGCTCGTGCATGTTGTCGGTGATGAGGAGTTCATCGAGCCGGTCGAGCGCGGTTTCCGTTGCTTCCTTGTTGATGAGGAAGCGGGGAATGATGCCTGTCACCTTGCCGCCGGCCTTGAGCGCGCCTTCGGCGACTGCGCCCATAATGCCTTTGGTGCCGCCGCCATAAACCAGCCGCAGGCCCGCTCTGGCAATTGAGCGCCCAAGCAGGTGTCCGGCCTTCGCATAGATTTCATCGCGGCCCGGAGACGAGCCGCAATAGACGCAGACGGATCGAATCGTGTTCATACGGATGATTGGTGATTGGGTCTGAAAGCGTGGTCAAGCCCCGGGGTGGGCTTTTTCTTGTCGGCTTTGGCAAAACACGCTAGACCGGCGTTAGGTGGCTAAGGGGTAGGGAAATATGGCAATTAATCCATTGAAGGCGTTCCTGTTCGCGGCGGGTGGGACCGTCGCGGCCGCGGGAACGGCTTATGTATCGGGCGCACTCGACCCATATCTTCATCCAACGCCGCCGGCGCAGGTTGCGGCCTTGACGCCACCAGAGGCGCCGAAACCGGCTGATCCCGGCACGGAAGGGCGGCTGCCTGCGCCTGCGGTGCCGGCTGCTCCCGCCGCGGCGCCCCAGACGGCGGCTCCGGCAGCACCTGCGACAGAGGCTCCAGCAGCGCCCTCAACCGATGCGGCGGCTCCGGCGGCACCAGCTGCGGCCGGCCCGATCGCGCCGACTTTCGATGTCGTGCGCGTCGAGAGCAATGGCTCGATCGTCATTGCCGGAAATGCAACGCCCAATTCAAAGGTCGAGATCCTCAGCGGCACGACTGTGCTTGGTTCGACCGTGGCGGGGCCCGATGGCGCTTTCGTCATCGTGCTCGACGATCCGCTGAAGCCGGGCGATTACACAATTGCCCTGCGTTCGGCAGTCGGCACGGTGGTGACCGTCTCGGTGCAGACCGCCGTTGTTTCGGTTCCCAAGAATGCCGCCGGCCAGGTGCTGGCCATGGTCGAGGAGCCGGGCAAGCCGGCCGAACTGCTGACGGTTCCCGCGCCCGAGACCAAACCGGCAGCCCCTGCTACCGGCGACCAGGCTGCCGCACCGGCTGCCCCGGCGCCAGCTCCGGCCGCCGAAGCGCCCGCGACTGCTGCTCCGGCGCCTTCCGCACCGGCTCCGGCCGTCGTCGAGACGGCACCGGCCCCGGCCGCTCCGGCAACATCGCCCGCGGCAGCCGTCGCCGAACCCAAGATCGTCGTCGAGGCGGTCGAGATCGACGGCAACAAGATCTTTGTCGCCGGCCTCGCCGATCCGGGCCGCAAGGTGCGTGCCTATGCCAACGACATCCTGCTCGGTGACGCGCAGACATCGCCGGATGGTCATTTCCTCGTCGAAGCGAAGCGCGACATTCCGGTCGGCAGCTACACCATCCATGTCGACGGCCTCGATGCCGACGGCGTGAAGGTTGTGGCCCGCGCCGCCGTGCCATTCGAGCGTGAGCCGGGTGAAGCAGTCGCCGCCGTAGCACCGGCCGAGACCAAGCCTGCAGAGACCAAGCCGGCCGCACCTGCAGCCGCCGAAGTGCCTGCCGCTCCAGCTCCTGTGGCACCGGCGACCCCGGCTGCGCCCGCCGAGACTCCGGCCGTTGTCGCTGCGACCACGCCGCCAGGCGACGTGCCGGAGGTTGTGTCGCCCAAGCTCGAACATGCCGACGGCGCCGTCATCATCCGCCGCAACGACACGTTGTGGCAGATCTCGCGGCGCGTTTACGGCCACGGCGTGCGCTATTCGACCATCTACCTCGCCAACCAGGACCAGATCAGGGATCCCGATCGCATCTGGCCCGGGCAGGTGTTCAAGGTGCCGGAAAAGTCCAAGGAAGGCGAAGCCGCCGACCTCAAGGCAATGGGCGAGCAGGCAACGACGGCGCCGGCCAAGACGCAGTAGAGGCCCACTTCGATCAGCTGGCATCGCCTGCTTGATTGGAGTGAAGCGCGAAGCCGGTTGCACCGGAATCGCCCAGCTCAGGGCGGAGATTCATACTCGGGATGAGATAATCTCCGCCATTTTGCCGACGGTATGGGATGGGCGTCGTCGTCGCTAGTGTCCGCATCCTGTCGCGCAGGCGTTCAGCCACGGGTTCGAAGCCGGTCTCGTCCAGACGATCGACCTTGTAGACCACGAACGGCGGAAGCACGTCGTATCCGGGGTAATAAAGGATCCCGTGATTGATCGGGAACAGCAGGTCGTCGATAGGGCCGTTGATCCCGCGCGGCGTATAGTGCTCTTCCCAGCCTCCGGCGGTCACGATCAACATCGCTCGTTTCCCGACAAGGGTCCCCTCGCCATAGCGATCGCCCCAGCGCCGATCGCTATGCTCGCCAACGCCATAGGCGAATCCGTAGGCGAACACACGGTCGACCCAGCCCTTGAGGATCGCCGGCATGGCGAACCACCAGAGCGGGAACTGCAGGATCAAGGTGTCGGCCCACAGGAGTTTCTCGATCTCGGCCTTTACATCGCCGGTTAGCGTGTCGGCTTCGAACCCCTTCTTGGAAGCCGCGACTGGGATGAGCCGTGCATCGGGTTCCAGTGATGGGAAGTCGGCGCGATCGACTTCGGACTTCCAGCCATCGGCGTAGAGGTCCGATACGCGCACCTCATGCCCTTGAGTCTCGAGTTCCCTTCTGGCGACGTCACGAAGGGCGCCGCTCAGCGAACGTGGTTCAGGGTGAGCGAAGACAAGCAGAACTTTCATGGGTCAGATCCGGTATTGAGGAAACTGACGCAAACGTAGCCAACGACGGTACGATCCACTATATGAAGGTAATGCATAATATTGTGCCGAATAATGGATAAGTCAGACATTACATTTGAGCGTATGCGTAGCTTCGTTCGCGTGGCCGAGCGTGGCAGCCTGTCGGCGGTCGCGCGGGAACGTGGGGTTGGGCAGTCGACGATCACGCGGCACGTGCGGGAGCTCGAAGAAGCGGTCGGCGTGCCTTTGCTCAGCAGGACGACCCGGCGTGTCACGATGACCGCTGAAGGCAGCCGCTATTATGCCAACAGCGTCCAGATACTGCGTCTTGTCGAACAGGCCAGCGATGAGGCCCGGGGCACGCGTGGCGCGCCCGCCGGCACGATCCGGATAAGCTGCACGGCGGCCTTCGGTGTCTTGCACGTCAGCCGGCTGATCTTCGCTTTTCAGGACCGTCATCCTGACATTGGCGTTGACCTCAGCCTCACCGATGAGCGGGTGGATCTCGTCCGCGAGGGTGTCGATATCGCGCTTCGCCTGGGGCCGCTCACGGACAGCTCGTTGAAACTGCGGGCCCTTGGCCAGTCGCGGCGTCTGCTCGTGGCCTCTCCGGATTATCTGGCGGCGCGGGGAAGGCCGGCCGTCCTCTCGGATTTGTCCCGGCATGAGGGTATCCGGATGTCGAATGTGGCGGGTAGCGAAACGCTTGTTTTGCAGGGCGCCGGCGGCGAACGCCATACGGTGCCTTTCGCGGGGCGGCTGCGCATCGATCATGGACTTGCCGCGCGGCAGGCCATGGTCGCTGGTCGAGGGATCGCGCCGGCGCATCGATGGCTTGTGGACGATCTCCTAGCGGCGGGCTTGCTCGAGACGATCCTGACGGATTATTCGCTGCCGTCCGTCCCGCTGAACATGTTGATTGTCCCGGAGCGCGCGGGCGTCGCAAGGGTCCGCTTGCTGGTCGAGTTTCTGGCGGAGCAGATTGCCGCTATTCCTGGGATCGAGAAATCCGTCTCAAAGGACTAGCCGCCGTCCGATCTGCCCGGAAGAGTAGCTTGCGGCGGTGCCGTCCATCGTCTATCGCCGATGAACGATGGCAGAATCCACCCTTGAACCAGACCGCGCGACCAGCGCTCTACCCAACCGCATCTCCGACAGCCGTGCTGTTGCGGCGCGATTTGCGGCGTTGTCGCATCCGGCACGCATCGAGATACTGAAGCACCTCTCGGCCAGCAATTCCTGCTGTTGCCGCGAGGTCGTCGACCGTTTCGATCTGGCGCAGTCGACGGTCTCGCAGCATCTGAAAATCCTGGTCGAGGCCGGCCTGGTCCGCTTCGAGCCCGACCGCCAGCGCTCGCGCTATGCCGTCGATCGCGCAGCCCTTGCCGATGTATCGGCATCGCTCGCCGCTCTCGTCAATTCCTGCTGCTCCGGCCGCTGACCCTCTCACCCAAAAGGCAAGAAAAGTGGCCGAAAAAACCGTCTCCGCCGACACCTCAACCCTTACCACATTGCGCAACCTCTGGCCCTATATGTGGCCAGCCGACCGTGCCGATCTCAGAGCGCGCGTCACCTGGGCAACGCTGCTGCTGGTCGTCGCCAAGCTGACGCTGGTTACCGGTCCCTATTTCTTCAAATGGGCAACGGATGCGCTGGCGGGCGGCTCCAGAACACCGCCGCCGCTGCCGTCTTTCCTGCTTGCCCCGGTGATGCTGGTCATCGCCTACAATGTGCTGAGGCTGGTCCAGCTTGGCTTCAACCAGTTGCGCGACGCGCTGTTTGCCCGTGTCGGCCAGCATGCGGTGCGCCAACTCGCCTTCCGCACCTTCGTCCACATGCACCAGCTGTCGCTGCGCTTCCACCTGGAGCGCCGCACCGGCGGCCTGTCGCGCATCATCGAGCGCGGCACCAAGGGCATCGAAACGATCGTGCGCTTCATCATGCTCAACACCGCGCCGACCATCCTCGAATTTGCGCTGACCGCCGGCATATTCGGTTTTACCTATGGCTGGAAATATGTGGCGGTGGTGGCGATCACCGTCTGGCTCTACGTCTGGTTCACGGTCAAAGCCAGCGACTGGCGCATTTCCATCCGCCGCGACATGAACGACAGCGACACCGACGCCAACACCAAGGCGATCGACTCGCTGCTCAATTTCGAGACGGTCAAATACTTCACCAATGAGCGCATGGAAGCCGACCGCTTCGACCGCTCGATGGCGCGCTACGAGGTTGCCGCCACCAAGACCTGGACCTCGCTCGGCTGGCTGAACTTCGGCCAGGGCGTCATCTTCGGCCTCGGCACGGTCGTCGTCATGTGCATGTCGGCGCTGGAGGTGCAGGCGCACACGCAGACAGTCGGCGATTTCGTCTTCATCAACGCCATGCTGGTGCAGCTGTCCGTGCCGCTCAACTTCATTGGCTTCATCTACCGTGAAATCCGGCAAGGGTTGACCGATATCGAGCACATGTTCGACCTGCTCGACGTGCCGCAGGAGATCGTCGACAAGCCCGACGCCAAGCCGCTTGCCGTCAGCGCCGGCAAGGTCGAGTTCCGTGACGTGCATTTCTCCTATGATCCGAACCGCAAGATCCTGAAGGGTGTTTCCTTCGAAGTGCCGGCCGGCAAGACGGTCGCCATTGTCGGGCCCTCGGGCGCCGGCAAGTCGACCATCTCGCGTCTGCTGTTCCGCTTCTACGACGTGCAGGCTGGCCAGGTTCTGATCGACGGCCAGGACATCCGGGATGTCACCCAGGATAGCCTGCGCGCGGCGCTTGGCATGGTGCCGCAGGACACGGTGCTGTTCAACGACACCATCGCCTACAACATCCGTTACGGTCGTGTTGGCGCGAGCGAGGAGGAGGTGCGCAAGGCCGCCGAACTCGCCCAGATCGGGCCGTTCATCGAGAAGCTGCCCGACGGCTACAAGTCCATGGTCGGCGAGCGCGGGCTGAAGCTCTCCGGCGGCGAAAAGCAGCGCGTGGCGATCGCACGCACCATCCTGAAGGCGCCGCCGATCCTGATGCTCGACGAAGCCACATCAGCGCTGGACAGCCACACCGAGCAGGAGATCCAGGCCGCGCTCGATCTTGTCAGCATGGGGCGCACCACCATTGTCATTGCCCACCGCCTGTCGACGGTGATTTCCGCCGACGAGATCATCGTGCTCAAGGACGGCCAGATCGCCGAGCGCGGCACCCATGTCGAACTGATGCGCAAGCACGGCCTCTATGCCTCGATGTGGGACCGCCAGCGCGAAGCGACCGAAGCCGAGGAGCGGCTGCGCCTTGCCCGCGAGGGCGACGAGCTCGGCGTCATCGTTCGCCGGCGGACCTCAGAGGTAAATTGATTTTATGCTTGACCTCAACTTAAGTTGAGATTGTACGTCGTTCCTGGAGCCCGAAAACCCCATCAACCAGGAACGGAACAATCGAAATGAGCGACATAAATCAGGACGTTAGCGGCGGCAGCGTGTTCAGGGTGGACAAGTTCGTCGTCCCCGCCGCCGCTCGCGAGGAGATCCTCACCAAGGTCAGGACGACGCATGAATTGCTGCGCCAACAGCAGGGTTTCGTGCAGGATTTCCTGCTCGAGCAATTTTCGGGCCCGGGCGAATTCAACCTGGTGACGATCGTCGAATGGGAAAGCCAGGCGGCCGTCGACAAGGTCGTGCCGATCGTCAAGGCCGCGCAAGAACGCGTCGCGTTCAACCCGCAGGAGACGATCGCTCGGCTTGGGGTGCGAGCCGACATCGCCAACTATCAGCGGATCCCGGGACTGTAGGTTTCGTTCTAGGGCCAGCCGACGCCAGGTGCCGGCGCTTCGACGCTGAGCACCTGGCCGGTGCGGGCATCGCTGACCATGTGCTCGAAGCCGCGCCACTCGGCGGCGGTGATGAACAGCGTCCTCCTGTCCGCGCCGCCCAGCATGCAGGCAAAGCAGCCGCGATCGACGGTGGCGGTCTGCAGTACATCGCCGCCCTCGCGCACCCGCACGCAGTGCTTGTTGGGAACATCCGCGTACCAGACCGCGCCTTCGTCATCGAGGCAGATGCCGTCGGGATAACCGTCGAGATCGGCCCAGACGCGCCGGTTGGACAGGCTACCGTCGGCGGCGATGTCGAAGGCGGTCAGCTGGTTGCCGTGGGATTCGGCAAGGATCAGCGTCTTGTTGTCCGGGGTTACCGCCATGCCGTTGGCAAAGGCGATGTTGTCAGCCACTTGCCGGACCGCGCCGTCCGGCGTGATCAGCACGATGGTGCCCGGGCCGAAATACTCACCGGCAGCCGGCGCCGGCCCGCCGCCATTGACATAGATGTTGCCGCGCCCGTCGACGACGATCTCGTTCCACGGGCTCTTCGACAGGCCGCGCAGATCGGCATGGGTGACGAGCCTGCCGTCGGCCTCCTGCCGCAGCAGCAAGCCTTCGCGACCCGAGACGACGAGCAGCCGTCTATCCGGCAGCCAGTCGATGGAGTAGGGCAGGACAGCCGGCACGGTGAGCATGATTTCGCGGTTGCCTTCGGCATCGACCGCTATGATCTCGCCCGTGCCCCAGTTGCAGACCCACAGGCGGCCGTCATGCCAGCGCGGCGATTCCCCGAAGGCGAGGCCGGCTGTGACGAGATGTGCCTGGCCGACTGATGGCTTCTGCATGGGGGAACTCCTTGTTGCGCTGTCTCACCAAGGACGGTCAAAGGGATGCCATGCCGACATCGCGATCAGAAATTTCTGCCGGTCATCAAGCGTCTCCCTCCCTATCGGCAAATACGACACATCGGGCTCGGATACCTCTTATCTCCCCTTGCGGATGATATTGTTTCACCACAGAAAATTGCTATCAATTGCTGTTGGTATTTAGGGAAGTATTTGGATGTTCGGATTCTTTTCGCGCAAGTCCAAGAAAATCTCCAAGAAACCGATCGAGGCTTCGTCACCTGCCTCAGTGCGTCTATCGAAGGCGGGTTTGTTGGTGCCTGTAATTGTGCCGCGCTCGACCGTGGAAGAGGCTGCGGAAGAGCCATTTTGAGCTCGTCTTCGCTGTCGAAAAATTCATACACGCCATGGTTTCCAAAGGGCTCTACCATCATTCGGAGATCAGCCCGAAGGCGATGCAAGTCTCCCACGCCGACTTATATTCCGCCGAGGTAAAAAACGGCGGTCATAGTCAATTCATCCATAATGCCGGCCGGGAGTTCGATGCCATGGTCGCCAACGCTCGTGCCGGTCTCACCGCTGCCGGCGCCAAGGGGCAGTTGGCGACGCTGGAAGATATGTCCGTCTGGGTCGCGGAGCATCCTGAGGAAGCTGAAGGACAGACCGGCTTCGAGGGCGGTCGCGACGATTTTCTCGACACGCTTGATGATGCTTTCTATGACGCCGACGAGGCCGCGCCAATGATCGACCTGTTGGCGCGGTGGGTCGCGTCATGGCCCGATTTGCAAATTGTCGACGACGATAATTGGGATGAAGCTATCCTGCAGTTGGCAATGGCCAATCCCCGCCGCGAATCCCGGCTTCTGCATCGGTCGGTCGCCGAACTGGTCGGTCAGATGATTCGCCGGCGCGATGTGGGAGTTGGTCTTGCCTGCGCAGAAGCGTCGCCACCCGAGGTCAAACTATCGCTCGGCGTGGCGAGGATGCTGGACGTCGAGGGCGAGAAACAATTGGCTTTTCAACTGCGTACCAATGCAGAAGAGCTTCGCCTGTGCGTCGACACGGATACCCATGCTGCGATCTACGAATATATTGCTCCTGAGGATCCGCCAATTGCCCGCCCGGGTGAAAATATACTCGCCGCTGGCGCGCCTCGCGTCGGTCGCAAGCTCGGGCAAGTCGATGCACAGACGGTAACGAAGGTAATCGAACTGGCCGAGGAGTATCACGCGCCAGTCGCCGTCGACCTTCTGTTGCGCAAGGCTGGAATCGATCCAACCAAAGCTGTCCTTTCGGCGAATTCCATCGTGCAGCGGGAAGGAGGGCCGGCCGTGAATTGGGTGGTGATGGCCGGCGGTCACGCGTTTCTCTTCGAGTCGTACCCAGACCGCGGCGTGCTGCTACGCGGCGACAATGAGGAAAGTCTGGCGGAGGCTCATAGAACCGAGCTTGAGGAATATTTCGCACTAACCGTGGCGGCTGGCGAATAAACTGTTCGGCAGATATGGCTAGGACGCGCCCCTTGGCTCTGCGGTCATTGCCACGCTGGCAGCCTTGGCGCAGTCGAAGGACAGCTTGGTCTGCGCAAGCGCGTGACCGGACACCGCCATGGCCAACATCAGCGCAATAGCGCGGCCCGTGGATTTCAGGCCTTTCATCGGTCTGTTTCCCGCCCGGGCCGGAATTCTGGCGGCAATGGCATGGGCATGCAAGCCGGTCGCAACGTCACGAAATACTGAGCGCCCGGCTATCGCGACACGGCCGGCCCTTGCCAGTTCGCCCGCGTCGCCGATTGTTGCGTTGCGGCGAGGGGGGCTTTCGGCTATTGAGGCCGGACTTGAAACGGAGCCCGCCCCAGCCCGATGAGCCTTGTCGATACGGTCAAGAACGCGTTCGTACCGATCCATCGCGAAGGCTATCCCTTTATCGCGGCCTTTGGCGCAGCGACCCTTTTCCTCGGCTATTTCTCCTCGATTCTGTTCTGGATCGGCTTGATCCTGACCGCCTGGTGCGTCTACTTCTTCCGCGACCCCGAGCGCGTCACCCCGGTCGACGACCGCTTGGTGGTGAGCCCTGCAGATGGCATCATTTCGGCCGTAGGACCAGCCGTGCCGCCGCGCGAGCTTGGCCTCGGCGATGTCGAGATGACCCGCATCTCGGTGTTCATGAACGTCTTTTCCTGCCATGTGAACCGCTCGCCCGTGCGCGGCCGCATCGCCAAGATCGAGCATCGGCCGGGAAAATTCCTCAACGCCGAACTCGACAAGGCCAGCACAGAGAACGAGCGCAACGGCCTTGTCATCGAGAGCCCCAACGGCACGGTCGCCGCCGTCCAGATCGCCGGCCTGGTGGCGCGGCGCATCGTCTGCTGGGCCGAGGCCGGCGGCTCGATCGGCACCGGCGAGCGTTTCGGCCTGATCCGCTTCGGCTCGCGTGTCGACGTCTTCCTGCCTTTGACCGCGACGCCGCGCGTTGCCGTTGGCCAGACGGCGGTCGGCGGCGAAACCGTGCTCGCCGAATTCGGTGGCGTCGCCGGCACTCCTCTTGTGCGGATTTCCTGAGCCTTGGGCGCGCCGTTCAAGAAATTCGAGGCTCATGCCAGCGGCGGTCCGCGCATCCGCGAGATCCCGATGCGCATGGTGCTGCCCAATCTGGTCACCGTGCTTGCCATCTGCGCTGGCCTGTCCGGCATCCGCTTTGCCTTCGAAGACCGCTTCGAGACGGCGGTGGTGATGGTGCTGCTGGCTGCCTTTCTCGATGGCATCGACGGTCGGCTTGCACGCATGCTGAAGGCGACTTCGAAATTCGGCGCGCAGATGGATTCACTCGCCGACATCGTCAATTTCGGTGTCGCGCCGGCCTTGGTACTTTATGCCTTCCTGCTCGACCGCGCCGGCTCGCCGGGGTGGATAGCAGCCCTTCTGTTCGCCATCGCCTGCGGGCTGAGGCTTGCCCGCTTCAACGTGCTCGACGACGAGAAAGCCGAGCGTCCGCTGTGGCAGTCGGAATATTTCGTCGGCGTGCCGGCGCCGGCCGGCGCGGTGCTGGTGATGCTGCCGCTCTATCTGTTTTTCCTGCGGCTCGGGCTGGAGCCAAGCCGCCTGGCCGCCTTCGTCGCCACCGGCTTCACCATCCTGGTCGCCTTCCTTCTGGTCAGCCGGCTGCCTGTCTATTCCGGCAAGAGCATCAAGATTCCGGGCGACAGGGTGCTGCCGGTCATTCTGGCCGTCGTGCTCTACATCCTCTTGCTGATGACCTATCCCTGGTACACGCTGACGGCGTCGGTCGCGGGCTATCTGATCTTCCTGCCGTTTTCCGTGCGCGCCTACTCCAAGCGCGCCAAGCTCGAGGGCGAGAAGGTGCCGCCTTCGGATATAGGGTAGAACCCTACGCCGCCACACCCAGCCCCAACCTGTCGATCGCCAGCTTCCTGGTCGAGACATAATCGGTCTTGCCGGAACCTAGCACCGGGATTTCCTCCACCTTGACGATGTCGTTGGGCACCATCAGTTCGGCGGCCCCGGCCTTCTTGCCGAACTGGCGCAGCTCTTCGGGATTGGCATCGTCGGCGGTGGTGACCAGTACGATGCGCTCGCCGCGCCTTTTATCCGGCACCGCCACCGCCGCGTGGCGTTCCTCCGGCCAGAGCGACTGCACCAGCATCTCGACCGCCCCCAGCGACACCATCTCACCGGCGATCTTGGCGAAGCGCTTGGCGCGGCCGCGAATGGTGATGAAGCCTTCGCGGTCGACGGCGACGATGTCGCCGGTGTCGTGCCAGCCGGTCAGCGGTTGCAGCTCGCCGGGACGATCCGCGGTCATGTAGCCCATCATCAGGTTTGGTCCATCGAGCCACAATTGCCCGGCATCCGAGATGCCCTCGACCGGCTCCAGCTTCATGCGCATCGCCGGCAATAGCCGCCCGACCGTGCCGTCGCGGCCGTGGATGGCGGTGTTGACGGCAACCACCGGAGCGGCCTCGGTCAGCCCGAAGCCTTCGATGATCTCGGCCTGGAAGCGCTCGCGATAGACGCGGCGCGTTTCCGGCTTCACCGCCTCGGCGCCGGCAACGACGAAGCGCAGGCTGGAGAAATCGCCGTCCTTGGCGGTGCGCGCATAGTTGGCGAGGAATGTGTCGGTGCCGAACATGATCGTCGGTTTCACCTTGCGCGCGATCTCGGGGATGATCTTGTAGTGGAGCGGTGAGGGGTAGAGGAATAGTTTTACCCCAGTGACCAGCGGCAGGATGGTGCCGCCCGTCAGGCCGAAGGAATGGAACACCGGCAGCACGTTGAGCAGGATATCGGCCGGCGAGATGGTGATGCGCGCCTCGGCCTGCATGGCGTTGGCAAGCAGGTTCTTTTGCGACAGGATAACGGCCTTTGGCGTGCCTTCCGAACCGGAGGTGAACAGGATCACGCCCGGCTTGGCGGCATCCTGCCGCTGCAGCGGCCAGCGCCACAGCAAGGCGGCGGCAAGCTTGTCCAGCGCGGTGACGCTGGTCCGAACATCTTCCAGCCACAGCAGCCTGGCGCCGCCCTTTTCGACCGCGGCGACGATATCGGCGAGATCGGCCTTCTGGACGAAGGCGCGGGAAGAAATGACGGTGCGGATGACGGCCGTGCGCACGGCAGCCGTGACGCTCGCCGGCCCGGCCGTATAATTGATCATCGCTGTCACCCGTCCCGCCGACAGCAGGCCGACGAGCGACAGCACGACACCATTGGCGTTGGGCAGCATTATCCCCACCGCTTCGCCAGGCGCCGTCACCGCCTCGAAGCGCCGGCCCAACACACGCGCACCGATGAACATCTTGCGGTAGCTCAGCGCGCCCGAGATGACGTCCTCGATGATCGGATGCGAGGCGCCGACCCTGGCCGCCGCATCGCGCATGGCCAGGAACATGCCGCGGTCGAGGTTGGTGCCGAAAAGCCGCGCTTCGGCGACGCGGTCGAACAGCGCATTGGTGTTCGAGGCCTGGTCCGGGTTGCGCGCCACCAGTTCGGCGATGGTCATCGGCTCCAGCACACTGATCGACAGCTGTGGAAACCAGTGTCGCGGCGCCTTGTCCGCCGGCGTCAGCGACACAGGCAGGCTGCGCGCGCCGGCAACGAAGATCGGCACGATGCGGGCGTCGGCCTGCATGGCGATGCGGGTGACGGCGCGAAACAGCCGAAACGTCTTGACGTCGGGCTCGACCGCATCCGGCAGGTAGACGGCGAGCCGGCCCTTGCCCTTCAGCACCCGCACCAGCCGGCGGCTGACGAAAAGATGTTCGGCATTGAAGGCAATGGTGCGGCCAAGCTCACGCCAGGGTTCGAGCCAGGGCGAACGCGCCGAGACCTCATCGAGAATGTGCAGCGTGTCGTCCGGCAGCAGCGACAGCATCAGCGCCGGTTCGAAGCGCGACTGGTGCGAGATGACGTAGATGACGGGAGCCTGCGCCTTGCGTGCGATCCCGATGCGGTTGTCGCTGATTCGGTAGGCGAGCTTGAACGGCACGTAGAGCAGCGCCTGGGTGAAACGCAGGCCGAGGCGGAATTTCTCCACAACGCCGATCAGCAGCCAAGCCAGGGCAAGACCCGCAAGCAGCGCCAGTGTCAGGATCATGCCGCGTCTCTCCCAACGTTTTTGTCATCACGGCTCTGCGGCCGCTTCGGAGGCAGAGGGTAGCGGAAGTGCGCGCGAGGTCAATGCGGACTGATGCGGTGCTTCGATCGCCACTTGAAAGGTTGCGACACATGTCGTAAATAAACTGACACGTGACGGAGAAGTGAGCATGGCCAGTTTCCCGACGGGATTTGCCGAAGCACCACACATGGAGCCGGAGTTCGAACGGCTGGTCGACCTGTTCGGCGGGCCGAAAGTTCTTGGATCCTCGGTATCCAGCCCGCTTGAGGCCCATGAAATGATCTTGCATGGAATTCCAAGCCAGGCCTTGGAAAGCCTTGTCAGGCAACTGACCGTTATTGATGCTGATGCCTTCGAGGCGGCATTCGGCATGAGCGAGCGGACATTTCAGCGTCACAAATCTGATCACTCCCGGACGCTCAATCGGGAGCAAGGCTCACGGACCTGGAATTTTGCCAGGGTCCTCACCAAGGCCACGTCCGTTCTGGGAAACCAGGAAGCGGCTGAAAAATGGATGATTGAGCCCGCCATGGGCTTGGACAACCGGCGACCGATTGATCTCTTGGCAACGGCGGCGGGCACCATCCTTGTCCAGGAATTCCTCGAGCGGCTCGACTATGGTGTCTACACGTGACGCCTTTGCCGGGCTCTCTTGGGACGGGAGAAGTCCTCGGCTGGAGACTTGATCACAAACGCTTCCAGGCAAGTTGGGACAGCGGTGAGGGGGCCTTCAAATTCGGTGGACGATGGAACAGCAAACGGGTCAGGGCCGTATATGCGTCCATTGACCCCTCGACCGCCATTCTCGAGGTGGGCGTCCACAAGGGGTTTCGGACGCTGGATACGGTTCCGCATGTGCTGACGGCATTCGACATCGCCGATCCATCGAAGATTCATGTGGTGGAAATTGACGATATTCCAAACCCAAACTGGATGCGCCCCGGCATTCCCAGTGCAGGACAGCAGCAATTTGGTGACGGCCTGCTGGCAAAACATTCCTTGGTTTTAATTCCCAGTGCGGTATCCCCGCACAGCTGGAACCTGGTGTTCGACCCCGGCCAAGCGGCCGGTCGTTACAGGCTACACCTCCAGGAGGATTTCGCCCTCGATACAAGGTTTCATCCTGCTGCCAGGTAGCCGTTCGGTCGGAGCGGGCGCAGGAGCAAAATGCCCTTACGCCGCCTTCAGCCGCCCGCTGATGAAGCGGAACTCCTGCGTCTTGCCGCCATAGCCATAGGCGGCTGCCGGCACTTCATGCACGAAGGCATAGCTTTCCTCGTGCACGCCACCCAGCAGGCGGCCGAAGGCCTCGAAGAGTGCCTTGAGATAGGCTTCCAGCTCGAGCTTGGTGTTGGTGCCGTCGACCACCTTGATATCCAGCCAGAACGTGTTGGTGCCGTGCTCGGCCAGCGACTTGCCGCCGGCGAACCAATGCTGCGGGTCGACATAGGACACGGCAACGGCGGTGATCGTCGGATCCTTGCGCAATTGCGTGGCGGTGATCTCGGTGATTTCCCTGGCGATGCTGGCGGACAAAGCGGCGTCTGGCTTGCCGGTGACGCTGATGTTGATGATGGGCATTTTTCGTCTCCTTGGTTCTAGCGGCGTCTAATCGCCGTTGGAGAGACCATGTCACTCTCCCTAGATCAAAAAAATCGAATTGTTTTCAACTAAAGATTCGATATTGTCGAATTATGGAAACGCTCGATCCGGATTTGCTGAAAACCTTCCTTGCCTTCGTCGACAGCGGTTCGCTGGCGCAGGCGGCGTCGAGCGTCGGCCGTTCGCCCTCCGCGGTGACCGCCCAGATGCAGCGGCTAGAGGAGATCGTCGGCGAGCCGCTGCTGGCGCCACAGGGCAGAGGGCGCGGCCTGACGCCGGCCGGGGAGGACCTTGTCGGCCATGCCAGGCGCATCCTTGCCGTGCATCGCGAGGCGTGGCTGGCGCTGAAGGGGGCACGGGCCGCCGGGCGCGTCGCCATCGGCACGACGCAGGATTTCGCCGACAGCGGTCTACCAGACCTGCTGCGCGCCTTCGCTGCCAGCCATCCGCGCGTCAGGATCGAATTGCGCGTCGGCCGCTCCGCCGAACTGGCGCAGGCGCTGCAGGCCGGCAGCCTCGATCTGGCGATCGTCATGCGCCAGACGGCGGCGCCGGACGAGGTCGGCGTCCTGCGCGAGCCGATGATCTGGTTGTGTTCGCAGAAAGGGCTGGCCTCGCGGCAGGAAGAGCTGCCGCTGGCGTTGCTCGATCCCTATTGCGGTTTTCGCGAGGCCGCCCTCGCGGCGCTCGATGCTGCCGGCCGCCGCTACCGCATCGCCGCCGGCAGTGCCAGCCTGGCCGGCCTGCGTACAGCCGTGAATGCTGGCCTTGCGCTGACCCTGCGAACTCCGCGCTTTGCCCATTCCGGCATTGTCGAAGCGCCGCGTGAGCTGGGCCTGCCGCCGGTTCCGGCGGCCGAATTCGCGATACGGCTGCGTGCTGGAGCCGATGCTTCCGCAGGCGATCTGGCGGCGCTGCTCAGCGGCAATCTGGCCCTGTCCCAGCCAGTTGCCTGATTTGGCAGGGCTCGGAGCCATGTCAGCCTGTCGGCAAGGACAAAGCCTGGCGGTCGGGCCTATCTGGCAAAGAAAAAGCCGACCTTGCGGTCGGCTTGGGAGTAGGACGGGCCGAGGGGTTCGGGGGGACTTGGGGGGTGGCCCGTCGCACCAATAATGTCTGACTCGGATGATGGTTCCGTGACTGTGTCACTTTTTTAAGAAATATTTGACGCTGCCTGCTGCGAGCGGGCCGCCAGCCAGTCGCGGCCGGCATGGGCGAACACTGCGCCGAGGACAATGACGCCGCCGACCATGCTGGCGACAGGCGGTATCTCGGCCAAGAAAAGGAAGGCAAACAGGATCGCGAACGGCACCTCCGCCGAGCCGAGCAGGCCGGATTCGGGCGCCGGGATAAGCCGCGCGCCTTCCGTCCACAGGATCGACGACAATGCGAAGGATGTGCCGAAGGTGACGAGCAGAACAGCATCCCTTGCCGAAACCGCCAAGGGATCGGTGATGATCCAGCCGATAATGAACAGCAGGAAGGCCGAAACCGCGCCCGCCCACACCACGGGCGTGTCGCGGAAAGCGCGCACCATGATCATGTAGAGCGCGCTGCCGGCCGTCATCAGCAGCGCCAGCCCGTCCCCGAACAGATTGCCGGTGCCGAAGCCCGACCAGACCATGATGGCCACGCCGCACAGCGATACGGCGGCCGCGAGCATCGTCTGCAGGCGGAAAGGCTCGCGCACCAGCACCCAGGCCAGCACGGCGGCAATGAAGGGCGACGTTGCGTAGATGACCGCGACATTGGCGACGTAGGTGAATTTGAACGCCGAGATGAAGGCGATGCTGGCCAGCGCGCCTTCCACCGCCAGCAGCCAGCCGCGCCAGCCAAGGCGGAGCGCGTCGCGGTTGCCCGACCGGCGGCGGCGCCAGAGCACATAGAGGCTGATCAGGATTGAACCGACAAAGCCGCGCCAGCAGGTAATCGTCAGCGGATCGGCGGGATCGACTTGGTCAGCACGCCGGTCAGGCCGAACACGGCCGCCGATGACGACACCAGGATGATGCCAAGCGTGCGCTCGGTGGTTTCGGCTGTGGTGGCTGGGACGTCAGTCATGCCCGCAGCCTACCTCGTCAGGTCCTGACATCGTAGTGTCAGCAGTGAGCGCCATCCCGATCACAGCCGCTTGCGGAAATGCTCGCCGCCGACGATCAGCAGCCCGGCGGCGATGATCAGGGCGGCACCGAGAAACACTTCGCGGCGCGGCACGTCGCCCCAGATCGCAAAGCCGAGCGCGAACGCCCACAGCAGCGAACTGTATTCGAGCGGGGCGAGGATCGATGCCGGCGTTCGCTTCATGCCTTCGAAGAGAAGATATTGCGCCAGGCCGCCAAGGGCGCCGACGCTGCCGAGAAGCAGCAGCTGGGTCAGATCAGGCGTATGCCACCACAACAGCGCCGGTGCCGCCGAAAACACCAGGAAATAGAAATTGTTGAGCAGCAGCTGGATCGTCGAGCGTTCGGCAAGTGCGGTCTTGCGCAGGAGCACGATGGCGATGGCCCACAAAAGGGCGGCCGCCAGCACCAGCAGCACCGGCACGGACAGGCCGAGATGGGTCGGGTCGCAGGCGATGAAGACCCCGGCAAAACCGACCAAAACCGCCAGCCAGCGCAGCACGGGCACCTTTTCGCCGAGCAGGAACACAGAAAGCACGGTGACGATGATCGGCGCTGCGTAATAGACCGTGGTCAGTTCGGCGAGCTGCAGGCTGCGCGCGGCGTTGTAGTAGCAGAGCCATGCGGCAAGCGTGAAAGCGCTGCGCAACAGCATGGGCCGCACGATCGGCGAGCGCACCGTGTCGATAAACAGTTTTCGCCCGCCGATCGCCGCGCAGGCGCTCAGAATGGTGATGCTGCGAAAGAACATGATCTGCCAGACCGTCATGCCGGTCACCAGCAGCTTGATCGAGGCATCCTGCGTCGAAAACAAGAGATAGGCGGCACCGGTCAGCAGGATTCCAGCGAGAACCCTTTCGCGTGTTTCGAGAATGGCGATGTCGGCCATAGGCGCGGGACCAGTGTTACGGGAAGCGACAGAGATGCCGTGGATCAACACGATGGCCGGGAAGTCAGGCCTTCTTGCCAAGCTATACGGTCGAAAGTTGGCACAGCGCTACGCCAGCCCTGGGCTTGCGTTGGGGCAGGAACTGGCGGTCTTGCTTCGGCGAGGCGATAGGCACTTATATCTGGAAAAGTCATGCCGAAGGCTGGCCACAAAAGCGAAAGAGGCAGCGACATGGATGCAACCGAACTGAAGGCCATGCAGGCGCCGCTGAAGCAGGCTTACCGCGACGATGCTTCGCAGGCGCTGATCACACTGAGAGCGAAGGGGTCGATCGATGACCAGTCGGTGGCCTGCAAGGTGGAGACCGGCAGGGCGTTGGCCATCGCCGGTCTGCATCCGGCAACAGGCGGCTCTGGGCTCGAGCTCTGCTCCGGCGACATGCTGCTGGAAGCCTTGGTGGCCTGTGCGGGGGTGACGCTGAAGGCGGTGGCGACGGCGCTCGAGTTCAAACTTGGCGCTGCCACGGTGGAGGCCGAAGGCGATCTTGATTTTCGTGGCACGCTCGGTGTTGCCAAGGACGCGCCGGTCGGTTTTCGAGCCATCCGGCTCAATTTCAGCTTCAACACGGATGAACCGCAGGAGCGGATAGATTCGCTGCTGAAGCTGACCGAGCGCTATTGCGTGGTGTTCCAGACCATCAACCAGAAGCCGGAGCTGACGGTGAGCGCCCGGAGCTGAAACGACAAGGCCCGCGGCCAGCGGCCGCGGGCCTTGCTGTAACGGATGCCTACTGCGCCGCCGGCTCTTCGGCATCGCCCTCGTCGGTAAAGGGGGAGGCGCTCGGCACGCACTGTACAGACCAGCCGGGGGGTGTCGGCTGCTTCTGATATTCGGTGATGGCGGCGGTGCACTGCTCGCGCTTGTCGAAGGTGCTGGGCAGTACCACCATGCCGCCCTGCGGGCCGGCGATTACCAGATACCAGACCAACGCTGCGGTCGTAGCCATGGGGATGTCCTTGTTCTGCCCAGCAGGGCGCTCGTTGTTGTGGGAGTCGTTTCGATCCTAACAACTCCTTGGAAATGACGAAAGCATGACCGCGACCCGGCCTTTCCCCCTCAGATCACAGCCGCGTGATGATCCAGCGGATTTTGCATCCAGATTTTGAGGCCAAATCGGCTCGGTCTGTCGCAAAACATTCGAAGAACGTCGGGAGTGACCGAATTCTTCCGACAAAAGGATGCAGCTACTCCGGTTGCTGGTAGGCAACAAAACGATTGTGCTTGGCCTGGAATATCAGTCCAGTCTCTTTCAGCTCGGGGCTCGCCAGCGGCACGATACGCTTGGCGATCTCTGAGGGGTGCGGCAGCGTCTCCGGATCCTCGCCGGGCACGGCCTGGGCCCGCATGGCGGTGCGGGTGGCGCCGGGGTCGGCGGCATTGACGCGCAACGGCAGGCTTTGCGTCTCGTGTGCCCACGAGCGCATCATGGTTTCGACCGCCGCCTTCGATGCCGCGTAGGGCGCCCAGAAGGCCCGTGCCGAATGCGCCGCGTTGGAGGACAGGATGATGGCGCGGCCGGCATCGGAAAGCCTGAGCAGCGGGTCGACCGAGCGGATCAGCCGCCAGGTCGAGGTGACGTTGATGGTCATCACCTTCTCGAAGGTTTTTGCCTCGACATGGCCGATCGGCGAGATGACGCCGAGCACGCCGGCATTGGCGACGAGAATGTCGAGCTTGCCCCAGCGCTCATGGATGGCGCCGCCCAGCCGGTCGATGCCGGCCATGTCAGCGAGATCGAGCGGCACCAGCGTCGCCTGGCCACCGGCTGCCTTGATCTGGTCGTCGAGTTCTTCCAGCCCACCGACCGTGCGCGCAACCGCGATGACATGCGCGCCGGCTGCGGCCAATTCCTTGGCGATGAAATAGCCGATGCCGCGCGAGGCGCCGGTGACGACCGCGACGCGGCCGGTAAGGTCGAGGGTCATGCGAGAATTTCCGTAAGGTCCAGAGCAATTCCAGGAAAAGTGTGAAGCGATTTTCCGTCCGGAATTGTGTCAAAACAAAGAGTTAGAGCGGTTCGCCGTTTTCCGTGAAACGGTGAACTGCTCTAGCCTACGCCCCGTTGTTCGCCAGCAGCGACAGCGTGCGCACATTGTCGTGGCCTTCGAAGTCGAGCAGGCGGGTCGGGTATTGGCCGGTGAAGCAGGCGTCGCAGAACTGCGGCTGCTCGTCATTGCGGCCGGCCTCGCCGACGGCGCGGTAGAGCCCGTCGATCGACAGGAAACCGAGCGAATCGACACGGATGAATTCGGCCATCTCTTCGACCGACATGCGTGACGCGAGAAGCTTCGACTTCTCCGGTGTGTCGACGCCATAAAAGCAGGAGGCGCTGGTCGGCGGCGACGCGATCCGCATATGCACTTCCCTGGCGCCGGCGTCGCGCACCATCTGCACGATTTTCTGGCTGGTGGTGCCGCGCACGATACTGTCGTCGACCAGAACCACGCGCTTGCCCTCGATCATGCGGCGGTTGGCGTTGTGCTTCAGCTTGACGCCCATATGGCGGATCGAATCGCCAGGCTGGATGAAGGTGCGGCCGACATAGTGGTTGCGGATGATGCCGAGCTCGAAGGGAATGCCTGCCGCCTGGCTGAAGCCGATCGCCGCCGGCGTGCCCGAATCCGGCACAGGTACCACAATATCGGCCTCGACCGGGTTCTCCTGCGCCAGTTCGGCGCCGATGCGCTTGCGCACTTCGTAGACGTTACGGCCTTCGACCGAGGAATCCGGCCGGGCGAAATAGACGTATTCGAAGATGCAGAAGCGGGTCTTCTGCGGCTCGAACGGGAACAGGCTTTCAATGCCCTTGGAGGTGACGACGACCATCTCGCCGGGTTTCAGGTCGCGCACGAAGCGCGCGCCGATTATGTCGAGCGCGCAGGTTTCGGAGGCGAGAATCCAGGCGCCGTCCAGGTCGCCCAGCACCAGCGGGCGGATGCCGAGCGGATCGCGGCAGCCGATCATCTTCTTGGCCGTCATCGCCACCAGCGAGAAGGCGCCCTCGACCTGCCGCACCGCGTCGATGAAGCGCGAGTTGAGGTCGCGCTCCTTGCTGGTCGCGACAAGGTGCAGGAGCGTCTCGGTGTCGGAGGTGGAGGAGAAGATCGCGCCCTGCTTCTGCAGCGCGCGCTGCACCGTCATGGCGTTGGTCAGATTGCCATTGTGGGCAACGGCAAAGCCGCCATCGGCAAGCTCGGCGAAGAACGGCTGGATGTTGCGCATGCCGGCGCCGCCGGTCGTGGCGTAGCGCGTATGGCCGATGGCGCGGTTGCCTTGCAGGCTGTCGATGACGCGCTGCTTGGTGAAGGTGTCGCCGATCAGGCCGACATGACGTTCGACATGGAACTGGGTGCCGTCGTAGGAAACGATGCCCGCTGCTTCCTGGCCGCGATGCTGCAGCGCATGCAGGCCGAGTGTGACGATTGCCGCCGCGTCCTGTCGGCCGAAAATGCCGAACACGCCGCATTCGTCGTGGAAATGGTCGTCGGCCTCTGCGGAAAGCACGTCGTCTGCGTCTGCCATCTTAAGCTCCGCTAAAATCGCCATATAGTGCGGGTTCGCGTCGAAAGCAACGCGCGCCGTGCAGTCGTTCACACCATCGTCCGCTCCGACGCCCATTTCAGGTGTCAGTTTGCCGGCGCTGCCGGCGCCGGCTTGGTGGTGTTGTCCGCAGGGCCAGCGTCATTGTCGTCGGGAGCCGGTGCGTTGGCGTCATCGCCGCCGGTAGGGGCATCCGCCGCCGGTGCGTCAGGCGCTGCCGGTGTCTCGGCAGCCGGCTGATTTGGATTGAGCTTCTTCAGGATGGCGTTTTCCGGATCCTCGGGCAGCAGGCTTTCGAGCTTGGCGCCGATCTGTTCCAGCAGCGGCCGCGACTTGGCCTCCATCACCCAGGCCGGAGCCTTGGCGCCTGCCAGCCAGTTGAAGAACAGCAGCGCGACAGCGACGACCAGGATGCCGCGCGCGGCGCCGTAGAGGAAACCGAGCGTGCGATCGAGCGCGCCGATCCGCGAATCGATGATCCAGTCGGCGAGCTTCATGGTGATCACCGAGACGACGATCAGCGCGATGATGAAGACGACGCCGGCGGAAGCCGCCATGGCGATCTTCTCATTCTCGATATAGGGCTTCAGGTAGGGCAGGACCGGCTTGTAGAAGAAGAAAGCCGCCGCCGCTGCCGCCGCCCACGACACGACCGACAGGATTTCGCGCGAGAAGCCGCGAACCATGGCGAGCATCGCCGAGACCAGGGTGAAGCCGACCAAGATTCCGTCAAGCAGCGTAATCGGCATGTCTTTCGCCCCACTCCGATCTCTTTTTCACGGCTCGAGAGCCGCGTCACTCTTCATCGTCGACACGGCTGCGCCGTGAGCCGGCTATGCGCGCCACGAGGTCGGCAAGCTCGGTGGGCTGGAAAGCGCCGGCCCCGATCCCTCCGGCAAGTTCCTCGCTGCCCAAGGGCAGAACCGCGCTACCAAAACCCAGCTTTTCGGCTTCCTTGAGGCGCTGCTGCGCATGCGCAACCGGCCTCACCGCGCCCGAAAGGCTGATTTCGCCGAAATAGACGCAATCGGCGGGAAGGGCAAGACCGGTGAGCGAGGAAACCAGTGCGGCGGCGACCGCGAGATCGGCCGCCGGCTCGCTGATGCGGTAGCCGCCGGCAACGTTGAGATAGACGTCATGCTGGCCGAAACGAACGCCGCAATGGGCTTCGAGAACCGCCAGGATCATCGACAGGCGGGCTCCGTCCCAACCGACGACGGCGCGTCGTGGCGTGCCGAGCGAAGATTGCGCCACCAGCGCCTGGATCTCGACCAGAACCGGCCTTGTGCCTTCCATGCCGGCGAAAACCGCAGCACCTGGCGATTTCGCATGCCGCTCGCCAAGGAACAGCTCGGATGGATTGGCGACCTCGCGCAAGCCCTTGTCCGACATTTCGAAGACGCCGATCTCGTCGGTCGGCCCAAAGCGGTTTTTCACTGTGCGCAGGATGCGGTAGTGATGGCCACCTTCGCCCTCGAAGTAGAGCACGGCATCGACCATATGCTCGACGACCCGCGGTCCGGCGATCTGGCCTTCCTTGGTGACATGGCCGACCAGCACGATCGCTGCCCCGGTGGATTTCGCATAGCGGATCATCGCCTGGGCGGCGGCGCGCACCTGGGTAACGGTGCCTGGCGCCGAATCGGCGAGGTCGGTCCACAGCGTCTGGATGGAATCGAGAATGACCAGATCCGGCCGCTTGCCGTCGGCGATCGTGGCAAGAATGTCTTCTACATTGGTCTCGGCGGCCAGTTCCACCGGTGTGTCGGCGACGCCGAGCCGCTGCGCCCTCAGCCTGATCTGCGCGACGGCTTCTTCGCCCGAGACATAGACTATGCGGTGGCCTCGCGACGCCAGCGCAGCGGCAGCCTGGGTGAGCAGCGTCGACTTGCCAATGCCGGGATCGCCGCCGACCAGAAGTGCCGAGCCGCGCACGAAACCGCCGCCGGTGGCGCGGTCAAGCTCGCCGATGCCCGAGATGATGCGCGGCGCGTCCTCGATGTCGCCCGAAAGCGTGGTCAGCACCACCGCGCGGCCCTTGCGGGCGTTGCGTGTGTTGGCCGGCCCCGAGCCGATGCCGCCGGACGTGCCTTCCTCGACCAGCGTGTTCCACTCGCCGCAGGCATCACATTTGCCGGCCCAGCGCTGATGCACCGATCCGCAATTCTGGCAGATGAACTGGACGCGCGATTTAGCCATCAGGCGTGGTCTGCCGTCAGATACGCGCACAAGGGTGCTAGAAGGGTCGAGGCCTGTCTCAAAAGGTCACTCAAACCTCTCCGCAATATGGTGCTCCTCAGCCAGATCGGAGAAGCGGGTGAATTCGCCGTGGAAGGCCAGCGTCACCGAGCCCGTCGGGCCATGGCGCTGCTTGGCGACGATCACCTCGGCCTTGCCGCGCATCTCGTTCATCTCGTTTTCCCACTTGACGTATTCCTCAGTGCCAAGCTTGGGCTCGCGGTTCTTGAGGTAATACTCCTCGCGGTAGACGAACATCACGACGTCGGCGTCCTGTTCGATCGAACCGGATTCACGCAAGTCCGAGAGCTGCGGGCGCTTGTCGTCACGACTTTCGACCTGACGTGACAGCTGCGACAGCGCGATGATCGGCACCGCCAGCTCCTTGGCCAGCGCCTTCAGGCCCGTGGTGATCTCGGTGATTTCCTGCACGCGGTTCTGCGAGGCCCTGGCGGATGAACCCTGCATCAGCTGGATATAGTCGATGACGATCAGGTCGAGGCCGCGCTGGCGCTTCAGGCGACGCGCGCGGGCGGACAGCTGGGCGATGGAAATACCACCGGTCTGGTCGATGAACAGTGGGATCTTCTGCATGGTCTGCGAACAGGCGACCAGCTTTTCGAAGTCCATTTCGGTGATTTCGCCGCGGCGGATTTTTGAGGACGAGATTTCCGTCTGCTCGGAAATGATACGGGTGGCCAACTGTTCGGACGACATTTCGAGCGAGAAGAAGCCGACCACGCCGCCATTGGCGGCCTTGAAAGAGCCATCGGCCTGCTGCGCCGGCACATAGGCCTCCGCGACGTTGAAGGCGATGTTGGTGGCGAGCGACGTCTTGCCCATGCCAGGGCGACCGGCAAGCACGATCAAATCGGACGATTGCAGGCCACCCATGCGGCGGTCGAGATCGCGCATGCCGGTGGCAAGGCCCGACAAATGGCCGTCGCGCATATAGGCGGCGTTGGCCATGTCGACCGCGGTCTTGACCGCGTCGGTGAAGCTCTCGAAGCCGCCATCGTAGCGGCCGGTTTCGGCCAGTTCGAACAGGCGGCGCTCGGCGTCCTCGATCTGCTCGGACGGCGACATGTCGACAGGCGCGTCATAGGCGATGTTGACCATGTCCTCGCCGACGGTGATCAGCGCGCGGCGTGTCGCCAAATCATAGATGGCGCGGCCATAGTCGGTGGCGTTGACGACGGTGACGGCTTCGACCGCCAGCCGCACGATATATTGCGCCACCGTCATGTCGCCGACCTTTTCGTCGGCCGGCAGGAAGGTCTTCAAGGTGATCGGCGTCGCCACCTTGCCCATGCGGATGAGCTCGGCCGCGATCTCGAAGATCCTGCGGTGCAGGGGCTCGTAGAAATGGCCTGGCTTCAGGAAGTCGGAGACACGGTAGAAGGCATCGTTGTTGACGAGGATCGCCCCGAGCAGCGCCTGCTCGGCCTCGATATTGTTCGGTGCCTCGCGATAGAGCGGTTGCTCCGCCACGCCGAATTTCCGCGCTGCCTCTGCCATGATGTCCCCGATTTAGATCCCGGCCTTTCGATATCAGAACGAGACGAAACCGTGCTGACCTTTCTGCATCACCGCACGCCCAAACGGCCTTGATTCCCGTTGTTCACAGGAACGACAAACCGTCCACAGGACAGTCTTCCTGTGTCCCGATTCCGGTTGACTCGGAGAGGTCGGATCCCTATCCGAGTCGCTGGAACAGAGCAAGAACAATTTTGACGGTCACGTGCTTCTCCCGTCCAGCGTATCGCCCCAGGCCAGGCGCCGCGCCGCCTTGAACAGGTCACCGTCGCGTTTGGTGAACAGTTGCTCGCCGGCGCCGCCGTCCGGTTCGCAAAGCTTGAGCAGAACCTTGCCGGAACCGGATTTCGGCGGTGCGATGACCCGCGCGGCGTGCGAAGCGGCCGGCCGGCGCGACGCGGCGACATAGATGAATTTCTCATCTTCCCACGGCACGTCCGCGTCCTTGGCCAGCCGGTGCAGGCGCGAGCGGGCGACGCGGCGGGAGAAGTGGCACCAGTCGGGCGGGGCGAGCGGGCAAGGCGCTGCGTGCGGGCAGGGCGCCAGCAGATGCGCACCGGCCTCGACGAGTTGCCGGCGCACCGCCATGATGCGCTGCCAGCCGGCCGGCGTACCCGGTTCGACGATCAGCAGCGTATCTGTCGTCAACTGCCATAGCCGGTCGACCATCTTGGGCTGCGATGCCGGCACGATCTCGTCCAGCACATAGGCGCAGGTGACGAGGTCCGCCGGCTGAAGGTCGGCAAGATCGATAGTGACGTCGCCGGCCTGCCAGACAGTGCGGGCCGTGATGGCATCGGCGGCGAGCGTCTCGCCGACCTTGCGCACCGCGGCACTTGCTTCCAGCAGAACGGCCTGTTCGAGATCGGGCCAGAGCGCGCTGGTGGCCCAAAGCACCGTACCAGGACCGGCGCCGACATCGAGCAGGGTTTTCGGCGTGAAATCCGGCCGCGCCTCGTTGAGCGCATCGAGGCTGGCGCGGACCGCGGCATAGGTCGCCGGCAGCCGCGTCGCCAGATAGGCCCTGACCGCCATGTCCTGCGCCATGTGCAGGCGGCCGTCGCGCAGTTCGGCGCGGTAGCGGTCCGACAGTGTTTTCGCCGCTTGCTTTAGCTCGAGCAGCGGGACTTTTTCCAGGATGCGATCGACAGCTTGTCGAAGAGGGGCTGGCAGTTCCACGCTATGCTCCTCGCGGTGCGAGCAGGATGACCGAAGCGCCGGCTATGCAGAGCGCAGCACCGGCAAAATCCCAGCGGTCGGGCCGCACGCCTTCCACCAGCCACAGCCAGGCCAGCGACGCGACGATGTAGATGCCGCCATAAGCGGCATAGGCGCGGCCCGCCGCATTGGTGTCGACCAGCGCCAGAAGCCAAGCGAACAAAAGCAGCGAAACGAAGCCTGGCGCCAGCCACAAGGGCGATCTTTCCAGCCGCCACCAGGCCCATACCGAAAAACAGCCGGCGATCTCGGCGAGCGCCGCAGCGGCATAGAGGAGATAGGTCATGAAAAAGGCCTCGCGACGATCACAAGGCCTTTTTCAGGGCAGGGGCTGGGAATGGCAAGCGCGAATGGCGAAAGCCTGCGAACGCTCGGCTCTATTCCGCCACCTTGCGGCGGCGGGCTGGCTTGGCGGGCTTCTCGACGGGAGCCGCTTCGCGGCGGCCCATGTCGCGCATCTCCAGCGCCTTTTCGCATTTGGCCATATAGTCGCGGGTCATCGGCAGCGTGTCGTTCTTCTTGGCGATCTGGAACTGGAAGATGACCAGATCCTGCCAGCGGAAAGCGGCTTCCGAAGCGGCCAGATAGAATTCCCACATCCGGCAGAAGCGTTCGTCGTAGATGGCCTTGGCCTTGTCGCGGTTGGCGGCGAAGCGCTGGCCCCAGTGCTTCAGCGTGTCGGCATAGTGGAGCCGCAGGATCTCGACGTCGGTGACCACGAGGCCGGACTTCTCGACCGCCGGCAGCACCTCGGACATTGCCGGGATGTAGCCGCCCGGGAAAATGTACTTGCGGATGAAGGCGCTGGTCGCCCACGGCACGCCAGAGCGGCCGATCGTGTGCAGCAGCATGACGCCATCGGGCTTCAGCAATGTCGCCGCCTTGTCGAAGAAGGTGCGGAAGTGGTTCACGCCGACATGTTCGAACATACCGACCGAAACGATGCGGTCGAAGCGTTCGTTGAGTTCCCGATAATCCTTCAGCTCGAAATGGACATGGTTTTCCAGGCCTTGCGCATGCGCCCGGTCGGTGGCGACGCCATGCTGTTCGGTGGACAGCGTCACGCCCTGCACATCGACGTCGAACGCCTTGGCCAAATAGAGGCCGAGCCCGCCCCAGCCAGAGCCGATGTCGAGCACGGTCTGGCCGGCCTTCAGCCTGAGCTTGGCGGCGATATGGCGTTTCTTGGCGGCCTGTGCCTCGTCCAGCGTCATGTCCGGCTGCTCGAAATAGGCGCAGGAATACTGCATGTCCTCATCGAGGAAGAGCCGGTAGAGATCACCAGACAGATCGTAGTGGCGCTGCACGTTGCGGCGCGAGCGCGAGGTTGTGTTGATTTGCTGAAGGCGGCGGAAGGCGTGGCGCAGGCCTTCGATGGCTTTCGACCAGGTCGCATCGATGCCGCCGCTGCCCATGTTCTGGAAGGCGATGCGCATCAGTCCGAGCACGCCGCCTTCGAGAATGTCGAGTTCGCCGTCCATGTAGGATTCTGGCACCGCCAGCATCGGATCGAAGGTGATGGCGCGTTCGGCATGTCGGGTCTTGATGTGCATGTGCACTGGCTCGCCGCTGCCGTCGCCGAAGACGAATGTCGTGCCTTTTGGCCCGGTTACCTTGAGATTGCCCGTGCGCACCAGGCGGTCGAGAACGCGCTTCAGCAGAATGTTCATAACCAAATGTCCCCTCACGGTCAGACTGGCTGCCTTAATTCTGCAACAATATATGGGGGTTCGAAAAGTTCCTTTTGGCACAAAAATGCCCGGGCGAGAGGCCCGGGCATTGGTCCAGAACGGCTGGATTACGACAAAGTGATCGGAGCGCCGCTCCCTCGCTTGTCTTATGCGATCAGGCGTTGTCTTCGCCGCCGTCGAACTCGGCGTTCGGATCGAAGAAGTTTTCCGGCCGCGCATTGTCGTTGATGTCGTCGCCATAGATGGCTTCGGCGGTGGTCAGCGTCTCGCCCTTGGCCTGGCGCTCGGCTTCGTCAGCCGTGCGGGCGATGTTGAGCGTGACGGTGACTTCGACTTCCGGATGCAGCGCGATCGCCACATTGGTGAGACCGATGGTCTTGATCGGCTGGTTGAGCAGGATCTGGTTGCGGTTGACCGAAAAACCTTCCGCGGTCAGCAATTCGGCGATGTCGCGCGTCGACACCGAGCCGTAGAGCTGGCCGGTTTCACCGGCGGAGCGCACCGCGATGAAGCTCTTGCCGTCGAGCTTTTCGGCGACCTGGCTGGCTTCCGACTTGCGCTCGAGATTGCGGGCTTCGAGCTGGGCGCGCTGGCCTTCGAACTTCTTCTTGTTGGCTTCGTTGGCGCGCAGTGCCTTGCCCTGCGGCAGCAGGAAATTGCGGGCAAAGCCGTCCTTGACCTTGACGGTATCGCCCATCTGGCCGAGGCGGGAAACGCGTTCGAGAAGAATGACTTCCATGGTTTTGTTCCTTTTGGTTGGGCGTCCGTCCATGAAGGCCGGCGCCGTATTCTCTGGAACAGGTCAGGAAGCAAAAGGGGCGTTGCCGCCGGTGTCGCTGTCCTGCCTGTCGCGGCAGTTAGAGGTTTTGACCTCAACTCGGGATTTGATGGCTGAACCGGTCATGCCCGTCATGGCCGGTGGAAGGAACGGGCGGCGAACCGCCCGTTCGAGACAATTAGCGGACCACGTAGGGCAGCAGGCCGAGGAAGCGGGCGCGCTTGATCGCCTTGGCGAGTTCACGCTGCTTCTTCTGGCTGACGGCGGTGATGCGCGACGGCACGATCTTGCCGCGCTCGGAAATGTAGCGCTGCAGCAGACGCACGTCCTTGTAGTCGATCTTGGGTGCGTTGGCGCCGGAGAACGGGCAGGTCTTGCGGCGACGATGGAACGGGCGCCGGGTCGGGATCTGGTTGATGTCGACCATTATTCTGCACCCCCTTCAAAGCCTTCGCGCGGACGGCGCGGACCACGATCGCCACCGGCGTCGCCGAACGAACGCGGCGGACGATCGCCACGGTCGCCGCGATCACGGTCGCCGAACGAACGCGGGCCACGATCGCCACGGTCGCGGTCACCGAAGCTGCCGCGCTCGGAGCGCTCTTCGCGCTTCTGCATCATGGCCGACGGACCTTCCTCATGCGCCTCGACCTTGATGGTCAGGAAACGCAGGACGTCCTCGGACAGACCCATCTGGCGCTCCATCTCGTTGAGCGCTGCCGGCGGGCAGTTGAGGTCCATGAGCGTGTAGTATGCCTTCCGGTTCTTGTTGACCCGGTAGGTGAGGGACTTCAGTCCCCAGTTCTCGACCCGGCCGACGGACCCGCCATTCGCTGAGATGACGCCCTTGTACTGTTCGACAAGCGCATCGACCTGCTGCTGCGAGAGGTCCTGCCGGGCAAGAAACACATGTTCGTAAAGAGCCATTATGTCTTCGTGCCTTTCTTCGTTTCTCTCCCGGTTCCCGGCGGCAAAAGCCTCTGCAACTTCTCTACCCGCTGGTCCCGGTTAAAGGGGCGGGGAAGAAAGGAGCATGACGAGACGGTCGAGAGCGGAGACACGGGAGGCGGAAGCACTTGCGGCTTCACGCGAAGGCTTTTGATAAAACCTCCGGCCCTCCGTTCAGCCCCCAGCTGGGACCGGCAGATTGCGGGCGTCTATACAGCAATCCATAGGGAAGGCAAGAGCGGCCGGGCTATGGCACGTTTCCACGGTGTCGCAGGAGTGGAAAAAACGCCAACGTCCGCCAACGGTCGACCGCTTCCTGCAGGTCGCGCCGGACGCTGGTATAGCACGCAGAACGTTCAGTCGAGGTTTGCCCGGCGCTGACCACCAGCCTTCTCTTCGCGTCGTGCCTGTCGTTCGGCGGCGATTGCGCAGACCCTCGACGGGGACTGGGGTGAGATGTCGGCCCATTCAGCTTGCAGCCTGGCGAGATCGCTGGGCTTGTCCTGAGTCAACAACGGCGGTGAAATCCCTATCCGAAGCATGGCAACGAACATGGCTACGCGGGTATTCCAGCCGATTCCGTCACGCGATCCGTTCCACATTGAAATGAGCACTGGTTCGGCAACGGAGCGGCCAGCCGAACCGACGCGGCAAAGCCCCTCGATTCCGGCCTGGTCAACTGACGGGGCCAACGCTCGAGCATTGACAAGATAGGGTAGCGCTTCAGTGCCGAGGTCGCCCAGTCGCCTGAGCAGAGCCCCTGCCTCCCACAGCCAATGTTTGTCATCAGCCCTCGAGTAGAGGGCAAGGAGGCGAGGGCCAAATCCGACGAACCTCTCGTGAGGCATGGCGGCAAGCAGCCGGGCAAGTATCAGGCCGCTTTCACGCGCCCGGTACTGGTCCTTGCCGATGAACGCCGCCGCACGTTCCAGCCCGGGCATGATTGCATCGGCGCGAGTGGCCAAGGCCCCAGGATGGGTGGTCACCGCGTCAACCTGCCAATCGAGGCCCTTGGCAACGGGATTATCGATCATGGCATCGATGTTCGCCAGTTGGCGTGTCAGCGTCTCGTCCTCGACCGTCGCCATCTTCGCCAGCACGACCGCAGGGTCGCCGCCTTTGCGCTCTTCAATAGTGGCTGGCTTCAAACCCAAAGCCCGGGCAAGCACCATTGTATCCCGGCGGTATCGCGTATTGCCCGAAACGAGGGGCGTAAGGTCCTGGCGCCAGAACCGGGCCGCACAATCCCACCTTGCACCTGAAAAGTTCACCCCGCAGCCTATTATCGGCAGGGGTATCCAGCTCAGAGGCCCCGCCACTCCTCCAAGAAGCTGGAAACGCTGTCCATCCGGCATCCGGATGGTCGTCGTGACACGGGTTGCTGGCAATCTTGATAGAGAAACCTTCTCCTCCCGCCGCGTCACTTCGACCTGAGGAAGCTCCGGCCGTTCGGGCATTGACAGCGCGCAGAAGCGGTTCTCAATTCGCTGCTCGCCGACAGTGTCTCCATCGTGAAATCCGAACGCATGCACGAAGCCGGCGCGCAGCGCGGGTGTTTCTCTGACCTTGGTGCAGACGGCGGCCTCCGCTATCCGATCGGACAGATATCCTTCAGGAAAGTTGGAGTTGGCGGAAAATGCCATGGGCAGGGCATAGTTTTGCGTGAGCCAGCCACCTGAATCTCCATCATTGGTGAAAACCAGCGACTGGCGGTTGGCATCGAATGGAATAGCAGCGCGCGCGTTGGCGGCATCATACGCGGCCGAAAGCGAATGCAGCACCATGTGATCATGGGCGGCCGATGCAAAATAGCCGCCGTAGAATGCCAGCGGCAACAGCAACCACCCCCGCGGCACTCTGCCGAACGCGACCTCGGCTGCAATCCCGATCATTCCAGCGTTGACCAGGAATACCGACCAGAACATCGCCAGTGCGAACATGAGGAAGATGCCGGTGACCGGAATAGCCTGAAGCACGAAAACGGCCAGGGTCACGGCAAAGAAGACGAGCGAGACTGGGAAGTACGAACGCATAAGTTGTAGTTACTATCTGTATCTGAACAATTCGTACAAGCAGGCGACTGGGGGTGGATGTCCTCGCCCTGCCTCATTGGTGCTCAGTTGGAAATCGTGAGAGGCGCCGGGTTGGGAACCGGCGGACACGAAACTTCAGGGCTTGTGGGAAGGGGAACGGAAAGGTCCGCGACGGGTCAACCGATGACCTTCAAGCGTGACTTGACGCCTGGTATCAGGTTCGAGGACGATTTTTTGCAAGCCTGCTGCTCGCGTTCGCCGATTTCGTGGCCGAAAAGCGCGAGGCATCGAAGAATGCCGGCGGCGCGAAATGACCGCAATGGCGGTGTGATCGCGACGCGCGGCCGGCTCAACTCGTATGGGCGACAACCTTGTCGACCGTCTCGGGGAAGAAGTCGGGCGCGGCTTGGCGTTTGCCGAACATCATGTCGTACTGGATGAGCCGGAAATCGCGGATCGCCGGGTCGATCTCCTTCTGACGTGACCAGTCGGGCGTGGCCTCGTCGGCCGGCGTCAGCAGCAGGTTGCGGTCGACGACGCGGTAGTGTTGACGCATCTCACCCAGAAAACCTGTGTAATAGGGATGGGTAATCCCTGCGGTGGTGAGGATATGATAGGGCAGGAAGGCCGGGCTCACCGCGCCAAGGTTCTCGACCGAACCGGAGCGGTTCGACCAGATGATCAGTGGCGTCTGATGATGCTCCAATGCGTCTTGCGGTGTTGCTTCCTTACGTGGCGCGACATTGTCCTTCAGGAAGCCGGTTTCGACATAGACCGGCCCCAGCGGCGGCAGGTGGTCGCCGAAAAAGGCGATGACGGTGGGGCGGGAGCGCTTCTTGGCCCACTCGATCAGCCGTTCAAGGCCGCGGTCAGCGTCGGCCGAACCCTCCGCATAGCTCAGCAGCGAATCGCGCGCCCACTGGCTGATCGGCGCCTGCACCGCGTGGGTCGGATTGTAATAGCGGTTCGGTTCATAGGGGCCATGGTTCTGCAGGCTGACCGCGAAGAAGAACACCGGGTCGTCGCTGGCGTCGGCTTCACGGATGATCTCGTCCGTCATCGCCGCGTCCGACGCCAGCGGTCCGCGCTTTTCCATCGGCGGCAGCGTCTCTTCCGACTTGAAATCGTTGAAACCAAAATCGGCATAGACCGCGCCGCGGTTCCAGAACCAGTTGGTGCCTGGATGGATGGCGCGCGCCTGATAACCCTCGCTCTTCAGGAAGGTCGCCATCGAAGGCGTCGGCGTACGCACATATTGCTGGTAGGGAATGCTGCCGGCGGGCAGGAAGGCGTTGGAAAAACCGGTCAGCGCCTCGAATTCGATGTTTGCGGTCATGCCACCGAATTCAGGCGAGAACATCGAACCGGAACGCAACGCCCGCACGGTGGGAATGGGATCCGGCGTGATGGTGACGCCGGGCAGCTTGGTCGGATCCCAGAAGGACTCGCTCATGACGACGATGATGTCGGGCTTTTCTTCGGGCACTGAAGCGGCAATCTGCGGCCGGTCGATCGCCGCGATCGCCTTGTCGGAGTAGCCGGGCGGTGCCGAGACATGCGCCATCGGCACGTTGAGCGCGAAGGCGAGCGCAAAGCCGTTGGAGGCGTAGTTTTCCTTCTGGTCCCACATGATCGGGATGATCTGCAGCCGGTCCCTGGTCCAGGAGAAGGTGGCGTAGTCCATGATCGAGACGAAGAAGGCGAGCAGCGGCACCGCCAGCGTCAGACGGGCAAGGCGGCCCTTGTGGCTGAGTGCGGGAACCCTGCGGCGCCACAGCCGCCAGCCATAGACGAGCAGCGACAGGCCGGCGACGATGCCGATGACCATCGCGAGCGCGGTCATCGGCCGGTCACGCACCAGCAGCGGCAGCAGGGCGACGATCTGGCGGGAGTAGAGGAAATCCGTCGGGTAGAGCGGATCGCCGAGATAATGCGATTTCTGGTGGCCGACAAAAGCCAGTGACAAGGTCAAGGGTGCGACGATCATCAGGCTTTGATGGCTGCGTCCGAGCACGGCATCGAGACCGATGAGGATAAGCGCAAAGACGACGATGGTCGTCCAGCCCGGCTTGAGCGGCTGCAGGAAGAAGGAAACGGTACCGGCAACGTCACCGCGCACGATCAATTCGATGGCAAACACCAGGATGGCCGAGATCGCCAGGCTGATCAGCCCATAGCGGACGACCGGCCATCTCCGGCCCGGCAGATAGCCGGTGGACGGATCGTCTTCCAGGAATTGCGGCGCAGCTTTGCTGGCGCGTTTCGAACTCTTTGCCACTTTAACTTCCCACCCGGCGACAACCCAAGTCATGCGATTGTCATATAATTGTCACGCAAAGCTAGCGCCTCTGGCGGAAATAAGAAGAGCCAGCAAACGATTCGTGAGCGGTTTTCATCAGGAGTGATCGCCAAAAAGCCTTTTGGAACAGGCACTCGGCGCACGGCTCGAAGCTGGCACCGGGTTGAACCGGGCTTGACTTGGCGGCCTGCCTTGCGCCACAGGCAGGGAAAATTCGTGTTATCAGGCAAGTAAAACCAGTCTTCGGGAGCCCTCGCATGGCCGTCGCATTCACCTTTCCGGGACAAGGCAGCCAGGCTGTCGGCATGGGCAAGGATCTCGCCGACACCTTTCCCGAGGCACGCAGCATCTTCCAGGAAGTCGACGATGCGCTGGGTGAAAACCTGTCGAAACTGATCTGGGAAGGCCCGGAAGAGACGTTGACGCTGACGGCCAACGCGCAGCCGGCGCTGATGGCGGTGTCGCTGGCGGCGATCAGGGCGCTGGAAGCGCGCGGTTTCTCGCTGAAGGACAAGGTCGCCTATGTCGCCGGCCATTCGTTGGGCGAATATTCGGCCCTGGCCGCTGCTGGGTTTGTTTCCGTTGCCGATGCCGCCCGGCTGCTGCGTATTCGTGGCAACGCCATGCAGGCGGCGGTGCCGGCGGGCGAGGGCGCCATGGCTGCGATCATCGGACTGGAGCAGGCAGACGTAGAAGCCGCTTGCGCTGAGGCCGCGCACGGGTCCGGCAAGGTCTGCCAGATCGCCAACGACAATGGCGGCGGCCAGCTGGTCATCTCCGGCGCCAAGGCCGCGGTCGAACTTGCGGCGAAACTGTGCACCGAAAAGGGCGCCAAGCGGGCGCTGATGCTGCAGGTCTCGGCGCCCTTCCATTCGGCGCTGATGGCGCCGGCGGCGAACGTCATGCGCGAGGCGCTCGCCGGTGTGGCGAAGCATGCGCCGGCGGTGCCCGTGCTATCCAACGTCACCGTGACCCCGACCAGCGACCCCGACGAGATTGCGCGGCGCTTGGTCGAGCAGATAACCGGCCGCGTGCGCTGGCGTGAAACTGTGGAATGGTTCGGCGCCAATGGCGTTGCAACGCTTTACGAGATCGGCGCCGGCAAGGTGCTGTCGGGCCTGGCACGGCGTATCAACCGCGACATCGCTACCGCGTCGGTCGGCACATCGGCCGATGTCGAGGCGGCGCTGGCCGCACTTGCATAATCCACTGGCGATTTGACCCCACCCGTGTGAAGGGTGTTTCCCTCAGATCAGGAGACGAAAATGTTCGAACTGACCGGCCGCAAGGCGCTCGTCACCGGCGCATCGGGAGGCATCGGCGAGGCGATTGCCCGCGTGCTGCATGCGCAAGGCGCCATCGTTGGGCTGCATGGCACACGCATCGAGAAACTGGAGACTTTGGCAGGCGAACTCGGCGATCGGGTCAAACTGTTCCCGGCCAACCTGTCGAACCGCGATGAGGTCAAGGCGCTTGGCCAGAAGGCGGAGGCCGAGCTCGAAGGTGTCGATATCCTGGTCAACAATGCCGGCATCACCAAGGACGGGCTGTTCGTGCGCATGTCGGACGCCGACTGGGATACGGTGATGGAGGTCAACCTGACTGCTGTGTTCAGGCTGACCCGCGAACTCACCCATCCGATGATGCGCCGCCGCCATGGCCGCATCATCAATATCACCTCGGTGGTCGGCGTAACCGGCAATCCCGGCCAGACCAATTACTGCGCCTCCAAGGCCGGCATGATCGGCTTCTCCAAATCCCTGGCCCAGGAAATCGCCACCCGCAACATCACCGTCAACTGCGTCGCCCCGGGCTTCATCGAATCGGCGATGACCGACAAGCTCAACGACAAGCAGAAAGAGGCGATCATGGCGGCGATTCCGACGCGCCGCATGGGCACGAGCGTTGAAGTGGCGTCCGCCGTTGCCTACCTCGCCTCCAACGAGGCCGCCTACGTCACCGGCCAGACCATCCATGTCAACGGCGGCATGGCCATGATTTGACGGATACAGCGGGGCTGTGAAAAGAGACCATTTCGCCTTGGACCTCCGCCATTTTTCGTGTAATGCGGCCCGCAACCCGGCGGTTCGGGCAAAAACCGGTCTGTAGCCGTTGCGTTTCCGGCAGGACCATCTTTCAGCTTGATTAGCGGCATTCTGCCCGCTAACGAAGACAGACAAACAAAAGACGAGGATGCCCCAAATGAGTGACACCGCAGAGCGCGTCAAGAAGATCGTCATCGAGCACCTTGGCGTCGATGCCGACAAAGTGACGGAGCAGGCGAGCTTCATCGATGATCTGGGCGCCGACAGCCTCGACACGGTCGAACTCGTCATGGCGTTCGAAGAAGAATTCGGCGTCGAGATTCCCGACGACGCGGCCGAGACCATCCTGACCGTCGGCGACGCGGTCAAGTACATCGACAAGGCTTCGGCCTGACGCTTTCAGCAGTCATCACCGGGGAGGACCTGCGATGAGGCGTGTCGTCGTCACGGGCCTTGGGTTGTTGTCGCCGTTCGGCATGGGCTTTGAGCACAGCTGGAAGGAACTTCTGACCGGCCGCAGCGCCGCCAAACGCATCACCGAGTTCGAGGTGGAGGATCTTGCCTGCAAGATCGCACACGTCGTCCCGCGTGGTGACGGCAGCAATGCCACCTTCAATCCCGAGGCCGTGCTCGAGCCGAAGGAATTGCGCAAGATCGGCGACTTCATCCTGTACGGGATTGCCGCCGCCGATGAGGCGCTGAAGGATTCCGGCTGGGAGCCCAAGACCCACGAAGAGCAATGCGCCACCGGCGTGCTCATCGGTTCGGGTATTGGCGGCATCGAGGGCATCGCCGAGAACGCGATGATCCTCAAGGAGCGCGGTCCGCGCCGCATCAGCCCCTTCTTCATTCCGGGCCAGATCATCAATCTCGTCTCCGGCCAGGTTTCGATCCGGCACGGGCTGAAAGGCCCGAACCATGCCGTCGTCACGGCCTGTTCGACCGGCGCGCACGCCATTGGCGATGCGGCCCGGCTGATCATGTGGGGCGATGCCGACGTCATGGTCGCCGGTGGCGCCGAAGCGCCGGTGACGCGGCTGTCGATCGCTGGCTTTGCCGCTTGCCGGGCTCTGTCGACCGACCGCAATGACGCGCCGCAGACGGCGTCGCGTCCCTATGACCGCGACCGCGACGGCTTCGTCATGGGCGAGGGCGCCGGTGTTGTGGTGCTGGAAGAACTCGAGCACGCCAAGGCGCGCGGCGCCAAGATTTATGCCGAGGTGACCGGCTACGGCCTCACCGGCGATGCCTATCACATCACCGCACCTGCGGAGGATGGCGACGGGGCTTTCCGTTGCATGACCGCGGCGTTGAACCGGGCTAAGCTTACGCCCGCGGATATCGACTACATCAACGCGCACGGCACCTCGACCATGGCCGACACGATCGAACTCGGCGCCGTCGAGCGGCTTGTCGGCAATGCCGCGTCGAAGATTTCGATGTCGTCGACCAAGTCGTCGATCGGCCATCTGCTGGGAGCGGCGGGTGCCGCCGAAGCGATCTTTTCGATCCTGGCTATCCGGGACAATGTCGCGCCGGCGACCATCAACCTCGACAACCCCGAGCGCGAAACCGCGATCGACCTGGTGCCGAACAAGCCTCGCTCCCGCCAGATCGACGTGGCGTTGTCCAATTCCTTTGGTTTTGGCGGCACCAACGCCTCGCTTGTGTTCCAGCGCTACAATGGCTGATCGTCCGGCTGCCGGACGAAGCTTCGGCGTGCCGTCAATTTTGCCATATTCGCCCCTACTCTGCCGCAGGGGATTCGTTGGGCGATCAAACGGTAGGGCAAGATGAACACAAATCCGTCGGGCAACGGAGAATTCGGGCAAAGGCCGGCGAACACCGGGCCGATCGTGCCAAAGACAGCCAGCGAGGCCTTGCGGCCGGAAGCCGGAACGCCGCCGCCGAAGCGCTCGCGTGCTTCGCGCAGCCAGGTCGTCGTGTTCATGAACTTCGTCATCTCCTTGGTGATGCTGATGGTTCTGGCTGCGGGCGCGGCGCTTTACTTCGGCAAGCAGGAATTCACCGAAGCTGGTCCCTCGGCCAATGGCGACACCTTCCTGGTCAAGCCGAACACCGGCGTCGCGGACATCGCCGACCAGCTTGAGCGCCGAGGACTGATCAGCGACGCCCGCGTCTTCCGCCTTGGCGTGCGTGCCTTCGGCAACGATTCGGCGCTCAAGGCCGGCGAATATGAGATCAAGCCCCGGGCATCCATGCGCGACATCATGGAGCTTCTGAAGAGCGGCAAGTCGGTGATGTATTCGCTGACCATTCCGGAAGGGCTGACGGTTGACCAGGCCCTGCAGCGTATCGCCGACGAACCCGCCTTGAGCGGCGACATGCCGGCGAAAACGCCCCCCGAGGGCAGCCTTGCCACCGACACGCTGCGCTTCACGCGCGGCGCGACGCGCCAGCAGATGATCGACAAGCTGGTGGCAGATCAGAAGAAGCTGGTCGACGAGGTATGGCAGCGGCGCGCGCCGGACCTGCCGCTCGCCAATATCGAGGACTTCGTCACCTTGGCTTCGATTGTAGAGAAGGAAACCGGCAGGGGTGATGAGCGTTCGCGCGTCGCCGCCGTCTTCCTCAACCGGTTGGCCAAGGGCATGCGCCTGCAATCCGATCCGACCATCATCTATGGTCTGTTCGGCGGCAAGGGAAAGCCCGCCGACCGCCCGATCTACCAGTCGGATATCCAGAAGCAGACGCCCTACAATACCTATGTGATCAATGGCCTGCCGCCGACGCCTATCGCCAATCCGGGCCGTGCCGCGCTCGAGGCCGTGGCCAATCCGTCGAAGACCGACGATCTTTATTTCGTCGCCGACGGCACCGGCGGGCATGTTTTTGCCGCGACGCTCGACGAGCACAATGAGAACGTCGCCCGTTATCGTGCGCTGCAGAAGAAGCAGGCCGATGACGCGGCCAAGGCTGCTGCCGCTGGTACCAATGGCGCTGCCGAAAAGCCTGCTGGCGACAAGCCTGCCGATGGCAGCGACGGCACCGGTGGCGACAATGGCGATGCCGGCGGCGATGCGGGCGACGCCCAGTAAGATAAAAAGGCGTTGCCCGGAAGGCGGCAGCCTGACATTTGAAAGAAACGCCGCGCGTCCGATTTCGACGCACCCACGGCGTGGTCATTTTTAAGCGGCACTTGCCCCTGTCCGGAAAGCTGGTTTGGGGTGATGCGCCAGGGGTGTGCAGGCGACATGAATTTGCAGAGCATGACCGGATTTGCGCGTGCCGTCGCCGAGCATGACGGCACCTCGATCGCCTGGGAGGTCAAGTCCGTCAACGGCAAGAGCGTCGAGGTGCGGTTGCGGCTCCCGCAAGGTTTCGAGCGGCTGGAGCCGGCGGTCAGGCAAACGCTGCAGAAGCGTTTCGCCCGCGGCAATTTCCAGGCGACGCTGACCATCGGCCGCGCCGCCGGTGCGCAGGCGCAACCCGTCGTCAACGAGGCGTTTCTGAAAGACCTTGCGGGCCTCGCCAAGCGGCTGCAGGAACAATTCGGCGTTGCTGCAGCCACGGCTGACGGGTTGCTGTCGCTGCGTGGCGTGCTCGACATTCCCGAAACCGTGGAAACCGAAGAGGCGCGCGCCGCGCTCGACATCGCCATCATGGCTGCGCTCGACGTGGCGCTGAAAGGGCTGGAGCAGGCAAGGCAAGGCGAGGGTGCGGCACTGGCTTTGCTGCTGTCCGGCCATATCGACGCCATCGAGACACTGACGCTACGCGCGGAGGCGGATCCGTCACGCGAGACGGCGGCGATCCGTGAACGCATCGCCGAACAGGTCAGGCTGCTGATGGACGCGTCCGCCAATCTGGATGCGAGCCGGCTGCACATGGAGGCGGCATTCCTCGCCACCAAGGCTGATATTCGCGAAGAGATCGACCGGCTGAAAACGCATGTCGCATCTGGCCGGACCCTGCTTGGGGGCGGCGGCGCTGTCGGCCGCAAGCTCGATTTTCTGGCACAGGAATTTAACCGCGAATCGAATACGTTGTGCTCGAAGTCGAACGCCGCCGCCGTCACCGCGATCGGGCTGGAGCTGAAGGCCGTGGTCGACCAGTTTCGTGAACAGGTCCAGAATCTGGAGTAGCCGATGGTTGCCAAGGAACCGATGGTTCCCAGGGATTTGGGGTCCCGCATCCGCCGCCGGGGGCTGATGCTTGTGCTGTCGTCGCCGTCGGGCGCCGGCAAGTCGACGATCGCGCGCAACCTCCTGGAAAGCGATTCCAGCCTCGAACTGTCGGTCTCGGTCACCACAAGGCCGCGCCGCGGCTCGGAGATCGAGGGTGTTCACTACCATTTCCGCACCATGCGCGAGTTCGAGCGGCTGCGCGATTCCGATGCGCTGCTCGAGTGGGCGGAGGTGCATGGCAATTGCTATGCGACACCGCGCGAGCCCGCCGAACTGGCGCTGGCGCAAGGCCGCGACATGCTGTTCGACATCGACTGGCAAGGCGCACAGCAGCTCAAGGAGAAGATGCGCGCCGACATCGTCTCGATCTTCATCCTGCCGCCGTCGATGAAGGAATTGAAGGCGCGGCTGAAGCGTCGCGCCGAGGACCAGGAAGCGGTGATCGAGACGCGGCTGAAGAACGCCCGCAACGAGATCGAGCACTGGAAGGAATACGATTTCGTCATCGTCAATGACGATCTCGACCGCGCCTTCGCCGAGGTGCGCGGCATCGTCGTCGCCGAACGATTGCGGCGCGACCGCCGGCCCGGTCTGTTCGATTTCGTCTCCGGTTTGCTGGACGAGAAGACCGTCTAACCGGCTCAGGGCGCCATGCCGTCGGCCAGGATCAGATGTCGGCTGAGCGCGGCGTCGCGCACATCCAGTGCCGCAGCATACTCGGCCGATGCGTACCAACGCCGTGCCTGCTCAATATCAGGAAATTCGACGACGATCAGTGGTGTGGGATGCCACTCTCCCTCCAGCGTCTCCACTTGGCCGCCGCGTACGAGGTAGCGTCCACCATAGTGGGCGATGGAAGCCGCGGCACGCGAGCGGTACGTCTGGAATGCCTCTTGGTCGCGGATCGTGACATCGGAAATGATATAGGCAGGCATTTGGCTTCTCCGGCAGTCTCGCCAGCCTATCTATGCCGCTATCGTCGCGATTCCAGGGCTGCCGGTGCTAAGCCGCATTGGTCAGTCGCACAAATTCCTCGACGCTGAGCGTTTCGGCGCGGCGGGTCGGATCGATGCCTGCGCGTTCGAGCAGGGCCTCGCCGCCCAGGCTTTTCACACTCTGCCGCAGCATCTTCCGGCGTTGGCCGAAGGCGGCTTCGGTGACGCGGCCGAGTTTTTTCACATCAGCGGGCAGGGGCGTCGCACGTGGCTCCAGATGCACCACCGACGAGGTCACCTTCGGCGGTGGTGTGAAGGCCTGGGGCGGCACGTCGAAGGCGATCCTGGCCTGCGTGCGCCAGCCGGCCAACACGCCGAGCCGGCCATAGGCGTCGCTGCCGGGCGCGGCGACAATGCGCTGGGCCACCTCACGCTGGAACATCAGCGTCATCGAGGCGTAGAAAGGCGGCCAGTCGGGGCCCGTCAGCCACCGCACCAGCAACTCGGTGCCGATGTTGTAAGGCAGATTGGCCACGATCCGCACCCGACCGCCGTCTTGGGCAGCCGAGGAGGCGAGGGCGGCAAAGTCGGTCTTCAGCGCGTCGCCGGAAATCACCTCCAGCCGGCCGGGATAATGAGCGGAGATTTCGGCAAGGGCAGCCAGGCAGCGTTCGTCGCGTTCGATGGCGATGACCCGGCGGGCGCCGTTGGAAAGCAGCGCCCTTGTCAGGCCGCCAGGCCCTGGACCAACCTCGATCACCGCGGTGTTTGTCAGATCGCCTGCGCTGCGTGCGATCTTGCCGGTCAAATTGAGGTCGAGCAAGAAATTCTGGCCAAGCGCCTTTTTCGCCTGCAGCCCGTGGCGCTCGATGACGTCGCGCAGCGGTGGCAACCCATCGATGCTCATGCGTTCGAACCCGAAACGGCAGCGCTCATGCGGCCACGGCCTTTGCGTCGGTGTCGGCGAGCTTTCTGGCGAGCTTCAGCGCCGCGATCAGACTGTCCGGCCGTGCAATGCCCTTGCCGGCGATATCGAAGGCGGTGCCATGGTCGGGCGAGGTGCGGATGAAGGGCAGGCCAAGCGTGACGTTGACCGCCTCGTCGAAAGCCAGCGTCTTGGCCGGGATCAATGCCTGGTCGTGATACATGCAAAGTGCTGCGTCATAGCCTGCCCGCGCCCGGGCATGGAACAGCGTGTCGGCCGGCAGCGGGCCGAAAGCATCGATGCCTTCGGCACGCAGGATGTCGACTGCCGGGCGCACGATACGCTCATCCTCCAGGCCCATGGAACCGCCTTCGCCGGCATGCGGATTGAGGCCGGCAATGGCAAGCCTCGGCCTGGTGATGCCAAAGCGGTTGGCGAGGTCGGCCGCGGTGATGCGCGCGGTCGCGACGATCAGTTCGGTAGTCAGGACCTTTGGCACCTCGGCCAGGGCGATGTGGATGGTGACGGGAACCGTGCGCAGGTCAGGGCCTGCCAGCATCATGACCGGCATTGCCTCGACACCACTGTGCCGCGCCGCCAGATGCGCCAGATACTCGGTGTGGCCGGGAAAGCGGAACCCTGCGTCGTAGAGCGGCTTCTTGGCGATCGGGCAGGTGACCACGGCGGCGGCGTCGCCGGCAAGGCAGGCGGCGACAGCGCGGTCAATGGCCTCGACGGTGCCGGCCGCATTGGCCGGATCCGGCCGGCCGGGGCTGTCGATGAAAGGGGCCGCCAGTGGAACGATGGGCAAGGTATGGGCGAAAACCTGCGCCGCTTGCACCGGCGTCGTTTCGACGATCGGCACCGACAGGCCCATTTGGCTTGCTCGCGAGGCGATCAGCGCCGGATCGGCCAAAAGATAGAAGGCGGGCAGGCCGGCTGCCTCGCGCGCCAGGAAGGCGGCGATGGCGATTTCGGGGCCGATGCCGGAGGGATCGCCGACGCTCAGCGCCAGCGCAGTCATCGCGCTCTTCACGTCAGCGCTTGACGATACGGGCTTTCGCCTTCAGCTCGTCGACATATTTCTTGCTCAGATCGTCAGCCGCCTTGTCGTTGGAGCCTTCGCTCTGGAACACCATCTGGGCTGTCTTGTCGTCCGAAACTTCGCGGGATGAGCAGATGCCGATAAACTCGACGCCGCGCTCGGTCTCGCGCGTGACGGTGGCGCCGCCGACCTTGGTCGCCTTGATCTGCTCGGCCCAGTCCGGCGGCAATTGCGGCGCCAGCACCCGGCCCAGATCGCGAACGGTGACGTCGATGAGGCCCTTGGCGAATTCGCGCGTCGTGTTGCAGCCGTTGAAGCGGGCACGCATGGCATCGGCCTCGCGCTTGCGCTTGGCCAGCGTCGCGCTGCGTTCGGCGGCCGGTACGACGAAGATGACCTGCTGCAGCATGTACTCGGTGGCGCTTGGTTTGGCCCCGCCCTTGTCGAGCATGCGCCTGACCGCATCCTGTTCGGTTACGCTGCCGCCTTCGCCGGAACGGTAACGCGCACTCAAGGCCTGGTTCCAGGCCATCTGGGCGCGGATAAACTCCTTGAAATGGTCCTTGCCGACGCCGGATTTCTCCATCACGCCATCAAGCTGGCTGAGCTGCATCTTGTTGTTGGTGGCAAAGCGCTGATAGGCCGCCTCGACCTGGGTGTCGCTGATGCGGATGCCAAGCCGTTTGGCTTCGGCAAGGCGCAGCGTCTGGTCGATCATCTCCTGGGCGGCATCGCCCTTCTTGCGCTGCAGCTTCAAAAAGGCGGCGCGGTGCGCGATATCGCCTGACGTGACGGGTATGTCGTTGACGACGTATTTGATCTCGCTGGCAAAAGCCGGCGGCGTCATGACGGTCATCGACACGGATGTCGCCGCCACAAGCAGCGCGAACCCTGCTGAAAAGAGGTATTTCCTCATCATTAGCATCCCAATTCTATCCCGGTTCCGCCCAATTTCGTCCTCTCCCGGGTGCGCGAATCCGTGCCAGCCCTATGCGGCGAAACGATGTCTCGCCGGCTACTGGATGGTGTCGATTGCGCTGGTCGACGAGCCGAAGTCGCCGAGTGTGCGGAACGACAGGTTGAAGCCGATGCTCTGCGTCACTTCCCTGGTGTTCAGGTCACGCGACTGCGAGTACGTCATCAGATAGGTGAAGCAGGAATCGTTGTAGGCGAAGCCGACCCCATCCTTGACCAGCAGGCTTTCCTGCAGATCATAGGTTCCTGTCCCGAACACGCGCCAGTTCTGGGCAAGATGCGTCGATGCACCCAGCGTGACCTCGTGACGGTCAGTGGTGAAGCCGTACAGCGGCTGGGCCTGGATGAAGGCATATTTAGCGCTGAGCGACACCGGCAGGCCTGAATAGGCGGCCTTGAACTCGGCGCGGCGCATCTCGAAGGTCTGTTCGTCGAAGCGGCCGCTGACGGAGGCTGCAAATCCGTTCGGGCTGTTGACACCAAACAGGCCGACATAGTCGGACTTGGTGGTCTGAAGGCCCGAATAGGCGCCGACATTGACCAGATCCGGCTCGGCGAAGGAGTTCTCGCCGCCAATCTGATAGGACTGGCCGAAAATCGCGTTGGTGCCCCAGCCGTTGATATAGGAGCCGGAATAGCGGACGCCGACATTGGCGCGCGAACCGCCTTCGATGCGGTCGTAACCGGAGAACTTGTCGCGCTCGAAGAGCGTGGTCGCGTCGAACACCATGCTCTGGGCGTCTTCATTCGGAACAGCGAGGCCGCCGACATATTGTTCGTTGGGACGCAGAAATACCTGTGCCATCGGCTCAATGACATGGCTCGATCCGCTGGCCATGGAGAACAGCAGCGGCCAACGCATTTCGAGCCCGACAGTTGCCATGTAGCGGGCGAACGACGAACGCATATCAGCGCTGGCATTAATATCAGGGTTGGCCGCCATCTGGTTGATGGCGGCGAGCGAAGACGATGAGGCATTGAGGTAGTCGACGTCGCCCTGCAGCGCCAGCAACGGTGTCAGCACCAGCCCGTCATCGCTGACGAACGACCGCTTCCACTCGGTCTCGGCAGTGAGACGGCTGGATTCGCCTTCAATGCCGCGCACGCGCTGCACAGGCGTGCCGTCGTTGTAAGGGACGTTGAAAGTCTGATCGAGCTGGTTCCGGCGCAGGACCCGTGTGTTGACGTTGAGCGACAGCTGGCCGCCGGCCAGCGGCGCGTCGGGGATATAGGCGTAGTCAAGCGACGGCAGAACCCATGGCTGCTGGTTGCTGCGCGCGGCGATATTGCTGTTGAGTGTATTTTCTTGCACGTCGAAGTGCATGGCGCGCACATCGAAGTAGTTGCGGCCATTGAGACCTGTCAGGTAGACCGTCGACTGATGGACGCCGGCATTGTACTTGTCGATGTTGTAGGTGCTCGAGAAGTCCTTGTCGGTCTGCAGCAGCACGTCCCAGCCGAAATTCCAGCGTTCGTTGATGGCGAACTGGCCTTGCGTGCCCATCATGCCGCGGAATTTGTTGGGATCGCCCGCCGCGCCCGAATCGACGTTGCGACCGGCGCTGTCGATGAAGGCGTCCGGATCCCGCTGCTGGATTCCGGCGATCTTCAAACTGTATGCGCCATTGTTGAAGCGCTGGCGCCACTCGGCCTCTCCGAGGAAGCCCTGCTTGGTGTAGCCGCTTCCCGTCACCGTCAGGTCATAAGTCGGCGAAAGGGCGAAATAATAGGGAACCTTGACGCTGTATCCCAGGTGGCTGTTGTAGCTGATCCCCGGGATCAGGAAGCCGCTCTTGCGCTTCACCGTCGGGTCGGCGATCTCGAACGCCGGCAGGTAGGCGAGCGGAAAGCCGAAGAATTCGAAATTCGCATTCTCGAAGCGAACCGTCTTCTTCTCGCCGTTCCAGATGATCTTCCTGGCCTTCACGCGCCAGGTCGGTGCCTTGTCGGGCTTGTCCTCGCATGGCTCGCAGGCGGTGTAGACACCATTGTGGAATGTGGTCAGCACGCCGCCCATGCGCTCGGCGCTTTCGGCGGCGAAATAGGCCTTGTCGATGGTTTCAACGCGCAGCGCGTTGACGAAACCGTCGGCGAAATCGTCGGTGATATCGATATGCTGCGAATTGATCTTGGTGCCGTCGCTGTTGACGATCTCAACATTGCCGGTGGCGACCATCCGCTTGGTGTTTCGGTCGTATACGACCTTCTGGGCGACGAGGCGGTTGCCGCCATAGTCGATCTGCACGCCGCCGACCGCGGTCACCGTCTGGTTGTCGTTGTTGTACTCCAGAGTGTCGGCCGCCAGCAGCATCTGCGAGCCGGACGGCACGTTGGTCGCCATCTTGCCGACTTCCTGGGCGAACGCAGGCAATGGCACGGCGCTGGCAAGCAGGCACGCCAAGGCGCTCGCCGCATAGAGGCGCGCCAGATTGGCCTGCCTGTTGCTGGGCAAAAACGCCTCCCTCACTAGCCGTCTTCCTTGTATAGCAGGAAAGTCACCCCGAAGAACATAGCTACCACGACCGGCACCCAGGCGGCTATGGCTGTCGGGACGAACCCCGCCACGCCGAATGCCTTCACCAGCACCGAAACGACATAAAGCAGAAACCCGGCAACGACGCCACCCAGAATCATCGTTGCCGATTGTCCCATCCTCGCAAATCGCATTGAAACTGTTGCCGCAATCAGCGTCATGGCGACGAGGAGGAACGGCAACGCCACCAGCGAATCAAACTGCATGGCAAACGCATTTGCCTTGAGGCCGAAGGAACGGGCAACCTCGATTTTTCCAGGCAGGTCGTAGAACGGAATGGTCTCCGGTCGCGCCAGTCGCTCCTGCACGAATTCGGGCTTCAGATTGGTCGGCACACGATCGCTTGCCGCAGGCTGGATGGTGCCGTTCCTGAAGGTCTTCACATCCTGCAAATCCCAATAGCCATCCCGCAGGTAAGCACGCGCGGCATCCTTGCGCTCGACGATGTTGCCTTGCTGGTCGAGGACGAAAAAGACGGCGTCGGACATCTCCAGACCCTGGTTGAGGATGGCCCGCGCGCCGATGATGGTGTCGCCGGTGCCGGTTTTCTGGCGAATCCAGGGGGCGGCATCGGCCGAAACCGTATTTGATTTGCCGGAGCGCAACTGCGTCTCGATCTGCTCGGACAGAGAGAAGGCGTGCGCGGCGAGCGGGTTGATGAGCCCGACCGATACAAAGCCGAACAGCAAGGCTCCGATGCAGCATGGCAAAAGGAATTGCCAGGCGGAAACGCCGGCGGACCGCGCGATGACCAGCTCGTAGCGGCGGTTGAGCGAAACCAGTGTCGCCATTGCCGAGAACAGGCCGACAAACGGCACCGTTTGCAGCATGATCATCGGCATGCGAAGGCCCGAAATGGCCACCGCCGTTCCGTAGGTGAAGCCGGGCAGGCCGGTGGTGCGGCCGGACAGCTCGGTGAAATCGATCAGGAACACCAGCGCCAACAGGCCCAGGAAGAACCAGATCGTGATCGTGACGTAGCGGAAGAAGAAGTAACGGCCCAGCGTCCAGCCCATCAGCCGATCTCCTGGCCTGAAGTGCCGCGCCTGGACCAACGCAGCTTGAGGGCGTTCCAACCGTCACCGACGCGGCCGGCCAGGTTCGTCATCCAGTCCGCCCAGGCCACCGGCAGTTCCATGGTCCGGTTGGAGACGATGAACCAGATCGCCACTGCGGAAGCCACTATGGGCACGCCATAGACCATGTAGGCATATTGCGGCACTTCATCGGCCTTGCTTGCGGCAAAGAAACCCAGCCAGCGCACGAACAGCGATATGGTGATGGCCGTGATCAAAGGATTGACGCGTGCCTCGCGATGCGAGCGCGCGTCGCCGGCGACCGCGAGGGCGATCAGCGCGAACACCATGGAATACAGCCATTCCGAAAATCGTTGGTCGATCTCGGCCCGGTACTCCTGGGGGTTCTGCTGATAAAGCTTGTCGTTGACGTTGGGATTGAGCAGGTACTGGGTTGTCTGGTCCTTCGGCAGCAGCGTCACTTCGGAGGCCGCCGCCATGAAGGCCGACATGTCGAAAGCATAAGACGTGAACCGGATGACACTGAGGTCGCCGGTCAGCGTTTTGCGGTGGATGACGCCGTCATTCATCATCAGCACCTTTTCGCCGCCGCGTTCGACGACGCTGCCGGTCTTGGCGTAATAGACGAGATTGACGCCTTCCTCGCGCGAATCGGCGACGAAGATGCCGCCCAGCTTGTTATTGGGAAGCCGCTCGCCAATCTGCAGGAACAGCCCGTCCTCGATCTTGCGGAAAGTGCCTTCCTGGATGATTAGCGACAACAGATCGGCGCGCGACTCCGCCACCAGGGCGCGGTTCTTCTGCCGTGCATAGGGGTCGATGCCATTGTCGACGGCAAAGGAAAAAACGCTGGCTGCGAGCGCCAGCAGCATGATTGGCCGCACGATCGTCCAGCGCGAGGCGCCGGCGGCGTTGACGACGGCCAGTTCGGAATCTGAATTCATGACACTGAGTGTCTGGGCGACCGCCACCACCAGCGCGAAAGGCACGACGATCGGGATGATTGAGGGAAGAATGAGGGCGGCGACCTCGAAAAAGGTCAGCGACGACTGGCCGCTGTCGGTAACCAGGTCGATCTTGGCCAGCACCTGCGTGGTCCACACGATGGCCAGCGTCCAGACCAGCGCTGCCAGGAAGACCACGAAAGCGCGGCGCATGATGTAGCGTTCAACGACCTTCATGAAGGCTTTACTCGATTTTCTCGAACGGCATCATGCCACCACGCTAAGGGTAGCCGCCCGGCGGCGCCCGCACAACTGGCTCCGATAGGCTCGATCAGGCAGGCACTCCGGTTCCCGTCCCACGTCGCGTGCCGCAATGGACCGGAGTGTCGGAGGGAATGGATAAGAAAGGGAAAACATCGATGGTTAACAACAGGTTGCGGCATGAAGCGGGGCCGTGCCGCGACGAATCGCCATCGATTCCACGTGTCATATGGGTAGCCATTTCGGCAAAGTCTTGCCAAATGCCGGAAAACGACCAAATGTCGCGGATCGCTTCGAACCGCTTCGCTTACCATCGCGCAATCCCCGAAAGCAGGACATGATGAATCCGAGACCGTCGATCGCCTTTGCAAAATTCGCCGCGCCTCAGACGGCGGCAAGCAGAAAGGGCACGGTCTTCGTGCTGTCGGCGGATGACGGCGGCCTGAGCGACGCGGCCGTGGCTTACGATCCCGGCAAGACGCTGGAACGGGCCTTTCCGGTGGCCGAGTTCACCGGCAAGTTCGCCGGCGTCGTCGAGATTCTGGCACCGGAAGGAACGTCACTCGACAGGCTGGTCGCGGTCGGTGCCGGCAAGGCGGCGGGGCTCGATGAACATGCCTGGCTGAAACTGGGCGGTACCATTGCAGCGGCGCTGCGCAAGGCAACCGACGTTTCCGTGGTGCTCGACCTGGTCGGCGCTTCGGCGGATGGCAAGGATGCCGCCAACCTTGCGGCGGGCATTCTCCTGCGCAGCTATTCCTTCGACAAGTACAAGACCAGGAAGGACAAGGATGACGCGAAGGCCGATCCGAAGAAGCCGGTCAAGGTAACCATCCACACCGCCGATCCGGCAGGCGCCAAGAAGGCCTTCGCGGATGCCGAGGCGGTGATCGACGGCGTGCTTCTGGCGCGCGACCTCGTCAACGAACCGGCAAATATACTGGGACCGATCGAGTTCGCGGCCCGTGCCAAGGAACTCGAGACGCTCGGCGTCAAGGTTGAGATCCTGACCGAAAAGGAGATGAAGAAGCTTGGCATGGGCTCGCTGCTCGGCGTCGCGCAAGGCTCGCCACGTGGCGCGCGCATGGCCGTCATGCAGTGGAGCGGCGGCAAACCCAAGGACAGCCCGGTCGCCTTCGTCGGCAAGGGCGTCACCTTCGACACCGGGGGCAATTCGATGAAGCCGGCATCGGGCATGGAGGACATGAAGGGCGATATGGGGGGTGCCGCGGCGGTCACCGGGCTGATGCACGCCTTGGCCGCGCGCAAGGCGAAAGCCAATGTGGTTGGCATCATCGGCCTGGTCGAAAACGCCGTCGATGGCCATGCCCAGCGCCCCGGCGACATCGTCACGTCGATGTCGGGCCAAACCATAGAAGTGCTCAACACCGACGCCGAGGGCCGCCTCGTGCTGGCCGACGCGCTGTGGTACTGCAACGACCGCTTCCAGCCGAAATTCATGGTCAATCTGGCGACGCTGACCGGCGCCATCATGGTCGCGCTCGGCCTGCATTATGCCGGCCTGTTCTCCAACAATGACGAACTGGCGGAAAGGCTGGCGGCGGCGGGGCAGGCGACGCAGGAGCGCCTGTGGCGCATGCCGCTTGGCGCCGAATACGACAAGCTGATCGATTCCAAGAACGCCGACATGAAGAACATCGGCGGCCGCTACGGTGGCGCCATCATCGCCGCACAATTCCTGCAGCGCTTCGTCAAGGACACGCCCTGGGCGCATCTCGACATTGCCGGTACGGCCATGGGTTCGCCATCGAACGAGATCAACCAGTCCTGGGGCTCAGGCTTCGGCGTGCGGCTGCTCGACCGGCTGGTGCGCGATCACTACGAGAGCTGACCTTGATCCATGGCCGATGTGCTGTTCTATCACCTGACCGAATCGACGCTGGAGGATGCGCTGCCGGGCCTGCTCGAGCGCAGCGTCGATCGTGGCTGGCGCGCCGTCGTGCAGACCGGCACCGAGGAACGACGCGACGCGCTCGATCAGCATCTGTGGACCTTCCGCGATGATTCCTTCCTGGCGCACGCGACCGATCGCGAGGCGTATCCCGGCGAACAGCCTATCCTGTTGACGACTGGCGACGGCAACCCCAACGAAGCCAAAATAAGATTCCTGGTCGACGGCGCAGTACCGTCAGACCTTGCCGGCTATGAGCGTGCCGTGTTCCTGTTCGACGGCCATGACGCCGCCCAGGTCGAGGCGGCGAGGGGGCATTGGAAGACGATGAAGGACGCGGGCCATGCCGTGACCTACTGGCAGCAGACATCAGACCGCCGCTGGGAGCGCAAGGCTTAACGCCACGCAGGGAACACAGGCCTGAAACGCGTCGTATCGATCCGTATCGATGCGACGCGTTTCAACCAGCGATTTGGCGCGGATGATAAGGCTCTATTCTCGTGCCTTGATCCGTTTCTGTTTCCGGCTGACATAATCGCCGTATTTCAATTTCATGAACTCGTCCGCCAGGTTGCGATGCGAGCTCCTGAAGACGTACCAGTCGCCATCCGGTAATTTGCGCTGATAGAGCACCCTGCCGGCCTGGCGATGCTCGAAGCAGGTGAGGGCGTTCGAGTCGCCTCCCGCGCCATGCCATTTCGCCCGGAAGCAAAGCTTGCCTCCGCCAGGAATGAACCAAATACCGTCACCGTAGCCCAGCTTGCCCTTGTCCGAAGTCCAGGCGCTGAACTGACGACGCTGCACGGCAAAATATCCGGCGCCGTTTCGGCCCCAGAGCCACGAGCGGTTCTGATACATCTGGTAGATGCCTTCGTCGGGCATCGCTTCGGCCTGCTTGGCCAGTTCGGCGACTTGCGCCGCTGTCTTGGCTGCCGCTGGAAGCTGGCAAACTAAGACTGCTATGGAACAGGCAAGTGCCGTTCCAATGGAATTCCCCAGTACTCGTTTCACGACCCTACCCCTACAACTCTACGCCACACCCAATCTTTACGCCTGCATTTGCACCCGGTGCACGAGGTCTAGGGCAAGACGTGCTGGGTAACCCGCCAATCGGGCAGCCCATAGCCACCCAACCATGGCCACACTTCCTTCTGATTGAAGTAGACGACCGACGTCAGGGCTGGAAATTCCGCATAGGACTTGCGGGAATCGGCCGCCCATTGCGAAACATATTCCTGCTTCCCTACATAGCCGAGCTCCGCCACCTCGATCGGCTTGTTGAAACCCGCGACGCGGTCATATCCGGGCTTCAGCGTCTCGGCGAACGTGCGATCACGCCCCTTTTCGTCATTGTCTTTTTTCTGCAGGCCGAACACCGACAGGCCGATGACGTCGACGTAGTCGTCGCCAGGGTAGTATTTCTCCAGACCCTCTTCACCCTTGGGTGACCACATGTATTTGGCGGCTGGAGCAGCCTTGCGGCACACATCGACCTCGCGCTTATAGGCGGCGATCCAGTCCTTGGGTGCCCAGTTGGCCCAGGTGAAGCGGCCGTTCTTATCCTCCATTTCTTGCGCCCAGCGAATGGTGACGGGGCTCTTCATGGCCCCCACCAGGTTGCAGATTGCCTGCATGTTTGCGTCATATTTGCCGCTCAATATGCCGTCGCGCAGTTCGTTCGGGGTGATGCGCCAGTCCTTCGACCAGGTCCAAGGCTCGATGGTGATCAAGAGCGACCGGTTTCGCTGAAGAGCGTAGGCATCGGCCAACGGTAGGCTCGCCAGGTCGACGTCTTCCCAGGGCAGGAAGAGTTCCTCGATGCTGGCACTCTTGTCGGCGCTGAAATCCCCGTAGGGATCATAGGATCCGAACGCCGAAGCGGCGCTGCTTGTATGAACGGGATCCGTCGCGGCTGCCGAGCCGGCGCCCGCCAGAGTTGGGAACGCTGCGCTCCCGCCCAAAGCCAACGCCATTGCAAGCGCACTTACTGCGGTGTGTTTCATCTTGATCTCCCATGGCTTCGATATCCTGCGGAAGTCGAAGCCTCGCCCGCGTGTCGACGAGTGATCGACACGAACCATCCAAAACCCGATCGGCTTTATCGGCGGAATCTGTGGGATTTCGGAGCGACTATTGGCGGCAGTGCTACGCACAAATCCCGCCATGAAATCATCTCTCGAGGCGCCGACACGACGAGCTCAAGAGACAAGGTTCGCCGCGATACTCACAAATTCGCGTCAAATTCCGACATATCATCCCTGGCTAATTTAAGAGCCGGTCCCGGTTAAGAGTCAAGTACAATTAACGGTTGCTTAACCATGATGCGCTCGGCATGGTTAACGGACCGACCTGCCGGAATCCCACCGGGCGCCTTTGGCCAATCGGCTATTTCCCAACGCTGAAAATTTCACCCGATCCCATTCCAGGGTCAATCATTGGCCGTCGTGCCGAAGAGTTTGGGCTCCGGCTCAAGGCGGCTAGGTTAACCAATGCTCAAGAAGCATGGTTAAGCAATGTTTAATTTAGTTGACACTAACGGAGCGACGGCCGATTCTGCTGCGGGGATTTAAGGGCCTTGCAGCAGTCGTTGGCTGCAGCCCAAAGTGGCGGCGTGTAAGGGTATGAGTTTAGACGTAGGCATCATCGGCCGTACGAGCACACAGGCAAGGCGGCCCGGGTCGGCTCTGGCCAACGCGGCGCAGAAGGCTCCTTTTCTCGTGCCCGTACTTTCTCCGGCCCAGCAATGGATCTTGCGGGCAGGCTTGGCTTTCTGGTTCGTCACCCTCGGCTTTTTCTGGGTCTGGTGGCTGAAGCCGGAACATATCGAACACATCGGACCGTTCACCTTTGCCACACTTGTGCTGGCCTGGCTGACTTTGATGCCGATGTATTTCCTGCTCAACGTGCACGCGTCGCGGAAACCTTCAAAGCTTTACAATGTCCCTAAGCGTTCGCGGGTCGCGATGGTTGTCACCAAGGCCCCATCGGAACCGTTTTCCGTGGTTGCGCGCACGCTGGAAGCGATGCTGGCGCAAGACTACCCGCATGATACCTGGCTTGCCGACGAGGATCCCTCCGAAGACACGATCGCCTGGTGCAATGCTCACGGCGTGCTGATTTCGACGCGGCGCGGCAGGGAAGGCTATCACCGCAAGACATGGCCGCGCCGCACCCGCTGCAAGGAAGGCAACCTGGCCTTCTTCTATGATCACTATGGTTATGAGCGTTACGATTTCGTCGCCCAGATGGACGCCGACCACGTACCGACGCCGACCTATCTCAGGGAAATCCTTTATCCCTTCGCCGATCCCAGGGTCGGCTATGTCTCGGCGCCGAGCATCTGCGACAACAATGCCGCCGAAAGCTGGTCGGCGCGCGGCCGGCTGTTTCCGGAAGGGATGTTCCACGGCCCCTTGCAGTCCGGCCATACCGGCGGCGGGGCGCCGCTTTGCATCGGCTCGCACTATGCCGTGCGAACGAGGGCGCTGAAGCAGGCAGGCGGTCTCGGTCCGGAACTGGCGGAGGATCATTCCACCTCGATGCTGATCAACGCGGCCGGATGGCGCGGCGTGCATGCGATGGATGCCATTGCCCACGGCGACGGTCCGCAAACCTTTGCCGATCTTGTCACCCAGGAATTCCAGTGGTCGCGCAGCCTGATGACAATCTTGCTCGAATATTCGCCCACATACTTTCCCAAGCTGTCGCCGAGGTTGCGGTTCCAGTTCCTGTTCTGCCAGCTCTGGTATCCGCTGTTCGCCGTCTTTGCACTGTTGATGTACGCAATGCCGATGTATGCGCTGTTCACCGGGCGCAACTTTGCCAATGTCATGTACGCCGACTTCCTCTTCTACTATCTGCCCAACGCCGGCGCTCTGGTTGGCCTTGTAATGATGCTGAAGGCATTCGGCCTCTCGCGGCCGATGACGGCCAAGACGATAAGTTGGGAAGGTACGCTGTTCCTCTTCTTCGCGCGCTGGCCCTGGGTGCTGGCCGGTACGGTGTCGTCGCTGCGCGACTATCTGACGAAGTCTTTCGTGGATTTCCGCGTCACGCCAAAGGGCAGTGGCCCAAAGAGCCTGATTCCGCTCCGCGCCTTCTTTCCCTATGTGGTGCTGGCGATCGGTGCGGCGCTGCCCGTCCTGCTCGTTGACCACCCCTTCGACGCCACCGGCTTCTACTGGTTCGCTGCCCTCAACGCCTTCCTCTACGGGCTCCTGGTGTTGGTCATCGTCGTAAGGCATGTCATCGAGAACAGTATCCCGCTGCGTGCGAATGTGACGAAGCTCGCCTTGCAGGCTTCGCTTGCAATGTTGGCGCTCGTCGTGCCGGCGATGGGGTTTTACGACCGTGGCATGGAGGGCGTCTACGGGCTACAGCAAGGCGCCGGCGGCTTGCGCATCGTACGCGTCGCCTATGTGGTTTCCGGTGCTGGCCAGGGCAATATCGGCACCCGCAACTTCTACTTCGATCCAGGTTGGGAAACGCGGCGCTGACGCCCAGACTCATCCACCCGTAAGAGTTCTCCCGAACTGAATTCACCTTGATTGACGGTCTCGATTGCCGGCCAGCGACCTGCTGCAGCTTCAGGCGTGAGCAAATAAGATCAAATTTTAATTATAATAGATCGAGCGCTGAAAGGCGGCACTGACCATGCCGTTTGCGCGAATTTTAATAAGTATCCTCTAATATTCTGGCAATGATGTGAGTGGCAGTTGGCTGTTCACGCGGCGCGGAAGACACCAAAGAAAAATATCTCTGCGTCCAATCGACTTGCATTTATCGACAGGGGATAGATGATGAATAAATTCATGAGGGGCTTGGCTGCCAAGAGCAGGAAAAATGTCTGGTCTATAGCTGTTGTTGCATTGATCTCGATGGTTTCCGGTTGCCAGAGCATGGACGCGACCACGACCGGCTCACTCGCCGGCAAGCCTGCGGTGCATGCGCCAGCCAAGAAGATCCACTACATCGGGAAGAAGCGGAGTCATGTGTTTAGCCGCAAGCGGCTTATGCAGACGACCAGCGTGACACGCACGACCGAGACTGCCTACGCCGCCTTCGTGCGGCCGCAACGGGCCAGGATCGTCGCGTCGGCGCCAGTGAGGGTTTCTTACCAGCCAGGCAATGGTGGCCCGTTCCTGGGTCATTCCCCCTGGATCTGCGGTCCGAGCGGATTTGGTCAGCGCGCGACTTGCCGCGCGCGCTAGCAAGACTTTCGGCGGGGACTGGAATCCGGGCGCGAGAAGTGAGGCGGCGCGGGGCGCGCCAGCCACCCCTTGCGCCCGGATTTCCATTCGTGCCGATATCAATCGGCAAACGCCCTCCAACCGTCCTCGGGCGGCCTCGTGGCTTGATGTCGAAGTCTCACATCGGCGCGTGTTTGCGGTGGCTTGTTGACCCCTTGGCCTGAAGCGTCGCGCTACGGCGCAAAAGGTTGACATCGGTCTTTGCCCGGCTGTTAATGACCGCAAGCCAAAGCTGCAGACCGCGCTCCCGGGAAACCCGGTGCTGCGTCGATGGGGAGAACGCTCCGAGGTGGCGCGTCCTCGGCCACGATCATGTCGGCGTTAAGCTGGATCGGGATACGCAAGCCGAAATGCGACCGCTGATTGTGCCGACAGTTTGGACCGGATTGCCTCGGCCTCGCACAGAGCCGCAACGCGGCCAGCCTGCCAGGCGCGCCGGGCTTTTGCCCCTGCTGGTCGTTTGTGGCCAGTTGGCGCTTTCCGGAGCGGCTCAGGCGGCCAACGAAAAGAACCCCAAACCTGCGGAAGCCGCCGCCGCCGTGCCGACGGCTTTTGAACTGCAGCTTCTCTACACGGACCGCACATGGCTGTGGAAAGACGGAGCGGCCTATTTTGGACAGATCGGTCGCCCCCTTCGGGCCTGGACGTCGGGGCAGGATTCAGCCTCTGTCGCAGAGGGCAGGTGGCTGGTGACCAAAGACGGCAAGATGTGCATGGACGTTGCCTGGCGGTCCAAGAGCTACAAGGGTAAGCAGCAGCGCACCTGCTACAGCCACCGCATCGTGGGTGGAGCAATTCAGCAACGCAAGGATCCGGATGGGGTATGGTACAGTTTCAAACGAACCCCTGAGGACCCGTCAGACGAGTATCAGAAATTCGAAGTGGGTGACGCCAAGGGCGCGCAGTTCGAGGAGACCCGCAAGCTGATCGATTCCAAGAATTAGGTCGGTTTCAGCCATATTGAGCCGGTGGTGCCTTGCATGAGCGTCGACGCAGTGAGCGATTGTGCGTTTCGCTCCAGGCCCGTCGCGACGGGCTGAGCAACCCCCAAATCCTTCCCTATTTTGACAGTGCGCTGCTTTGCCGGCGCCTGTCGGGGAACTTGCGAATCGCTTATGGTCAAGCATCAAGCGGTTCTGCTGGGGCAGTAGGCGCGCCGACCGCCGATCGATCGCATTCAATTGCAACTGACGGACGACGAGACGGTGGCCTACCATAGGTTTTTATGAAATTTAATAATTAGTGATGTCTAATGTTCATGCGTGATGTGCGAGTGGTCGCCCGCGTGGCGTAGAAGCGACGAAGGCATGGTATGTCGCAATGCGCCCTTGGCTCATACTGATAACAAGGGACACATGATGAGCAAATCCGCAATGGGCGCATTTGGCCCAAGCAAAAATATAGTATCTATTGTTGCGGCTGTGGCGATGATCTCTGCGGTTGCAGGCTGTCAGGGCCTGGATGCGACCAAAACCGATGCGGTCTTCATCAAGCCTGTGGTCCATCCGGTCCGCGCCAAGCCCGCGGCCCAGCCGGTCTACGCCATGTCCACGGTTCATTCGCTCAGAAGCGATCCTCAGATTCTGATGACGAGCGCGGTACGAACGACTGAAAGTGCCTACGCCTTTACATCGCCGCAGCCGATCAAAGTTCGCACGCCGGGGCCTCTGAAAGTCTCTTTCAATCCGGGCGATGACAGTGCGTTGCTGGGCAGTTCGCCTTACATCTGCAGCCCTAGCGGTTTTGGCCAACTCGCAAGTTGCCACCCGCGCTATCTCTGATCTATCCAGCCGCGACGGATGCGGCCGCCTGGCTTGGCGGCAGTTTCACCGGTTTCGTCTGCAGCCCGAAGAACGGCGCCGCCGTCCTGACGATCGTGTCGATGTCGGAAAGCTGCGGCACAAAGCCAAGATGCGCGCGTGCCTGGCCCGGATCGGCATAGAGCTCGGCCGGATCTCCCGGGCGCCGGGCTCTGAAGACGGCCGGAACCGGTCTTGAGGTTATCCGGCTGACCGCCTGTACGATCTCCCTGATGGAAACGCCTCGCCCGGTGCCAAGGTTGACCGCCATGCTTTGTCCGCCGCCCTCGAGGTGCTGGAGGGCTTTCAGGTGGGCGCGGGCCAGGTCGCTGACGTGGATATAATCGCGCACGCAGGTGCCGTCCGGCGTGTCATAATCGGTGCCGAAGACCTCGATTTCGTCGATCATGCCTGACGCCGCCATCAGCACCCTGGGAACCAGATGCGTTTCCGGTGAATGCCACTCGCCGAGCTCGCCGTCGGGATCGGCACCGCAGGCGTTGAAATAGCGCAGGATCGCAAATTTCATCCCATAGGCGGACGCATAGTCGCCGATGATCTGTTCTCCCATCAGCTTGGTGCGCCCGTAAGGGCTGATCGGATTTTGCGAGGAGGTCTCGCGAATGGGCAGCGCTTCCGGCACGCCGTAGGTTGCGCAGCTGCTGGAGAAGATGATGTTTTCAATGGCGTGCGCGCGTGCCGCGTCGAGCACGGCGATGGTGCCGGTCACATTGGTCGAATAATAATCGGCCGGCTCGCCAACGGATTCCCCAACATAGGCCAGCGCCGCGAAGTGGATGACCGAGGTCGGCCTGTATGTCCCGATCGCCGTTTGCAGCGCATCCCGGTCCCGGATATCGCCGACGACAAGCGGTCCCCAGGCGACGGATTTCCGGTTGCCGCGGCACAGATTGTCGAAAGCCACGGGCAGATAGCCCGCGGCGGCCAGCAGCTTGCAGGTGTGACTGCCGATGAAGCCCGCCCCACCTGTTACCAGGATCGCCGGTCGGCTCATGAAGCCGCGGCCCCCGTGATCATCCGGCTGCCGTAGAGCAGCGTGTCGAAATAGTCGACGGTGTGCGCGAGCCCCTGGGCCAGGTTGATCTTTGGCTCCCAACCGAGATTGTCCCTGGCAAAGGAAATATCCGGTTTGCGCTGCCTGGGATCGTCGACCGGCAATGGCCGGTGCACGATCTTGGATCTGGAGTTGGTGTAGCCGACGACCAGCGTCGCGAGTTCCATGATGGTGAATTCGCCGGGGTTGCCGAGATTGACCGGATGGGCGGGCGCATGCGGTGCATTCATCAGCCGCATGAAGCCCTCGATCAGGTCGTCGGCGTAACAGAAGGAGCGGGTCTGCAGGCCGCTGCCATAGACGGTCAGGTCTTCGCCGCGCAACGCCTGGACGATGAAGTTCGAGACCACGCGCCCGTCATCGGGCTGCATGCGGCGGCCGTAGGTGTTGAAGATTCGGGCAACGCGGATGTCGAGGCCATATGTTCTCGAATAGTCGAAGAACAGGGTTTCGGCCGAACGCTTGCCTTCGTCATAACAGGACCGCGGTCCATGCGTGTTGACGTTGCCGAAATAGCTCTCGGGCTGTGGGTGTACGAACGGGTCGCCGTAGACCTCGGAAGTCGAGGCCTGGAATATCTTGGCATTGTTCCGGCGCGCGAGTTCCAGAAGGTTCAGCGAACCGAGCACACTTGTCTTGAACGTATGGATCGGGTCCGCCTGATAGTGCGGCGGAGAGGCAGGGCAGGCGAGATTGTAGATCTCGTCGACTTGAAGATCCACAGGCAGCGGATCGACGATGTCATGCTCGATGCAGGTGAATTTTGGATCGCGCAGAAGGGCGTTGAGATTGTACCTCTTGCCGGTGTGGAAATTGTCCAGCACGACGACATCATACCCATCCCGCAACAGGCGTTCGCACAGATGCGACCCCAGGAAGCCCGCGCCCCCGGCAACCAGGGCGCGACGTCGTTTTTGGTTCGGCTCTCTTTGACCGATCCCGGATCCCAGTTTCAGAACCTTGATGACCTTGCTCATGCTTGCCCCTTACGCAACGCGCACGCTATCGCCGAGCCGGGACAACAGTCCGACTACGCCTTCAGAACGTGACAAACCCTCCGCATCAGCGGATTCGCCAACATTGATGTGCGTCAATTATTCTTTAGGTTCGCCGGGCCGGTGCCGCACGCTTTACGTGCTGCCGCTTACCCTGCTCCGCGCCCCAAAATCGCGATCACGTACCCAGTGACATCATCGTCGATTGCTCGCCCAAATTGCACATCCCAACGCATTGAAAATATACCTGTGGAGATCATAGTCAACTAAATTAGCAATTCGTTAACTACAACAAATTGCGAATGGTTAACCCTCGGGTGGGTTCGACCCGCAATGCCATACCGCGCGGGTCCGAGGAGGATACCTTTGCAAATCAACAGTTTGGATCGGCCATTTGACGGCCTGCCAGGGGGCTGGGCGCCGGGAAACACCGATGTCGGCACCCTATTGCATCTCGGCCTATATCCCAGGAAATATACCTAAATGAAGACGGAGGCTTGCGCGATCTTGGCGGATGTCAAACTTTCAGAGTGCAACTAGATTGTTGCCCAAAGCCGCTCGGGCTGCAAATATAAACGTCAGGATGAGAATATTTTGCCAATATTTCTTTATGAAGGGAGGATAGATCGCAACCGGCTATAGCGGAAAAGAAGCCAAGAACCAAAACCTGAACGGAAAGCCGCTTCGCGGAGAAAGGCCTCAATTGCGGGTTGTTTTCATCGCACTGCTCGCAAGCTCTGCGCATAAAGGGCCTCTCATTCGCACCGCGCGGATCAATGGTCATTTTTGCCGGAAAGCGCGCACATGTCCATTCTATGCCGTAACATCGGTCATTTCGGCATGGCATTGAGCGCATAGGTAGAGAGCGCCGTCCATTGCGCGATCGCGTATCTGCGCGGAACGGCATGCCGGCATGGTGTCGCCCGACCTTGTCGGTTACGAGCGTCCCGTGTTCCTATTCAACGGCCGTGACACGATCCAGGTCGAGGCGGCCAGGGGACATTGGAAGAGATGAAAGCACGCCGACGCCATAGCCTACTGACAGCCGATGGCGGATCGGCGCCCGGAGCGCAAGGCCTGAGAAACGTTTGCAAATGATCGTCGCCTGCGCTTGGTTGTTACTGGCTCTTCTCTTCGATAAGCAACTGCCGGTTGGCTTGCAGCAGATCGAGATACCGCTGCCTCGTTTCCGGATCCGCCTGGCAAAAGAATCTCAGCAATTCGTTGGCACGGTCTTCGAACGCGCGAAACGCCGGAAACTCTTTCGTTCCGACACTTGTCGAACGACTGAGTGTGAACCGGTCACGGAAGTTCGATCCATCTCCCGAATAAGACACGGTGATCCTGTCTACCTGCCCATCAATGTAGGATGTCGAGACACGCGATTGGTTTCCATTGGGCTTTTCATCGATCGTCTGGAGAATCCCGCTGCCGCCTGGATTTGGGCACTCGACCGAAACTCTCAGAAAATCGGTGTTGGCAAAGCAAGAGGTGGCTCCGCCAAGCAGCAAAACCAACGCAAGATCGATCGAGGTTTGCAAGGGCGGAGACCTTCTTTGCTTCACTCAAGAACTTCATCGTCGACGACGATTGACGGAATATCACCATAAATTGTTAGCATCGATCTATGAGTTGGAAGAAGAGCAACTCACGTGGCGGGCTGAGAGTGCGGATCAAGATCATCGGAACCGGGCGTGCCGTGCCGGCAAGGTGCGTGACGTCGCGCACGCTCGACGAAAAATTGGGACTCAGCCTCGGCCAGCTTGAGGCCGCCACCGGTGTCGTCGAACGCTATGTCTGCGATGCGGAATCGCAGGTGGATCTCGCTTGCGCGGCAGCCCGTCTGGCGCTCGCTGATGCCGGGATCGAGGCAAGCGAGATCGATCTCGTAGTAGGCGGCTGCGGCGTGCCCTACCAGCCGCTACCATCGACCGCGCCGCTGGTGATGCAGCGGCTGGGCATGGCGGATGGTTCGGCGGCGGCCTTCGACGTCAACAGCACTTGCCTCGGCTTCCTGACCGCCTTCGAGACTGCCGGCCGCATGATCGAGGCCGGGCAAAGCAAACGGGCGCTCATATTCTCCTCGGAGATCGCCTCGCGCGCCTTGCCCTGGAAAGACCAGCCGGAAATCGCTGCCCTGTTCGGCGACGGCGCGGCGGCGGCTATTCTGTGTCGGTCGGCGCCGGGAGAAGGCAAGATGGTAGCCAGTCTGATGCGAACCTATCCCTCAGCCTATGACGCCTGTGGCATAGGTTCCGGCGGAACTCGTTTCGACTTCCATCGCCAGCCGCAGGAATTCGCCAGCCACGCTCTGTTTCACATGGATGGCAAGGAGCTGTTTCGCGTCACATCGCGACATTTCAACGGCTTCCTGGCTGACTTGTTGGAACGCGCGGGCTGGGATCACGAAGAGGTAGACCTCGTCGTGCCGCATCAGGCCAGCCCCTTCGCCCTGGTCCATATGGCGCGTCAGACCGGCTTTGCCCGGGAGAAGCTCGTCGATATCGCGGCGCGCTATGGCAACCAGATCGCCGCCTCCATCCCCTTCGCCCTCGACATTGCGCGGCGCGAGCGGCGCATCGCGCCGGGAGCTAAGCTACTTTTCCTCGGCACCTCGGCCGGCGTGTCGTTCGGCGGCATGGCGCTGCAGGCATGAGGCGCGTGCTCGTCACTGGCGCCAGCGGCTTTCTCGGCGCGCATATCGTCGCCCGGTTGGCAGCGGACGGCATGCAGGTGGTGGCGCAAGGCCGCGATGTCGGGCGCTGTGCGGCGCTCGAAGCCGACGGTCATGCGGTTGTCCGCCGCGATCTGTCGCAGCCGCTCGATGCGGATGCCGGGGCCGCATTCGGGGAACTCGGTGCCATTGTGCATTGCGCGGCGCTCTCGGCGCCGTTCGGCCGGCTGGCGGATTTTCAAGCGGCCAACGTCACGGCAACCCGCAATCTCGTCGATTTCGCGCATCGGCAAGGCGTGCGCCGCTTCGTCCAGATATCCAGCCCCTCGGTCTGCTTCGCCTTTCGCGACCAGCTCGGCGTGCCGGAGGACATGGCTTTGCCGGAACCGGTCAATGCCTATGCCCTGACCAAGCGGCAAGGGGAGGAGATCGTGCTGGCTGCGTCCGGGATTGGCCCGGTCATCTTGAGGCCACGCGGCATCTACGGGGCTGGCGACCGCGCCTTGCTGCCGCGCCTGCTTGCCGCGGCCCGGCGGCCATTGCCGCTGTTTCGCGACGGCCAGGCGCGTATCGACCTCACCCATGTCGACGATGTCGTCGAGGCGGTGGTCGCGGCGCTCGAAGCCGGCAGCTCAGCCGACGGCCAGATTTTCAACGTTTCCGGTGGCGAGGTGCTGCCGGTGCGCCGCATTGCCGAAACCGCCTGCGCGCGCGCCGGCGTGGCGGCGCGGTGGCGAAAAATGCCGTTGTGGCCGGCCATGCTGGCGGCGGGTGCGATGGAGGCGGTGGCGCTGCGCTTGCCGGGCCGGCCCGAACCGCCGGTCACGCGCTACGGCCTTGGCCTGTTCGCCTATGCCCAGAGCCTCGATATTTCAAAGGCTGCGCGGATGCTGGGCTGGGCGCCGAAAGTGTCATTCGAGGAGGGACTTGACCGCACATTCGGCAAAGCGGCGGAAAGCCGGTTTGCAGCAGGGAGGGCGGCAGCGTGAAGATTGTCTTCGCCAACAGCGCCTGGGTCAGTGCCGCCGAAAGGCTGATCCTGCGCGGCGGCAGCTGGCGGAGCGTCCGGCTGCGTGTTCGCTATGGCCTCATCATCCACCCGCGGACCGGCCCGGTGCTGATCGACACCGGCTATACGCCGCAAGCGACCAGCGGCACCGACCGTGGCACTGCACTGCGCCTCTATGGCGCGATACTGAAGCCCCAGCTCAACGCGGCCGAGCAACCGCTGCCGGTGCTGGCGCGGTTCGGCCTCACCCCGCAAGATGTGCGCACTGTCATCGTCACCCATTTCCATGCCGATCACATTTCCGGCCTGTCGCAGTTTCCCAATGCCCGTTTCTTTGCCAGCGACGCCGCCTGGTCGCGGCTGAAGGTGCGCACGGCGTGGCAGAATCTGCGCCATGGCGTCTTCGCCGAACTGTTTCCGACCGACTTCGAGACCCGCCTCGACGGGCTGTCGACCAAGGCATGGATCGCACCGCGTGGCGCCATTCCCGGCGGGGCCGATCTGTTCGGCGACGGCAGCGTGGTTGCGGTCGATCTGCCCGGTCATGCCGACGGGCAGTTCGGCCTGTTGTTCGCCGGAATGGAGCGGCCGCTGCTTTACGCGGTCGATGTGCAATGGCTGCTCACGGCACTGGTGCAGAGACGTACACCCGGCTTTCCCGCGAGCCTGCTGGCCGAAGACTTCGCCGCTATCGAGCCGACCAGCGAAGTCCTGCGCCGTTTTCTGGCGGATGGCGGCGAAGTGATGTTCTGCCATGATCCGGAACCGAAATCATACGATCTGGATGGCGAGAGCGTATGAGCAGGTTTGCAGAAGCGCTGGGCTCGTTCGCCCACACCCGATGGGTGTCGTACAAGAGCCGCAGGAGTTTCGAACGCTGGCAGGCCCGCGCGTTGCGTCGCTGGCTCGACCGCGATCTACCGCTGGCGCCTTTCTACGGCAAGCCGCCGCGCCGTCTCGACGATCTGCCGGTGACCGACAAGGCGCTGCTGATGGCGAATTTCGAGTGCTTCAATAGTCGCGGCGTGTCGGCCAGCGATGCCTGGACCGCTGCTTCCTCGGATGGTTGCCTCGGCGATCTGACCGTCGGCGCCAGCACCGGTACATCGGGCAATCGCGGCCTGTTCATCATTTCCGAGGCAGAGAAATATCGCTGGCTGGGTACGATCCTGGCCAAGGCCATTCCCGACCTTCTGTGGCGCCGGCAGCGCGTGGCTGTGATCCTGCCGCAGAACAGCGGACTTTATGACAGCGCGCGCCAATCCCGGCGCGTCGAACTCGGCTTCTTCGACCTCAGGCTTGGCCCGGAAAATTGGCGCGAGGCGCTCGAGGATTTTGCGCCGACAGTGATCATTGCACCGCCCAAGATACTGCGCCACGTCGCGACGGAGAGTTTCAGGCTGGCGCCGGTCCGCGCCTTCGCGGCTGCCGAAACTCTGGATCCGGTCGACCGGCCGGTCATCGAAACGTTTTTTGGGCTCCCGCTCGATCAGATCTATATGGCGACGGAGGGACTGTTCGCGGTCACGTGCCGGGAAGGCGGGCTGCATCTGGCCGAAGATTCGGTGTATTTCGAGTTCGAGCCGGTCGGCGACGGCCTGGTCACGCCGCTGGTCACGGCCTTCCGCCGGCAGACGCAGATCATGGCGCGTTATCGGATGAACGATCTGCTGCGCCTGTCGAAGGGGCCTTGCCGCTGTGGCTCGCCGCTGCGCACGGTGGACGAGATTGTCGGCCGCATGGACGATGTCTTCCGGCTGGTCTCAATGCATGGACCAATCCTGGTTGCACCAGATATTTTGCGAAACGCGGTCTTGGGGGCCGATCGCCGTATCGACGATTTCCGGCTGATACAGACGGCAGCCGATAGGGTCGAGCTGCGGCTGGCGCCGGGCCTTGCCAACGACGCGGCGGAGGCTGCCGTGGAGGCGGTGCGCGCGCTGCTTGCCGCGCGCCAGGCAATCGTTGCAGTGGAGCTCGTTCGTGCACCGCTGCCACTGGAAACCGGCCGCAAGTTGCGCCGCGTCGAATGCCGGCTGGGGGCGGGGCCGTGAGTCTTGAAAACATTGACGAAAGCCAAGTCGATCGGGTCGAGAACAGTCCGCGCCAGGTCGAGGCATTGGTCGAGCTTTTCAACGAGGTGCCGGCTTGCGATCTCGTGCGCAACCTGACGGTCAGGGTCGAGGCTTTCGAGGTCGCCGGGCGCACCTTTCCGCTGACGTTGAACGACGCCAGCGAGGCGCCGAACTGCTACATCTGCTGCCCGTCCAGCGCCTATATCGACTATGCCATCGACGAAACGCGCAACTTTGCTTCGAGCCGATTGCTGCAGCGCACGGTTCGCGCGCTGGTCCATGCCTGTGCGCCGCTGGTGAAGGCAAGCGGCCTCGACCATCAGGTGCAGCTCAACAACTGGCTCTATTCGACCAATCCGGTGCCACGGCTCGAACGCGCCGCCGTCGCCGAGATGCGGACTGAGCTGACCACGCGCTTTCCCGATCGCGCCATTGTCATCCGCTCGCTAAACGATATCGCCGACCCCTCGACCATCGCGGCGCTGAAGGCGCAAGGCTTTCGCATGCTGGCGGCGCGGCAGATCTATATCTTCGCCGATCGCAGCGCGGCGCCGTCGACGACGCGCGACATGAAACGCGACCGTACCCGGCTGCGCTCGACGCCCTTTCGCTTGGTCGGCGATCGCGACTTCAGCGAAGCCGACTACGTCAGGAGCGAGGAGCTCTACGCCATGCTCTATCTCGACAAATACACGCCACTCAATCCGCACTACACGGCCCGCTTCATAGGAGAGATGCATCGTCGAGGCATCCTCAGACTTGCCGGCTTGCGTGACGGCAGCGGCAGGCTCGTCGCCGTCACCGGTCTGTTCGAAAATGGCCGGACGCTGACCCAGCCCATCGTCGGCTACGACACCAGCCTGCCGATCGGCCACGGGCTCTACCGCATGATGATGGCGATGGCGCAGGATCATGCCACGGCGCGAGGCCTGTTCTTCAACATGAGCGCCGGTGCGGCCGATTTCAAACGCCGTCGCGGCGCCGTGCCGGCGATCGAGTACAACGCCGTCTATGTCAGGCATCTGCCGCTTCGCCGCCGCGTTGCGGTTCGGGTCATGGAAACGGTGCTGACATGGGGCGGCATTCCGCTGCTTCGGAGATTTGAGCTGTGAGCGAGCGCAGAGGCAAGAGCGGGCAAAAGAATCACTGGCAGGCGGTATCACTGTCCACCGATGTCGGGCGCAAACCAAAGCGGGTCCTGCTGGATGGCGCGCCGGTGGTGCTGTTCCGCTCGACCACCGGGATATCCGCCCTGTTCGACCGCTGCGCGCACCGGCTGGTCGAATTGTCGACCGGCAAGATCGTCGAGGGCGAGATCGAATGCCCTTATCATGGCTGGCGTTTCGACGGTCATGGCCGCTGCACCGCCATTCCCGGCCATATTGGCGCGGTGCCGCATTACCGGGTGCGGCGCTATCGCGCGATCGAGCGCGACGGCGTTGTCTTCGTCGCGGTCGGCTCCCCCGAGGGCGAACCTTATCTGCACTGCATGCAGGGCCAGGATGTGATCGTGCGGCGCGTGCGCTCTTCGACGCAATCGACGGTCATCGACGCGGCGGAAAACATCCTTGACGCCACCCACACGCATTTCACCCACAAGGGTTTGCTGCGCGGGCTCAGCGCCAAGCGGCATCTGGTTAATGTCGAGGTGACCGGCGGCGAGGGCTGGGTCGAAGCCTGCTACACCGGCGAAGAGCGCCAGCAGGGATTGATCAGCCGGCTTCTGGAAGGCGCGCGCACCAAGACCATTGGCCGCTTTCGCCATCCCGGTATCGCCGAACTGGAATATTGGGGCACAAACGGGCTTGTGCTGGCGACGACTTTCCATCTGCGCCAGGCCGATGAGCGGACCGTCGAGGGGGTCGGCTGGCTGATCGGTCAGCGCCAGGGCGGGATCGGTCATTTAAAGGCGCTCGCCTTCAAACCGCTGTTCAACATTGCCCTGGAACAGGATCGCAAGGTGCTGAAATCGGCGAGCGACAATGCGCGTTTGCTGCCGGAGGCGTTGCCGGCAATCGGTCCACTGGATTTCCTGCGTCGCGACATAGCGGCCATCATAGAGGGCAATATGCCGTCGGCCGCGGCGGAGCCTCGCGTTCACCAGATCGAGCTTTAGCTCTTGATCGATATTTACAAAGACCGTTCCTGAACAACGAGATAGGTCCATTTCTTGATTCGACCAGGATCAGTCTTGAAGCGGTCCGTCCCATTCGATGTCGCGCGTCGACGCCTGCTGCAGGCTTATGTGCTGGCGCAGTGCCGTGCCGGCGATTTCGGCCAGCGCACGCCATTGCGCCTGTTTCGGCGCGGGGTCGCCGGGCCAGTCGAGCAGTTCGTCGGCCGCGCGCATCGCCTGGCTGAAGCGCGCGATCCGCAGCGATCGTAAGGCCGCCGGCAATCCGTAGATCCACATTGCCAGCCGCACTGTCTGCGGCGTGGAGACGTCCGGTTTCACTTCGCGGCCATCCTCAAGCATGGCCTCAGTGAAACGCCGGGGATCCCGGAAGAAGTGCAAGCCGCTCACGGCACGCGGATTGCACTCCAAGGGCAGCACCCGGCCGCCCTTCTCGCGCATCAGGTCGAAGGATATCTGGCCGGTCCAGCCGGTGCCGGCGACGAAGGTCTCGACGAAGCGGCGGGCGGCGGGGTCTTCCACCAACTCGAAGCAGATGCCGGCGCCCTTGCCGGCGCGGTAGAGCGAACGATAGAGCCCCAGTGCCTTGAGCTTGCCGTTCAGTGCCACAGCATAAGCGCTGATCTCATCGCCGGTGACAAAGCCTTGTGCTACCCACGGCATTGCCGTTGACGGGTCAATGGCATCGAGTTTTTCCGGTGATGGGCGCAGCAGAACATGGCTGGCAAAACGCGACCAGACCGGCTTGAACACCAGTTCGCGCGACCGGCCGCGCACGGCTTGCAGATCATCCTTGCTCTGCAGCAGCATTGTTTCCGGCACGGCGAGGCCAAGGCTTTCGACCAGCTGTATGAAGATGTGCTTGTCATGCACCTGTGCCAGCAGCGCCATGTCGGGCGCGAACAGTCTTGCCGGCATGGCGCGGTCGCGCCAGAGCTGGCCGAGATAGAAGATCTCTTCGCAAGTCGGGATGACCAGCTCGATGCCTTCGCTGCGGACCAGTGCCTCTACGGCTTCGCCATAGGCGCGCCCGGCAAATCGCGGCGGCGGCAGGCGATGATAGAGCGCACATGCGTTGCTCGCCGCTGCGATAGGGCGGGCCGGGCTGTCGGCCAGGACAACCCGCTGCCCGGCGCCGTGAAGCAGGCGCGCCAGATGCAGCGCCACCGGTGCTCGGGCTCCGGTGATCAGCACCGTGCTATTCGCCATGGGATATCGGCTCATGCGCCATTCGAAATCGGGCACCACGAGCGTTGCGCGAAATCCCAGGCGTTGGCAATGCCGATATGAGATGGCGAAGTCGTCATCAGCGCTGAAGGCATGCGGTACTTTGATCAGGCATGACCCGCCGTCGACGGGCCATGCCGCTGGCCAGGGGTTAGCCAGGCATCACTGCCCGCCCATTTCCTTCTTGAATGTGTCGAAATCGACCTGCATGCCATTGAAGATGGTGCTCCAGTGGCGGGTGAGCGCGGCCATCGCCACGGCTTCCTGGATCTCCTCGTCGGTGGCGCCGGCGCGCTTGGCGTCCTGCGTGTCCGACCAGATGCAGTAGTTGCACGGAATCTGCGCCGCCACCGCCAGCGAGATCAGCGACTTGACCTTCGGCGGCAGCGCCGTCTTGTCGCTGAGTTCGATGGCCTTGACCTCGGCCCAGGCACCGGGCAGACCGGCCTTGGGAAACTGCTTCACAAAGCTCGGCACGCCGCCCATGGTCGACTGGATATCCTTGAGGGTTGCATCATAGTCGTCGGCATAGACAGGTGCCGCGACCAGGGCCAGCGCACCGCCGGCGGCGACTACGAGGCAGTTGCGGCGTATCGATGAAAGCACGGATGAAAGAATGCGATAATTGGACATGACATTCTCCTCTGGTCTTTGTTAGCCTTACGATGTAAGGTAGTGCGGAAAATGAACCTTACAGTGTAAGTTGTCAAGCGGCGCAATGGACACGTCAATCAAAAAAAAGCGAGTGCGCGGGCGCCTCTCGCGCGAAATGATCGAGGACGCCGCCTTCGAGGTGATCGAGAGGGAAGGGCTCGCCGGCTTTTCGATGCGCAAGCTGGCGGCGGCACTCGGCTGCGAGGCGATGAGCATCTACCACCACTTTCCTTCGGTGGCGCATTTGCACGAGGCGCTGGTCGACCGGCTGGTCGGTTCGCTGGAAATGCCCGACGCCAGCCTTCCCTGGCGGCAAAGAATGCGCATCGCCATCGAGGATTTTCGCCGCATAGGCCGCGACCATCCCGCCTATGCCACTTTCCTTGTCACCTACCGGATGAACTCGCCGATCTGCCTCGCCTGGCTGAACGGCATTCTGAGCCTGTTCGGGGATGGCGGTTTCGACACTGAACTCAGCGCGCGGCTGTTTCGTGCCGTCGGCTACTATCTGATGGGCGCGGTGCTGGACGAGAACGCCGGCTATGCCAGAGGTCCGTCGGCGGTGAACACGGTCGGTGAGGAGCAGCTGGCCCGGGATTTTCCCAATGTGATGGCCGCCGGGCCCTTCTTCGGCACCGCTGAATTCGACAAGACATTCGATCTCGGGCTCGACATGCTGCTGGACGAAATGGAACGCCTGCGCGACGGTGCCGGCGCTGGCCAGTCGGCCGGCAAGGTGTGAATACGAGATGAGTGTCTGAATGCGCTTTCTGTTTGTCCTGATCCTGCTTGCCGGCACCGGCATCGGCCTCATCTATCCCTGGGCGATGACCAATTTTTCCGGTCGCGAGATCGGCACCTGGAGGGTCTATGAGCAAGGCCGCTTCAAGCCGTTGACCGTGTCGCTCGCGGGCCGCGATGCACCGGTGCGGGTCCTGGTCGACCTGACCGCGCGGGCCGAACGCATCGTCTCGCAGCAGCGCACGGTGTTGACCCTGACCGCCGCCAGCAACGGCCGCACGGCGCTTGCCTCGACGCTTCAGTTCAACCATTCGGACAATCCGCGCCAGGCCAGTCCGCAACTGCCCGACAAGATCTTTCGCGACGAGGCTGGTGTGATCGCGACCGTCAGTCCCGGTCCCTATACCTTCACTGTCGGTCCGGGCGATGCGGAGGACATTCCGATACGCGCGGTCGATCTTGTCCTGCGCTCTGGTGTCGGCGAAACCGACCGGCGTGCGCGGCCGGTCGGCTTCTCGCTGATGGCGGTCGGCTTGATCGGCTTCCTGCTGTCCTTGCGTTCCGGTGGCGGCCGACCGGACAATCCGAACTCGCAGCCACCGCCGCCGCGCTGGGGCAGGGGACCTAAGTGAACTACCGCCACGCCTATCACGCCGGAAATTTCGCCGATGTCGTCAAGCATGTCGTGCTGACGCGGCTGCTCGACTATCTCAAACAGAAGGACAAGGCGTTTCGCGTCGTCGACACCCATGCCGGCATTGGCCGCTACGATCTGTCGTCGCTCGAGGCGCAGAAGACCGGCGAATGGCAGGGCGGCATCGGCAGGCTGATCGACGCCTCGTTCGACGCCAAGGTGGGTGCACTGTTGGCGCCCTATCTGGAGGCGGTGCGGTCGCTCAATCGCGATGGCGGCGTGAAAAAATATCCAGGCTCGCCGCTGCTCGCACGCCACCTCCTGCGCAAGCAGGACAGGTTGTCGGCGATCGAACTGCATCCGAAAGACGCCGCGAAGCTCAAGGCGGAATTCGCCGGCGACTTCCAGGTGCGAGTCATGGAACTCGATGGCTGGCTGGCGCTCGGCGCGCATCTGCCGCCGAAGGAGAAGCGCGGCCTGGTGCTCATTGATCCGCCCTTCGAGGAGGAGGGCGAGTTCGATCGCCTCGTCGACGGGCTCATAAGGGCACACAAGCGCTGGCCCGGCGGCATCTATGCGCTGTGGTATCCGATCAAGGACCGCAAGGCGGTGATCGCCTTCAGGAAAGCGCTGAAACAATCCGGCATCCCGAAAATCCTCGACATAGAATTCGAGATCAGGCCAGCTTCTTCTGAGCCAAGCCTCGATGGCAGCGGCATGGTGGTGGTCAACCCGCCCTTCACACTGGAAGGCGAATTGCGAACCGTGCTGCCGGCCCTGCACAAATTGCTCGCGGTGGAAAAGCCGGCGCACTGGTCGCTGGAATGGCTGGCCGGAGAGTAGGCGGGCATGGCTTCGGCTGCCTCGGCCGATTCTATACTCCGGTGGCAGCCAGCGCGGCCGGCGTGATGCCGGAGAGCCGCCTGCTCTCGCGTATCAGATGGGCCTGGTCCGCATAGCCGGCCTCGATCGCTAAGACCGCGGTCGAGGTATCGCCGGATGCCTGCCGCAGGCGCCTGAAGCGGTGGAAGCGCAGGATCCGGTCAAGCGTCTTCGGGCCATAGCCGAAACTTTCCTCGAAACGCCGCCGCAGCGTTCGTTCGCTCATATGCAGGGAGCGCAAGAGGAAAGGCACCAGCGGCTTGTCGGCTGGCAGACCCCGGTCGATCACGTCAAAGGCAAAGCCCATGGCCGCATCGGGCGCACGGTGGTCTTGCGTGTGTGCCCCGATTGCCTCCTCCAATTGTCCCACCAGCTTGGCGAGATCGGGCGTTGCCTGGATGCGGCCTGACAGATGGCACGCGCTCGCACCCCAGAGTTCACTGAGGTCAAGACGTTCGCCGACGATCCGGTTGGCCGGCACGCCCAGCCAACCCGCTGCCGCCCCTGGCCGGAATCTGAATCCGACAATCGTCGCTCCTGATGCCAGTGTCTCGATCTGCGGCTCCCGGTCCGGTCCCGCGATCCGGAACCGACCGTCGATCCACTGCAGGTCGATCGTCGCATCCGGCGTTATCACGACAGGCGGAGCATCCCGGTCCTGCATGCGGTGGACCCAGACGGACGTGAAAGCTGCAGCCAGCCGCCTGTCTGCGGGCCGTTCCCGAAAAAAGCCGGTGGTCTGCGCCAGTACCGCTTCCATCCCTTCAGCCTTCGTCAGTCCGTCCTTGGTCTTCTCGCCGGCTTGTCATTCGGGTCCGAGGCCTCGGCCATTTTGGCCGAAATCTTCAATGCGGGCCGCTCCCGCCATGGCAAACCACACCAAGCCTCGGTGCCTTCGCGGTCACCGATACCGTGCAAGTCCCGAATATAGAAAGGAGAAACCAAAATGAAAGCTCGCATCAGTGTCATCACGCTTGGCGTCGATAATCTGGAAACGTCGCTCGAATTCTACCAAAACGGGCTGGGGTTTCCGACCGAAGGCATCATCGGCAGGGAGTTCGAGCACGGCGCCGTCGCCTTCTTCGATCTGCGGAACGGCTTGAAGTTCGCGATCTTCGAACGCCCCAACATCGCCCATGACGCCGGCATCGCCCAAACCGCCCGCAGTCCGACCGAGTTCACCATCGGTCACAATGTCACGAGCAAGGCCGAGGTCGATGCCGTGATGGCGCAGGCCATCAGCGCCGGCGCACGCCCCGTCAAGCCCGCCCAGGACACGTTCTGGGGCGGCTATGCCGGCTACTTCCAGGATCCGGATGACCATCTCTGGGAAGTCGTCTTCAACCCTGCCTTTCTTCCCGAGGATTGAACCCTGGCCGGCGTCTGGCAGGAGGTTGGCATGCTCGCTCAAACGATTCAGGCGTTGGGTGCACTTCTGGTGGGCGGCGTGTTTGCATGGGCCGGCATCGAACATTTCGTGAAGTTCAAGGCAATGACCGAGTACCTGGCCGCCCGGCAGTTTCCGGCCCCGGCCTTCCTGCTCGCCGCGGGCTCGGCGTTGGAGATCGTCGCCGGCTCCCTGCTTGCCATGGGCATTGCGGGGCCTTTCGCCGCCGGCGCGCTGGTCGTGTTTACGCTGGCGGTGAACATGCTCCTGTTGCGGTTCTGGGCCTGTGAGGGCCTGGAACGGCAGACGTTGCGATCTGCCTTTCTGGTCAATTTCGCCGTTATTGGCGGATTGCTGCTTGCGGCAACCGTCTAGTCTCGTTTCTGGAAACCATTGTTTCGGCAACCGCTTGACCGGCGCCAAGCGAATCCGCACAGTGCGCGCAACCGACCTTGAGAGGCTGCCATGACTCGCTTCGCCAAATCCGCTCTTGCCGCCCTGATTTCGCTATGCACCCCGCTTGCCGCGCCGCTCGGGGTCACCCAGGCAGTGCACGCGGCCGACCTTGCCGTCTATTCCGACGACGATGGCGGCGTCTGCGGCCAGCCCTGGGTGCTGAGCAAGATCACCAGCCGCTTCTCCTACCAGGTGCATCACGTGCCGCATCTGCCGGATGTGCAGATCACCGATTTCCAGCGCATCCACCAGCATCGCTATCTGCCGGCCAACGACACCTGGCCGATCGGCCGTCGCTATTGCGGCGCCACCGTCAGTCTCTCCGATGGCCGCGCCCGCACCATCTGGTACCTGATCGAGGAAGGCCAGGGCTTTGCCTCGATCGGCGACAATGTCGAATTCTGCGTCTCGGGCTTTGATCGCTGGATGGTCTACAACGGCCGCTGCCGCGTTCTCCGCTAGACGCAGCCTTCCAATTTTCGATTTCCTTTAGCGCCTGCGGCTCGACCAGCCGCAGGCGTTTTTCATGTCGTGTTGACAGAAGGCGAGATCCGTCTCATAGGTATGAGACAGACCTGTCTCATCACTTGGCGCTCACCATGACACCGTCACCTCTTTCTGACAAACGCCAGCATGTCGTCGAAACCGCCTATGCGCTGTTCAAGCGCGCCGGCTTCCATGCCACCGGCATCGACCGGATCATCGCCGAGGCCGATGTGGCCAAGATGACGATGTATCGGCATTTCCCCAGCAAGGACGAGCTGATCGTCGCGGTGCTCGACTATCGCGCCAGGCGTTTTGACGACCAGCTCGACCAGCTTGCCCGCAAGAGCATCACGCCGGAGCAGAAAATCGCCAGGATATTCGACTGGCATGGCCGCTGGTTTCGCAGCCCGGATTTCCATGGCTGTCTGTTCGCCCATGCGCTGGCCGAGTTCGGTGACCCCGAGCATCCGGTGTTCGAGGCTGTCGCCAGGCAGAAGAATGGCTTGAGGCAGCGCATGCAGTCGATCCTTATGGAAGTGATGCCACGCGGTAGGGCCGAGAACGTGGCGGCGACACTGTTGATGCTGATCGAAGGCGCGACCCTGATGGCGCAGATGGGGCAGGCGGAGACCGCCCTTCGTGAAGCCCGCAAGACCGCCCTGGACATCATCGCCGCCTCGCGCAGGCCGCAATGAGCCCGCTGGTCATCGGCCTCGCGCTGTTCGCGGCGATCCTGCACGCAAGCTGGAATGCTTTCCTGCGCACCGGCGCCGACAGGCTGTGGACCGTCACCGTCATGAGCTTCTCCAGCACGGCGCTGGCCATTCCGCTGGCCACCTTCAACGGTTTTCCGGCCACATCGGCCTGGCTCTATGTCGGGCTCTCGGCCTGTCTGCAGGTCGGCTACAGCGTGTTTCTGGTGGCAGCCTACAGATATGGCGAGTTGGGGCAGGTCTATCCGATCGTGCGCGGCAGCGTGCCTCTGCTCGTCACCCTTGGCGGCTTCCTGCTCGCCGGCCAGCAGCTCACCGTTCTGGAGACCGTCGGCGTTGCTCTGGTCGGTGGCGGCATCATGGGTCTTTCGGTCGGACGCGGAAGATCGGCCACGACATCGATCCTTTATGCGCTGGCAACAGGAGCCATCATCGCCGCCTATGCGACGGTCGATGCCATCGGCGTTCGTGCGGCAGGCAATGTCGGCGCCTACACAGCCTGGGTTCTGCTGGCCTATGGCGTCTTGCTGCCGGCGACCTACGTCGCCTGCCGCGGCCAGCTCGCTGTCGACCCGCGGGCGCCGGAGACCTGGAGGGCACTCGGCGGCGGCCTGTTCGCGCTTCTGGCCTATGGCGTCGTGGTGGCGGCCTTCGCGCTCGGGCCTGCCGGTCCGATCACCGCGATCCGCGAGACTAGCGTCGTCTTCGCCGCGTTCATCGGCCGGCTGTTTCTCGGCGAGACGCTGACGCCGCGGCGGGTCGGCGCCTGTGCCGTCGTTGCGCTCGGCGCCATCTGCCTCGGCTATCAGTCGTGACGGCAATGAATGCGCCTGCCGGCACGCGCGCCACTGCCATCGACAATGGTCTGCTTGTCATACTCGTGGTCGCCGCGGGCCTGACCGTCGCCAACAATTATTACAACCAGGCGATGCTCGGCCTGCTGGCGCATCAGTTCGCTCTGTCCGCCGGCGCGGTCTCGGCACTTCCCGTCGTGACGCAACTCGGCAACGTCGTCGGCATCCTATTTCTGGCGCCGCTGGGCGACCGGCTCGAGCGGCGCTCCCTCATCCTGGCGACGACGGCGGCGCTGGTCGTCGCGCTTGTCGGTGCCGCACTGGCGCCCAGTTTTCCCTGGCTGGTCGTCGCCGGCATCGGCATTGGTCTCTTCGCCACGGTGACACAGCAGATCGTGCCGCTCGCCATGCATCTGGCGGCACCGCATGAGCGCGGCCGCGTGCTTGGCATCGTCACCGGCGGCATTCTCGTCGGCATCCTGCTTGCCCGCACCGTCAGCGGCCTCATCTCGGATATCTGGGGATGGCAGGCCGTCTTCGCGGCCGCCGCCGCATTGATGCTTGCCACCGGCGCGGCACTCGCCTGGCGCCTGCCGCGCGTCGAGCCGGTCACCGATCTGAGTTATGCAAGGCTGCTCGGCTCGCTGTGGACGCTGCTGCGCACGCACCGCCTCCTGCGGCAGGCGATCGTCGTGCAAGCGCTGATCTTCGCGGCCTTCATCGGCTTCTGGTCGACTCTCGCCCTGGCCTTTGACGCCTCCCCCTATCATTTCGGCGCCACGGCTGTCGGCCTGATGGCGCTGATCAGCGTCGCCGGCGCGCTTGCGGCTCCACTCGCCGGCCGCTTCGCCGACAAGCGCGGACCCGATGTCATCGTCTCGATCGGCGCCAGCCTGGTGGTCGCCGCCTTCGCCATCCTTGGCCTGTTCCAGGGATCACTGGCGGCGATGATCGTCGCTGTGCTGATTCTCGATCTTGCCGTGCAGTCTTCGCAGGTCGCCAACCAGGCGCGCATCCATGCCCTCGATCCGGCCGCCCGCAGCCGCCTGAACACCATCTTCATGGCGACGATGATTCTTGGTGGCGCTTGCGGCTCGGGTCTTGCGGGACTTGCCTATTCGGCGTGGGGGTGGAGCGGCACCTGCCTGTTCGGCGCAGCATCCGCCGCGGCCGCACTGCTGGTGTCACGAAGGTCCTGAACTTTCGGGCTATCGCCGGCAGGCAAATCGGCTAACCTGAGCACCCGAGAGCAACGCATCACTTTCGGGAACCTTCATGGACCTTGCCACCATCCTTGCCTTCGCGGCCGCCTTCTTCGTCTTCGCCGCCAGCCCCGGCCCCGACAACATGACGATCGTCGCCCGCACGATCTCCAGCGGCGCGGCGTCGGGCATCGCCTACGGCGCCGGCACCGTGGTCGGCATCCTCATCTTCCTGACGCTCGCAGCCTTCGGCCTGTCGATCATCGCCGCCAAGGTGGCAAGCGTCATGACGGTGCTTCGCTACGGCGGAGCGGCCTATCTGATCTGGATGGGCATCAGGCTCTGGACGGCCGTGCCCGTCGTGCCGGAGCTGCAGCCCGTCTCCGGTCGGCGCGGGCTGCTGACGATCTTTGCCACGGGTGTCGCGCTCAATCTCGGCAATCCGAAAATGCCGCTGTTCTATGTAGCGCTGTTGCCCAACGTCGTCGGAGCCTCGCTCACATCAGCGCATCTCGGCATCCTGATCGCGGTGATCATGGCCGTCGAGATCGTGGTGATCGGCGGGCACGTCGTTCTCGCCGGCCGCGCCCGCAATCTGTTGCGCACGCCCAGGATCGTGCGCCGGGTCAACCGCGCTGCAGGCGGCGTGATGATCGGGGCCGGTGTTGCCGTGGTCGCCACGCGCTAAAAACAATTCCAGGAAAGGTGTGTAGCGGTTTTCCCGGGGAATTGCGCCAAACGAAGCGCCTTAGAGCGTTCGCTCGATCGCAGTGCTATTTCCTGCGTCGCGCGGGCTCGGCCATGTCGATGAGCTTGCGAAGATAGGCGATGTGGCCGCGAAAGGCTCGCCGCCCAATCGTCGTTGCCTTGATCCGGGTCTGCGGCCGTCGCCCGACGAAAAGCTTCTCGACATCGACATAGCCCGCTCTGGCCAGCGTATCGATGTGCGCCCCGAGATTTCCATCGGTGGCTTCGATCATGGCCTTCAACTGGCTGAATTCCAGCGCCTCGCGCCTTTCCAGCGTGTTCAGGACGGCCATGATCCTGAGCCTTGTGCTCTGGTGGATGATGTCGTCGGCGCTCATCGATGGGCTCCAATGCGGTAAAGCCTTGGGCCATCGCCATGGGGCTCGGCAACCGCGGCAGCGGTAGCTCTTTTGCAGAATACTCTGCTACACAGAGTATTCTGTCAACATGTCAGCAGTCGACGGAAGCGTGCTTGACAAGGTGATCTTCAGATCGGTCGTCGCGTCAGGCTCGTGATCCGCATGGGCCGTTCGCCTGCAGAAGATGATCGCCACGACGAGGCGGCATGTCATGATATTCGCGGCCGAAGATCATGCGTGAAGCTGCTCGCTAATCTTTGCAGCGTCATGGTGGCTTCGCATCGAGAATGCGGGTGTGAAATTGCTGGCGGTATCAAAAGATCAACAGCGGATTTTTGCGATGATGAGTGCGATCGTGTGTCGATCTCAACCAAAATTTAAGCTGAGAAAATCATACCATTGCTTCGCTGGCTAGCGAGCCGCGAGTCAGATATGCATTGCGCGCCGGGGTCATTCACGGCCATCGGCATAACGTGAAGGGGCATGACATGGCTAAGCAGTCATCTAAAGCGCCGGCATCCAAGGCACCGGCAAAGAAAGCACCCGCAAAAGCAGTCGCGGCGAAGGCCGCAACAGCAGTGAAGAAAGCAGCGCCTGCGAAGGCGGCGGCAAAGCCCGCAGCGAAGGCAGCACCGGCCAAGAAGCCGGCGGCGGCCAAGGCTGTCGCGAAGCCCGCAGTGAAGAAGGCAGCGCCCGCCAAGGCAGCGGCAAAGCCGGCGGCCAAGGCAGCACCGGCGAAGAAGCCTGCAGCCAAGGCAGCGGCAAAACCCGCGGCCAAGAAGGCAGCGCCCGCCAAGGCTGCGGCAAAGCCCGCCGCGAAGGCAGCGGCAAAGCCGGCAGCAAAGCCAGCCGCGAAAGCAGCAGCGGCTGCGACCAAGCCTGCGGTGAAGAAAGCCGCCGCGCCGAAGGCCAAGGCAGCGCCTGCGAAGGCGAAGGCTCCGGCCAAGAAGTAGACCGGTCGTTGGGGCGTCGCGCGTCCTCCGGGACTCGGCAAGGACGCTCTGACGCACTGGATCGAAACAGTCCGGCAGCAGGTTCAGCCCGGAGGGCTGACCATCGGGATGGGACCGAGGGGCAAGCAAAGCGAGGCGCCGATTGGCTGCCTCGCTCGCCCTTTGAATTGTCTCCTTGCCGCGGTTGGCGAAGGCCCCGGCGCAATGCCTGGGTTGGTGAGATACGAATGCAGGTTTGAAATCCCGTCAGCCTGCGGTTGTCGTTTGCTCGTATTTTCCAGCGTACCGGTCTGTAGGCTTGTCCGTGATATCTGGAGCGGAAACCGCAACCGGTTTCTGGCTGTTGTTTTTCTGCGCTCTGGCGGTTGATCGCAAGCGCCTGTCCAGTCAACACTGGACGCCTGCAAACAGGAAACCGATCCATGCCGAAGCTGCTCTACGCATCCACCTCTCCATACAGCTCGAAGGTGAGGATGGCCGCGGCCTATGCCGGGATCGCGATGGATCTGGTGCCGGTCAAGACGGAGGACAAACCGGCCGAGTTGATCGGCGCCAATCCGCTCGGAAAGATACCGGTGCTGGTGCTCGACGATGGCCGCTCGATTCACGACAGCCGCGCCATCACCCAGCACCTCAACCGGATTTCGAAGAACGCGTTGTTCCCACGCAATCCCGACAAGCGGCTGGAAGCGGAAGTGCTGGAAGCGCTGGCCGACGGTATCTGCGATTGCGCGCTGTCCATGGTCTATGAGCGCCGCACCCGGCCTCAGGAGATGGTCTATCAGCCCTGGCTCGACCGGCAATGGGCCAAGGTCACCGCGGCACTGGACCTACTCAACGCCAACCCGCCAAAGTTGCCGAAGAAGATCACCGTCGGTCAGATGGCGTTGCGTGCCTGCCTCGGCTATCTCTCCCTGCGTTTTGCCGGCAAATGGGAAAAGGGCCGTGGCCGGCTGACCCGCTGGGCGGCGCGTTTCGACGAAAAATTCCCGGAGCTGAAGCCGGCGGTTCCAGGGTGAGAACTGCTGACTTCCCCTAGCCGGAAGATCAGCAGCTTCCTCGCTGCCTCTCGCTATCTTGTGCGTTGAAGACAATTCGCTTTCGTGCTCGCATAGCACCCGGCAAATCGCACACAGGCGGTGAGCATGGCGAAGTCATCCACCACAACCGGCAGCGCGGTCGACCCGATGGTCGCTCGTCTGCGCGGTGCCCTTGGCAACCGGACCTTCACCGAACAGAAGATGTTCGGCGGCACCTGCTTCCTCATCAACGGCAACATGCTGGTCGGCGCATCGAAGCGTGGGCTGCTGGTCCGCGTCGGCAAGGCCGCGCATGCAGAGGCGGCCTTGCGTCCCCATGCGCGACCGATGGAGATGGGCGGGCGTTCGATGGAAGGCTACGTCCGTGTCGCGCCGGAAGGCACCGCGACCGATGCCGACCTTCGCGGCTGGCTCGATCTCGCGCTGGCCTTTGTCAGTACGCTTCCAGCAAAATCGAAATCCGCCAAGGTCGCAAATAAGCGCGCCTGAGCGGCTGGCTCAGCGCATTCTATGCATGTCGCCCAAAGTGACGTCGGTTTTGGGAGAACGACATTGCATAGAAACAAGAACCTCAATCGCGTCGCATAAATCCCTTTCGACGCGACGTGCTTCAGGCTCCGCAGTGAGTTCTGGCGGGTTGGGCGCATGGCGAGGGGAGGGTGCGATGGTCCTTACGGGAAACTGTATGTGCGGGGCGGTTGGCTGGACCTACTCCGGAGACACCACGCGCAATCTGGTCTGTCACTGCGTTGACTGCCAGCGCGCCACGTCCTCTCCCTTGACGGCCTTCCTGGGGATGAGGCGGGAGCACCTGAACTGGACCGGTGATGTCGTGCACTATGAGAGCAGCCCCGGGACGTTCCGGGGATTTTGCCCGACCTGCGGCACAAGGCTCTATTTCCGCTCCGGGAGATGGCCTTCGGAGGTTCACGTCCACGCCGCGACGATGACCGATCCGGGCGAATACCAACCAGACGCGCAAGTCTTCATTGGCGCGCGGATGAAATGGCTCGACCGGCTGCGGTCGCTTCCCACCCATCAGGGTTTTCAGCAAGCTCCGCAGGATTCTGCCGATACGCCCTGAGGGCGGAGCGAACGTGCCTGCCTGCACGGTCGAGTTTGTTGCTGTCTCGCACAAAGTTCTCGAAACCGGCAAGCTCCTGGGCTAGAAAGGTTTTTGAGAATGGCGGCGCGAAAATCGGACAATGACCATAACCAGCGAAGACAGCCCGAATGGCGCAGGCCATGCCACATTCACGCCGCCCGGTGATGGCGCTGCCGTGGAGCGGGCAGGGCGCCCGCGCAAGGCGCTGCTCTCGTCCTCCATGGTCGGCTCGACCAATCGTGGCCGCGTCCTGCAGGCGCTGTTCGATCTCGGCCCCACCAGCCGCGCCGAACTCGCGCGCATGGCCGGCGTCAACCGCACGACGATTTCCGGCATCGTGCAGCCGCTGATCGACGACGAGGTGCTGGTCGAGAGCGATCCCATGCCCGCCAATCCCGGTGGTGGCAAGCCGGCGCGGCCGCTGTGGTTTTCGCCGAGAGCCCGTCCCATCTGCGGCGTGCTCTTGATGCCGGACGCGGTGCACGCCTGCGTGGCGACGCTCGACGGAAAGATCGAGTCGGAACGCAAGATGGTGCTGCCGGACGGCAGGGGGCAGGTCGCACCGATCATCGAGACGATTGCCGAATGTGTTGGCGACACGCTTGCCAAGGCACGGCGCAAACCCTTTGGCATCGGTGTGGCCGTCGGCGGCATGGTCGACACCGATCGCGGCTCGATCGTCACCGTCAATCTGGCCCCGGCGCTCGACCGTTATCCGCTGGCCGACGATCTCGGCCGGCGCTTCGGCCTGCCGGTCAAGCTCGATCATCATCCGCGCGCCCTGCTGGTCGGTGACCGCTGGTTCGGCGCCGGCCGTGGCGTCAGGCAATTCGCGGTCGTCTACACCGGCGAAGTGCTGGGCGGTGCGCTCTATTTCGACGGCCATCTCCATCGCGGCACGTCCGGCGCGGGCGGCGAGCTCGGCCACACTTTCGTGCAGCTCGATGGCGAGCTCTGCCGCTGCGGCCGGCGCGGCTGCTGGGACACCATCGCCACGCTGAGCTGGCTACGGCGCGAGGGTGCCAATGCTGGCCTGCCCGAACCCCATCTAATCGACTCGGCCCGCCTTGTCGACATGGCCGATCGCCGACTGCCAGGCGCCGAAAAGCTGCTCGACCGCTATGCCCGCAACGTGGCGGTCGGCATCGCCAATCTGCAGCAGACGGTGGCGCCCAACATCTTCATCCTGCATGGCGACGTCGTGCTCGGCGGCGATCGTCTGCTCGCCGCGATCGCTGACCATGTCCGTGCTATGGTGCCGTCGCGCCCGGGCGGCGCGATCGAATTCATCGCCGGCGATGCGGGCGATGGTGCGGCATTACTCGGCGCCGCAGGCCTGGTGATTTCGGAGTTGTTGCAGCTGCCGATCTAGACCCTAGCCGTTTTAACTTGGCTAGCGGGGTGGCGCCCCGATGGCGCACCGGTCGCAACGCGCAAGTCAATCTCAGCGCAAAGCCTGACCTCATCGCTTGAGTCCTGCGGCATGCGACGCCCATGACAGGTTATTCGTAGAGACGCGAGAAAGGGCTATAAACGTTACTCTCCAATATCGGCGCCGCGCCAATTGATGTCGTCGCCCCTACCCGATGTGGTGCGCAAAACGCGATTGACAATATCGTGGTTTAGCGCATTCTAAATACACAGTTACTCTGAAATCGAAAACTACTGGGGAGCGTGCATGGTCAAGGCGCTTGCTTTGGCGGCGTTGCTTTGTTTGTTTTGACAGTCGGCCTTTTGCTGGGAGAGAGACGATCTAGCCAGCTTTCCTTAAGGGGTCAGAAATCGCGAAGGGAGAAATCCGTGAAACTTCCATTCAAGCCATGGTTGGACCAAGCCGGAGCATTCCCAATTTCCCATATCGCCGGCATACCGCACTACAACACACCGGTCTCTCCGACCACGCCGAGGACCGGCGTTCTCCATACCACGGAAGGAGGCTGGGCCGGCAGTTTGGCAATCTTCCGAGTACACTATGCTCCGCACTTCATGCTCGGATACGATGCGACAGCCAAAGAAGTACGAATTGCTCAATTGGTCCAGGTGGGGACCATTGGCGCCGCGCTGAAGGCACACAACAACAAAGCGTTGGTGCAAATAGAAATGATCGGCTTCTCGAAACCCACGCCGTGGCTGCCTGACGATGGCACCGTGGAGGCCTTGGCTTCGCTGATGGCTGTTTGCTTCGTCGAATACGGAATACCGCTTACACGTCCTTGGGCCGACGGCGATTTCGGCAAGGCGGGGCCAAATCCGCACCGTACATCTGGAAACTACGGCACCGTCGCAGGGTGGTATGGCCACGGGGACTGTCCCAGCCCAGACACGCACTGGGACCCAGGTAATCTCGAATGGAGCAAGGTGTTCGCCAAGGCGCAAACGATAGCCAACAGCATGGGGCCATCATCGGATACGATTGGACCCGCCGCGATGGCAGGCATAGCAACCTCGAACGCAACGTCACCCGCAGCAAAGCCTAAATAAAGCGGAAGCCGGCGAAAGTAGATAGCTGCGTCGTGATCGGTGGTTCGTCCGCGCTGCCGCTGGCAGTGTGTCAAAAAATTCAATGGCGATTTCGTAGCCGGTTGCAATTCGTCGTCTCGTTATTCCAAGCCGCTGCGCATTCTTGAGTGATATGCCTGGTTACCCGGCTAAGCCCGGATAAGTCTGGAACCATGGCCTGATGCGCTCGAAGCGCGCCGCCATGTTGAGCACGCTCTCATCGGCATGCCGTCGCCCGATGATCTGCAGGCCGACCGGCAGGCCCTGTGCGGTCAGGCCGGCTGGAACCGAGATTGCCGGATGGCCGGTGTAGTTGATCGGATAGGTCATGCACCAGCCGATCAGCGGATCGACCGCCTCGCCGTTGATGGAGGTCGGTCCGATCGTGTTGCCGTCGGTGGCGTTCTTGACCGGCGGAATGGCAAGCGTCGGCGATACGATCAGATCGTGGCTCGCAAACACATCCTCGAGCCCGTCATGCACGCCGGTGCGCAGGAGATCGTCGAGCGCGTGGTCGACGGCGGACACTTTGTAGGCGTCCTTCAGCATGGCGAGGAATTGCGGGGTGAGCACGCCGGCATGCTCGCCCATCAGGTCGATGCCTTCCTGTTTCCAGTAGACCGCGATTGCCGCGTAGTGGATCGAGATCGTACGCACCCAAAGTGCCGCGAGGTCCTTGTGGTCGGCCCTGAAATCGAGTTCGATCTCGTCGACCGCAATGCCGTTGTCGCGCATGGCCGCGACCGCGTCGGCGACCACGGCCGCGACCTTAGGGTCGACCGGGAAATTGCCGAGGCGCGGACTGTAGGCGACGCGCAGCGGCCGGAAGGGTCCGCTCGCCGCGCCGACATAGTCGACGCCATCGTCGGGCAGGCTGAGCGGATCGCGGCTGTGCGGACCGGCCATCACCTTGGTCATCAGCGCGGCGTCGCCGACGGTGCGCGCCAGCGGTCCGATATGGACAAGCGGATGTGCCCACAGGAAACCGTCGGGGCGCGTCACGGAAGGAATGCGGCCGAAGGAGGGCTTGAAGCCGACAGTGCCGCTGAACGAGGCGGGGATGCGCACCGAGCCGCCGCCATCGGTGCCTTGCGCCAGCGCCGCCATGCCGTCGGCGACGGCTGCGGCACTGCCGCCCGACGAGCCGCCGGAATTGTAGCCGATCGCGAAAGGCGTGCTGGTCGGCCCGAAGCGGAGATTGTCGGTAATGCCCTTGTGACCGAACTCCGGCGTGTTGGTCTTGCCGAGCACGATGGCGCCGGCTTCGAGCAGGCGCTCGACAGCCGCGGCGTTGGTTTGCGGCACCCTGTTGTGCACGGCGCGCGACGCCATCGATGTCGGCACGTCGGCGACATCGTCGAGATCCTTGATGCCGACCGGCACGCCATGCAGAGGGCCGAGCGGAACACCGGCCATCACCTCTTTCTCGGCAACGCGGGCAGCGTCCATCGCTTCGTCGCCGAGGACCAGCGTGTAAGCGTTGATGACGGGGTTTCGCGCCTCGATGCGGCGCAGGTAAGCCTCTGTGACCTCGACCGGCGACAGGTCGCGGCGCCGGATGCGCTGTGCCAGTTCAGCAGCCGGCAGGAAACAGAGTTCATTGTCCGCAGAAGTCATTGAAGCCATTCCGTCTACTTGATGAAAACCGGATTTGCCGAGCCGCCCGTGCCCTTGCTCACCTTGGCGGGGCTGGCGCAGTAAAAGCCTTCGTAGCGCCGGTCCGCCGCGCAATCGTCGGCAAGCTGGTCGAGCGCGGCCATTTCGGTGAAGACGACGCCGAGATTGCGCATCAGTGCTGCATGCAGCACCAGCATCAGGCCGGTCTCGGGATCGTAGGTGGTCTCGTTGGCCAGCGTGTCGGTGACCAGACAAGGCACCTGCATGGCGTCGAACCAGCGCACGAGGTCCAACGAGAAGGTCAGGCCAGGTTCCCAATAGCTTTCGCCCACTGTCTGAATTCCCGCTGCCAGCGCACCGACCCAGCCGGTGCGGATGAGCAGGATGCTGCGCGGCAGGATCTCGACGCCTTGCGCCCGGGCGCAGTCCATCAAATCGTGATGAGAGAAGGTCTCGGCGCGATCGAGCACCGGCTTGCCGCGGAAGCGGGCAATGTCGAGCAGCACGCCACGTCCGACAATGCCGCGCTCGGCGATTGGCATGATGCCGGCCTTGGTCATACCGCCATTGGTGCTCGATGCCGGAAAGCCGTTCCACAGCGTGTCGTCGAACCACATATGGCCGAGCGCTTCGCAATGCGTGCCGGCCTGCGCGAAGCCGGTGACATAGTCATCGGCGAATTCGAGCCCGCCGGGCAGGGGATGCCAATGGCCGTTCTCGAACCCGGCCTTGTCGGCGACCATGAAATGCTTGGCCGGCCAGCGGCCGGGGAACACCGCGTCGCCTTCGGGGCTGCCGATCGGCACGCCAAGCGTGAAGGTGCGACCGTCCCGCACTGTCGCCAGCGCGCGCTTGACCTCGTCAGGCGTGAGATAGTTGAGCGCGCCGATCTCGTCGTCTGCGCCCCAATGGCCCCAGCGATTGGGGGCGTTCGCCAGCAGCCGGCCCAGCGTCATTGCGTCGGTCGCGCTCATGCGCCGGCCTCCATGGCCGCGGCGGTCATCGCCTCCTTGGCGCCGGTTATGTAGGCGACGACCTCTTCCATGTTGGTGGCGGAACTTGGCAGATCGGCGGCCTTGCGGCCCCTGCGCATCACCACCACCCGATTGCAGACCTGCCAGAGATGATCGAGATTGTGGGTGACCATGACGATGGTCAGTCCCTTGGCGCCCAGCCGTTTGATCAGCTCGAGCACCTCGCGCGATTCGCGCACGCCGAGTGCCGCCGTCGGTTCGTCGAGCAGCAACAGCTTATGGCCCCAGAAGGCACCGCGTGCGATCGCCACCAATTGGCGCTGGCCGCCGGACATGCGCTCGACCGTTTTCGAGCGCACGCCGGGGATGTCGATGTGCAACTCGTCGAGCCCCTTAATCGCGGTGTCGCCCATCGATTTCAGGCGGATCCAGCGCAACAGCGCCGGGCCGCGCCCATGCGCCAATTCGCGCCCGAGGAAGAAATTCTCGGCCGCCGTGAAGGTGCCGATCAGCGACAGGTCCTGGTAGACCGTCTCGATGCCGAGGCGCTGTGCCTCGGCCGGCGGCGACAGTTTGCGCGGCTGGCCTTCGAGGAGCACCTCGCCGGAAGTCGGGTCATGCGCGCCAGCCAGGATCTTGATCAGCGTCGACTTGCCGGCGCCATTGTCGCCCACCAGGCCGATAATGTCGCCCCTGGCGATATCGAGCGAAACCGCGTCGAGCGCCTGGATGCCGCCAAAGCTTCGGCAGATGCGGCGCAGGCTGAGCAGTGTGTCAGGTGCCATGGCCTAGCCCCTCGCGAAGCGGCGGCCGATGCCGCCGAGCGCCACGGCGACGACGAGCAGGGTGCCGGTGAACAGGAACTGGGTGAAGATCGGCGCGCCGATCATGGCCAGGCCGTTGTTGCCGACGGCGACCGTCAGCACGCCGATCAGCGTGCCGAGAATGTGGAACTGACCTTCCCTAAGCGCCGCTGAACCGAGGAAGGCGGCGGAGAACGAGGTCAGCATGAAACTGTCGCCAGCCGTCGCCTGGCCGGAGCCGAGGTTGGAGGCCATCAGCACGCCGCCAATGGCCGCGCATGTGCTGGCAATGGCGAAAGCGACGATGCGGCTGCGGTCGACGGCGACGCCGGCGCGGCGCGCCGATTCCGGACTGACGCCGATCGCCTTGATGTGCTGGCCCTGCACCGTGCGGTTGAGGATCACCCACAGAAGGATGAGCACCACCGCCATGATGATGACCAGATGCGGTACCCCGGCGATCCGGCCGATGGCGATCCTGGTGAACTCACGTGATTGGGTGAGCTGCAGCGGGATGCCGCCGGAATAGGCGTAGTTCAGCCCGACGACGATGGTGCCGGTGCCGAGCGTGGCGATGAAGGCGTTGACGCCGATCTTGGAGACGACGAGTCCGTTGACGATGCCGACGATCGTGCCGAGCGCGATGACGAGAACGACGGCCAGCGGGATGGACAGACCGCTGCTCAACAGGCCGACCACGAGCAGGCCGCAAAAACTCGCGACATAGCCGATGCTGAGATCGAAATCGCCGGCCACGAGCGGCACGGTGAGGCCCACCGCGACGATGGTGCCGATCGCCATGTCGTTGATGATGTTGCGGAAATTGCCGATCGTCGCGAAGGTCCCCGGCTGCAGCACCGAGAAGATCGCCAGCATCAGCGCCAGCACGATGATGGTGCCATAGGTGCCGAGCAGGCGCATCAGAAGCGCCCGCCGGTCACGCATGCCGGGAGGGAGAGACCCGGCCTGCGCGACCGGCAAGGCGGCCTCCGCCGGAGCGGAGGTTTCGGGCAAGGGATGATCAGCGGTCATGACGGCTCTGTGCATGATGGAACTCCGGTGTGACCGGGCGTGCCCGGCCGCACCGTCAATCTGCAGGACTTACTGCGGATTGTCCTTCATGAACTGGTCGACATTGTCCTTGGTGACCAGCGTGTAGCCCGGCACGAAGGATTTCGGCTGCCACTTGTCGCCGGCCGCCAGTATGTCGGGGATCTGGTCGACCAGCATCTTGCCGGCGGACGTCAGGTCGACGCCGAGCGTCGCGGTCATCGTCCCGTCCTTGACCGCCTGGACGGCGGGCGCCGTGGCGTTGAACGAATAGACCTTCACATCGCTGCGGCCGTTCTGCTTCAGCGCCGCGATCGCGCCCATGGCGTTGTCGTCATAGCAGTTGAAGATCGCGAAAGGCCCCTTGGCATTGGCATTGGCGGCAAGCCAGGCACTGGTTGCGGCCTGCGAGGATTCGGCCGCACCTGGAATGCTGATCTCGTGCGACGTTGCCTTCAGCCCCGGATTGGCCTTCACCGCGGCATCGAAGGCGTCGGCCCGCTCGCGGCACGGAATGCCGGGGTGATAGGTCAGGTCGAGCACGGTGCCGGCATTGCCTATGTCCTTCAGCATAAGGTCGAGCAGTGGCGGCGCCGCTCCGGTGCTGGCCGAAAGCGCAATGCCGTCGGCCATGCCGCCGCCGGCGGAAAGCACCGGAATGTTGGCATCGGCCGCCGCTTGCAGCCCGGCGGCGAGGCCGGTCGAATCGAACACCGTGACGATGATGGCGTTCACCTTCTTGGTCGCCAGTTGCTTGATCGAGGTGATCGCCTGCGAAGGATCGCCATTGGCGTTGAGGGTTTCCACCGTCCAGCCCTTGGACTGGGCCTCCTTGCTCATCGTGTCGACCATCTGGTTGGTGTCGACGTCGGAGGTCGAGAAGGTGACGATGCCGATCGTCAGCTTGTCATCGGCATGTGCTGCCGGCGCGAAAGATGCCGCGACGAGCGCCGCGGTAGACAGTTTCTGAAAGCGGTTCACGTTGCAAATCCCCTTTTGACCGAGTGTTCCGGTTCGCATCCCGACCTCGCCTGGCCTTGTGTCAGGCCTGTTTGCGGGGTCGTCACAGGTGCATCTGTTTGTTCGTGCGAGACACGTACTAACTATAGGCACAAGGCTCGGGAGCGTGCAACGGCTATTTTGCGGGCTTCTCCTGTTCCGCAAGGGGAGGCAGGTGGGAGGAGACAGGCAATAAAAAAGCCGGGCGCGAGGCCCGGCTTTTTCGTGTCGTGGCTTGAACGACTTAGAACTTCATACCGACGCCGAAGGTGACGCGGTTGTCGGTGGCCTTGACCTTGCCGATACCGTCGAAGTCCTTCGAGCCGAAATCCGTGTAACGGTACTCGACACGGCCGAAGATGTTGTCGGTCAGCTTGATGTCGGTGCCGACGCCGGCCGTCCAGCCGATCATCGTGGCGCGGTCGCTGGCGCCGAGGACGGTGTCTTCCACCTTCAGGCTTCTGCCGGCGAGACCGCCGGTGCCGTAGAGCAGGATTTCGGGGGTCACAGCGTAGCCGAGACGGGCACGCAGCGAGCCTTCGAAGCCGGCCTTGGAGTTGATGCCGTTATCGTCACCCTTGACGCCGTTGTAGCCGAGTTCGGCTTCACCGCCGTACACGAAGTTCTCCTGCTGCCACTGATAGCCGCCGAAGACACTGCCGATGAAACCCTTGGTGTCGGTCGAATCGCCGAAATCCTTCTCCTTGGTACGGCCGCTAAAGCCATAGCCGAGGTTGATACCGGCGTAAGGGCCGGCCCAGGATGCGACAGGCAGTTCGGCAACCGGAGCGGGTGCCGGGGGCTCTTCCTGGACGACGTCTGCGGCATAGGCAGTACCACCGAGGGCGAAGAGCCCGAGCGCAACGGCCAACGGCCGTGCGAATTTGAGATTGGCTTGCATTGTTCTTTACTCCTTAAGCCACAGGACACAGGCTTGTTTCTCACGATCGCCATCAACCCGTCCGGGGGGTGAAACGGATCTGGCGTTCGTCGGTTCCAAATGTCGTGTCAAAATGCGGCTGAAGCGAACCTGAACTTGGGTCATTACCCGGCGCGAATGAGGCGGAACCTTGACGTTGCATCTTCGCAACAGCGAAATGTCAGCAGCCATTTCATGCTGCGCTGCACACCGCTTGGTACAAGGAGTCCAGCGTCCTATATTGCGGTCCGGCGGGTCCGGCTCCAAGACGAGTCGGCATGCCGAACCGGGCGTTTCGCCACAATGCTGCCCCAGGTGCGAATGCCGTTTAACGCATGCCGAGCCATATTTCGTCGGCGTCGTGTTTTCGGGCCGAAATTGAGGATTGACAACAGATGAGCAAAGCCACTGCCGCGGCGCTGGTGACGGGCGGGGCCAAACGGATCGGCAAGGCGATTGTCGAAGACCTCGCCAGCCATGGTTTTGCGGTCGCCATCCACGCCAATCGCTCGGGCGACGAGGCCGATGCCTTGGCCGCGGGAATCAAACAGTCTGGCGGTCGCGCAGCGGTGGTAAGTGCCGACCTGACGGACATGGACGCCGTCAGCGACCTCGTCGGCCAGGCCGAAGCCGCGCTGGGCCCAATCTCGCTGCTGGTCAACAACGCTTCGCTCTTCGTCGACGATTCCGTTGAGGATTTCGACTGGCAGGCCTGGGACCGCCACTTTGCCATTCACGTGAAAACCCCGGCGCTGTTGGCGCAGAATTTCGCCCGCTCCTTGCCGGAACGGCAGGAGGGGCTGATCGTCAACATCATCGACCAGCGCGTCTGGCGCCCGACGCCGCGCTATTTCTCCTATGCGCTGTCCAAATCCGCGTTGTGGACCCAGACGCAGATGTTGGCGCAAGCGCTCGGCCCGCGCATTCGTGTCAACGCGATCGGTCCCGGCCCGACGCTGAAAAATGTGCGCCAGGACAATTCCGACTTTGACGCACAGCTCGCCGGCCTGATCCTGAAGCGCGGCCCGGAATTGCCGGAATTCGGCGCCACCATCCGCTATCTCTGGGATGCGCGCTCGGTCACTGGCCAGATGATCGCGCTCGATGGCGGCCAGCATCTTGCATGGCAGACGCCCGATGTGACAGGCATGGCGGAATGAGTCCTTTGGATCACAAGAACAAGCCGCGCGGCGGCGCCGATGATCTGCCTCCCGAAATTGACCTCGAGGATGAGGCGCTGGAGGAGATCGTCGAACCGGCCGGCCCGGATGTTGCCTTCACAGCCATCGACTGGACGCCGCATGCCGGCGATGCCGAAGGCATGGTCGGTGCCGAGGTGATCCAGACGCTGGTCAAGCGGCTGCCCAACGCGCCCGGCGTCTACCGCATGATGAACGCCGCCGGCGACGTGCTCTATGTCGGCAAGGCGCGCAGCCTGAAGAAGCGCGTCACCAACTACGCGCAAGGCCGGTTCCACACCAACCGCATCGGCCGCATGGTGCGCGAGACGTCGACGATGGAGTTCGTCGTCACCCGCACCGAGATCGAAGCGCTGCTGCTCGAAGCCAATCTTATCAAGCGCTTGCGGCCGCGATTCAATGTGCTGATGCGGGACGACAAGTCGTTCCCCTATATTCTCCTGACCGGCGACCACGTGTCGCCCGGTATCTACAAGCATCGCGGCGCGCGGTCGCGCAAGGGCGACTATTTCGGCCCCTTTGCCTCGGCCGGCGCCGTCGGCCGCACCATCAATTCGCTGCAGCGGGCCTTCCTGCTTCGCAGCTGCACAAATTCTTTTTACGAGAACCGCACGCGGCCGTGCCTGCTCTACCAGATCAAGCGCTGCGCCGGCCCCTGCACCGGCGAAATCTCGCATGAGGGCTATGCCGAACTGGTCGCCGAGGCGAAGGATTTCTTGTCCGGCCGCAGCCAGAAGGTGAAGACCGAGATTTCGGCCGCCATGCAGCAGGCATCTGAAGACCTCGATTTCGAACGCGCCGCCATCTATCGCGACCGGCTGGCGGCCCTGTCGCATGTGCAGAGCCATCAGGGCATCAACCCGGCGACCGTCGACGAGGCCGATGTCTTCGCCATCCATCAGGAAGGCGGCCAGGTCTGCATCCAGGTGTTCTTCTTCCGCACCGGCCAGAACTGGGGCAACCGCGCCTATTTCCCCAAGGCCGATCCGGCGCTGGAGGGAGCGGAAGTGCTGGGCTCGTTCCTCGCGCAGTTCTATGACGACAAGCCGACGCCGCGTGCCATTTTCCTGTCGCAGACCGTCGAGGACCAGGAATTGCTGGCCGAGGCACTCTCCACCCGCGCTGGCCGCAAGGTGGCGATCTCGGTGCCGCAGCGCGGCGAGAAGAAGGATCTGACCGACAACGCCCTGCAGAACGCCCGTGAGGCGTTGGGCCGCAGGCTGGCCGAAACCTCGACGCAAGGGCGGTTGCTTGCCGGTTTCGCCGAGACCTTCGGCCTGGCCAAGCCGCCGGTGCGCATCGAGGTCTACGACAACTCGCACATTATGGGCACCAATGCGGTCGGCGCTATGGTCGTGGCGGGACCGGAAGGGTTTGTCAAAAACCAGTACCGGAAATTCAACATCCGCTCGACCGAAATCACGCCAGGCGACGATTTCGGCATGATGCGCGAGGTGATGGAGCGGCGTTTTTCGCGATTGCTCAAGGAGCATGGCGATGTTGCCGTGGCCGACGATGCGGCAGCGGGCGAGGCGGCCGATGATATCGAAGACGATGTCTCCGGCAGCTTCCCGGCCTGGCCCGACGTCATCCTGATCGATGGCGGCCAGGGTCAGATGACGGCGGTGCGCAAGATTCTCTCGGATCTCGGCATCGAGTACCGCGTCGTGGCGATCGGCATCGCCAAGGGGCAGGACCGCGATGCCGGCCGCGAGCGCTTTTTCGTCAAGGGAAAGGCCTCGTTTTCACTGCCGGTGCGCGATCCCGTGCTCTATTTCGTCCAGCGCCTGCGCGATGAGGTCCATCGCTTCGCCATCGGCTCGCACCGGGCGCGGCGCAAGAAGGAGATGGTCAAGAGCCCGCTTGACGAGATCGCCGGCATCGGCCCCGGCCGTAAGCGCGCGCTGCTGTTGGCATTCGGCACCGCCAAGGCGGTCAGCCGCGCTGCGATCGAGGATTTAAAGAAAGTCGACGGCATTTCCGAACAGATCGCCAAACTGGTCTACAATCATTTCCACGAAAGTTAGAAAATTCTGCAGTTTCAGCTGGCCAGTCGAATCTGCCCTGTTGACCCCCTACATTGCCTTCTGATTTGAGTACGCAGGCAGAAAGAGTCCACAAGATATGGCCCAGCGCGCGTTCAACCTGCCCAACATGCTGACCTACGCCCGCATCATCGCGGTGCCGCTGGTGGTGCTGTGCTTTTTTCTTGAAGGCCATCTGAAATCGAGCGACTTCGCCCGCTGGTCGGCGCTGGTCATTTTCCTGCTGGCGTCCATCACCGATTATTTCGATGGCTATTTTGCCCGCGCCTGGCAGCAGACCTCCAACATCGGCAAGATGCTCGATCCGATCGCCGACAAGCTGCTGGTCGCCACCTGCCTTTTGCTGCTGGCGGCCGATACCGACCGCCACGCCGGCATTGCCGGCTGGTCGCTGTGGGCGGCGATCATCATTCTGTGCCGCGAAATCCTGGTTTCGGGCCTGCGTGAATATCTGGCGGCGCTCAAGGTCTCGGTGCCGGTGACGCAGCTTGCCAAGTGGAAGACCACCATCCAGATGGTCGCCATCGCCTTCCTGCTGGCGGGGCCGGCCGGTGACAAGATCTTCCCGCTGACCACGCAGACCGGCCTGGTGCTGCTGTGGATCGCGGCACTCGTCACGCTCTATACCGGCTACGACTATTTCCGCGCCGGCCTCAAGCACATTATGGACGAGTGAGATGACGACCCGTCTCATCTATTTTGCCTGGGTTCGCGAAAGGATCGGCATGCCTGAGGAGGATGTCGAATTGCCCGCCGGCATCGAGACGGTCGCCGACCTTTTGCGCTGGCTGCAATCGCGGGGCGAAGGCTACGAACACGCACTGCAATATCCCGACGTGATCCGCGTTGCCATCAACCAAGAACATGTCGACCACCGCGAGAAGATAGCGGGCGCGCGCGAGATCGCCCTGTTCCCGCCGATGACCGGGGGCTGACACCCATGTCGGCCGCCCTGGTGCCGAGCGTGCGCATCCAGCGCCAGGATTTCGACGTTGCCGCCGAGATCGCCGGGTTGACGCAAGGCCGTGCCGATATCGGCGCGGTGGTCACTTTCTCGGGTCTTTGCCGGGACGAGCAGGGCGCGCTCTCGGCATTGGAGCTTGAGCATTATCCCGGCATGGCGGAGGCCGAGATCGGCCGCATCGCCACCGAGGCGGTTCAGCGCTGGCCGCTGCAAGGCCTCACCGTCATCCACCGCCATGGCAAGATCGTGCCCGGGGAGAACATCGTGCTGGTGGTGGCCGCTTCGGCGCATCGCCAGGCGGCGTTCGAGGCGGCGAACTTCCTCATGGATTATCTGAAGTCACGGGCACCCTTCTGGAAGAAGGAGCATCGCACCGATGGTTCGGAGGGCGGCTGGGTCGAGGCCAAGGAAGCCGACGCCCAAGCGGCGAAGCGCTGGAAATCGCCCTCCGAATAATCCTGTCGCAGCCACGCATTGACCGCAATCCTTTGGCCAACTGCGCAGGGTTGATCAACCCGGGGATAGGCAACCCGGGCAAGGGAGGTGGTCATGCTGGGCAGGCTCGCGGAGTTCTTCGTCTTCGGTTTCGTGCCTCTGGTCGTCGGCATCCTGGCTGTGCCGGAACTGTCCGTGGCCGCTGAAAAGGCGGTGAGGGGCGAGGTGATCTATCGCGAGCGCATCGCCCTGCCGCCCAGCGCAGTGCTTTCAGTCCAGCTTGCCGATGTCTCGCTGGCCGATGCGCCGGCCAAGATCATCGGCGCGCAGACTGTCAAGCCGGCCGGCCAGGTGCCGATCAGCTTCGAGATTAAGTTCGATCCATCGGTGATCCGGCCGCAGATGACCTATGCGTTGCAGGCGCGGATCATCGTCGACGGCAAGCTGATGTTCATCTCCGATGTGCGTCATCAAGTCGATCCACTGACCGATGCGCCGCAGACCATCATGGTGAAAATGGTCGCGCCAGGCACCGAGCCGACCGCTTCCGTCTTTGGCCAGCTCTGGGTGGTCGACTATGTCGACGGCATTGGCGCCATCACCGCGCCGCAGGCGACGTTCAGGGTCAGCGAGGCCGGCAAGGCCGGCGGCAGCGGCCCCTGCAACACCTATTTCGCCACCGCCAAGGTAGATGGCCTGGCGATCGCGATCAGCGAGATCGGCTCGACCTACAAGGCTTGTGCGCCAGAGGTGATGGCCGAGGAAAAGGCGTTGTTCGATGCGTTGGCCAAGGCGGCATCATACCATGTCGATGCCGGCAAGCTCGCCATATCAGACAAGGACGGCCGCGAAATCCTGCGCTTCAGCGCCGCGAGCTGATTTCCGGATCGGCGTCACGTCGCGGCCGTCTCCTTGACCATAACCTTGACGATCTCGAAACACGCATCCAAGTCAGCTCAGCTCGGCTCTCGACCGGGGGGAGAGCAGCCGTCATCCGCCGGATGACTCGGCCTTTGCGGCCACCTATACTCCGTGCGCCTCAGGCGAAAGAAAATGCGATGCGTAAAGCGCTGCCATGAAAGTCGCTCTCTTTGTCCCGTGCTTTATCGATGCGTTTTATCCGGGGGTCGGCATTGCCACGCTCGAGCTGCTGGAGCGCCTGGGTCTGGACGTGGACTATCCCGAAGAGCAGACCTGCTGCGGTCAACCCATGGCCAACAGCGGCGCACAAAAGGAAGCGGCAGGCGCGGAGGCTGTCTTCGTCAGCAACTTCGCCGGCTACGATTATGTCGTCGGACCTTCGGCGAGTTGCATCAATCATGTGCGGTCCCACCTGACCGCGATCGAGCAGACTGCGTCCGTGCGTCACGTCAGGGCGGCGGCCTATGACCTGACCGAGTTTCTTCACGACGTGCTGGACGTGCGTGAGTTCCCCTGGGCGGAATTTCCACATCGCGTCGGGCTGCACAACAGCTGCAGCGCCCTCCGGCATCTGCGCCAGGCGACAGCATCCGAAATCGATGAGCCGCCGTTCTCGAAGCCGCGTGCCTTGCTGGAAGGCGTCAAGGGGATCGAGTTCGTCGCACCGTCTCGGCCGGATGAATGTTGTGGCTTCGGCGGCACGTTCTCCGTCACCGAAGAGGCCGTTTCCGTGCGAATGGGTCAGGACAGGGTACGTGATCATCTGGCCGCGGGCGCCGAATACATCGTGTCCGGCGACATGTCGTGCCTGATGCACCAGCAAGGCTGCGCCGATCGTATGAAGCTCAATGCGCGCTTCATCCACATTGCGCAAATTCTGAATGGCGCTCGGGCATGAGCAAGCGGGTCGATCACGCCAAGGCCGCAGGCAATTTCCTCGCCAAGCCGGACCACGTGTCGTTCCACGACCGGCGGCTTTGGGATTTGCGGTTGAAGCGCGACGCACAGGCGCGCGGCTTACCCGAATGGGAAACCCTTCGCGATCTCGCTTCCGGCATCAAGGAGCACACGCTCTCTCATCTCGCCCAGTACGTGGAGCAGTTTGTCGATGCGGCCGAAGGCAACGGCGTCGTCGTCCATTTTGCCGCCGACGCCCGCGAGCACAATGAGATCGTCTTCAGCCTTTTGTCCGAGCGCGGCATGACCACGCTGGTCAAGAGCAAGTCGATGCTCACCGACGAATGCGCGATGCGGGCCCATCTCGAGCCACGTGGCATCGTGGTGATGGAGACCGATCTCGGCGAACGTATTCAGCAGCTCGACAATCAGGACCCAAGCCACATGGTTGTTCCCGCGGTGCACAAGCTGCGCAGCGACGTGGCCGAGTTGTTTGGCCGCACCATCGGCACCGATCCCGCAAACAGCGACATCCATTACCTCGCCGAAAGCCAGCGCATGGACACGCGCCCGCATTTCCTGCGCGGCAAGACTGCGGGCATGACCGGCTGCAATTTCGCGGTCGCGGAGACGGGCACAGTTGTCGTCTGCACCAACGAGGGCAACGCCGACCTGTCCGCCAACATTCCTCCTTTGCACATTGCCTCGATCGGCATCGAGAAACTGATACCGCGCCTTTCCGATCTCGGCGTCTTCATCCGGATGTTGTCACGCAGCGGGCTGGGTTCGCCGATCACGCAGTACACCTCGCATTTTCGCAGCCCCCGGCCAGGCACCGAGATGCACTTCATCCTGGTCGACAACGGCCGCTCTGAACGCCTCGCCATGGAGGACTTCTGGCCATCGCTGAAATGTATTCGCTGCGGCGCTTGCATGAATACCTGTCCGGTCTATCGCCGCAGCGGCGGCCTATCCTATGGCAGCACCTATTCGGGACCGATCGGAGCCATCATCAATCCGACCTTCGATCTGCAGCGTTTCAGCGCGCTGCCCTTTGCCTCGACGCTGAACGGCAGTTGCACCAGCGTCTGCCCGGTGCGCATCAACATCCACGAACAGATCTACAAATGGCGCGAGGTGATCAGCGCACGGCACGAGACACCGTTCGTCAAGGCGGAGGTGTTGAAGATGGCCGGGCGGCTGCTCGCCAGCCCGACATTGTATCGCGCCACCATTGCCTCGCTTGGCGGTGCCTTGAAACGGCTGCCCAACTTCCTGCTTTACAACCCGCTGAATATCTGGGGCCGGCAGCGCGACCTTCCCGATGCCCCAGTGCAAACCTTCCGCGACTGGTACCGCGAAAATCGGAAGCAGCCGAGATGACCTCCCGCGACGTTTTCCTGGCGAAAATACGCAAGGCACAACCTTCGCCGGTGTCGCTGCCCGACGTGCCGCTCTTCGCCACGCCCGCAGGCGATCGCGCCTCGCGCTTCGCGACGGCGCTGGCGCTCATGGGCGGCACATGCGTCACGCTGCAAGGTCTTGGCGAGGTTCGAACCTGGGTAGCCGATCGTTTCGGCTCGGATGCTGTGATCGCATCCGCGGTGCGGGGAATCGATGGCAACAGGGCGATCAATTATCGAACCCTTCCCGCATCGCTGGAGGATGTCGCCGTCGGCATCGTGCGGGCGCGCTTTGGCGTCGCCGAAACGGGCTCCGTGTGGTTCAGTGAGGACGAATACGTCGTCAATGCGATCGGCTATCTCGTGCAGCATCTTGTGGTGCTGCTTGATCCCATGCGGATCGAGGGTGGGCTTCAGGAAGCCTATCGCCGGCCAGACTTCAGGACCGCCCGCTACGCCGCATTGGTTACCGGACCATCCGCCACCGCCGATATTGAAGGCATCATGATCCGTGGCGCCCAAGGCGTGAGATCGTTGACGGTGGCGCTTGTACCTTGATGCCCAAAGTGTAGCAGCACCGCACGCATACGGACGCGCTGAATATCGACGTGCTCCGAATACGATCGGTCAGAAGAAAAAGGCCGGCGAAACGCCGGCCTTTTCCAATTCAGACTTGATGATATCGGCTCAGCCGACGATCTCGGTGTCCGAGAACCAGTACTTGATCTCCTGCGCGGCGGTTTCCGGCGCGTCGGAACCGTGCACCGAATTCTCGCCGATCGACAGCGCATGCACCTTGCGGATGGTGCCTTCGGCGGCGTTGGCCGGGTTGGTGGCGCCCATCACTTCGCGGTTCTTGGCAATGGCGTTCTCGCCTTCCAGCACCTGGACGATCGTCGGCGCCGACGACATGAACTCGACCAGCTCGCCGAAGAACGGACGGTCCTTGTGGACGGCGTAGAAGCCTTCGGCCTCACGGCGGCTCATCCACACGCGGCGCGATGCGATGACGCGCAGGCCGGCGTCTTCGAGCATCTTGGTGATGGCGCCGGTGAGGTTGCGCCGGGTCGCGTCCGGCTTGATCATGGAAAAGGTGCGTTCGAGCGCCATGGGTCGTCCTTGTCTGAGAATGGAATTGAGAGTGGCGGGCTCTATACAAGCCGTCCGGAGCCAGAGCAAGGGGTGAGGAGCGGTCCGCAAAGCGGACGGAAAGCCAATTGCTTGGCTTTCCGAGTAACGAACGGTGAAAGCCCGGTCCGCCTTCGGGCGGATTGAAAGGTCCAGTGGACCTTTCAAAGGGTTTGAACGCCCGAAGGGCAGGGAGCGATAGCGAAGGGCCGGAACAGTGCGTGTTTCTATGCAAGGCTGGTGTCGACAAGGCGAGCCGGGAGACGAGATCAGATGGCTGCACAGCAACGCTTTGCTTGCTATAGTCACGTGTCGGCGCCGCGCTGAAGTCGGCCCGAATGGAGACAACATGACCATGGCAGACGATCGTCAGGAGCGCATTCGCAATCGCGCACATCAGATCTGGCAGGAAGAGGGGCAACCGGCTGGTCACCACGAACGCCATTGGCACCAGGCGGCAGCCGACATCGATCGTGAGGACGCGGGGAAGAAGCCGGCCAAGAAGGCATCTGCCGCTGGCAAGGCGAAAGCCGCCCCCAAGGAAGAAAAAGCTGCCGCGAAAGCCAGCAAGCCGAAGACCAGCAAGCCAAAGAAGGCGGCCAAGTAAGGCCCGCTATTCTGCCGCTGATTTTCGCCACGGATTGACGGCGCCCAAGCTGCCTTGCGGGCAGGGCAGGCGTTTTGCGGGTGTTAGGCCGCCGCGGCGACCTTTCGTCCAAGCCCGCCATGCAGGTCGAGGCAGCGGGCGAACCATTGCGCCACGACGTCGCTGTTTTCGAGCAGCTGATAGGGCGTAGCGATGCGCGCCCATTGCAGCGCGCCGAAGACGATATAGTCCGCAAACAGCGGTGCGGCGCCGCCAATGAAGGGCTGGTAGCTCAGCATCGAGCGCAGTGGCTCGAGCGACGCCCGAAACGCCGCCAGCCCGGCGTCGCGGGCCGCGACGACGTCTTCCAGCCGCTTGCCCAGGCGCTGCTCCCGGCTCTGGCGGAAATAGGTGGCGTTCTCCTCGTCCTGCATGGTGTGGAGATCGACGATCGCAGCAGTGGTGACATAGGGGTGGATGGTCAATTGCGACCAGCGCTCGATGAAGCGCGCCATCGCTTTGCCGCCTTCGCCGCCAAACAGCGTCGGCCGGTCCGGGTAGGCCTCGTCGAGATAGAGCGCGATGGCGAAGGAATCGATGACGACCTTGTCGCCGTCGCGGATCACCGGAACGGTTTTCGAAGCACCGCCCTCAATGGTAGGGACCTCGAGAAAACGCGTCGGCGCGGTTGAGATGTCGAGCCCCTTGTGAGCCAGCGCCATCGTCGCCTTCCAGCAATGCGGGCTGAACGGACGGCTCTCATCACGCCCGACGAGATCATAAAGCAGAATGGTCATTGGCGCGGGTCCCTTTGCGGTCTAGGTATCGCTCGCGACATCCCGAAAACGGGGCGGCGGGAGAAAAGATGAAACAGCACTTCATGATGTTTGCTGCGTACAATCAATGGGCCAATGGCCGCATCTACGATGCCGCCGCCGATCTCGATGAGGAGGAATTCAATCGCGATGTCGGCGCCTTCTTCGGCTCGCTGATGGGCACGCTCAACCATTTGCTCGCCGCCGATCGCATCTGGATGAAGCGCTTCACCGGCGAAGGCGATGCGCCGACAGCGCTGGATGCCATCCTGCACCGGGCCTTGCCCAATTTAAGGATGGCGCGCGAGGCGGAGGACCGGCGGATCATCGACTGGCTCGGCGGCTTGGGCGACAAGGCGCTGTCGGGCCGCTTCACCTATATGACGGTGTCGGACATGCGCACCGTCTCGCAGCGTCTGGCGCCCGCGCTGGCGCATGTCTTCAACCACCAGACCCATCATCGCGGCCAGGCGCATATGATCCTTACGGTTCTCGGCCGACCTTCGGTGCCGCTCGATCTGGCGCATTTCCAGCGCACCGAAGAGGGCAGGGCTTTCGCCTGATCCAGATTGTTTCGTTCTAAACCGAGCGGCCTGCGCTGACTATCGCCGCATCTTCTGCAGACGCATGGCCTTCACGTCAGGCCATTCTGAATCGATGATGCTGAACCGCACGGAATTGCGTTTCCGGCCGTCCGGCATGATCCGCTCATTGCGAACGATCCCTTCCTGCTTTGCCCCTATCCGCAGAATGGCCGCTCTCGATGCGTCATTGAGTTCATCGGTGGTGAACTGCACCCGCACACACGCCATGGCCTCGAAGGCATGGGCCAGGAGAAGGTACTTTTCTTCGGTGTTGACCCCTGATCGCTGAACCGAAGCGCTGAGCCACGTGTGCCCAATCTCCAATTTTCTGTTCACGCGGTCGATCTTCCAGAACCGCGTGCTCCCACAGATCGCTCCGGTGCCGCGCAGGATGATTGTATAGGGCATGACGGTCCCGGCCCTTCGCCCGGCCAGGGCGCAGGCGACATAGTCATCGATCGTGGCTGGCCCGGGAACCACGGTGGCCGTCAAGTTCCACAGCTCACCGTCCGAGGCTGCAAGCAGAAGGCCCTGCGAATGCCCAGGCTGAAGCGGCTTGAGTTCAACAATTTTGCCGGCCAGGGCGGGTTGCATGGATTGGACGTCCATCAACCGTTGGTCCTCAATTTTCTGACCGGCGGGCATCGGGGGCAATTGGGGGCTGATTCCGAATTTCAGACAGCTTCGGCAGCTAGGTCGTGGGCTTCGCTATCCAACTGGCGTTGCGTGAGAGCCGCTTCCGCCATCACCCATTGCTTGAACAGCAGCACCTTGCGTGCGGCAAGGCTCTTGTTGGGGGAGACGAAATACCAGCCGGCTGTGTTTGGGTGGTGTACGGCAAAAGGCGCGACCAGCCTTTCGGCGCGGATGTCGCTGGCCATATAGGCACGGTTGGCCACGGCAAAGCCCATTCCAGCATTGGCCGCCTCGTAAGACATCATGCACGAGTCGAAATAGATGCTTTTGGTTTCGCTGAGCACGAAGCTGGCGCCGGCGAAACCAAGCCAGGATTGCCAGTTCTGGGTGCAGGTGTCGGAATGCAGCAGCGTGAAGTGCTTGAGGTCGTCCGGTGTCACCTTTGACACCGGCTTGTGGCCGAGAACCTCATGGAACAGCTTGCGGCTGCACACTGGCGTGAGGTCTTCCCGAAACAGCAGATCGGATGGCAGCCCGTTGAACTGGCCGTCGCCGTAGCGGATTTCGAGGTCGAAATCGGAGCTTGTGAACTCATGCGTCGCGTAGGAGGTCGAAACCCGCATCACGATATCGGGATATTGCCGCTGGAATTGCGGCAGGCGTGGAAACAGCCAGCGCGCGGCAAAGGTCGGCAGCACGGATATCTTCAGCACATGCTCCTGCGATTGCCCGGTCGCCTCCATACTGGCGGCGACGATCCGCTCCAGCGCTTCGCGAACGCGGGAGACATAGGTCTCGCCTTCCGGCGTCAGCGACACCGCATTGCCGCCGCGCTGGAAGATCTTGAAGCGCAGTTGATCCTCAAGGCTCTTGACGCGCTGGCTGACCGCCGAAGCGGTGATGAATTGCTCTTCGCCGGCTCGCGTGAAATTGCCGTGGCGCGCAGCACTCTCCACGATTTTCAGCGAATTGAGGTTGACCTGACTGAGCAGACGCACGGGCTTCGACCTTAAGCTGGGCTTACAGTAGCACCAGCATTCCTAATTTTACAGGGGGGGCTAATTTAATCGACTGTTAACCAAGTGTTTGCCCCCCACTTGGAGAAGTACAATGAACGCACATACCATACCCGAACTGCGCTACGCGATGAGCCGTGAGGCCATTATCGGCCATGAAACCGCTTGGAAAATATCGAGTTTCGGCGTTGCGCAGTATCTGCATGGCTATGATCCGGCCCTGCTTGCAGCGATCGAGGAGGCCGCTTTGAAGCTCAAGGCCAGCCATGCCGTGCACAAGCACCTCGATCTGACCTTCATCACGGGTGCCGACCGTTTCATCCCCGAAATCAAGGAGTTGCTGCACGACAAGCTGCGCCTGGAGCGGCTGTCGGACATGATGGGCACGAAGCTGGAGCCCTATCCGCTGTCGATCGTCGGTTCGACTGTCACCTTCATGAATCCAAGGGACGGTGCCGTCGAATGGCATTGCGATGGCGTTCCGGTTACCGAGCTCATTCCGCTGTCGATCAGCGATCCGCTGGTCGGCGGCCATCTCGAAATCTATTGCGACGATTCCGAAACCGGCCGCGCCATCCTCGAATCCGGCCGCGAGATTCCGCGCAACCGCATCATGCGTATCGATCACAAGATGAATTACGCGACGCTCGGGCAGTTCCTTGGCGTCCTGCATCGCACGGCACCGATCCAGTATGGCGACCGCGTCACCCTGGTGCTCAACCAGCGCTCGGTGGCCAAGCCCTATGTCGACGACAACAGAATGTTCTATCTTGCCGCCGACAATGATCACGACCGCGAATGGGTCAACGAGCTGGCTGAAGACGTTTGGACCAACCAACTGCCGGCCTATCGCCGGTTCGAGGCGGAGCATCCCACGCCCGCCCCGGCTGCCGAAGCACGGGTTCCGGGTGGAGCCAGGGAATCATGGTAGCCAAATCCGCGCTGGTCTTTGCCGCCGGCGCGGTGGCTTTGTGGTCGACCAATGCCTTGGTCGGCAAATCCCTGCTGGCGACCCATCCGGTATCGCAGGTGCAGTTCCTGCAATTTGCGGGAGCTGCACTGGTCTTCGCCCTGATCCGGTTCACGAGCCGGGAGGGCGCCCCGCCGGTGGCGCCCAGCGGCGCGTTCGCAGCGTTCGTTGTCGGCCTCATCGGTCTGGTCGGTACCATGGTGCTGCAATACATCGCCTTCGCCTCGATGCCGGTGATCGAAGCCAATCTCGTCGCCTACACTTGGCCCCTGATGGTTGCAGCGGCAGTGATCGCCTTCGAAAATCCGCGGCGTCCGGCTTTGCTGGGCCTTGCCGCGGCCCTTGGGTTCGTCGGCGTCGCCCTGGTGATTTCGGGAGGGCGTGATCGCACCTGGTTCCAGGGCGACCTCGTCGGCTATTTCGCCGCATTTGGATCCGCATTGTGCATGGCGTTCTATTCAGTGACGGTGGGACGGCTCGGTACGTCGCCGGAGCGACTGTTGCTGCCCTCGTCGCTGATCGGCGTCGCCTTGACGCTTTTATGGTCAGCTCGCGAAGGCGTCGCTTGGCCGACCGGGGTGGATCTGGCGCTTGGGCTCTATCTCGGCGCTGGCCCGATGGGGCTGGGCTACTATTTCTGGTCGCGCGCCTTGAAGCTCGAAGGCAGCGGCAAGGTCGCGGTCGTCGCTTATCTCACGCCGATCGCGTCGACGCTGCTGCTGACCCTGTCCGGTGAACGGCTGACGACGACCGCCATTGCCGGCGCCGTCCTCGTCATCGGCAGTTGTATCGCGGTCGGTCTGGAACGGTCGGAGGCGCAAGACTATGTTTGATGACAATGAACGTCTCGCCAGGCAAGAAGCGCATTGGCTCATCAAGGAATTTGGGGCCGAAGCACCGCTTTATGCTGCAATGAAGGCCGAAAAGGCGATTGAGCAGAAGGATTTCGGGCGCTGTGCCCGCTGGAAGCGTATTCTTGAGATACTGGCTGATGGCCGGACAACCAAGTCTGCCGCGTCCAAGTATTAGATTTTCTAATTTGCATGACGTCGATTTCCAATAAAAATAGTTAACGTCAAGTCTTGATTCGTTTTGGAGCTTGGCGGCCCGTTGGGGGACGCGGTTAAAGAGATACATCGACAAAAGTCTTCGCTGGGGTGGATGACTTTGTCGCAAATAGGGTGAAAGAATTGTCAAATATCGAGGATAAGACCGTTATCGAGCTAACGGCCGATATTGTCTCGGCCTATGTAGGCAACAATCCGCTTCCGGCTTCCGGCCTGCCTGACCTGATTGCCAGCGTGAGCGCATCGGTTCGAAAGCTGGCTGGTGCGGCCGTGGTGGAAAGCCCGAGCCTTGTTCCGGCTGTAAATCCGAAAAAGTCGGTGTTTCCCGACTACATCATCTGCCTGGAGGACGGAAAGAAGTTCAAGTCGCTCAAGCGACACCTCAGGACAGACTATGGTTTGAGCCCGGACGACTATCGGGCCAAATGGAGCCTGCCGCCGGATTATCCGATGGTCGCTCCGAATTACTCGGCGACCCGTTCGGCGCTGGCAAAGTCGACAGGGCTTGGCCGCAAACCGGCAGCAGCGCCGGCCGCCGTGGCAAAGGGAGCGAAGCGCAAGGCAGCTGGCTGAGCGCGAGGCCACCCGGCCAGGACGCGACACCCAATGGAACCCGGAATGCGGCTCTGCCTTCCGGGTTACCGCCTTATCTGCGGCTGATCGTGCAGAACCACGTTCAGCAACGAACTGTGCACCACGAGTTTCCCATTGTACTCGATGAATCCGAGGTCACGGAACTTGTTCATGAAGTAGCTGACTCTCGGCCGCGTTGTGCCAATCATTTCGGCTAGCGTCTCCTGGTTGACCTTGCCGAGAATGGGTTCAGGCTTTCCTTCCTTGCCGAAATTTGCCAGCAGGAGAAGTGCCCGTGCCAGGCGCTTTTCGCTCGAATTGAAAAGCTGATCGACCAGATCCTCTTCGACGCGGATGGTTCGTGTCAGAAGGTGGGCGATGAACATTTCCGAAAATGCCGGCTCGTTGTGAATGACGCGCATGATCGCCTTCTTGTCTATCTGCATGATCTCGCAATCCGTCATCGCAACTGCCGTTGCCATGCGCCGGGTCTGGCCGGCCATGCAACCTTCACCGAAGAAATCGTTGGTCCCCATTATTGCGACGACAGCTTCCTTTCCCTGTTCGGACAGGACACTGATCTTTACCTGGCCCTCATTGATGTAGAAGACCGAAGCTGCGACATCGCCTTGCGAGAATATTTTCTGGTTGGGCCATAACGTGTAATCGTGCGCCCAAGATCGGCTTTCGCCAGAAAACCTTTGGATCGAACGGCTGATCTGACTTTCCTTCCATCAATGACCTCATCCACTGACATCATGATGCGGGCGAGGCTTCAGCCTCGATGGAACAGAATCCAACATCTCGCGGGACCGGTCAATATTGACCAGACGCGGCTCGCTGCGAAGGCTATCCAGATGCGGCCGGCGTTATTCGTGTCTTCCTCCCCCGATCCTCTGGCGCCTTGATGAGTCCCTGGCCGGAGCTCTCGTCAGGCAAGGCATGCCTGTCGCAGTGTTCGGAATGGTTGGGAAGCCGCTTGCGAAGCGGTTTGACGTCGATGATCCGGGGTGAGCGGTAAGCGGACCGCGATCGCGACGCTAACGAGACACAGTTCCTTGTGCCAAGGGTCCCTGGGATGCAACTTCCTCACGCAAAGTGTCGGCAATTTCTGTCAGGCTGTGTCCGGCCTCGGGATGAGCGTCGAGCAACAGGCTGGCAATGGCTGCTATGTCCAGCCTGCGCCGACGCCGCCCGGCATCGGAAACGACATCTGCAATCTTGAGCGCCAAGGGAAGCGTGGGCATCCTCGAATCTCCGCCGCCTTGGTTTATCCGGGTCCTGATGGGAGTTTTGGCGGCCCTCCCGTTTCTGTGATGCAGGGCTGTTTCCTCTGCCGTGCTGAAAATCCCCGGCCGGGGCTCCTGCTGTCGCAACCAACTGTGGCTGGGGGCAGTCGGGTTTCGTCAGCCTGCGAAGCCTAGGATGCGCACCGGCCGGCCGTCTGTTCAATATTGACCACCCCAGCGCGGACGGGCGTGCTGATAGACTTCACCTCGAGCCTTTGCGTGCAGGAAGAAGGCAGTAATTGTTGCAATTCAAAGCGGGGCTAACTCAATCGCGGGTAGATTTTTGCAAGAAAAGATCGAAAAATTCCAAAGAGTCAATTATTGTCGGCTCTTGGCCCGAATTGGACGCGCTGCGATCACCTATCCCTCTGATTTTGTTGACCGTAAGGTCATCAAGGATCTCCGGCGATGAGCGTCGTCGCGTTTCACGATCAGGCCTGTTCGGACTGCTCCGGCGGTGGTCGAGGATAGGCGCGAATTTTCGCGGACAGGGCTACCAATTCGGACCATCGCTCCCGCCCGTCTTCAGCCTTGTGCGGCCAACTGGCCCGCAAGGTCTTGCGAAGCGCTGATGTCCGGTGCAAAAGCGCGGCCATGCTGATCATCAATGACCTTTCGCTCCGCATGGCCGGGCGCCTGCTTCTCGACCACGCCTCGTTGACCTTGCCGGCTGGCACCAAGGCCGGTCTTGTCGGTCGCAACGGCACCGGCAAGACGACGCTGTTCAAGGCCATCACCGGAGATTTTCCCTCCGAGACCGGCTCGATCAGCCTGCCGAAGAACACGCGGATCGGCCAGGTGGCGCAGGAAGCGCCGGGAACCGAGGAGCCGCTGATCGAGATCGTGCTCAAGGCCGACCTCGAACGTACGGCGCTGCTCGAGGAGGAAAAGACCGCCACCGATCCGCACCGCATCGCCGACATCCACATGCGGCTTGCCGACATTGACGCGCATTCGGCTGAGTCCCGCGCGGCCACCATCCTGGCCGGCCTCGGCTTCGACGATGCCGCGCAGCGCCGTCCGGCCTCGTCCTTCTCCGGCGGCTGGCGCATGCGCGTGGCGCTCGCTGCCGTGCTGTTTTCCGAGCCCGACCTCCTGCTGCTCGACGAGCCGACAAATTATCTCGATCTCGAAGGCACGTTGTGGCTGGAAAACTACGTGTCGAAGTATCCGCACACAGTTCTGCTGATTTCGCACGATCGCGACCTGCTCAACCGTGCCGTGAACTCGATCGTGCACCTCGACCTGAAGAAGCTGACCTTCTGGCGCGGTGGTTACGACCAGTTCGAGCGCCAGTATACCGAGCAGAAGGAATTGCAGGAAAAGGGCCGCGTCAAACAGGAAGCTGCCCGCAAGCACATGGAGTCCTTCGTCGAGCGTTTTCGCGCGAAGGCGTCCAAGGCCAGACAGGCGCAGTCGCGCATCAAGGCACTGGAAAAGATGAAGCCGATCGCGGCCATCGTGAACGATTCGGTGCGGCCGTTCTCCTTCCCCGAACCGGTGAAGACGGTTGCCTCGCCGATCGTGGCGCTGAACAACGTCAATGTCGGCTACACAGAGGGCCAGCCGATCCTGAAGAAGATGACGCTGCGCATCGACGCCGACGACCGCATCGCGCTGCTCGGCGCCAACGGCAACGGCAAGTCGACCTTCGCCAAGCTTCTGTCTGGGCGGCTGAAGCAGGAGAGCGGCACCATGACGGTGGCGCCCGGGCTGAAGGTGGCGATCTTCGCCCAGCACCAGCTCGACGATCTCCGTCCGGAAGAAAACGCCTATGAGCATGTGCGCCGGCTGATGCCGGAAGCGCCGGAATCGAAGGTGCGCGGCCGCGTCGCCCAGTTTGGTCTGACGACCGAAAAGATGAACACGCCTGCCAAGGACCTGTCCGGCGGCGAGAAGGCGCGTCTGTTGATGGGCCTGTCGGCCTTCGAGGGGCCGAACCTGTTCATCCTCGACGAGCCGACCAACCATCTCGACATCGACAGCCGTGAATCGCTGATCCATGCGCTCAACGAATTTCCCGGCGCCGTGATCCTGATTTCGCACGACCGCCATTTGCTTGAGGCGACCGCCGACCGGCTGTGGCTGGTCAAGGATGGCGCGGTCAACCCGTATGATGGCGATTTGGAGGACTACAAGACGCTGGTCACCGGCGTGTCCGGCGATCGCCGCGGCAAGCGCGAGGCGGACAAGGCGTCAAAAGCCGACCGCCGCCGCGACGCCGCCGCGCGCCGTGCCGCCTTCGAGCCACTGGCCAAGGAAATTCGCGCCACCGAAGCGCTGATGGACCGCATCCGCAAACGCATCGACGGCATCGAGGACGAACTGGCCAATCCGGCGATCTACGAAAAGGATCCCTCGACCGCGACACGCCTGGCCAAGGAACGCTCACAGCTTGCCCAGACACTCGCCGGGCACGAGGAGAAATGGCTGACCATGTCGGCCGAATATGAGGAAGGCACGGCGGAGTAGGGCGGCCGACTTTGTCGCAAAACCGCGATTGGGACCGATCACAGCGCCAGCCCATGCCGCAATTTCATGCAGCGGCATCCCAATCGGGCGCAAAGGGTGGCCGAACGAAGCGCTGGTCCTTCGGGAGAGCAGCGATCGTCGCGCGATCCTCATCGTCGAGCTGGATGCCGAGCGCATCGAGATTGGACTTCTGGCTTTCGGGGTGGGCGGCTTTCGGGATCACGATGACGCCCTCCTGGTCCAGAAGCCAGGCGATGGCCATCTGCGCGGCGCTGCAGCCATGCTTGCGCCCGAGGCCGGCGAGCGTTGCGTCACTGGCGGCCCGGCCCTGGGCGAGCGGCGCGTAGGCCGTCAAGGGGATGCCTTTGCCCCGCAGGTAGGACAGCATCCGGTCCTGGGACAGGAATGGGTGGTATTCGAGCTGGACGCTCGCGATCGGCGCGCCTATCTCCTCCACGGTGCGGCGCATCATCGGCATGTTGAAGTTGCACACGCCGATCGCACGCGTGAGGCCTTGCTCCTGCAGCGACATCAACGCCCCCAGCGTCGCCTTGATGTCCAGGTCTTTGGACGGCCAGTGGATCATGTAAAGATCGACATGGTCGAGCCGAAGCTTGCCCAGGCTGGCGTCAAAGGCCCGGCGCAACGCAGCCGGCGCAAGCTGGTCGTGCCATACCTTCGTCGTAACGAAGAGCTCGTTCCGGTTCACGCCTGACGCTGCTATGGCGGCGCCGACGGCGGCTTCGTTCTCGTACATCGCCGCGGTGTCGATATGCCGGTAGCCGAGCGCAATGGCGCTCTCGATGACCGGCTGGGCGTCGTCGCCCGGCATGCGGAACGTGCCGAAACCAAGGCGCGGAATCGCAATGCCGTGCGTGATGATCGATTCCATGATGTTTTCCTTTCGAAGCTGTGGCGGCGGCAGGGCACGGGCGACCGCCACCGCTTCGCGCGGGTGGCTGGTTCGCAAGTCCATGCGGCAAATCGTGATCGTGTCAGGTGGCTGCCCGGCTCGCCGCGACGAGGTTGGCGACAACGCTATCGAGCGTCGTTGTCCCTTTGATCGCCGACCGGCCTTGGTCGCTGAACTCGATCCAGCCCTCGTTGAAGCCGTCAAGCATCCGGATCCGCGGCAACGGATTTTGCGTACCCTGGGAACGGAAGATCTGCTCCCAGCTCTCGCGCGGCACCGTCTCGACCTTGACCGGGCGCTCCAGCACCGTGGCGAAGGCGAGGGCGAGATCGTTGGGCGAGACGCGGACAGGGCCCTCCAGTTCGACGACCCGCGTCCCCATCCAATTCTCCTGGAGCAGCACGGCGGCCAGGCGGCCGACATCTTGCGTCGCGACCATCGGCAACGGCCTGTCGGTCGGCTGCAGGAAGCTGCGCAGCACGCCTTCGTCGCGCGCCGAGGGAATATCCCAGAGGGCATTCTCCAAGAACCAGCCGGGCCTCAGGAAGGTGACCGGAAGCCCGATCCCGTCCAGCGCCTGTTCCATCAGTGTGCGCTGGGTCAGCAGGTTCTCGTGCGGCGCGTCCGCGCCGATGGTCGACAGGCAGACCACCTTGCCGGGACGCGCCTCGGCCAAGGCAGCGGTCACGGCCGAGATGACGCGCATAGCCTCGGGAAAGCCGGGCTCCGGATCGAACTCGGAGGGAGGCAGGACGAAGACGCCCGCGGCATCCCTGAAGGCCGAGGCCAGGCTTGCCGCATCATCCATCTCGGCCAGGGCGACGTCACAGCCGCGACGTCTCCACTCCGCCGCCTTGGCCGCGTCGCGCAGGACGGCGCGGACAGGCAATCCCTCGGCGAGAAGGCTGCGCGCAAGCGCGCCGCCGACCTTGCCGGTTACTCCGGTGATTGCATACATGGTGGTTCTCCAAAAGGTTGATGTCGATCGCCAGGGGCTCAAGCGAAGCCGGCATAGAGACCGCGCTCGAACGCGCCGTAGAGCGCGACGACCCGCTCGTCGTAGAAGGGCAAGACCTGGGTGAAGAGCGCGCCGGTAACGTGCTTCACCGGGTCGAGCCAGAAGTAGCAGTTGAGCAGACCTGCCCAGGAGATGCTGCCCGCGGAGCGCCCATTCGGTCCCGGCTGCGTGTTGATGTCGAAGGACAGCCCCCATTTATGCGGCTGTTGCGGGAACTGGTCGAAGCTGCGGGAATAGGACGGCTGCGCCGAGCGCATCTTCTGGACGTTCAGCTCGCCGATCTGGTTCTGCATCATCATGGCGACCGTCTCCGGACGCAGGATTCGCGCGCCGTGCAGCGCGCCGCCATTCAGCAGTGCCTTCAGGAAGGCCAAATAGTCCCGCGGTGTCGAGAAGGCACCGCCGCCGCCCATGAAGAACTCCGGCCGTTGCGGCATCTCGAAGGGCGCCGGCTCCAGCCTGCCATCGGCCCCGCGGTTGTGTAAGGTGGCGACGCGCTGCTTCTGCTTGGTGCCGATCAGGAAGCCTGAATCCTTCATGCCGAGCGGCGCGAAGATGTTCTCGCGGAAGTAGATTTCGAGCGACTGATCGGACACCGCTTCGACGAGCTTGCCAATCCAGTCCATGCTGATGCCGTATTCCCACCGTTCGCCGGGTTCGAATTCGAGCGGGGCGGTGAAGGCAGCGTTCTTGCAGGCCGCGATGTCGGGCATGCCCGTCACCTTCTCGTAGCGGGTCAGAGCCTCGCTCCAGATCGAGTAGGTGTAGCCGGACGTATGCGTCAGCAGATGGCGCACTTTGATCGCGCGCTTGGCCGGCCTCAGTCGCGGCGTTCCATCCTCGGCAAAGCCGTCAAGAACCTGCGGCGAGGCCAGCTCAGGCAGATATTTCGCCGCGTCGTCGTCCAGATTGAGGCGGCCCTGCTCGATCAGCTGCATGCAGGCCGTAGCCGTGAAAGCCTTGGTCATCGACAGCAGCCAGAACACCGTGTCGAGCGTCATCGGCGCCCCCGTTGCAGTGTTCGCCTTGCCGAAGGCACCCTCATAGATCATGCCTTTCGGCGTCGCCGCGACGGCGATGACGCCGGCCACGTCGTTCTTCGAAACGCCTTCACGCAAGGCGGCGTCGATTGCCTTGAACCGCACCGACGAACCGGCTGGCGTTGTCTTGGCCAGAGCGGGGCTGACCGCATCGAGAGCTAGGATGGCTCCCAGCATTCCGCCGCGCTGAAGCATCGTTCTGCGTGTGAGGTGGTTCATGGCTAACTCCTTTCCGGTGACGCCATGCTTGTAAGTCTCGCCATCCAGTGATTCACGCGCATTAAGATCAGTGTTATGATGATCGGAAATCACCGATCTTCGTCATCGAGGTGTAAGCGAAGGGAGATCCAATGGTCTTCGACACGCGGCTTCTCACCGGCGTTGGGGTCCTGGCAGCGGTCACGGAGGCCGGGAACTTCGCCCGCGCCGCGGAGATGCTCGGCCTGACGCCATCAGGGGTGAGCCGCGCCGTCGCGCGTCTGGAGGCCCGGGTCGGCGTGCGGCTCTTCGATCGCAATCCACGCGAGGTCAGCCTGACCGAGGAAGGCCGGCGCTTTCATGCGCAGGTGATGCCGCTGCTCGCAGGCCTGGACGAGGCGGCGGCCGAGGCCGCGGGCGCGGCGGCAGTGGTGCGCGGACGGTTGCGCGTATCGGTGGACCCATGGTTCGCACGCACGGTGCTCGCAGGCGGGCTGCAGCGGTTCCTCGCCCGTTATCCGCTGCTCGTGCTGGACTTATTGACCAGCAACTATCGCGAGGAGATGATGAGCGGCGTGGACGTGGCGATACGCTTCGGGCCGCCCGACGCATCGTCCCTTATCGTGCGCAAGCTCCTGGAAGCCCCGATTCTGACGGTTGCGGCGCCGGCCTATCTCGAACGGCACGGCGAGCCGCGATCGCCGCACGACCTCGTCCATCACGAGGCGCTTCTCTTCCGCGATCCCCAGACCGGCCTTCCTTTTCCATGGGAGTTTCACCGAGGCGGGGAGATCGTCGAGGTCAAGATCCCAAGCCGTCTGGTGCTGGATGATCCTTCCGTTGCGGTAACGGCCTGCGTCGCGGGTCAAGGCATTTTCCAAAGCCTCGCCATCGGCCTGGCGCCGTTCCTGGCACGGGGAGACCTCGTGCCGATCCTGCCGGAGTGGTCGGAAGAGCTCTATCCCCTCTACGCCTACCACCCATCACGCCATCTGCCACCGGCCAAGGTCAGGGCATTCCTGGATTTTATCCAGGAGATTGCCGTTGGGTTGTAATCGATACCGGAGGCCATCGATGTCGATGGAACTATGGATCGAAGCAGGCAGCCCATGTCCGGCGCCACGTGCGGAGCTTGCAATGCGCCGCCACCCATCGGGTGGAAAAGGCATCCCCGAAAGGCAGTTTATGGGCAAATCTGGCCCTACACGCCACGTTCGGAACCAGCTAACTTGCCCCCATGAACCAGCACGCCAAGCTTCGCATCGGCCATTCGGCCTGTCCGCATGATTGCCCGTCGACCTGCGCGCTCGAGGTCGAACTGCTCGACGGCAACCGCATCGGCCGCGTTCATGGCGCCAAGTCCAACAGCTATACGGCCGGTGTCGTCTGCGCCAAGGTTGCGCGCTATGCCGACCGCGTCCACCATCCCGACCGGCTGCTGAAGCCGCTGATCCGCGCCGGCGCCAAAGGCGATGGCGCCTGGAAGGAAGCGAGCTGGGAGGCGGCACTCGACCTCGTCGCCGAAAAGTTCATCGCGGCCGAGGCAAAATACGGCTCGGAGACGGTCTGGCCCTATTACTATGCCGGGACGATGGGCCTGGTGCAGCGCGATGGCATCGACCGGCTGCGTCACGCGAAGAAGTATTCCGGCTTCTTCGGCTCGATCTGCACCAATCTTGCCTGGACCGGCTGGATGATGGGGGCCGGCGCCTTGCGTGGGCCCGATCCACGCGAGATGGCGAAATCAGACTGCGTGGTGATCTGGGGCACCAATGCCGTGGTCACCCAGGTCAATGTCATGACCCATGCCATCAAGGCGCGCAAGGAGCGCGGCGCCAGGATCGTCGTCATCGACGTCTATGAAAACGCGACCATGAAGCAGGCCGACATGGGTCTGGTCCTGAAGCCCGGCACCGACGGCGCGCTGGCTTGCGCGGTCATGCATGTGCTGTTCAGGGAAGGCCTAGCCGACCGCGTCTATCTCTCGAAATACACCGACGATCCGGCCGGTCTGGAAGCGCATCTAAAGACGCGCACGCCGGAATGGGCCGCCGCGATTACCGGCCTTGGCGTCGCTGAAATCGAAGCCTTCGCCCGCCTCGTCGGCACGACCAAGAAAACCTATTTCCGTCTCGGCTACGGCTTTGCCCGACAGCGCAACGGCGCCGTCAACATGCATGCCGCGTCCTGCATCGCCGCGGTCACCGGTAGCTGGCTATATGAGGGCGGCGGCGCCTTCCATTCCAATTCCGGCATCTTCAAGCTCAACCAGGAGGTGCTGGAAGGCACCAGGATGCGCGATCCCTCGATCCGCTATCTCGACCATTCGCGCATCGGCCCGGTGCTGACTGGCGCCAGCGACGCGCTCTATGGCGGACCGCCGGTGACGGCGATGCTGATCCAGAACACCAACCCGGTGAATGTCGCGCCCGAGCAGCGGCTGGTGAAGCAGGGTTTTCTGCGCGACGACCTGTTCACGTGCGTGCACGAGCAGTTCATGACCGACACGGCCAAGCTTGCCGATGTCGTGCTGCCGGCAACGATGTTCCTGGAGCACGACGACGTCTACAAAGGCGGCGGCAACCAGCACATCACGCTCGGCCCCAAGCTGATCGAGCCCCCGGAGGGCCCGCGCACCAACCATTTCGTCATCGAGCAGCTGGCCGAGCGCCTGGGGGTCGCCGACCGCCCGGGCTTTGGCCTCACCGAGCAGCAGCATATCGACATCATTCTCGGCAAGCGCGGGCTGGGCAGCTTCGACAGCTTGAAAGAGCAAAAATGGCTCGATCTGCAGCCGGATTTCGAGACCGCGCATTTCATCAAGGGGTTTGGCCATGCGGATGGAAAATTCCGCTTCCGCGCCGACTGGACCGGCCAGGCGGCTCCCAACCGGCCGCCGAAGAGCATGGGCCTGTTCGGACCGGTGGAACGGCTGCCTGAGTTTCCCGACCATGTCGACCTGATCGAAGTGGCCGACGAGGCGCATCCGTTCCGGCTGACGACCTCGCCGGCGCGCAACTTTCTCAACTCGACCTTTGCCGAAACGCCGGTGTCGAAGGAAAAGGAAGGTAGGCCGGTGCTGCTGCTGCATCCCGACGATGCGGCGGACCTCGGGCTTGCCGATGGCGACCGTGTCGAGGTCGGCAACCGCCGCGGCGACCTCGTGCTGCACGCGAAAGTCTTCGGCGGCATCAAGCGCGGCGTGGTGATCGCCGAAGGCATCTGGCCCAACAGCGCGCATGAGCGTGGCGAGGGCATCAACGTCCTGACCGGAGCCGATGCACCGGCACCCTATGGCGGCGCTGCCTTCCATGACAACAAGGTCTGGCTGCGCAAGGCAAATTGAGCTGGGCGGGCGTGTCGGGCGTCTGGGGCCTGACTATACTGGCAGGATTTCGGATGCCTTTTTCCTGTTCAGCCGGTGCCGGATGTCGTCGGCGATCGCCTGGGCTTCGATGCCGATTTCGCGCAGCAATCCGGTGACCGCATTGTGGAAACCGATGAGGTAGAGGCCGAGATCCGAGGCTTTGGGGGTAACGCCGCTGCGGTCCGGCTGGATGCCGGTCTCGAGAAATCTGGCATAGCCCGGCCGGTAACCGGTCGCGAAGATGATCGCGTCGAATTCGCTGCGTTTGCCGTCGGCGAAACGGACGCCGCGTTCCGAGATTTCGGCGATGTCAGGCGCGACCTTGATGGCGCCTTCGCGGATCTTGCCGATGGTGCCCACGTCGATCACCGGGATGCGCGATGCAACCGCGATCTGTTCCAGCAGCCCCTGTCCCGGCCGTTTGAGCCCATATTTTTCCAGCCTGCCCAGCACCAGGTCGAGGATGACCGGGAAGATAAAATCATTGAGGCGTTGCGGCCCCAGGCGCGTCGCCATGCCGACCATCTGGATGGGCACGCCGAACAGTTCGCGTGGCACAATGTGAACGCCGCCGCGCACGGAAATCGTCGGTCGTGCGCCGTTTTCCGCCAGATCGAGCGCGATCTCGGCGCCGGTGTTGCCCATGCCGATGACCAGCACCGACTGACCTGCGAAAGGCGTGGCATTGCGATAGTCGGCGCTGTGCAGTGTCTTGCCTGCGAAGGTGTCGATGCCTGCAAATCCGGGCCGCAAGGGCTCGGCATTGTAGCCTGACGCGATCACCACATGTTTGGCGCGCAACGGGCCGGAGGTCGCGTCCAAACGCCAGCCGTGACCAGCCCGGCTGACCGCTTTCACCGTTTCCCCGAAGCGGGGCTTGAGGTCGAAGCGTTGCGCATAGCCGTCGAGATAGTCGACGAACAGAGCGCGCGGCACATAACGCGGATAGCGCTTGGGGAAGGGCACGAAAGGCAGGGACGAATAGCGCTTGGTGGTGTGCAGGTGGACGCGCTCGTAATGGCGCCGCCAGGCGGACGCGGCCTGCCGTTCTTTTTCGATGATGATGAAGTCGACGCCGGCCTGTCGCAGGCATGCGGCAACGGCCAGACCAGCCGGCCCGGCACCGATGATCGCAACTGTCATGGTGTCGTCCAAGCGCGCCTCCCGGCTCAATTCGCGTCCTGAGAATGTCAAAAGCATGGCGGGACGGACCGGAGCCTGCCTGCCGGCAGGAGCTCAATCCGGCAACGGCACCGTAAGCCCGACTTTGACACGGTCCATGGCCACGAAGGTGCGGAACTTCCGGACATTGTTGCTGTCGAAGAACAGTTTTCGCGTCAGCGCCTCATAGGCGCCCATGTCGGCCACGGTGATGATGAGGATGAAATCGGCTTCGCCAGTGACATAATAGCATTGCTGCACTTCAGGCGTTTGCGAGAATAGCCGTTTGGCCGCGTCGATCAGTTCTGTGCGTTCGCTCTCCAGCTCCACCTCGACGAAGATGGTGATGGGCTGGCCGACCGCCGCGGGTTCGATGACAGCGACATTGCTTGAAATGACGCCGGTCTGTTCCATGCGCTTGATGCGGCGCTGCACGGCCGGCGCCGACAGGTTCACCGCTTCGCCGATCAGCCGCTGCGGCGTCGTGTTGTCCCGCTGCAAAATGGCCAGGATGGCGAGATCGAAACTGTCGAGTGGGGGTGGCGATGGAGGCAATGTCGGTATCCCGGTGAAACAAACTTGCATTTCGCAGGGCCAATTACAGCGCTCTTTGCGTCTGTCCTGCAATATGGTCTCGCTCACTGACAAGGGAGATCGCCAGTGTTCCTGCCCAATCGCAATGCCTTGTACGGCAAGCCGCTTGATGCGGCCGATGCCGAAACCCTCGGGATCGCCGGGGCCGACACGGTCGAGCGCTTTCTTGCCCATCGCGACAATCACGCGATGACGCCGCTGCACGCGCTGCCGGCGCTGGCAAGCGAACTCGGCCTCGCTCAACTGCATGTCAAGGATGAGGGCTTTCGTCTCGGCCTGGGCAGCTTCAAGGCGCTGGGCGGCGCCTATGCTGTCTTTCGACTTGTGCTGGAGGAGGCAGGCAAGCGGCTTGGCCGCCCTGTCGATGTCGAGGATCTCAACAGCCCCGATGTTCGCGCGGTCGCGGCAAAGATGACCTTTGCATGCGCCACCGACGGCAATCACGGCCGCTCTGTCGCGCAAGGCGCCGAACTTGCCGGCGCCAGGGCGGTGATCTTTGTCCACGCCGGCGTCAGCGACGAGCGCATCGCCGCGATCGCCCGCTATGGCGCGGAGATGGTCCGCGTCGACGGCAATTATGACGATTCGGTCAGGCAAGCCGCGCAGGTCGCCGCCGAGAAAGGCTGGACCGTGGTGTCGGATACGTCGTGGCCGGGCTATGAGCGCATTCCCGGCCTCGTCATGCAGGGCTATACGGCGATCGTGCGCGAAGCGCTGCGCCAGCTCAGCGAACCGCCGACCCATGTCTTCGTCCAGGCCGGCGTCGGTGGCATTGCCGCCGCGGTGGCCGGCCATCTCGCCATTGTGCTTGGCGACGCCAGGCCAACCTTCATCGTCGTCGAGCCGTCACGCGCGGCCTGCGTTGTCGGGGCTGCCCGGGAAGGGCGCGTGGTCAAGGTAGCGCACGACCAGCCGACGGTCATGGCCATGCTTGAATGCTACGAGGCTTCGCAGGTCGCCTGGCGCGTGCTGGCGCGCGCCGCCGATGCCTTCATGACCGTGGACGAGGACGACGCCATCGCGGTGATGCGTCGGCTGGCCCGGCCTGCCGGCGGCGATCCGCTGATCATCGCCGGCGAGAGCGGCGGCGTCGGCCTTGCCGGACTGATCCGGGCAATGGCAGAGAACAGGAACGATCTCGGCCTCGACGGCAAATCCCGCGTGCTGGTGATCAACACCGAAGGCGCCACCGACCCGCATCGCTATGCCGAACTGGTCGGCTTGAGCCCGGCCGATGTGCTGGCCGGCAAGCGCGCTGCCGGGGCAACAGCATGATCGCGATCGACGCACAGCGCCTGCTTGGCCGCATCCGTGAACTCGGTGCTGTCGGCCGCAACAGTGAGGGCAGGCTGACCCGGCTGGCCGCCTCCGACACCGACAGACAGGGCCGCGACCTCTTCGTCGGCTGGCTGCGCCAGGCCGGGCTCGATGTCGCCATCGACCGCATCGGCAACATTTTCGGCATCTGGCAAAGCGCTGACAATGCAGACAAGGCGCCGGTGCTCATCGGCTCGCACATCGACACGGTCATCGACGCCGGCATCTATGACGGCTGCTACGGCGTGCTTGCCGGGCTGGAAGTGATCGAGACGCTGAAGGCCTCCGGAAGGTCGCCATCGCGCCCGCTCGCGGTCGCCGCCTTCACCAACGAGGAAGGCGTGCGCTTCTCTCCCGACATGATGGGGTCGTCGGTCCACGCCGGCGGCGTCGATGTCGAGGCAGCACTTGCCGCTGTCGGCACCGACGGCAGCACCCTCGGGCAGGAACTCGCCCGCATCGGCTATGCCGGCGAGCGCGAGCCGGGTTTTCTCAAGCCGCACATCTACGTCGAACTGCATATCGAACAGGGGCCGGTTCTGGAGCGGGAGGGCATCCCGATCGGCGCGGTGGAAACCCTGCAGGGGATTTCCTGGCAGCGCATCACCCTCGATGGCATCGCCAACCATGCCGGCACTACGCCGATGTCGATGCGCCGCGATGCCGGATATGCCGCGGCACGCGTGGTCACCTTCCTCCATGACCGGGCAGGGGCATCCAACTCGCCAACCGTTGCCACGGTCGGCACGATGCGTTTGGAGCCGAACGCCATCAACGTCATTCCGTCGCGCGCCGTCTTCACCGTCGATCTGCGCGATCCCGACGAGCAGCGCCTGCAGGCGCAGGAGGCAGCGCTGGCCGCCTTTTTGGAACAGCTCGTCGCCGAGGGCATCACCGTGACGGTCGAAAGACTGGCGCGCTTCGAGCCGGTTATCTTCGACGGTCGCGTCGTCGAACTGATCGAGGCTGCAGCGAGGAAGCACGGGCTTGCCTCGCGGCGCATGACCTCGGGCGCCGGCCATGACGCGCAGATGATCGCGCGCATCGCGCCGGCGGCGATGATCTTCGTGCCGAGCGCCGGAGGCATCAGCCACAGTCCGAGCGAACACACCGAAGATGCCGAGCTTGTTGCCGGCGCCAACATCCTGCTTGATGTGGTCGCCGAACTTGCCGAACTCGAAGGCTGAAGAGATGGCTGAACTCGATCGCGAAACACTGAAGCGCGAGATGACCGCTTGGCGGCGCGACCTGCACGCGCACCCAGAATTCGGCTTTGAGGAGAAACGCACCGCCGCCTTCGTCGCGACAAAACTGCGTGAATTCGGCCTGGACGATGTCACTGAAGGTGTCGGCGGCACCGGTGTCGTCGGCACTTTGAAGCGCGGCACCGGCAACCGCGCCATTGCGCTGCGGGCCGACATGGATGCGCTGCGCATAGCGGAGCAATCGACCGCGCCCTACCGCTCCGGCAATCCCGGCGTGATGCATGCCTGCGGTCATGACGGCCATACCGCCATGCTGCTTGGCGCGGCAAAGCTGCTGGCCGGCGAGGGGCGTTTTGACGGCACCGTCCGCTTCATCTTCCAGCCGGCCGAGGAGTGGGGCAGGGGCGCGTTGGCCATGCTTGATGATGGGCTGATGCAGCGCTTCCCTTTTGACGAGATCTTTGGCCTGCACAACATGCCCGGCCTTCCCATCGGGCATTTCGAGACCCGCGCCGGCCCGATCATGTCAGCCGAGGATAACTTCGAGATCGTGCTCAGGGGACTCGGCGGCCATGCGGCACGGCCGCATTCGGGCAACGAGACGCTGGTCGCCGCCTGTGCCCTGGTCACCAATCTGCAGACCATCGTCTCGCGTCGGCTGAGCCCGGCCGACATAACGGTGGTTTCGGTGACTGAACTGATCACTGACGGCACCCGCAATGCATTGCCCGGTCTTACCCGTATCCTTGGCGACGCGCGCAGTTTTCGCGGCGAGGTCAGCGCGGAGATCGAACGCCAGATGCGCATCATCGCCGAGGGTACCTCTGCCGCCTACAACGTTGCCGCCGAAGTCAATTACAGCCGGGAATTCGTGCCTTTGCGCAACGATGCCGAACTGGTCGAGGCGGCCTTCGTCGCCGCCAGGAACGTCTTCGATCCAGGCAATATCGCGCGTGCCCGTGATCCAATGACGGCGTCGGAGGATTTCGCTCGCTTCCTCGATCACGTGCCGGGCTGCTTCGTCTTCCTCGGCAATGGCGAGGCCTCAGCGCCGCTCCACAATTCCAGCTACGACTTCAATGATGACGGGCTGGTGTTCGGCGCGAATTTCCATGTCGCCATCGCCAGGCAACGGCTCGAGGTTTGACAGCCTTGTCGGCGCTTTTGCGGGGAAAAACGCCCGGAAAAGGCCGAAATCCGCGATCCCGGATGACGCAGCGGCAAGACTCAGCTAACCTATCTTGTGCGGCGGACCTGATTTATCCGCTTGGCCGGCGCCTTCTCCTCCCAAGCGGCGCCGGCCTTCTTCGTTGCGCCGACCCTCGTCTAGATTAGCATTTATTAAATTTAGAATATCCGCACTTGCCGGAAGTTAGCGTCTTTCTGGCATGGGAAGCCACCGGTCGTTAGGTGTTTGCGGGAAGACGGATGCGCGGGCGAAACTGGATTAAGGCGTTAGGACGAGGCGCGGCAGGTGCGTGCGCGCATCGCTGAACTCGAGAAAAACCTGACGGCGTCGTCTCCGTCCCGGGGCCGTCAGCAGCGACAGGAAGCTGGGCACGAACTGCGCAACGCCAAGTTCCGCCTTGAGCGCCTTGAGGAATGCATCGCGGTAATGCAATGAGGTTTCGACGGTAACCTTATTGCACTTACTTATCGACAGTCCCTGCGTTCATGACAGGATTGCCAGCGTGGGAGCTTTGTTCGGCGCCAGGAGCCTTGGTCGGTGGCAGTTTGTTGTCGCAGGCAGAGACAGCCAAAGCCACCAGAACGAGGCTTAATCTTAGCTTTTTCATCGCTACCGCCTCCAATCTACAACGAGCCTCCAATTCAAAACGAGGCGATGTTGGTTTGGTTGCGAATTAGCGTTGAGGGAACAAAACACCATGCATGCGGTTGATCTCTATTAGAGGAGGACCGCAGCATGATCCGTTTGCTTCTGGCAGGCACCTTTGCCTTTCTCGCTTACCGCCTCGCGCGCAAGATGATCGATGACGTGCCCGGCGACATCGATCCCCTGTTGCTGCCTGCATCGAGAAGCGACCGCGAGGCTCTGCGCCGCCAATCGGCGGCCATGGGTGTCGATCCCCGGCGCTAATTCCTCGTGCCGCTTGTGTATTGCGAACAAAGCGGAAACGATGCTTGATGGGCGATGAACCTCGTCGCCCATGATTCGACCTTTGTGGAATCGACTGCCCAGCCCGCTTATCTCGCCCGGCTGAACGACGCCCAGCGCCAGGCCGTAGAGCATGGCGACGGCAGGATCGCCGGGCCGCTGCTGGTCATTGCCGGCGCCGGCTCGGGCAAGACCAACACGCTGGCGCATCGCGTCGCTCATCTGATCGTTAGGGGTGCCGACCCGCGCCGCATCCTGCTGATGACTTTTTCGCGGCGCGCCGCCTCCGAAATGGCCAAGCGCGTCGAGCGTATCGCCGGCGAGGTGCTTGGCCGTGACGCCGCCGTGATCACCGATGCGCTGACCTGGGCCGGCACGTTTCACGGCATCGGCGCGCGGCTGTTGCGCGACTATGCGCTGGAGATCGGCCTCGATCCGGCCTTCACCATCCACGATCGTGAGGATTCGGCCGACCTGATGAATCTCGTGCGCCACGAGCTTGGCTTCTCCAAGACCGAGGCGCGCTTTCCGACCAAGGGCACCTGCCTTGCCATCTATTCGCGTGCCGTCAACGCGCAGGCGCCGCTCGGCGAAGTGCTGGGATCCGCCTTCCCTTGGTGTGCCGGTTGGGCCGATCAGCTCAAGCAGCTGTTCGCCGGCTATGTCGAGGCCAAGCAGGCGCAGAATGTGCTCGATTACGATGATCTGCTGCTCTACTGGGCGCAGATGGCGGCCGAGCCGGAAATTGCGGCGCATCTGGGTGGGCGTTTCGACCATGTGCTGGTCGACGAATACCAGGACACCAACCGGCTGCAGGCCTCTATCCTGATGGCGCTGAAACCCGACGGCGCCGGGCTGACGGTGGTTGGCGACGATGCGCAGTCGATCTATTCGTTCCGCGCCGCCGAGGTGCGCAACATCCTTGATTTTCCCAAACAGTTCGCCCAGGCCGCCGATGTGGTGATGCTGGAGCGCAATTACCGCTCGACAGAAACCATTCTGGCGGCCGCCAATGCGGTGATCGGCGAGGCCTCGGAGCGCTTCACCAAGAATCTCTGGTCGGAACGCAAATCCGCCGACAAGCCAAGGCTGGTGACCGTGCGCGACGAGGTCGAGCAGGCCAACTTCGTCTGCGATACGATCCTGGCCGAGCGCGAGGCCGGTACGGCGCTGAAATCGCAAGCGGTGCTGTTTCGCGCCTCGCACCACAGCGGGCCGCTGGAGATCGAGCTGACGCGGCGCAACATTCCTTTCGTCAAGTTTGGCGGGCTGAAATTCCTCGATGCCGCCCATGTCAAGGACGTGCTGGCGGTGCTGCGTTTTGCCGAAAACCCGCGCGACCGCGTCGCTGGTTTTCGTGTGCTGCAGCTGATGCCGGGCATCGGCCCTTCGGCCGCAGGACAGATCGTCGAGACAATGACGTCGGCGCTGGACGAGGCGATGGGGCTGGCCGGCTGGCGGCCGCCGCAACGCGCGGCCGATGACTGGCCAGCCTTTGTCTCGCTCTATTCCGGCCTGCGGGCCGGCGCCAAATGGCCGGCCGACCTCGAACAGGTCAGGCTCTGGTACGAGCCGCATCTGGAGCGCATCCATGAGGATGTCATTACGCGCCGCGCCGATCTGTTGCAGCTCGAGCAGATCGGCTCGGGTTACGCCTCGCGCGAACGCTTCCTGACGGAGCTGACGCTCGATCCGCCGGATGCGACCAGCGACCAGGCCGGGCCGCCGCATCGCGACGAGGACTATCTGATCCTGTCGACCATCCACTCGGCCAAGGGCCAGGAGTGGAAGAATGTTTTCGTGCTCAACGCCGTCGATGGCTGCATCCCGGCTGATCTCGGTGTCGGCACCAAGGAAGACATAGAGGAGGAGCGCCGGCTGCTCTACGTGGCGATGACGCGAGCCAAGGACAGCCTCAACCTCGTCATGCCGCAACGCTTCTTTCCGCACGGCCAGGCCGCACGCGGCGACCGCCATCTCTATGCCTCGCGCACCCGTTTCATCCCGGCCTCGATCCTTGGCGCGTTCCAGCAGATGTCGTGGCCGGGCGCGCAAGCGGCTGAGGGCAGGGCGCCCCGGCCGGAGGTGCGCGTCGACATCGGCGCGCGCATGCGCGGCATGTGGAAATAGCTGAAATCATGGCGCAGCCGCCGATCAGGATCGCCATCGCCGGCGCGCTGGGGCGCATGGGCCGCCAGATGGCGGAGGCCGTGCAGGCCGATCCACGGCTGGCGCTTACGGCCCGCTTCCATCGGCCAGGCAGTGTCGGTGACGGGCTGGTGACCCGCGACGAGGCGCTTGCCATGGCCGATGTGGTGATCGATTTCACCACGCCGGCCACCTCCGCCGATCTGGCGAGCTTCTGTGCCAAGCGCGATGGACCGGCTTTGGTGATCGGGTCCACCGGTTTCGATGCCGCCGAACTGGCTGATATTGCCGATGCCGCGAAAACGATTCCCATCGTCCGCTCCGGCAGCTTTTCGCTTGGGCTCAACATGCTGGTCGGGCTGGTCGAGCAGGCGGCCAGAGCACTCGATGCCGATGACTGGGATGCCGAGATTTTCGAGGCGCATCATCGCCACAAGATCGATGCGCCGTCGGGCACCGCGCTGATGCTGGGACAGGCTGTTGCTGGTGGACGCGGCGTCGAACTGGATGCCGTTGCAAGGCGCGTCCGCGACGGGGTCACCGGCGCGCGTCCCACGGGTGAGATCGGGTTCGCGGTGACGCGCGGCGGCAGCATCATCGGCGAGCACAGCGTCAGCTTCTGTGCCGAGGGCGAGCTTGTTACCTTGTCGCATTCCGCCGGCGACCGCATCATGTTCGCGCGTGGCGCCATTGCCGCGGCACTCTGGGTATCGGGACGCCCGCCTGGCGAATATGATATGCGTGACGTGCTGAGGCTGAACGATTGATGAGGCGCACGTCGTCCCGGCATGTTGCCCTGTGGTGGCGGGCAAGCGGCGGCTTACCAATCCGTGAGCTTTGATTTCAGCTTTTCCTTGAAAGCTGGATGAAAGGTTGGTGCCATAACTTGTTGTTTGGCGCCCCCATATTGTCGTGCAAAAGCGATGGGAGAGAGAGGGGCGCGGTAAACGAACAAAGGGAAGAGGCCATGTCGCTCACGCGAATTCTGCTTGATTCAGCCGCCACAACCGCACTCGTCGCCACCATGGCCTTGTCAGCGCCGTCCGCACACGCCGAAGAAAAAATCTCCATCATGGTCGGCGGCTACGAGAAACAGATCTATCTGCCCGCCAAGCTGACCGAAGCGCTCGGTTACTTCAAGGACGAGGGCCTTGACGTCGAGCTGCTGAATGAACCGGCCGGCGTCGATGCCGAAAACGAGATGCTTGCCGGAGCCGTGCAAGGGGTTGTCGGCTTCTACGATCACTGCATCGATCTGCAGGCCAAGGGCAAGTTCGTCGAATCCGTTGTCCAGTTCAGCCAGGCACCTGGCGAAGTCGAGCTTGTTTCGACCAAGCATCCCGAGATCAAATCACCCGCCGACTTCAAGGGAAAAAGCCTGGGCGTGACCGGTCTGGGTTCATCGACGAATTTTCTTACGGAATATCTCGCCGTCAAGAACGGCTTGAAGCTGGGCGATTTCACCTCGGTTCCGGTTGGCGCTGGCACTACCTTCATCGCCGCCATGCAGCAGGACAAGATCCAGGCAGGCATGACGACCGAGCCGACAATCACCCGGTTGCTGAAGACCGGCGAAGCGACCGTTCTTATCGACATGCGCACGATGGAGGGCACCAAGGCCGCGCTCGGCGGCACTTACCCGGCCGCCTCCCTCTATATGCAGACCGACTGGGTCGAAGCGCATAAGGACATCGTGCAGAAGCTGGCCAATGCCTTCGTCAAGACGCAGAAGTTCATCAACACGCATAGCGGCGCCGAGATCGCCGAAAAGATGCCGAAGGACTACTATGTCGGCGACAAGGAAGGCTATGTGAAGGCCCTCGATGCCGGCAAGGCGATGTTCACCCCCGACGGGATAATGCCCGAAGGGGGCCCGGAGACGGTGCTGACGGTTCTTTCAGCCTTCAAGAAGGAACTGCAGGGCAAGCAGATCGACCTCTCCAAGACCTACACCTCCGAATTCGTCAAGAACGCCAAGTAGCACAGCGAGCCGGCGCGATGCGAGACATCGCGCCGGCAATCGTCAGTTCTTGACGTCCGTCGGCCTTGGCTGACGGCTGGCGTCCGCTCGAACCCGGAGTTCCACCATGGCCCCTGAAAAGACCACACCAGCGATTGAGCTGATCAATGTCAGCCGTCGCTTCCTCTCGCCCACCGGCAAATCGCTGACGGCACTGCGTGATTTCACCATGACCGTAGAGCGCGGCGAATTCGTCGCCGTCGTCGGCCCGACCGGTTGCGGTAAATCCACCACTCTCAACCTGGTCACTGGATTGGCAAGCCCAAGTGCCGGCGAGGTTCGTGTCATGGGCGCGCCGGTCAAGGGGATAGACCCTCGCATCGGCTTTGTCTTCCAGAGCGATGCTTTGTTCCCCTGGCGAACCGTGATCGAGAACGTGATGGCCGGCCCGCTCTTTCGCGGCAGGGCTAAGTCGGATGCCACGGCCGCCGCACGTGATTGGCTGGCGCGCGTCGGCCTGTCGCGTTTCGAGCACCACTATCCGCACCAGCTTTCCGGCGGTATGCGCAAGCGCGTGGCGCTCGCCCAGACCTTCATAAACGGCCCGGAGATCCTGCTCATGGACGAGCCGTTTTCAGCGCTTGACGTACAGACACGCGTGCTGATGCACGAGGAGTTGCTGCGTCTGTGGTCCGACGCCAAGGCCTCCGTGGTATTCGTCACACACGACCTCGAGGAGGCGATTGCGCTCGCCGACAAGGTCTATGTCCTGACCGCCGGGCCAGCCACGGTAAAATCGTTCTACACGATTGATCTGCCGCGCCCGCGCGTCGTCGCCGATATCCGCTACGAACAGAGCTTCATCAATTACTCGCGCACGATCTGGGCCGACCTCAAGGAAGAGGTCGAGACCAGCTATGCGCGTGCGGCAGCCTGAGGAGGAAAGCCATGACCGATGCCGCCATCGACATCAGAGCAGGGGCCTTCAAGCCTGGCACATCAGACGCCGAAATCGAAGCCGCCGCCGCGAAGGCGGCAACGCATCGCCGCCGCACCGTGATGTTCTGGCGGGTCGCCATTCTCGTTGCCTTTCTCGGCCTTTGGGAAGTCGCCGCGCGCAAGGCCTGGATCGATCCGTTCTTCTACGCAATGCCGAGCGCGATCGCGCAGCGGCTCTATGAATGGACGACGGAAGGAACGTCCGAGGGGCCTCTCTGGTATCATCTCTATGTCACCATGGAGGAGTCGGTCATCGGCTTCGCGACCGGCTCGGTCGCTGGTATCATCATCGGTGTCGCGCTCGGCCGCAACCGGATGGCCGCCGACATTTTCTCGATCTATATCAAGGTCATCAATTCCATTCCGCGCGTGGTTCTGGCGCCGATCTTCATCATGATCCTCGGCCTCGGCCTCGCCTCGAAAGTGGCGCTTGCCTTCGTGATGGTTTTCTTTGTCGTCTTCCACAATGCCTTCCAGGGCGTGCGGGAGGCCGACAGGGCAATGATCGCCAATGCCCGCATCCTCGGCGCATCCAACTGGCAACTGACCCGCTCGGTGATCGTCCCTTCGGCGATGAGTTGGATCTTTGCCAGCCTGCATGTCAGCTTCGGCTTTGCCATCATCGGCGCGATCGTCGGCGAGTTCGTCGGCGCGCGCTTCGGCATCGGCCTCCTGATCAATATCGCCAAAGGGTCCTTCGACGCCGCCGGCATGTATGCCGCGATCGTCATCGTCATGGTGGTGGCGCTTGGTGCCGAGTATCTGATGACGATGGTCGAGAACCGCCTCGCAAAATGGCGCCCCCAGCCATTGCACGAGACGCAGTGAGCGGCGAAATACTTCAGCTGCCTGCCAGTGGCAGCCTGACCTCGACCACCAGACCGCCGGCCGCGCCATCCCGCAGGGTGACGCGGCCGGCGGCATTTTCGACGACCTCGCGCACGATGGCGAGCCCGAGCCCGCTGCCTTCCTCGGTCGAACCGGCGATGCGGTAGAAGCGCTCGAACACATGGTCTCTTTCGTCCACAGGGATGCCCGGACCGTCGTCGGAGACCGTCAGCATGGCTTCGCCATCGACGGCTGCCAGCCTCACCGTGACGCTGCCGCCTGATCTGGAGTAGCGCAGCGCGTTGTCGACGAGGTTGACGATCATCTCGCGCAGCATGGTGCCGTCGCCGATGACCGGCACAGGGCCGGCCTCCTCAAGGCCGAGATCGATGTTGCGACTGATTGCCAGCGGCGCTTGCGCCTCCAGCACGTGTCGGGCCGCTTCGGTCAGGTCGATGCGGTCGGCGCGCGGTCGCCGGCTGCCCGGTTCCGCTCGCGACAGGGTGAGCAACTGTTCTGCCAACCGCGCGAGCTTGCCGGAGCTTGTCTGCAGCGCCACCAGCGCCTCCTGGCGTGCGTCGGGGACAGTTTCGCGCAGCGCGTAGCTCGCTTGCGTCGACAGCAGCGCCAGCGGCGTGCGCAGCTGGTGCGCGGCGTTGGCGATGAAGCGGCGCTGGGCTGCCATCTGCGCCCGCACGCGCTCCATATAGACGTTGAGCGCATCGATCAGCGGGCGGATCTCGCTTTGCGCACCTGGCACCTCGACCGGGTCGAGATCGCTGCGACTTGGCGAGCGCACCGCGTCGCGCAACCGGATCAACGGTGCAAGGCCGCGATGCAGGCCGAGCAGAACGAACAGGCCGGCAATCGCCACCAGTGCCAGCTGCTGGGCAAAGGCGCCAAACCAGAGACGCCGCACCATGGCATCATGTCCGGCAAGCGTGACGCCAACGGTAACTGATATCGGCGAGTCGTCTCCGGCGCCGACCACCGTATGGCTGTAAGTAAGCAATCTCAGCAGATGGTCCCGATAGCTTGCCTCGGTGCCGGGATACTTCACCGCCTCCGGCAGATCGGGATAGCCGGTCAGCAGCCGCCCTCCACGGGCCTTGACATGGTAGTAGACGCTGTCGCGGTCGCCGGTGTCGAACATCTCGAGCGCCGCCGGTGGTATTGTCGCGTCGAGCACGCCGTCAGTCACGGCGACACGTTCGGCAATAGCCCGGGCCGAGCCCATCAGCATGCGATCGGTGACCAGATCCGCGGTTGCCAGCGCGTTGCGATGGCTGGTCCACAGATTGATGGTGACCAGCCCAACGAGCGGCAAGACCACCCAGGCCAGCAGTTGCAAGCGGAGACTGTTAATCCTCATGTCGCAAGAGATAGCCGAGGCCACGCAAGGTGGCGATCTGGACCCGCGACCCCTCGAGCTTCTTGCGCACACGGTGCACATAGATCTCGATGGCGCTGGGGTCGGCGTCTGTCTCGAAGTCGTAGATCGCCGCCGAAAGCGCTGCCTTGCTCACCGTACGCCCGGCCTTGACCATCAATTGCTCCAGCACCGCATGTTCGCGCGGCGTCAGCGCCAGTGTCTCGCCGGCCAGCGAAAACAGCCGTGTGTTGGTGTCGAAGACGAGATCGCCGCAGGCAACGACAGGCGCGGTCCGGTCATTGGCGCGTCGCAGCTGCGCCCGGATGCGCGCCTCGAGCTCCTCGACCTGGAATGGCTTGGCCAGATAGTCGTCGGCGCCTTCATTGAGCCCCTTGACCCGACCGTCGAGGCTGGCATTGGCAGTCAGCACGATCACCGGCACCCGGTTGCCGCGCGCCCGCAGCATGCGCAGCACCTCCAGGCCGCTCATGCGCGGCAGCGCCAGGTCGAGGATGACAAGCGCGTGGTCGCCAGCGGCCAACGCATGCTCGACATCCTCGCCCTCATGGACGATGTCGACGACATAATTCGCCTGGCGCAAGGTCTTGCCTAACCAGTCGGCCAGTTCGTGATTGTCCTCAACAAGCAGCAGTCGCATATCTATGGCAGTCCGGATCCCATTTCCCTGCGGATCGCCTTGGGCGTGATCGGCCACGGCATCCCTGATCTCCGTTGAATGAGCGACAGTATCGATCCCAAAGCAAGACAAATGCGATCTAGGCTCGCGGCAACAGCAGATCGTTACAGGTTCAGGTCGGCCAATTTCTATCTGAAATCAAACCGAACGGTTCGGTTCTGATTGACGGATTGTATCGCAAACAGTGAACAATGATCTCCAAAAGCACGCTGGTTCCGTTGGAGGTGATGAGCTTAATAGACTGAAATTGCTTCGTAAATCGCTTCGAGATTGCTGCGGTGCAGCATGCATTGTCTATAATATAATGAAATTCTTCAAAGCCGACGCGGCTGGAAATCCTAAAAAGCATTCCCTACTTCGGGGTGGTCCGAGCGACGCGAAAATCCTCCCAAGGGCACGCCACCAGACGGACAGGAAGACAAATACCGGAGTACTTAAAATGACCAAGATCGCTCTTACCGTCGCCGCCATCCTCGTTGCCACCGGCACCGCTTTTGCCGGCAGCGACAACTACGGTTCCAACAATGTCAACCAGCCGGCTGCCAGCCAGTCGTCCGCCAACGTCGATACCACGCATACCGGTTCGATCGCGAAGTCCGTGAAGGCACAGGGCGACGCCAATGCCAACGTACGGGTTCAGTCGGGCCAGGGCATCTGGGGCCGTTAATTCCTTCAATCCCGGAAGACGACAAAGAGCGGTGGGCTTAGCCCGCCGCTCTTGTTTTTGTGCGCAGGGACAGATGTCTGCCGGTCGGGTTGGCAACTTACCGCCTGGCATGTCGAACGACGTGGTGCGCCCAGACGTTCACGCGGGTGTGCTGATCGAAATCGAACCGGTCGGTTCAAGTTATGTTGACGAACCGTGAGCGGATGATTGATGCCGGCTGGGTGGATCGCCGCATCGTTCGCTGGATGTTTCCATATAACCATATGATATTAATAAATAAAATCCTTCTTGCCTGACCTCCTGGCGGAAGTTCAAGGTCTGGATTCGCCGCGTGATGGAACATCTTCGTGATTGGAAGTCGACGAACGAAAAACCCACTTCCGACCTGTCCGAGCGACGCGAAATTCCTCCCAAGGGCACGCCACTAGACGGACAGAACAGAGAAATACTGGAGTACCTAAAATGACCAAGATCGCACTTACCGCCGCCGCCATCCTCGTTGCCACGGGCACCGCCTTCGCCGGCAGCGACCATTATGGTTCGGACAACGTCAACCAGCCGGCCATCACCTCGCACGCCAGCGACATCGACCACAGCTACACGGCTTCGACCCGCAAGCCGGTCGAGCACCACGGCTTCAAGCTGACGCCCGATTCAGTCCAGCCGGAATCCGGCCAGGGCATCTGGGGCAACTAAGCCAACGCTCAACAGGGCCGCAGCACCTGGGCCGCTGCCCGCGCAGCAGGCCTTGATAACAAAGAGCGGTGGGCTTGGCCCACTGCTCTTGTTTTTTGCGCAACAGGGCAGGCACCGGCGGCCAACGGTTTGATCAGCCGGTCGTCTCAACCGGCAGAAAAAGCCTCCACCTCCAGGAATAAAATCGGACAGCCTCGGGTCTTATCCCTAGAGCCGGATGATTTCAGGTCGAACCGACCTGAAATCTGAATCTGCCTCTAAATCAAAGAGATAGAGCATGATGTGTCCGAGAACCGCTTCGCACTTTTTCGGCATCATGCTCTAGCGGAACCGTCCTCCCAAGACGCCGCTTAACGGATGAAACAGGAGATTGAAATGAACAAGATCGCTTTCGCCATTGCCTCTATCCTCGTTGCGACCGGCAGCGCCTTTGCCGGCAGCGACCATTATGGCTCCGACAATGCCAATCAGCCGGTAGCCTCGGTCGCCGGCGTGGATCATGCCGTCACCGGCGCGGTCAAGAACACGGACACGGCCGGGCACAAGGCAGCCGACACCAGGATGAAGACCACCACCGACTGGCCGGAACCCGGCCAGGGTATCTGGGGCAACTGAGGAGCGCGACGGGCTTGCCTGCTGCATCCGCCCGTCATGAAACGTCTAGCTCAGGTCCTTAGGCCGCAGGCAATGCGTCAGCCGCCCGGACGACAGGCCAGACCAGTCGCCATCGAAGACAAAGCGCGCGAGGGCCGCTGTCGGGAACTTTTCCTCGAGCCTCCTGCGTGCTTTGGTCTCCGAGCCTGGGCCGGCAAGCTGTTTTGCAAGATCCTCCAGGCCCGGATTATGGCCGACCACCGCCAGACAACCGCTCGACGGCTCGACCAGACGAATCTGGCTCAGAATATCGGCCGCCGAAGCCTCGTAAAGCGCTTCGGCAAACACGACCCGGGGGTGCGCCGGCAGTTCCGCGGCGACCAGCCGCCAAGTGTCGCGGGTGCGCAGCGCCGACGACACCAGAACCTGATCCGGCAGCCAGTCGCGCGCTGCAAGCTCTCGCCCGATCAATTGGGCCGCCTTCAATCCACGTTGCGCGAGCGGCCGGTCGAAGTCGTCGAGGTCAGGGTCGTCCCAGCTCGATTTGGCGTGGCGTAGCAGGAGTAGTTGTTTCATCGATTTGAGTCCGACCAGGGGATGTCGGCATGAAAGTCTTTGCCATATCCGCCGCCGTGCTTTGTGCCGGCTTTCGTATCGAAAGCTGCGGAAAGGGCACCGAAGATGAACAACCCGACACGCCGCTCATCCTTATCCCACCGGACAACGATATCCGATCCGCTGATGGCCCAGGCGCCCGATCGTATGTGAATTGTATCAACGACGGAGCCTGACTCGTCGCCTTGTGCTCGATAGAGGTAAAAATACGCAGTGGCGTTTCGCGGGTCTCCGGCCTCGTCATACTCAAAGACTCCGGCCAGGTCGCCTTTCGTCCGGATCGCACTGTCGAAAACGTCCATTGGCCTGGGCCCTCAGGGCGTAATCCGCGCCAGATGCTCGAGGTCGGCTTCCTCGCGCAGCGGATCTGGCGCCATCACCACCGAGGTGCCGTTGTCGGCATCGTCGGCGAAGTGGGCAAGTACCGTGCGCCCGGCCTCCATGCGTGCCTTGCCTTCGGCGACCAGCCCGAGCGCCAGCGGATAGAGCCGGTGCTCGGCCTTCAGCACACGGGCAGCCAGCGTATCGGCATTGTCGCCGACCATCACCGGCACGGCGGCCTGGGCGATGATCGGCCCGTCGTCCATCTCCGACGTGACGAAATGCACGGTGCAGCCATGGATGCGCAGGCCGGCGGCCAGCGCTCGCGCATGGGTGTCGAGGCCCTTGAATGCCGGCAGCAGGGCAGGGTGGATGTTGATCATCCGGCCCTGCCATTTCTGGACGAAGCCGGAAGAGAGGATGCGCATGTAGCCGGCCAGCGCCACGATCTCGGCATTGAAGGCGGTGAGCGCCGCGTCGATCGCGGCGTCATGCGCCTGCTTGCTGCCATGGTCGGCGCGGGCAATGACTTGCGTGGCGATGCCGCGCGCCTTGGCGATGCCGAGGCCGGCGGCATCAGCCTTGTCGGAAATGACGCCGACGATCTCGGCCGGAAAGGCCGGGTCGCTGGCGGCGGCGATCAGCGCGGTCATGTTGGAGCCGCGCCCCGAGATCAGGACGACTGTACGTTTCCTGCTCATAGGCCGATCGAGCCCCGATAGATGACGCCGGCGTCGCGGCGCGGCACGATGCGGCCGATCGGCGTCACCGTCTCGCCGGCTTCCTGCAGCACGGCGGCGACCTGCGCCGCCTGGCCGGAAGCGACCGCCAGGATCATGCCGATGCCGCAATTGAAGGTGCGCATCATCTCTTCGGGCGCCACGCCGCCGGTCTTGGCCAGCCACGAGAACACCGCCGGGACGTCGATGGCCTCGAGGTCTAGTTCGGCCGAAAAATCCTTGGGCAGCACGCGCGGAATATTTTCAGGAAAACCGCCGCCGGTGATGTGCGCCAGCGCCTTGATGCCATGCGTGTTGCGGATGGCCTTGAGGATCGACTTGACGTAGATGCGGGTCGGTTCGAGCAGCGCCTCGGCCAGTGTCGCGTCGTCGTTGAATGGCGCCGGATCGCTCCACGAAAGGCCGCTGGCGGCGACGATGCGGCGCACCAGCGAAAAACCGTTCGAGTGTAGGCCCGAGGAAGCGAGGCCCAAAAGCACGTCGCCTTCGACGATGTCGTCCGTGGGCAAAAGCTGGCCGCGTTCGGCCGCGCCCACGGCAAAGCCGGCGAGGTCATAATCCTTGCCGTGATACATGCCCGGCATTTCCGCCGTCTCGCCGCCGATCAGCGCACAGCCGGCCTGCCGGCAGCCCTCGGCCATACCACCGACGATCGCCGCGCCCTGATCGGGGTCGAGCTTGCCGGTGGCGAAATAGTCGAGGAAGAACAACGGTTCGGCGCCCTGCACGACGATGTCGTTGACGCACATGGCGACAAGGTCGATGCCGATCGTGTCGTGCTTGCCGGCATCGATGGCGATCTTGAGCTTGGTGCCGACACCGTCATTGGCGGCGACCAGCACGGGATCGCTGAAGCCGGCAGCCTTGAGGTCGAACAGCCCGCCGAAACCACCGATCTCGCCATCGGCACCCGGCCGGCGCGTGGCACGCACCAGCGGCTTGATCTTCTCAACCATGAGATTGCCGGCATCGATATCGACGCCCGCCTCGGCATAGGTGAGCCCGTTCCTGCGCTTGCCCGTTTTGTTCTGGCCAGTTTCGCGCTTGCTCATCGCAATTTTCCTGCTCGTTTGCGGGCTCTTCGCATGAACGGTTTCGGTCCGCAAGGATAACGGCGGAACCGAGCGCCTTTTGGCCTGACAAAAGCGTGGATAGCATTTTCCGACATTCGCGGCGAACACCGTGACAGCCGAATTGCGCGGCACGGAGCTTGCGGCGCCTCTCCATCTCCATCATCTATCCCTGACCTGAGAGGACGGCTGAGCATTTGACCATCCCCAACCTGATCACCATCCTGCGCCTTGTCCTGGTGCCTGCCGTGGTGCTGGCCATGCTGCAGGCACGCTGGGACTGGGCCTTTGCCGGCTTCGTCATTGCCGGCGTCTCGGACGGCGTCGACGGTTTCATCGCCCGCCGTTTCAACCAGCAGTCCAGGCTCGGCGCCTATCTCGATCCGATGGCCGACAAGCTGCTTTTGGTTTCGGTGTTCGTCGTCATGGGCTTCATTGGGCATTTGCCGTTGTGGCTGGTCGTCACCATGGTGTCGCGTGATGCACTGATCATCTGCGCGGTTCTGTTGTCCACGGTGATGGCCCATCCGGTCGAGATAAAGCCGTTTCTGGTGTCGAAGGCCAACACCGCCATCCAGATCGTGCTGGCGGCGGTCGTGCTGGGGGAACTGGCCTTTGCCGTGCACCTCGACCCTTTGCGGCCAAGCCTCATATTGCTGTCCGGGGTCTTGACCGTGGCTTCGGCCGCAGCCTATCTCGTGGCTTGGCTGAGGCATATGAGCGGCTATGGCGAAGGCTCCAATCCGGACATCTGAGAAAGACGCGGCAGTGATCGAGGCTGCAGCTGCTGATCTTGCCGCGGCCTCCGCGTTCCGCCGGCAGATCTTCTTCTGGCTGGCCGGCGTCGCCGGACTTGCGCTGTTCCTCTATGTCTTCAGCAACATCCTGCTGCCCTTCGTCGCCGGCATGGTGCTGGCCTATTTCCTCGATCCGGTTGCCGACAGGCTGCAGCGGCTCGGCCTGTCGCGTTTCATGGCGACGGTGGTCATCCTCATCACCTTCCTCATTCTGCTGGTGCTGGCCTTCGTCATCCTCATTCCGGTCCTGGCGACGCAGATGGCCGATTTCGCCGGCAAGCTGCCGGAATATCTGACCCGGTTGCAGAGCCTGATCACCTCCTTTGACCCGAAATGGCTGGAGCAGAAATTCGGCGTCAACGCCAATGGCTTGCGCGACGGGCTGAATTCTTTGCTGACTTCCGGTTTCGGCTTGCTCACCACGGTCTTCACCTCGATCTGGAGTTCGGGCGTGGCGCTGGTTTCGGTGGTCAGCCTGTTCGTGGTGACACCTGTCGTCGCCTTCTACATGCTGCTCGACTGGGATCGTATGGTCGCGGTCATCGACAGCTGGGTGCCGCGCGACAATGTCGCGACCGTGCGCGCCATTGCGCGCGACATCAACACGGCGACCGCCGGCTTCGTGCGCGGCCAGGGCACGCTCTGCCTGGTGCTGGGCGCCATGTATGCAACCGGCCTGACGCTGACTGGGCTGAACTTCGCCATCCTGATCGGCCTGTTCGCCGGGCTGATCTCTTTCATTCCCTATGTCGGCTCACTGACCGGGCTGGTGCTGGCCGTCGGCGTCGCTTTCGTCCAGTTCTGGCCGGATTGGACCATGATCGTCGCGGTTGCCGTGGTCTTCTTCATCGGCCAGTTCATCGAAGGCAACATCCTGCAGCCCAGGCTGGTCGGCAAAAGCGTCGGCCTGCATCCGGTATGGCTGATGTTCGCGCTGTTCGCCTTCGGCGCGCTTTTCGGTTTTGTCGGCCTGCTGATTGCCGTGCCGGCTTCCGCCGCCGTTGCCGTTCTCGTGCGCTTTGCCATCGCCCGCTATCTTGAATCGCCGCTCTACAAGGGCCACGCGACAGAGTCCGCGCCGCCGCTGCCGGCCGATCGCGGCGGCGGCCACCGCACGCAACCGCGTCGCTCGAAGTGACCGCCCAGCGAACCGATCCGCCGCGCCAGCTGCCGCTCGATCTCGGCCACGGCACCGGCTATTCCCGCGACGAACTCGTCGTCTCCGGCACCAACAATCAGGCGGCGGCCCTGGTCGACCGCTGGCCGGACTGGCCTTCACCGGTGGTGGTGCTGGCCGGCCCCGCCGGCTCCGGCAAGACGCATCTGGCCGCCATCTGGCGTGCGCGTGCCAAAGCGGTTGCCGTCGACGCCGGGCGCATCGGCGACAGCATTGCCAGTCTCGGTGCGCGGCCGGCGCTCATCGACGATGTCGATGCGGGCGCGGTCGACGAACAAGGCCTATTCCATCTGATCAATGCGGTGCGTGGCGCCGGCTCGACGCTGCTGTTGACCGCGCGGCGTTTTCCCTCGGCCTGGGGTGTTTCGCTGCCCGATCTGGCCTCGCGGCTGAAGGCGGCGGCAACCGTCGAAATCCACGAGCCCGACGATCTTCTGCTGGCTGGTGTCATCACCAAACTGTTCGCCGACCGCCAGGTCGAGGTCGAACCGCATGTCGTGCAATATCTGGTCCGGCGCATCGAACGCTCGCTCGGCACAGCCATGCGCGTGGTGGAGCGGCTGGACCGCACCGCACTCGAGCGCAAGATGCCGATCACCCGGGCGCTTGCCGCCGAAACGGTCAACGCCATGGACGAGGGGCAGGGAGCGTTCGAGATTTAGATCTCAAACGACCGGTGAACCCAGGCGTGTCCCATTTTGGGAAACAGGACTGGCATCTATCTTGCTGCACCAGCTTGCCGGCTGACCCCGGTCCTGATTGCGTTCCAAATCAGGTTGTAGGCTCGCCGGGAATGAGTTTGGGGTTCTCGCCCGGCGAGCTTGCCTTCAGGTGTATCGAGCGATCGCCCCCACCGCGGCAGCGGGCATGCGACACGCATCGCTTCAATCATCGAAACTATTGAGATGGACCATTCAATGGTCCATGCGGAGCAAGCCTGGCCAATCTCAGAGCCACATTCTGACGAAATGCCGGACCAGCAGATAGACAGCCGAATGAGCGGCGACGTAGCAGGCTGCGACCAGCACAAAAATCCCGATACTGACAGGCCAGGAACGGGAGGCGAGCGTGCCCGGAGACAGCCTGGCCTGCCTGCGGCTCTCACGATTGTTCCATGCCGCCAGCGCCGCACAAGCGACCGCCCACGCCACCATGAATGGAACCGTCACGCCCGCATAAGCAAAATAAGCCGGTCCGAACAGCGACACCCCCGCATCGATCCCAAGCATCGGCTACCCCCGTTTTGCGGGAGTGTAAGCCGGCAATGTCGACGGATGCGAGCTTGAAATAGTGAAACCCGGATACTGGGATCAACCCTTCTCTAAGAATCATCTTCCGGGCGTGTTGGTCTTCGAACTGTTGCGGGCTGAGATAGCCGAGCGCTGAATGCAATCGGCGGGTGTTGTAGACCTCATCAATGAAGCGGGGAAGGTCCTCAGCGACGTCGGTGAAGGTTTCATAGGCCATCGGATAGATGGCTTCGACCTTCATCGTCTTCATGAAGCTCTCCGCTTTGGCATTATCGTAGGGATTGCCGCGCCGACCCATCGATCCAATAAGATCGTGCTCGGCGAGAAGATTGCGATAGAGGCGCGCGGCATATTGCGCCCCTCGATCCGAGTGATGGACGCAGCCCGGCGGCGGCGATCTGAAGCCGGCGCGTTGCTGGCCTTGCCAAACTACAATTTCGTTGCCGAGGTATGCTGCGGCCCAACGTCGGTCACCAGCGCCATGCCGCCGGACTGGCTGGTCTTGCTGCTCTCCTGGCCTTTCCGGGTGATCACCGGCCTGTCATTGGCTGCCATTCGAAGCGCTCCGGTCTCAGACTCGCACCGGAAAACCGTCGCAGCAAGGGCCCGCGACCGGGGCGGCGCAAGATGGCCATGCGGCCACGCCAATGCTGCATTTTCAAGAGGATGGTCGGAGTGGAGAGATTCGAACTCCCGACCCTCTGGTCCCAAACCAGATGCGCTACCAGCCTGCGCTACACTCCGAACGGTCTGTTGCCTATTCATTTCGGTGTTACATGGCAAGTGCAAAAACCTTGCCGCCATGCGCATTGCGCAGTAATGACGGGCGAAGGGGCGGCGATGCTGCCTTGCACAACCATGAGGTGGCCATGTCCGCGCGCATTTTCAGCCCAGCCAAAACCGCGATGCAGTCCGGCAAGGCCAAGACCGGCCACTGGGTGTTAGAATTCGACCCCGAGATGCGCAAGAAGATCGATCCCTTGATGGGCTATACGACCTCGGGAGACATGAGAAGCCAGATCAGACTCACCTTCGACACACGCGAAGAGGCCGTGGCCTACGCCGAAAAGGAAGGCCTTGCCTTTCGCGTCGAGGAGCCGAAAGAGACCAAGCGCCGCCAGATTTCCTATGCGGAGAATTTCCGCTATGACCGCAGGACGCCCTGGACGCATTGAACGGCGCCAGCGCCAGATACCCAGCCGGCCTCTTTGGCCGGCCAGCGGTCCCGTAGCTCAGCTGGATAGAGCACCGGCCTTCTAAGCCGATGGTCACAGGTTCGAATCCTGTCGGGATCGCCATTAAATAATTGATTTTAAGAGATTATTTCTGCTCTGTTAAAGGCGTGTCGGCTTACCCTCTGCCGCGTCGCCATGATGCCAGTCTGCGCCGCAAGAAATGACCGGCGGGAACCTGACGCTTGCCGGCGCGTTGCCTCGCATGCTCAAGAAGATCGCCTTCGCCGCCGTGCTGTTCCAGGTTGCCGTTTTCTCGGCTCTGATAACGCAGACGGTTCTTTTCGCATCCACAGCGACTGAAGCGGCCGACGTGCAGTACGGCCAACCCGTTGCCGTCACCGACAAGGAATGCGCCGCCGCGACGTGGCCGAACATTCCGGATCGATGTCTGGAGCGGGTTGAGGCGCGCAACTCTATTACGACACTGGTGCTGGCGGCCGGCCAATAGAGCAACGCTGCCTGGGGCCATCAGGAATTATTTCGTGATCCGCCGAGGTTGGAACCTTAGCGCACACCGAGCGTTCGGGGCCTTGTATTCGCGGAGCCTCATAAAAGGCAATGTGCGGGCCGGCGAATGGGCGGGGCAAAACAAGCGCGGGTTGGGGGAGGAGAAAACGAGGCCATGTCGAAACGTGAAATTGGAACGTCCCCTGCCTTGGGGCGGCGTATTGCTGAACTCAAGGCCAGAATGCAGCATGCCGAAATTTCCGATTATGAGATGAAGACCTTCCACAAGGTCGCAGCCATCATGGGGGCAAGCGACGGGTCCCTACGACTGGATGCTGACGACCTGATCGCGGCATCGTTCGTCGTCGAGGCGGGTGAATCGGCGTCCAGCCGCTGACGTTCGGGATTTCTCCGCATTAGCGCAAAATTCAGTGAACGAGCTTGCTTTTATCGCCGGAGCACGCCGTCCAGCGAGCGTGCCCCGGCTCCCTGATCTCGAATTGAAAGGAAAGTCTTATCATTTTGTTTGCGTTGGCACGTCATAGTAGAGGCGGCTAACGGAGTGAAATGGGATGAAGCTCGACCTGTCGCCGACCAGCTGGGGCAGGGTGGTCGCTGTCACCGCTGCCGGCACGGCATTCTTCATTGCCGTGGCGTTTTTCGTCGATTCGTTCAATTTCCCCTATCTCTCGCCCGAGGCCGTCTGGCGGGCACAAATGACGGACCTGATGCTGCCCCTGGTGCTGGGCGGGTCGTTTCTGTTTTTCCTCATGTGGAAGATCCGCCAGCTGGCCATAGCCCAGCGTGACCTCAGCGTCATCGCGGCGACCGACAGCCTGACGGCGGTGCTGAACCGCGGTGCCTTCTCGATGCTGGTCGAGGCCTATCTCGAGCAGACCCGCAAGCAGGAGGATACCCGCTCTGGCGCTCTGCTGATCATCGACGCCGACCATTTCAAGTCGATCAATGACCGCCTCGGCCATGACTGCGGCGACCAGGCGCTCAAACTGATCGCCCAGGCGATCAAGGGACAGTTGCGCGGCAGCGATATCGTCGGCCGTATCGGCGGCGAGGAGTTTGGCGTGTTTCTTCCCGGTGTCGACCCCTCGCAATCCTGGCTGGTTGCCGAAGGCATCCGCCGACGGATTCGCGAAATGGACTTTTCGCCCGACGGTCGCGCCTGTCCGCTTTCCGTCTCGATCGGCGGCACCAGCTTCAGCGGGCCGACGACCTATGAGGCGATATTCTCCGCCGCCGACAGACGGCTCTATGCCGCCAAGTCGAATGGGCGCGACCAGGTCAGCTTCGACCCGGCGGAAGCCGCCCTGGTGTCTCAGCCCAGCGCCACCACGGTGCATTGACCGTAGCCTTCCGGCAGTGAAGGCTGATGTCGGTCGCTTCCTTGACGCCTTCTTGTCGGTGTGCTTCCTCCGGCCGAGGTGATGTACGGGGCATCGCCACAGACATTCCTGCTTTCTTGATTTCATCGATCATCAGGGCCGCCGGTGCAGCCACGACCTCTTCGGTGCCGGTGAACGGGTGACGGGACGGCCCCGGGCAAGGCCAGGCAAGCGCGGCTACCATGATCCATTTGTTCAACGGCTTTCAGAACCCGTTCGGCGGCAGCGAGCGCGAAACCCTGGACCTGTACCGGCTGTTGAGTGCCGACCAACAGGTGCGTCTGTGGGCAACCTCTTCGCGCGTCTCCGACGAACTGATGCGGCAATTTCCGATTCGCCGCGTCTCACCGGTAAAGCGTGACGTGCCGGACGGCGGTACCTATGTCTTCCTCGGCGCGCACTGGCGCAACAAGATCTGGCCCTACCTGATCCGGCGGCCGCGCCGGCTGATCTATGTCTTCAACACCTTTCATCCGAAGATCATCGGGCTGACGACCGGCATACCACGCCTGTTGGGCTGGCCTGACGCCGAACTGGTGCTGATCTCCGATTTTCAGAAGCGCATGCTGCAGGTCGAAGGCGTCGTGCATCCGTCACCGATCGATATCGAACGTTTCTCACCACGGCCGGCAAGGCCGGATCGGCCGTTCACGGTGGGGCGGCTGAGCCGCGATACGGCGGACAAGCATCATGCCGACGATGTGGCGCTCTACGAGGCATTGCTGGCCGATGGCGCCGCGGTGCGGATCCAGGGCGGCATGCCGCTCAAGGACAGGCTCGCGCCGCATCCGCAACTCGAACTCCTGCCGCAGGGCCAGTTTGCCGCCGAGCAATTCCTGCCGACGCTCGACGTGTTTTACTACCGTACCGGTTCGCATGTGGAGACGTTCGGCCGCGTGGTGTTCGAGGCGATGGCCTGCGGTTTGCCGGTGGTCTGCCATTCGCATGGCGGCTACGCCGACCATATCAGCCACGGCGAGAACGGTTTTCTTTTCGAGACGACGCAGCAGGCCGCGCAAATCCTGGCCGAGCTCAAAGCCGATCCGGCACTGCGGGTGAGGGTGGGCCACAAGGCGCGGCAGACCGTTGAGCGACTGTTTTCGCCGCAGGCATTGCGACAACGGCTGGATTTCTATCGACGGTAGCGATACCGCCCGGAACGACAGTTTGCCCAACCCGTTGTCATCAATCTCGACATCGCTAAAGCTGACATGCAAAAGAACCAACGGTCGGACCGCATCGGTGCCACCAGATCGAGCGGGGCTTCCCACCGATGACATTCACGGGTGCCGCCGCACTGCTGATCCTGGTCCTGACCTATGCCGGCGTCGCCATCGGCCGCATCCCCGGCCTGCGTCTCGACCGCGCGGGCATTGCGCTGCTCGGCGGCGCCGCGATGATCGCCATTGGCGCGATCAGCATGGAGGATGCCTACCGCGCCATCAACTTCGACACCATCACGCTTCTGCTCGGCATGATGATCGTGGTGGCGCACCTAAAGGTATCAGGCGCCTTTCGCGGCCTGGGCGCCATCGCCATCGAACACGCGCATGCGCCGTTCATGCTGCTGGTGATGGTGACGCTGCTGACCGGCGTGCTGTCGGCCTTCCTGGTCAACGACGCCATCTGCCTGGTCATGGCGCCGATCGTCGTCCATGTCACCCGCGTCATCAACCGCAACCCGGTCCCCTATCTGATCGCTACCGCCACCGCGTCGAACTGCGGTAGCGTCGCGACCATCACCGGCAATCCGCAGAACATGGTCATCGGCGCGCTGTCGGGCATCTCCTATCCCGCCTTTTCGGCGGCACTCGCGCCGGTCGCCCTGTTCGGCCTCGTCGCGGTCATCGTCATCGTGCGCATCGTCTATCGCGCCGAATTCACCCGCACCGCCGAATTGACGCCGCATGTCTCGCGCGGCCGCATGCATCGAGGGCAGGTGCTCAAGGCAGTTGTCGTCTGCATCGGGCTGGCCATCGCCTTCTTCGCCGGCGTCCCCGTTGCCAAGGCCGCATTGATCGGCGGCGCCATTCTTCTGCTCACCCGCGCCATCAAGCCGGATCGCATCTACCGTGAGATCGATGGGCCGCTGCTGTTCATGTTTGCCGGTCTGTTCGTGGTCGTCGCCGGCGCTGAGAGGACGCTGCTGACGCCTGATCTCATCGCTTCGGCCAAGAATCTCGGCCTGGACGACGTCTGGCGCCTGTCGGGGTTCACCGCAGTGCTTTCCAACATCATGAGCAATGTGCCGGCCGTGCTGGCGCTGAGACCGTTCATACCCGGTCTGGAAACCCCCGAACGGGCCTGGCTGGTGGTGGCGATGAGTTCCACGCTCGCCGGCAATTTCACGCTGCTCGGCTCGGTCGCCAACCTGATCGTCGCCGAGCAGTCCAAGACTGCCGGCACGCCCTTGTCCTTCGGTGCCTTCTTCAAGGTCGGCCTGCCGCTGACGCTGATCACGCTCGTGGTCGGCACAGCGTGGTTGGCGCTTGGGTTCTAGAGGGAGCGGCAAAGCAATGGTGAACACCAATCAAGGTGAAAGCGGAGATCTGATTCGCCGGGCTGTGGCCGCTTTCAATTCCGGCAATCATGACCAGGCAGTGGATCTGTGCGAGTTGGGCCTAAAGCAGCATCCGGGCGATTCGGCGCTTTGCCATCTGATGGCCGCGGTCCTCTTCGCGAGGGCCGACTTGCCGGAGGCTCGTGCGCGCATCGAAGCGAGCCTTGCCGCTCGTCCGGACAATGTACCAGCCTTGATTCTCGCATGCCGGATTGCCCGGGCCCAAGGCAGGCTCGAAGCGGCGTTGCAGCATCTGGACCGCGCGGCAAGGCAATCATCGCAGGCGGAGATCATGCTCGAGCGGGCACGTACCCTCGATCAGGCAGGTGATGCCTCGGCGGCTGGTGTGTGCTGGACACTTGTCTTGCAAAGGGAGCCGAAATCCAAGGAGGCAATGGCACGCCTGGGGCATCTTGCGTGGGAACGCGGAGAGTCTCTGGAGGCGGAAGCCTTCCTCGAACGCGCCGTCGCCGGCGGTGGGCATCGGGCTGCCTGGTTCGACCTCGGACTGGTGCGTCAGGACATGCGCAAATTCGGTAGCGCCGCCGAAGCCTACCGACGCGTGCTTGAGATGAGCCCGGACGCACCGGAGGCTGCCGTCAATCTGGGCGTCGTCTTGCAAGAAACCGGCGACCTCGACGGGGCTATGGCGGCGTATTCGATGGCCTATCGTCTGCGCCCATCCACGTTCGGCGTGATCGCCATGGCACTCACATCGGCGTCGAGCGGCAGGCTGTGGCTCGATGAGGAGGCGCTGCGTCGATCACTCGCCAGTGGTGCGCCCCCGCCTGGCGCGAAACCGCTTGCGGTAGACGCCGGGCGTTGACAGGACATCCGCGACCGTCTGCGCATAGGATGCCTGCCGCTTCTCGTCGAACACCTCGTACTCCAGCTGTGGCGCGGCGCGCGGAACCGCAAAGCACTGTGCGACAGGAGTTCCTTTCCGGAGCACGCCGGAGAATTCGGGCTCCGTCCAGATCGCCGGGAAATTGATGCCGCCGTCGCTGAACCGGTCGGAATCCACAAGTCCCGTCACCAGCCTGAACGGAAGATCCTGGCGATTGACAGGATGTGTCGCGAACAGTGACCAGCCATCCTCGACCTCGATGGTCCAGAAGCTGTTGAATTTGAGGGCGGCTTGGCTGGGCGTGGCAAACGGGCTTCCCGCGAGCTGCCCCGGCGTGTGGAAGCTCAATGGCGCTCTGGGGTGGTTCTGCGTGACCGGTTCTGGAATTTGCCAATCCCAGGAAAAGGTGCCCTTGTCGACGACGACGTCGCACGGCAGCAGGACCATGAAGCCATAGGTCATCGCATCGACAACGGGTGGGCACTGCTTGAGCGTGCGAATGTCACGGCCGTGGATCGCCGAATAGGCGGTGGCGGGCATGGCGCGCAGCCATTCCGGCAGAGCGCCCCGCGCCGGGATCGGGCGCGGCAAATGCTCAACCAACATTGGATCACATCGAAAGATGACACGCATCGCCGCCTCCTGGCATTGCGATACCATGCTTGCCGGCCACGCTCCAAGCGCGGTTGGTCAGTCCTTGTTCCGGCATCTCGCCCCAACAAGCGTGGCAGCGGCTCGTCCTGCTGCTTCGATGTAGTCGGGATTGCGATGGATCAGCATGATCGAAAAGCAGCCGTCGATCAGCAGCACGATCTCGCGGGCCAAGGCTTGCGGCTGCTCAATATCAAACCGGGACAATTCACCCGCCAGCCATGTCTCGAAATTCGACTTGTGGCGTGATCCGACCTTCACCGCCGGATGGCCGGGCATCGAAGCGAGTTCCGCGGCCGTACGCAGAAAACCGCACCCCTTCCATTTCGGATGGCGCGCAACCCGCGCCAGATTGCTGAAGATCGCTTCGACCTTGCGGTCCGCGCCGCCCTCCGCGGCATCAAACCAACTGGCCATCTGCCGCAGATTGGGCTGGTCGCGGCCGTCGAGATAGGCGGCGATGAGGTCGTCCTTGCTCTTGAAGTGATAGTAAAGCGTGCGCTTGGTGAGGCCTGCCTTTTCGGCAACGGCATCGACGCTGACACGACCGATTCCCTCGGCATAGAACAGCTTCGTCGCGGCATCGACGATGCGTTTGCGGGTCGGGCTGGCGGCTTCAGGCATGGAGCATGTATACCAACTAGTGAATATACACGCAATCGAAAGCATGATCCCTTTCCGTCGTATCTGGAAAGGAAGAACAATGGCCGATCTTGTCCTGAACGAGACCCGTGACGGGGTGAGCGTCCTCACCCTCAACCGCCCGGAAAAGCTGAACGCGCTGAACTATGCCCTGATCGATCGCCTGCTCGCGGTCCTCGACGACGTTGAAGTCGATGGCAGCATACGGGCTGTCATCCTCACCGGAGCAGGGGAGCGGGCGTTTTCGGCGGGTGGCGATATCCACGAATTCTCGGCGAGCGTGGCTCGCGGTGCAGATGTGGCGCTGCGCGACTTCGTCCTGCGCGGCCAGCGGCTGACGGCAAGGCTTGAAGCCTTCCGCAAGCCCGTCATCGCCGCGGTCAACGGGATTGCCTTTGGCGGCGGCTGCGAGATCACCGAGGCCGTGCCGCTGGCCATCGCCAGCGACCGCGCGCTGTTCGCCAAGCCGGAGATCAACCTCGCAATGCCGCCGACCTTCGGCGGCACGCAGCGTCTGCCGCGGCTCGCTGGGCGCAAGCGCGCGCTCGAACTGCTTTTGACGGGCGACTGGTTTCCGCCGCCGCGGGCGCTCGAACTTGGTCTCGTCAATCAGGTCGTGCCGCATAGCGATCTGATGCCGGCGGCGCACGATCTTGCCCGCCGCATCATCACGCATTCGCCGGCAGCGCTCGCCGGCATCCTCACCGCGGTGGCGCGCGGTATCAACCTCACTATCGCCGAAGGGTTGCAGGTCGAGGCAGAGCAGTTCGCCCGCATGGCGCCGACCGCCGATCTCAGGGAAGGGCTTGGCGCCTGGATCGAGCGGCGCAAGCCCAGCTATGACGGCTCCTGGACGCACATTGCGAGGCCGGACGAGGCAAGGCGCGCCTCGCTACGGCTCGACCAGGCGGCGGGTCAGGGCAAAGCCTCGAGGTGACTCGTCATCTCGGGCGCAACGTCGCTGTCTGACGGCCGTCACTTCGCCCTGACGATGAACCCCAATTGCCCCAGCACTTTCACCGCGCCGCTCTTGCCGCCCTCGAAGTCGCCCGAGGCCAATCTCTTGCCCGTGGCGAACTCGTAGGCGGTGCCGAGGATCGCCTTTGGCGGGTAGAGGCGGTTATCCGCGACCAGCTCATAGGTCGTGGTCGGGGCAAAGCCGCGTTCGGCGAAGAAGCGCCTAGGCCCCAGCCGGTCATATTCTTCCATCGCTTGCACCACGTGGGCGCGGGTCACGCTGTTCCAGGCAATCATGTCATCCTCCTCAAATCGATTTCACCTCGCCGCCATCCATGGGCAGCGTCGAGCCGGTCATCCAGCGCGCGGCGGGTGAAACCAGGAAGGCCATCAGCTCGGCGATCTCTTCCGGCTCGCCATAGCGGGCGATGCCGGCCTCCTTCGGGAAATTGGCTGTCGCCTCCTCGACACTCATCTCGTCCAGCGGCGCCCAGTGTTCGAGATAGGAGCGGCGGCGGCTGGTCATCACCGGGCCAGGCAGCACGCTGTTGACCTGCACACCGTCGGCAATGCCGCGGTCGGAGAAGGCCTTTGCCAGCGCGACGATCGCCGCGTTGATCGTGCCGACGGCGGCATAGGGTGCCTTCGGAAACAGTGCCGAATTGCCTGACATCAGCACCACGGCGCCCTTGGCCGCCTTCAGCGCCGGCCACGCCGCGACGGTCAGCCGGCGGGCGCCGTGCAGTTTCAGCGCGAGGCCGGCATTCCACTGTTCGTCGCTCATGTCGAACAGGTCGATCTGCGGCACGGCGCCAGCAATGTTGAGCAGCGCGTCGATGCGGCGGAAGGCAGCAAGCGTCTGATCGACCACCGCCTTGGCTGCTTCGGGCCGGGCGAGATCGGCATCGATGACCAGCGTTTTGGCGCCTGCCGCCCTGACGGCCTCGGCCGTTTCGTCGAGCTTCGAGCGGCTGCGCGCGACCAGCACAAGTGCCGGGAAATCACGCGCCAGCCGGATGGCGGTGGCCTGGCCGATGCCCTGGCTGGCACCGGTGACGATGGCAAGGGAGTTCGACATGGCAAGTCTCCTCTTTTCAGGTCAATGCAGGAAGTCGAGGATCGCCGCAGCGATCTCGCTGGCATGCGTTTCCAGCGCGAAATGGCCGGTGTCGAGGAAACGCACGACCGCGTCCGGCATGTCGCGCTTGAACGCTTCGGCGCCGGGCGGCAGGAAGAATGGGTCGTTCTTGCCCCACACCGCCAGGAACGGTGGCTTGTGGGTGCGGAAATAGGACTGGAAGGCGGGGTAGAGGGCGACATTGCTCTTGTAGTCGCCGAACAGGTCGAGCTGTACTTCCTCGGCGTCCGGCCGGCCGAAATAGAAGCTGTCCAGCGAATAGCCGTCGGGCGAGACCAGGTCCGCCGGCGCGCCATGCGTGTACTGCCAGGCGATCGCGTCCGGCTTGAAGGCAGGGCGCAGCGCCTCGCGGTTGGCCGGCGAGGGGTCGCACCAATAGGCGCGGATCGGATTCCAGTCCTCGCCGAGCCCTTCCTCATAGGCGTTGCCGTTCTGCGAGATGATCGCGCTGATGCGCTCCGGGTGCTTCACCGCCAGCCGGAAACCGGTCGGCGCGCCATAGTCGAACACGTAGAGCGCATAGCGGTCGAAGCCGACCACTTCGGTGAAACGGTCGATGATTTCGGCAATGTGGTCGAACGTATAAGCAAACGTCTCGCGCGGCGGCATGTCGGAACGGCCAAATCCCGGCAGATCGGGTGCGACGATGTGGAAGCGGCCGGCAAGCAGCGGAATGAGGTCGCGGAACATATGGCTCGAGCTCGGGAAGCCGTGCAGCAGCAGCAGTTTCGGCGCGCCCGGCGTCCCGGCCTCGCGATAGAAGATGTTGAAGCCGTCGACATCGGCGTTGCGGTAGGCGGTCATGGTGCTCTCCGTTGCTGTAACCGAAAAATCGGCATTGGGAAGGTTATTGCGATTGAAGGCGGCTCAGGCTCACGCTTCGCCGGCACGCGCCGCTGCGACGATGATGTCGACGACGGCATCCGGCGCGGTGACCATCGGCGTGTGGTCGGCCGGCTGCACATGCACCAGGGCGTTCATGCGCCTGGCCATGAAATGCTGTGTCTCGGCAACGATCATGCGGTCCTGCTCGGCAATCAAGAACCAGGCCGGCCGGTCCTTCCACAGCGGCCGCGCCATCGGCACGGTGATGCAAGCCGGCGAGATCGGCCGCTGGACCGCCCGCAGCACCGCCAGTTCGTCGGCCGATGCGTTCTGCGCAAAGGCGGAAACGAAGGCAGTGTCCGGCAGATAGATCAGGCCATGTTCGTCTGGCGCAAGCTTCGGCGCCTTGGCGTGCGGCGTTGCGCGGTAGAAGACATCCGCCACGGTCTCGCCTTCGTCGGGCGCAAGGGCGGCGACATAGACCAGTGCCTTCACCTTATCGCTGCGTGTCGCCCCGATCACCGCGCCGGCATAGGCATGGCCGGCAAGCACGACAGGCCCGGCGACGCGCTCCAGCGTCCGGTCGAGTGCCGCCACATCGTCCGCGAACGACGTCAGCGGCAGCGGCGCGGCAACTACGTTGAAACCCTGCGCCACGAGCGGCACGATCACTTTGGCCCAGCTCGAGCCGTCCGCCCAGGCGCCATGGACGAGCACAACACTGACATCGTTCGAGGGCATCGCGGCATCTCCTTCCGGATTGAATTGACTAGTAACCTGTTAAAGCTGTCCGAAAGGGTTACTTGATATGAACGTAACTTGTCAACCGGCCTCGAAAGGGTTATCACCGATTTGTGTTCAGAGCGCTCGGCGGGATCGACGCGCGATTGGAGTTACAATGACCCCTGCGATCTTTGTCGGTGACGCGCTCGGCCTGGATTTCCTCAATTCGATCGCAACGCTGGTCGATACCCCTGTCGATTGGATCAAGGACGGCGAGGGGTTGCTGGATTGGGTCGAACAGGCGCGGCTGGCGCCGCCCGAGGCGCTCGACAGCGTTCGCATGCACGCTCTGCCGGGCGAACTCGATAAGGTGGCCGATCGGGCAAGGCATCTCAGGGAGTGGTTCCGCGGGTTCGTACGCGAACACAAGGGGCATCCGCTGGCCGCTCAGGATCTCGCGCAATTGGAGCCGCTCAATCGCCTGCTCGACCGCGACGAGATCTTTACCCGGATCGCCCCCGTCCTTGCCGGTAGAGACATGCCTGCGGGTAGCGAAATCCCTTTTCAGCTTCAGACGGGTCGCAAGTGGCGCACGCCCGAGGCGCTTCTGCTGCCGATCGGCGAAGCGCTGGCGCGGTTCGTCTGCAGCGAGGATTTCTCACATGTGAAAGCCTGCGAGGGCCCGGCCTGCACGCTGCTTTTCGTCGACCACACGCGCGGCCATCGGCGCCGCTGGTGCAGCATGGCGCAGTGCGGCAACCGGGCAAAGCAGGCCGCGCATCGTCACCGCGTCAAAGCGCATCACGATTAGCCGCGCCGGCTCCTGCAAGATTGGACCGACGCCGTGAGGGCTGGCGGCTCTACGCCGCCAGCCGCAAGCGCATCACGGCGCCACGTTCACATGACCCTTCATGTTGGGGTGGAAGCGGCAGAAATAGTCGACCGCTCCCGCCGCCTTCAATGTCAGGCTCGCTGATTTCTTTGGCGGGATCATCACTTCCCAGCCGCCCTTCACGGTGGCCGTGTGGGCAATCACGTCCTTGTTCACCCACTCGATCGTGTCGCCGACCTTCGCCTCGACGGTCGCCGGCGAGAAGACAAGCTTGTCGATGGTGACCTCTATCGTAGCGGCCGCCGCCGGCGCCGCTGTAAGCATCAGCGCCAGGGCAGCCAACCGCGACGGACGGATCAAGGCACTCGCTTTCATTTCAGCATGCCGGCGACATGTTCGGCGTGCTGCTCATGCCCCTGGAAGATCTTGAGGCCGGTCTCGAGCAGGCTTTTCAGCTCGGCATTGCTGGCCGAAGGAATGAGCAGCGTTTCAAGCGCGCCGTTGACCTGCTTGTGATAGGCGACCTCGTTCTCGATATAGGCCTTGTCGAAAGCCGCGCCCTTCAGCTTGGCGAGCTTGGCACGTTCTTCTTCCGCCGCCTTGCTCAGTGCCTGGCTGGTGGCGTTGTCCTCGGGCTTCACCTTGAGCTTCTTGACCAGGTCGAGCGCCTGCTTGTTCACCGCCTCATGGTCGCGCTCCATGTCCTTGGCGAAGGCAATGACCTCCTTGTTCTTCGATGTCTTGACCGCCAGCTTGGCCGCCTCGATGTCGAGGACGCCGGCTGTGTAGGCGATGTGGGCGATCTGCGGATCGGTCGGCTTGTCCGCGGCTTGCGCGAAAGGGGCGGCGCTGACGAAAAGCAGGGCGGCAAGGCCGGCGGTATATCGGGTGAACATGGCATCCTCCTTCGCCCGGCTGCGAGGAAGCGCCGGGGCTTACATTTTCAGTTGACGCTGATTGGATGCGCGGCCGGGAGAAACGTTCCCGAAAATCAGAACAGGATCATTCGAAACCCAGCCGTCCCATCACGGCCTTGGTCAGCCGCTCGCAACGGCGGCCGGCGAAGGGGAAGGCGTCGAGCAGCACTGGGCCGATCTCGTCGTCCAGCGCCTTGCGCAACAAGGTACGCGCCCGGTGCAGCCTTGTCTTGACGGTCTCTGGCCGCAGGTCGAGCAGATCGGCGGTTTCCTCCATGCTCAGGCCCTCGATGACGCGGGCCACGAAGACCATGCGGTAGATGTCGGGCAGGCAGTCGGTCGCCCGTTCGACAAGTGCGAGAATCTGCCGCTGCGCCATCGTCCGCTCCGGGTCGTCGCTTGGATTGAGGGGAAAGCGGATGATCCGCGCTTCCGGGTTCGCGGGCATCGCCACGGTACGCCGCCTCTGGCGCAGGCGGCCGAGCGCTTCGTTGATGACGATGCGCGACAGCCAGGTGGCGAGCGAGGCATCGCCGCGAAATGCCGCCAGATTGGCGAAGGCGCGGACATAGGCCTCCTGGACGACGTCCTCGGCTTCGGCGTCGTTGCGCAGGATGCCGCGCGCGATGCGGTAGAGACGCTGGTTATGCGTCTTGATGATGGCGCGGAAGGCGTCCGCCTCGCGCGCCAGGGCGCGGTGCACCAGCACAAGGTCGGCGGAATGGCTTTCAGCCGTCTCGGGCCTCGTGGCGGGCATTGCGAGCTTGCTCATCGCGACCGGATCTCCCCGAACAGACACTTGACTGTTCCATTGGATGCACCTGCCGGCAAAAGGTTCCCGGATTTCGGCAACCTGGCTTCGCTATTCTAGGCCGCAGCCAGTCCGTTGTCTGCGGCCTGCACGCGTGCGGCGGCCGCCAGAAGGTCGGTCTGGGTGATCAGGCCGAGAATACGCCGTTCGCCGTCAACGATGACCACGGCATGGCTGCGGCCGTCGGTCAGCAGGGGAAGCAGGCTCATCGCCGGGGTGTCGGGCGAGGCGGTGCCGGCCTTCGACATCACGCCCTTCACCGTATCGATGGCCTTCGTTAGCTCTCGCAGGCCGACGGCGCCGACCAGCCTTGCGTCGCCGTCGACCACCGGCAAGGTGCGGATGTTATGATCGAGCAGTTGCTGCCGCGCCTCGTCGGCCGTAGCCTGTTCGGGCACCGAAATCACGTCGCGGGACATGATGTCCTGGCACAGCAGGGTCCGGTGCGAGCGCACCATGGCCTGCAGTTCGACTTGTCTCAACAGCCGTTCGAGGTCGTTGCGGTCGATGTCGAAGGTCTCGTCGAGCGTGGTCAGCGCCGCGTCGATATCCTCGGGCCGGAAGCCGACGCGCTGCTGCGCCGGCGGATCGGCGGTCCCGTGGCTGTTGGCTGCGGGGGCGGCGACATGTGGGTAGTTGCGCCGCGCCAGCCTGTGGAAAAGGAAACCCAGTGTGACCAGGATGATCGAGTTCAACGCGACTGGCACGAAGGGAAACAGGAAGCCGGCGCTGACGACGGCAGGCCCGCCAAGCACCCCCGTCAGCGCCGCCGCGCCACCTGGCGGATGCAGGCAGCGCGTGAACGACATCGCCGCGATGGCGAGCGCCACGGCAAGGCCAGAGGCAAATACCGGATCATGGATGAAATGCGCCACGGTCACACCCACCAGCGCCGATATGGAATTGCCGCCGATGATCGACCAGGGCTGCGCCAACGGGCTCGCGGGCACGGCGAACAGAAGCACGGCGGAGGCGCCCATCGGCGCCACCAGCAGGGCCACATGCGGGCCGCCGCCCATCGCCAGCCCGCTGATCACCCCGGTCAGCGCGATGCCGATCGTGGCGCCGATGCAGGCAAGCAACCGCTCGCGCAGCGTCGCGCCGGCAAGGATGGGGACAAAAAGGCGAAAGGCCATGGCAAGCTTTGTGACAAATGGATTGGTTGGGGATGCCGTGCAGCAGGCAATGCAGCCGAACCCACGGATTTGAAAGTCAAACAAATCCGCAAAGTCGTCGGCCAAGAGAATAATATTGCGCGCCACGCCTCGCTGGGATGCTGCGAACGGCTCGCACTTTGTCATCAGCGTCAGAGCTCTGCGCCCGCTTGTTGATTCCGTCCGGCAGTCAGGCGGCGCGCTGGTTAGGCCGTCGCTGCGGCCAGACCACGCAAAATGTCGGCTTTCAGGTCGTCGACATCCTCAAGACCGATCTGCAGGCGGATCAACGGACCGTCATAGGGGCCTTTTGCAATGACACGGTCGCTGAGCCAGACCGGCACCGCGAGGCTCTCATAGCCGCCCCAGGAATAGCCGAGGCCGAAGATCCTGAGCGCGTCGAGAAAGGCGTGCTGCTCCTTCTGACCGCCGCCGGCCATGACGAAGGAAAAGATGCCGCTCGAACCGCAAAAATCGCGCTTCCACAAATCGTAATCCGGGTGGCTGGGAAGGGCAGGGTGGAGCACGCGCGCCACGCCCTTCTGGCCTTCGAGCCACGACGCGATGGCGAGTGCGCTGCGCTGGTGATGTTCCAGGCGCACGCCCATCGTGCGCAGGCCGCGCAGCACCTGGTAGACATCGTCGGGTCCCGCACAGCAGCCAAGCGTGCAAAAGCTCTCGAAGAGCTGCTTCCAGTGGCTCTCATTGGCCGAGACCGTGCCGAGCAACACGTCGGAATGGCCGGCCGGGTACTTCGTCGCCGCGTGGATGGAGATGTCGACGCCGTGATCGAGCGGCCGGAAATAGAGCGGCGTGGCCCAGGTGTTGTCCATCATCACGATGGCCCCGGCGGCATGCGCCGCCTTGGCGATCGCCGGTATATCCTGCACCTCGAATGTGTTGGAGGCCGGCGATTCCGTGAACACCACTTTGGTGTTGGGCTTGATCAGGGCTGCGATACCAGCGCCGATATGCGGATCATAATATTCCACCTCGACGCCGAGCCGCTTCAGCATCGTGTCGGCGAAATTACGGGTCGGATGGTAGACGCTGTCGACGATCAGCAGATGATCGCCAGCCGACACGAAGGCGAGCAGCGGAATGGTCACCGCCGCCAGGCCCGATGGCACCACGATCGTGCCGGCGGATCCCTCCAGCGCATCAATGGCATGGGCAAGGGCGTCCGTCGTCGGCGTACCGCGTGTGCCGTAAGTGTATTTCTGGTTGCGCGCGGCCATCGTCGCCGCATCGCGGAACAGCACCGTCGAGGCGTGGACGACAGGCGGATTGACGAAGCCGAAATAGTCGTGCGGGTTGTTGCCCGAATGGGCAAGCCGCGTGTTGATCCCCATTTTTCCGGAAACCTGCTCGTTGCCGTCCTTAGCCATTCTTCGTCTTCGCCTTGTTTGACAAGGCGCTAGCCATAGTGCGGTGTCAGGGACCGTGCAACCGCCCACCGTCCGCCAGGGATAGACTTCGAATATGCCAATTCTCCAGCTGACGTCGCCATCAGGTCGTGAAGCCGGCTGGCCGGATGCGGCAGTGCGCGAGCGAGCGACGCGGCACCTGGCCTTGCCGCCGGCGGCTAGGAGAGGCCTGTGGATCGCCGCGTCGCCATCCTCGTTCTCCTGGAAAAGACAGTCACCACCGGGCCGTTGATTCCGCACATTTCCGGTGTGTTGATGGCGGCGGCCGGCGCCTGGCTCGTTTCTCGGGCGCTTTGAGAGCGCACGTCTGATGATAGTCTTCGGACATGCCAATTCATCCCTTATCCAGATCAGTGACGCAACGCTTGTGTCAGGGATGGATTTCGCCGCCGACCCGCATTTGCGTTGAATGCGCTTTGCCGACTTTATTCGCGCCGTGACTAAATTGCGGGCGCGTTTGTCTGCAATTCGGGCATTTCAGGCAATCGATTTTCAAACACGTTCGGATTCGGTCATTTTCCTTGACCTCACGAGAATTATCGCCTTCGATGCTGTTCGTGAATGGGAGGCGGCGCGTCGGTTGCGATGTGGAATTCCGGGGAATGGGCTGGAATTGGGAGCTGCGTTCACACGGGAAAAAGAATCAGGGTTTGCCTGAAAACAGAGAAAAGGGTCTGTGGGTCATGAAACATATTGCTATCGGCATTCTTGGCGCCGCCACGATTGGATTGATGGCGTCGGCCGCGTCGGCGACGACGCTCGATACCGTCAAGGCGAAGGGCTTCATCCAGTGCGGTGTCTCGACCGGTCTCGCCGGCTTCTCGGCGCCGGACGACAAGGGCGACTGGCAAGGCATCGATGCGGATTTCTGCCGCGCTGTCGCGGCCGCTGTCTTTGGTGACGGCACCAAGGTCAAGTTCACGCCGCTCAGCGCCAAGGAGCGCTTCACCGCGCTGCAGTCCGGCGAGGTCGACATCCTGTCGCGCAACACCACCTGGACCATCAACCGCGACACCGCACTTGGCCTGAATTTCGTCGGCACGACCTACTATGACGGCCAAGGCTTCATGATCAACGCCAAGAAGCTGCCGGGCGTCAATTCGGCGCTCCAGCTCTCCGGCGCCGCGGTCTGCGTGCAGAGCGGCACCACCACCGAACTCAACCTCGCCGACTACTTCAAGGCGAACAAGATGGAGTACAATCCGGTCGTCTTCGAAAAGCTCGAAGAGGTCAACGCCGCCTATGATGCCGGCCGCTGCGACGTCTACACCACCGACCAGTCGGGCCTCTACGGCATCCGCCTGACGCTGGGCGCGCCGGCCGATCACGTCGTGCTGCCCGAGATCATCTCGAAAGAGCCGCTCGGTCCGGCCGTCCGCCAGGGTGACGACCAGTGGTACCACATCGTCAAGTGGACCTATTTCGCGCTGCTCGACGCCGAAGAGCTCGGCATCACCAAGGCCAATGTCGATGAGATGAAGAATTCCCCCAGCCCGGAGATCAAGCGCGTGCTCGGCCAGGAAGCCGACACCAAGATCGGCACCGATCTCGGCGTCTCCAACGACTGGGTCGTCAACATCGTCAAGGCCGTCGGCAACTACGGCGAAATGTTCGACCGCAATGTCGGCTCGGGCAGCCCGCTCAAGATCGCGCGCGGCATCAATGCGCTGTGGACCAAGGGCGGCCTGCAATACGCTCCGCCGATCCGCTGACCGAAATGTGATCCGGAAGGCAGATATCTGCCTTCCGGTTTCTCTTTCCAGGGGACGGTGACATGGCATCGCAGGAAGTTATTCGCGAAGGGCCCAGCGGGGCTTCCTTCATCAATGATCCGAAAGTCCGCAGTCTCTTCTTCCAGACGCTGGTCGTCATCGTTCTGTTCGGCTCCGTCTGGTGGATTGTGCAGAATGTCATCGACAATCTGCAGCGCCTGCACATCGCTTCCGGCTTCGGTTTCCTCAGGGGACGCGCGGGATTCGACATCTCGGATACGCCGATCGCCTATACGTCGGATTCGACCTATGGCCGCGCCATCCTTGTCGGCCTGATCAACACCATCATCGTCGCCGTCGCCGGCATCATCACCGCCACCATCATCGGCTTCGTCATCGGCATCGGCCGCCTCTCGCAGAACTGGCTGATCCAGAAGATATGCACGGTGTATGTCGAGGTCTTCCGCAACATCCCGCCGTTGCTCGTCATCTTCTTCTGGTATTCCGGCGTCCTCGCCGTGCTGCCGGCACCGCGTGACAGCTATCATCTGCCCTTCGGCTCCTTCCTCAACCAGCGTGGCTTCTATTTTCCCCGCCCGGTCTGGGGCGAGGGCTCCTGGTTGATCTTCGTCGCTCTGCTTGTCGGCATTGCCATGGCATGGTTCGTCGCCCGCACGGCACGTCAGCGGCAGATGGCGACAGGCCAGCAATTTCCGGTGTTCTGGACCTCGGTGGCGCTGATCGTCGGCCTGCCCTTGCTCGCTTACGTGCTGAGCGGCTTTCCGCTGAGCTTTGATCTTCCGAAACAGTCGACCTTCAACCTGACCGGCGGCTTTCAGGTCAAGCCGGAGTTCCTATCGCTCTATCTGGCGCTGTCCTGCTACACGGCGGCCTTCATCGCCGAAATCGTGCGTGCCGGCATCAGGGGTGTCAGCAAGGGCCAGACCGAGGCGGCGTCGGCACTTGGGCTGCGATCCGGGTCGGTCCTGCGGCTGGTTGTCGTGCCGCAGGCGATGCGCATCGTCATTCCGCCGCTGACCAGCCAGTATCTCAACCTGACGAAGAACTCGTCGCTGGCGATCGCCATCGGCTATCCGGACCTGACGGCGACAGCCGGGACGGTGCTGAACCAGACCGGACAGGCGGTCGAAGGCGTGCTGATCATGATGATCGCCTATCTCATACTCAGCCTGGTGACCTCCGCCGTCATGAACGTGGTCAACGCCAAGATGGCGCTGGTGGAGAGGTAGAGCCATGCAGGAACACGATATGTCCTGGGTGCGCACCGAAATGGCCCTGGCGCAGCCTGCGCCGGCCAGCGTCCGCGGCCCGATGGCCTGGGTGCGCAAGAACCTGGTCGGCACGGTCGGCGACACCATCATGACCATCCTTGGCATCGCCATCGTTGCCTGGGTCCTGCCGCAGGTCATCAGCTGGGCGTTCCTCAATGCCCAGTGGACCGGGCCGGACCGCACCGTCTGCGCGACCGTCGCACAAGGCGGTATCCAGCCGGATGGCTGGAGCGGCGCCTGCTGGGCCTTCGTCAATGCCAAGTTCGGCCAGTTCATGTTCGGCACCTATCCGATCGAGGAGCGCTGGCGGCCGATTCTGGTTGCCATCCTGTTCGTGGCGCTTCTGGTGCCGATGCTGATCCCGCGCGTGCCACGCAAGGGGCTGAACGCCATCCTGCTTTTCCTGGTGCTGCCGATCGTCTCGTTTTTCCTCCTGATTGGCGGCGTGTTCGGCCTGCCGCATGTCGAGACCTCGCGCTGGGGTGGCCTGCTGGTGACGCTCAGCCTGTCCTTCGTCGGCATTGCCGTGTCGCTGCCGCTGGGCACCGTGCTGGCGCTTGGCAGGCGTTCGAAGATGCCGATCGTCAAGACATTGTGCGTGGTCTTCATCGAAACGGTGCGCGGCATCCCGTTGATCACCGTTCTGTTCTTCGTCAGCGTCATGCTGCCGCTGTTCCTGCCGGCAGGCGTCACCTTCGACAAGTTCCTGCGGGCGCTGATCGGCGTGTCGCTGTTCGCCGCCGCCTATATGGCTGAAGTCGTGCGTGGCGGCCTGCAGGCTATCCCCAAGGGCCAGTATGAAGGCGCTGATTCGCTCGGCCTCGGCTATTGGCAGAAGATGGGGTTGATCGTGCTGCCGCAGGCGCTGAAGCTGGTCATTCCCGGCATCGTCAACACCTTCATTGGCATGTTCAAGGACACCAGCCTGGTGCTCATCATCTCGATGTTCGACCTGCTCGGCGTCGTCAAGCAGAACTTCTCGGACGCCAACTGGGCGACGCCGCAAACGGCCAGGTCCGGCCTGGTGTTCGCCGCTTTCGTGTTCTGGCTGTTCTGCTTCGGCATGTCGCGCTATTCAATGTACACTGAACGCCGGCTCGACACCGGCCACAAACGCTGATGCATGTCGCCCAAAAGTGTGTTGCGGTTTTGGGATAACGACATGCATCATAACCAAAGATAGAAGAACAAGGGGACCCTGTCATGGCCACCGAAAATGCCGTCAGCGCGGAAGAGATCAAGGTCAACGCCGCCAAGATGCACATCTCGACCACCGATGTCGCCATCGACATCATCGCCATGCACAAATGGTATGGCGAGTTCCATGTGCTGAAGGACATCAACCTGAAGGTGATGCGCGGCGAGCGTATCGTCATCTGCGGGCCGTCCGGCTCGGGCAAGTCGACGATGATCCGCTGCATCAACCGGCTGGAGGAGCACCAGAAGGGCAAGATCATCGTCGACGGCAAGGAACTGACCAACGATCTGAAGAAGATCGACGAGGTGCGCCGCGAGGTCGGCATGGTGTTCCAGCACTTCAACCTGTTCCCGCATCTGACCATCCTGGAGAACTGCACGCTGGCGCCGATCTGGGTGCGCAAGACGCCGAAGAAGCAGGCCGAGGAAATCGCCATGCATTTCCTCAAGCGCGTGAAAATCCCGGAGCAGGCCAACAAATATCCCGGCCAGCTGTCCGGCGGCCAGCAGCAGCGCGTGGCGATCGCGCGCTCGCTGTGCATGAACCCGCGCATCATGCTGTTCGACGAGCCGACCTCGGCCCTCGACCCTGAGATGATCAAGGAAGTGCTGGAGACGATGGTTGGTCTGGCGGAAGAGGGCATGACCATGCTGTGCGTCACCCACGAGATGGGCTTTGCCCGCAAGGTCGCCAACCGAGTGATCTTCATGGATCAGGGCCAGATCGTCGAGCAGAACACGCCGGCCGAGTTCTTCGACCACCCGCGCCACGAACGCACGAAGCTGTTCCTCAGCCAGATCCTGCACTAAGCCTTTCAGTGAACTGAGGAGAGCCCGGCTGAAACAGCGCCGGGCTCTTTTGCGTATGGGTAGGCAGGAGGCGCACGGTTCGTGTCGCGCCGGATGCGTTTGCAGGGCCGCCATTCATGAAAAAGCTCGGCCGTTTTCTTGGTCTGTTGTTGATCGCGGTGGTGCTCGCCGTGACGTTCGGTACTTTGGTGCCACGGCCACTGTGGCAAACCACCACCGGCAAATCAGCAACGCGTCATATCCTTGTGCTGAGAAACCCGATCCACACAGACATCGCCATTCCGGTGGACGATGCGGTGCGCCAGCGCTTCCATTTTCTGGTTGAAGCCGGCATCCCGGCCGACATTCCCGAGGTGCGCTATATCGTCTTTGGTTGGGGCGGCCGTGCCTTCTATCTGGAAACACCGACCTGGTCTGAGCTCAAGGCCGTGCCGGTGATGAAAGCACTGACACTTGACGCGTCGGTCATGCATGTCGATGTCGCCGGCGATATCGACCAAGCACATCCGGATGTCGCCGGCTTCGACATTGGTGACGATCAGTTCGCGGCACTGCTCGATTTCATACAGGCGAGTTTTCAGCAGAGGCCGGACGGTCCGATCCATATCCCGAACGCCGCCTATTCGAAATTCGATGGCTTCTTCGAAGCCAACGGCCATTTCAACGCGCTGGTCGGCTGCAACACCTGGACGGCGGCGGCGCTGCGCACAGCCGGGCTGCGCACAGGCTGGTGGAACCCACTACCGGCGTCGCTAGGGTGGTCGCTGAAGCTGTACAATAGGTGATCTGCGTGCACGCACTGTTAGTTTTTGTATGTAGAAATACATATTTGGCGACGGTGCGGAGAGTGTTGTGTCTTTTTTTGATGCGCTTATAAAATATTTTGTTGGCGGATTCGTTTTCTATATAAAACCCGGCGCCGTCATTCGTAAAATATCGGAACGAGACGATACCTGGTGCGCGATCGCAGCCATCGCTGCTATATTCGCACTTGCTCAACAGTGCGTAGGATACTTGGATTTCCTAGGTCACTGGAGCAATTCAGTCCCGCATTTCCCGATTGTCTATAAGTTCATTTCAAATTTGGCGATAGCCGTTGTTGCTTCCTTGGTCATCTTTCTATTCTCCCGTGTGACAGCGGCAGGTGCCGACTTCAAGGCCATCTATCGCGGGGTGATTTTAAAGTTTCCCATCGCGGTAGCATTTTCGCTGTCGATACTGGGCATAAAATACGCTGCATTCGGCCTTTTGAGCCTGCTGCCAAAAGAAACTGGAATGACGATTGGCTGGTATTTGTTTGCAGCCGTTGTGGTGGTACTTGGGCCTCTTATCAAAGGATTGCAGGTGCTGAGCGCATACGGTGTCTCAAGCTTCTCGTCGATCGCAATCGCGGTTCAACTCGTCCTCGTATCGAAGCATGCATTGAGAGCGAATGTTTTCGTGGCTGTGGCGGTAACTTTGGCTGCCGCGATGGCGTGCTCCGTTGCGGCCGCCCTGATTTTCTTCGCGCGCTATCACCACATCTATTGGAATATGACGCCGGGTGCATTGTTCTCGTGACGCACCTTCGAGAGCTTTGGAGCTCCATGACGATCAGCGCCTCACAACCTTCCGTTCCTCCCAGCCATAAAGCCAGTCGAGATCGGCCGCGAGCTTCTCCGCCGGCCGCGTCGCCAGCACAAGGTTGCGGGCCAGCGCCACTGGGCCTCGAGCATGCCAGGCAAGTCGATTGAGCGCACCGCGCTTGAGCACCTTCTCCACGCGCGGCCGCCGCAGATTCTCCCAGATGGTGAGGCTCTGTCGCGGATCGGTGGGGAAGTCGGCGAACAGGGTGGCAAGCATCGCGGCGTCCTCGATCGCCATCGCCGCACCCTGTGCCGCGAACGGCGTCATCGCATGCGCGGCATCGCCAATCAGCGCGATGCCTTGCGGGCTGGTCCACCGCCTTTGGTCGACGGTATGCAGCGGCCAGGTCAGCCACGGGCAGGCCATTTCCACCAGCTTCATGAGTCCCGGCGCGGTGCCGCGCATGGCGGCGGCGAGAATGCCGGGATCGGCATGGCCGGACCAGCCCTCGGCAATGTGCTCGCCTTTGGTGAAGGCGACGAGATTGAAGGCGTCGCCCTTGCTGACGGGATAGGCGACCATGTGGAAACCGGGATGCAGGAAAGTCGTGACGCAATCGGCCACGCCGATCGCGACAAAGGCTTGCCCGGCGTCGCTGTCGGCCGCGACGGTGGCGCGCCAGGCCAACTCTCCCGAAAAACGGCTTCTTGGCGATGCCATCCTTTTTGCATCGACAAGCCCGCGCACCGACGACCAGACGCCGTCCGCGCCGACCAGCAAGCAGCCCTGCGCCTCTACCGTCTTGTTGCCGATTTCGACGGTCGCCGTGACACCATGGCTGCCAGTCGCAATTTTTTCGACACGCGCCCCGAGCGTGAGAAGGACATCAGGCATCTCTGCCGCACACGTCATCAGCGCGCTCTGCAGGTCGGCCCGGTGCGCGACGAGATAGGGAGCGCCCCAGCGGTCTTCACCCGATTGCCCGAGCGGCACCCGTGCCAATTCGCGCAACGTCCTTGCATCCTTCAGCACCACGGCCTCCGGCCGCACCGCCGCCGGCAACAGCCGGTCGAGCACGCCGAGGTCGCGCAGGATGCGTGTCGCATTGGGGGAAAGCTGGAGGCCGGCGCCCACGGCTTCCAGGCGCGGCGCTTGTTCGAACACCTGCACGGGGTAGCCGCGTCTGGCGAAAGCAAGTGCCGCGGTCAGCCCGGCGACGCCCGCTCCGGCGATGACGATTTGCCGGGAGCGCGTGTCGTCCATCAGCTCTGTCGGGAAGGAATCAGGCGGCCTGGTCGATGTAGAGGCAGCCCGCCGGCAGCGTTTCCGTCGCCTTCAGCTTTGGCGAATAGCGGTAGAGCGTCGAGCAATAGGGGCAGACTTTCTCATTGTCGTCGCCCATGTCGAGAAACACATGCGGGTGGTCGAAAGGCGGATTGGCGCCCGTGCACATAAATTCCTTGACCCCGATGTCGATCGCCGGATGGCCGGCATCGTTCTGGAAATGGGGAATGGAACCGCCTGCCATCGTCGTCTCCTTAACGCAGTCTCGCATGCATCTGGATCATAACGGGTCTCTTTGCAAGATCGATGAAATGAAACTGTCGCAAAAGCCTGTCAGAGGATAAGTTGAGCCGGTTAAGCGTGTGACCGCGGACGCCAAGCGATTCCGCGACCGATCATGCGCCACAAAGGCATGTTAGAGCGCCTATCGTCATCTGGCGGCGCTGCAAAAGGAACGGTTGCGGGCAGGAACCATGAACGAACTGAAGCCGGTACAGAGCGAATTCGTCAACGTCGAGGCGGCCAGTTCAGAGGGCGGCAACCCGGATCGCTTCGTCAACCGCGAGTTTTCCTGGCTGCAGTTCAATCGCCGCGTGCTCGAGGAATCTCTGAATACCCATCACCCTCTGCTGGAGCGCGTCCGCTTCCTGTCGATTTCGGCCGCCAATCTCGACGAGTTCTTCATGGTGCGTGTCGCTGGCCTCGCCGGCCAGGTGCGCGAAGGCATCACGCTGAAAAGTCCTGACGGCCGCACGCCCGAGCAGCAGCTCGAACAGCTGCTGCGCGAGGTCGAGCGGCTGCAGGAAGACCAGCAGAAGAGCCTCTCGGCGCTCACCGTGCTGCTCAACAAGGAAGGCATTGAGAGCATTGCGCGAGATGCGCTGACCAAGGACGAAAAGGTCTGGCTGGAAGAGCATTTCCAGGACCAGGTGTTTCCGGTGCTCACCCCGCTGTCGATCGACCCGGCGCATCCGTTCCCGTTCATCCCCAATCTCGGCTTCTCGATGGCGCTGCAGCTGCGCCACCGCAAGAATGGCGAGGAGATGAGCGCGCTCTTGCGCCTGCCGGTGGCGCTGAAGCGCTTCATCCGCCTGCCGGATCGCAAGAACCATGTCCGCTTCATCCCGCTGGAAGAAGCGGTCGGCCTCTATATCGGCAAGCTGTTCCCCGGCTATGAGGTCAAGGGCTCCGGAACATTCCGCATCATCCGAGACAGCGATATCGAGGTCGAGGAAGAGTCTGAAGATCTCGTGCGCTTGTTCGAGACGGCGCTGAAGCGCCGCCGCCGAGGCTCGGTCATCCGCATCGAATTCGACAAGCTGATGCCTGGCGAATTGCGCGATTTCGTCGCCGGCGAGCTTGGCGTGTCTTCGAGCCGTATCAGCGTCTTGACCGGTCCGCTGGCGCTCAGCCAGATCTCCGAGATCGTGTCCGTTCCTCGCGATGACCTGAAGTTCACGCCCTACAATCCGCGCTTTCCCGAACGCATCCGCGAGCATGGCGGGGACTGCTTCGCGGCCATCCGCGAGAAGGACATCGTCGTCCATCACCCCTATGAATCCTTCGACGTCGTGGTCCAGTTCCTGCGCCAGGCCATGGCCGATCCCGAAGTGGTGGCGATCAAGCAGACGCTTTACCGCACCTCCAACGACAGCCCGATCGTGCGCGCGCTGGTCGATGCGGCAGAGGCCGGCAAGTCGGTGACCGCGCTGGTCGAACTCAAGGCGCGTTTCGACGAGGAAGCCAACATCCGCTGGGCGCGCGATCTCGAGCGCGCCGGCGTCCAGGTCGTGTTCGGGTTCCTCGAGTTGAAGACCCACGCGAAAATGTCGCTGGTGGTGCGGCGCGAGGACGGCAAGCTGCGTAACTACGTGCATCTGGGCACCGGCAACTACCACCCGGTCACCGCACGCATCTACACCGACCTGTCCTTCTTCACCACCGATCCGACGATCGCCCGCGACGTCGCCCAGCTCTTCAATTTCATTACCGGCTATGCCGAGCCGACCGCCGAAATGCGGCTGGCGATATCGCCGTTCACGCTCAGGAACCGTATCCTGCAGCACATTTCCGACGAAGTCGCCCATGCGCTGGAAGGAAAACCGGCGCGCATCTGGATGAAGATGAACGCGCTTGTCGACCCGATCATCATCGACGCGCTCTACGATGCCAGCCGCGCCGGTGTCGAGATCGACCTCGTGGTGCGCGGCATATGCTGCCTGCGGCCGCAGGTGCCGGGTCTGTCGGAAAACATCAGGGTCAAGTCGATCGTCGGCCGCTTCCTCGAACACAGCCGCATCTATTGTTTCGGCAATGGCCATGGCCTGCCGTCGGACGAAGCGATCGTCTACATCTCGTCGGCCGACCTGATGCCGCGCAATCTCGACCGTCGCGTCGAGACCATGGTGCCGATCACCAATCCAACTGTGCATGAACAGATTTTGGGCCAGATCATGCTGGGCAACATCATGGACAATCAGCAAAGTTTCGACGTATTGGCTGATGGAACCTCCCGGCGCGTCGTGCTGGAAGAGGGCGAGGAACCGTTCAACGCGCAGGAATATTTCATGACCAATCCGAGCCTGTCGGGACGGGGTGACGCGCTGAAGTCGCATGCACCCAAGCGCATTGCGCAGTTCAAGCGCCGCAAGAAAAACGGCGCAGCGTCCATCTGATGCTGTCCGTTTCCCAGGGCCGGCTGCAGGACCGCCGACCGCTGTCCATCATCGACATCGGGTCGAATTCGATCCGCCTCGTCGTCTATGAAGGGCTGGCGCGCTCGCCGACCATGCTGTTCAACGAAAAGATGCTGGCGGGTCTTGGCCGCGGCATCGTTTCGACCGGCAAGCTCGACCCCGAGGCGGTGACGCGCTCGATGGAAGAGTTCCGCCGCTTCCGCGCGCTGTCCGACCAGGCCGGCTCCGAGCATATGTATGTCCTGGCCACCGCCGCCGCGCGCGAGGCGATCAACGGTCCCGATTTCATCCATCGCGCCGAAGAGGTGCTGAAGACCGAGATCAGGGTCATCAGCGGGCGGCAGGAGGCCTATTATTCGGCGCTTGGCGTCATTTCCGGCTTCCACCCGGCCAATGGCATCGCCGGCGATCTGGGTGGCGGCAGCCTCGAACTGGTCGACGTCAACGGCGAAGCGATCGGCGACGGCATAACGCTGCCGCTCGGCGGCCTGCGCCTGCAGGACATGGCGAAGAACTCGCTCACCCAGGCGCAAAAGATCGCACGCGAAGAACTGGCGCGAGCCAAGCTGTTGAAAGGTGGGCAGGGCCGGCCCTTCTACGCCGTCGGCGGCACCTGGCGAAATCTCGCCCGGCTGCACATGGAGATGACCAACTACCCGCTTGGCGTCATGCATCATTACGAGATATCGGCCGACAGCGCGGCGAACTTTCTCAAGCAGGTGGCCAAAGCCGAGATCGAGAAGGTCAAGGGGATCGAAGGCGTGTCGAAGAACCGCCGCTCGCTGCTGCCTTACGGCGCCATCGTGCTGCAGGAGATCATGGCGGCGATGCAGCCGTCGAAGATCATCGTCTCGGCGCTCGGTGTGCGCGAAGGCTTCCTCTATTCGCTGCTCGACGAGGCCGAGCAGAAATCGGACCCGCTGATCTCGGCTGCCGAAGAGCTGGCGCTGTTGCGCTCGCGCTCGGTCCATCACGCGCATGAACTGGTCGAATGGACAGGCAAGGCCTTTGCCGCCTTCGGCATCGACGAGACCGAGGACGAGGCCCGCTACCGCCACGCTGCGGCATTGCTGGCTGACATCGGCTGGCGCGCGCACCCGGAATACCGCGGCAGGCAGTCGCTCAACATCATTGCCCACGCCTCCTTCTTCGGCGTCGACCATCCCGGCCGTGCCTTCCTGGCTTTGGCCAATGCCTATCGTCACGACGGCATCTTCAACGAGTCCATCGCGCCGGAAATCAAAGCGCTGGCGACGCCGCGCTACCTGGAGCGGGCCCGCGTGCTGGCGGCGATGATGCGCGTCGTCTATCTGCTGACGGCCTCGATGCCCGGCATCATGCCCCGGCTGAAATGGGAACAGCGCGCCAATGGCGTGCTGGCGCTGGTGTTGCCGGCTTCGCTCTCCGACCTCTACGGCGAGCGGCCGGCCGGCCGCCTGGCGCAACTGGCGCGCATCACCAACCGCCGGCTGGTGCTGGCTGTGGAGGGTGGGCCGAGTGTTTCGGTGAAATAGGGCGCTCTGGCAGACTGAGGCTCAGGTCACGTCCGCGCCGATACCAAAACCGTGCCCGTCGGCCGACCAGGCCCCGGCACCAGCCATGGCAAGCGCCATGAACCCGCCTGATATTGCAACGTCCTTCATCAGCATCTGCTGGTGCAGGAAGGCGAGCGTCGCATCGCCGGCACCCTGGCCGTAATGGCCGATGAAACCGGCCGCGACGCAGAAGGCCGCCAGAAGCAGCGCCACGATCCGGGTCTGGAAGCCGACGAGGATCAGCAAGCCGGCGATCAACTCGAACAGGCCCGTGCCCCAGGCCGCGAGGCTCGGCAGCGGCAAGCCGAGGCCGGCGAAATAATCTGATGTACCGGCAATGTTGGCGAGTGCCTGAAAGCCTGATGGTACGAACATCACGGCAAACAGCAGTCGCGAAACCAGAAGCAATGCGTTGCGAGCCATGGCCACCTCCCTTGCCTGCGCCCGATTGGACTCGAGCCGGCTACCGCGCAGTTTACCCCTGCGCAGCTGCGGCCGAAACCGGCTACTTCAGACAACGAAAAAGCGGCGCGGAAAATTCCGCGCCGCTTCTGTCAATGCCTGGGAGGGCGGCTTGAGAGGGAGTTCAGCCGCGCTTGGCGTCGATGGAGTAAGCGCCGGCGCCGGAGGAGGCGAGCAGCAGGAAGCCGCCGGTGATGGCAAGGTTCTTGAGAAACTGGATCATCTGCATCTGGTCGGCCCAGCCCGTGTGGGCGACAAGCCCGGTGGCGACGGTGAAGACCGCGAGCACCACGGCGGCGATCCTGGTCTGGAAACCGACGAGGACGGCGAGGCCGCCGAGAAGTTCGATCAGGCCGACGACAACCGCGGTTACGGTCGGAAGGGGCAGGCCGAGGCCGCCGAAATAGGCAGCGGTACCGGAAATGGCGGTGAGCTTGCCGAAACCGGAAAGCAGGAAAATGACCGCGAGCAGGATGCGGCCGAGCAGGATGGTGACAGAGCTGTTGGACGCGGTGCCGGCGCCGGCGGCGGAAGTGTTGATGGACATGGTGACTCTCCGAATGGGTTGAATGACCCAGAGATAGACGATGCCGACTGTTCACCAAAGCCGCCTATCCGGCGACACATCGTTCACAGGCCGTACATTTCCGTGATCGGCCAAGAAGCGCGAAATTCGTGTCGGGTGATGCGGTGACGGGAGTAAATTCTCCCGCCGAAAAACGCCTTACCCCGGATGCGTCATGTCCTCCGGTCGCACCAGCCGGTCAAAATCGGCCTCGCTGACCAGTCCGGTGGCCAGCGCTTCCTCGCGCAGCGTCGTGCCGTTCTTATGTGCCGTCTTGGCGATCTTGGCGGCGTTGTCGTAGCCGATGGTGGGCGCAAGCGCCGTCACCAGCATCAGCGAGCGGTCGAGGGCCGCCTTGATGTTGTCCTCCCGCGCCTCGATGCCGACGACGCAATTGTCGGTGAAGGAGACCGACGCGTCGGAGAGCAACTGTACCGACTGCAGGAAATTGTAGGCCATCAGGGGGTTGTAGACATTGAGCTCGAAATGACCCTGGCTGCCGGCGAAGGTCACTGCCGCGTTGTTGCCGAACACTTGTACGCAGACCTGGGTCATTGCCTCGCACTGCGTCGGGTTGACCTTGCCCGGCATGATGGACGAGCCGGGTTCGTTTTCTGGCAGCGACAATTCGCCGAGGCCCGAGCGCGGGCCGGAGCCAAGGAAGCGGATGTCATTGGCGACCTTGAAGAGTGCGGCGGCCGCCGCATTGATGGCGCCGTGCGAGAACACCATGGAATCGTGTGCCGCGAGCGCCTCGAACTTGTTCGGCGCGGTGACGAAGGCGATGCCGGTGATGGCGGCGATGCGATCGGCGACCTTTTCAGCAAAGCCGACCGGCGCGTTGAGGCCGGTGCCGACGGCGGTGCCGCCCTGCGCCAGTTCCTGCAGGCCGGGCAGCGTCATTTCGATGCGCTTGATCGACGAGGCGACCTGCGCCGCATAGCCCGAGAATTCCTGGCCGAGCGTCAGCGGCGTGGCATCCTGCGTGTGGGTACGGCCGATCTTGATGATGTGGTTGAAGGCCTTGGCCTTGGCGTCCAGCGCCTTGTGCAGGTGCTTCAGCGCCGGCAACAAATCGTGCACGATGCGCTCGGCGCAGGCGATGTGCATGGCCGTCGGATAGGTGTCGTTCGACGATTGGCTCATGTTGACGTGGTCGTTGGGGTGGACGGGCTTCTTCGAGCCCATGACGCCGCCCAGCATCTCGATCGCCCGGTTGGAGATCACCTCATTGGCGTTCATGTTGGACTGCGTGCCGGAGCCGGTCTGCCAGACCACCAGGGGGAAATGGTCGTTGAGCTTGCCGTCGATGACCTCTTGCGCGGCCGCGATGATCGCCTTGCCGATCGCAGGATCCAGCCGTTTCAGCTCCATATTGGCTTCCGCCGCCGCCCGCTTGACGATGCCCAGCGCGCGCACGACCGAAACCGGCTGCTTTTCCCAGCCGATCTTGAAATTGCCGAGCGAGCGTTGCGCCTGCGCGCCCCAATAGCGGTCGGCCGCAACCTCGATGGGGCCGAACGTATCGGTTTCGGTTCTGGTCTTTGGCGTGCTCACGGCAAGTCTCCGGTCTGTCGATTTGGGCAACGGCGTATCGCGTTGCACAAAACGCATCAAGCGGAGATTGCGGGTGGCACGGATGCAAATCGGTTGAAGGAACGCACCTCGTTACCCGTACGTCCGATCGTTACCTCAAGGCCGCCTTGCTCCTTGTCAGACTAAGGGTGGGCCAACGATGTCGATGCCATTGCTTGCGCAGAGCTGCACCAGTGCCGCGATGATCTCTGGCGTTGGCTCCATCTGTAGCGGCAGTTCCGGCCGTTCTGCTGGACGGCTCGCCCGACGCAGAATCGTCTCGAAATCGGAGCCGCACGTGACGGTGAGGCTGCGCGCGCCTTCGGGCGACTCGACCCGGTAGGTATGCGGTAGGCCTTTCGGCGCGATGACGGTCTCGCCGGCGACGGCAATCCGCTCATGGCCATCGATCTGAAAGCGCAGCCGCCCTTCGAGGACGTGAAACACCTCGTCCTCGTTCCGATGCACATGCAGCGGCGGAGAGTCACCATGGGGCATACGATGTTCGACGACGCAGATGCCGTCCGCCCCTGCGTGCGATGAAATTTGGATCGCGACGAGCGTGTTGTTGAACCACAAGAGTTCCTTGCCTGTGATTGTCCCGGAGGTCATTGTCATGGCTCTCTGTTCCTTTGGTCGCTTTTGCCGACGGGGCGGCGCCGACAACGACCTAACCAGGGACATGCCGGCGATGGAAATCCAATGATCGTATGGGGCGAATTGATGCGATGAATTTGAATGGCCTCGATCTCAATCTCGTCAGGGTGCTCGACGCGCTCCTGCGGGAGAAAAGCGTGACGCGCGCTGGTGAGCAGATTGGCCTCAGCCAGCCGGCCGTCAGCGCGGCGCTCAATCGCTTGCGCCACACTCTTAATGACCAGCTGTTCGTGCGGCGCGGCAACGACATGGTGCCCACGCCGCGCGCGGAGAGCCTGGCGGAACCGGTGCGCCTGGCACTGCGCGAGATCGAACGCGCCTTCCATTCGGCGCAGTCGTTCGATCCGGCGGAGCTCGAGCGAACCTTCACGCTCATGGGTGCGGATTTCTTTTCCATGCTGCTAATGCCGACGCTGGCGGCCCGCGTCGCGGCTATCGCGCCGCGTGTGTCGTTGAGGTTTCTCGATAGCGCGCGCGGCGATGTTTCGCGGCTGCTCCAGGATGATGAAATCGATGCGGCACTGGAACGTCCGCTTGAGGTCTTGGACTGGGTCTCCAGCGTACCGCTGTTCCATTCGCCATTCGCAATCATTGCGGCGCGGGACAACGCTGCGATCAGACAGGCGGGGATCGCAGATGGCGAGCCGCTGCCGCTTGAGCTTTTCTGCGAACTGCCCCACGTTCTTCGCTCGATCGACGGTTCGATGTCGGGCTCCACCGACGAGGCGCTCGGCAAGATCGGACGAAAGCGTCGTGTCGGGCTGGCACTGCCGCACTTTCAGGCCGTCGCGTTGGCCGTGGCAAACGGAAATTACCTTTCCGCGGTTCCCAGGCAGTTCGCGGTTTGGGCGGCCAAGACCCTGCCGCTCGCCATGTTTGAACCGCCACTTCCCATTGCTGTTCCTGAAATCAGGATGTACTGGCACGCACGCCACGACGACGAGCCACCTCATCGCTGGATTCGCAATCAGATCCTGGAAGTTGTCGACGCTCTTGGATTTGTGGAAAGCGCCGCCGGTCAAGTTGCCGCGCCGTAGCGGCAAGGCAATTCACCCGCCGTATACCGGCTTTCGATCGCAAAAAATGCCGCCGCTGGTCGAGGTGTAGCTTCCCGCTGCATGTGCGCGGAACTCTCTTCCTTGACCTAACGGCCGCGGCGGCCAAATCCCGTTGGACCTGTGGGACGCCTCGTTTGCGGTGCCGGAGGCGCGGAATCCATCCCGCTGGCTTGCTGTTCCAGTCTGGTGGATCGCGATTGCAACTGGACAGAGCGTTCGGCCGCCATACGGGAGATGTGGGCGTTGAGGTCGCTCCTCGAGTCCCCCGTGCCGGGTGGCGGGCCATAGTCGTTGTTGCCGTCCGATCCGGAGAAAAAGCCGCATTCGACGAGCACCCATAGCCCGCCAATATAGGGAAGGAACAACAGCAGCGACCATCGGCCCGATTTGTCCAGATCATGGTACCGCTTGATCGTTGCGGCGAAATTGACCCAGAGCGAAAGCGCGGCGCCGATGAGCAGCACCAGATTGGCACTTAGACTGTCTGAGGGAAACGCTCTGAGCCTGTGTCCGGCCGATGCAGCTCCGACATGGACCAAGGCGGCAACGGTCACCACCAGCAGGGCCAGCACTACGAACTGGGCCAGCCACCATTGCCCACGGCCGATGCGCCCGGAAAATCCAAACAAAAGATTCATTTACATCCCCGTCGGCAGTGAGGGCAATATTCATTGCGTATGTAAAAAGTTACTAAAGATGTGCCGGTGAAGTAATGAGTGCGGCGGGTCGATTAGTTGGATGGTTAATTGATATGAAATGGTATGTATAAATAGAGTTTGGTATTTTATTTCTGTCGACGGGGCTGCGCGCGGGAAGCAGCTGTTTGGTTGAGGGCGACGGCCGGCACTCACCCCGCGGTATATCCACCGTCGACCGCGAAAACAGCGCCACTGGTCCATGCCGCCTCGCTGCTGGCGAGATAAACCGCCATGCCGGCGAGGTCGTCCGGGCGGCCGATGCGCCCCAGCGGGTAGCTGCGTTCGACATAGGCCTTCAGCTCCGCCTGCGCCTCGATCGGCAGATTGTCGACGGTCTTGCGCCGCATGGCGGTGTCGACCGTACCCGGCGCGATGGCGTTGATGCGGATGCCGCGCGGGCCGAGCTCGAAGGCCAGCGATTTGGTCAGCGAGTTCAGTGCCCCCTTCGACAAGGAGTAGAGGCTGGAGGGCCGCTTCGGGATCATCTTGCTGGCGAAATAGGAGGAGATGTTGATGACGGATGCGCCAGCGCCGAAATGCTGCAGCAGCCCCTGGGTGAGGAAGAACGCCGCCGTCACGTTGAGCGCGAAGGAGTGCTGGAACTGCGCCTCGTTGACGGTCTCGAACGGCACGAGGTAGGCGACACCGGCATTGTTGACCAGAACGTCGAGCGGCCGGCCGGTCTCTTTCACATGCTCGATGACAGTCGCAACGCCGAGGCTGGTGGCAAGGTCTGCCGATACCGTCTCCACGGCGCCAGCCGGCCCGTGGGCCGTCAGCTTCCGGCGTGCGGTTTCGAGCTTGCCGGCGTCGCGGCCGACGATCAGGACATCGGCGCCCTCGCGCACGAACGCCTCGGCGATCGCCAGGCCGATGCCGTCCGAGCCGCCGGTCACCAGCGTACGCTTGTCCTGAAGTCTCATAGGGCGCTCCGAAATCGTCTTGGCCAATGCCAGAGCACCGCATAGCCAACGCCCGGGTCAAGCCGCTGACCTATCCCACGGTATGAACTTCGCGAGGTGCCAACACTGGGATCGTCTGCCCTTGCATCCGCCGCGCCAACACGATAGCCGCGTTGATCGAAACGGGTCGCGACGAGACGTCTTTTAAAATGGCACCACTCAACACCGGTCTGAAGGTGCTTCCGATGGATGTCGACGTCGTCGAGGTCGGCAGACGCTTTCTGCCTGGGCTCAATCGCGGCGAAATCCACTGCCGTTTCGAAGGCGGAAAGCTCAAGGTGCGCTGCCGCGCCGCGTGGCTTGAAAGGCATGCGCAGGTGCTGACCTTGATAGCCGAGGCATTGGCATCCCTGAGCGTCCGCAGCCTGCCGCCCCTCTACATGCTTCTCGGCGATACGCCGTCGCGCCGAAGGCGTCGCTATTTCCGCACGCGTTTCGCCTTCTCTCAAGCCGACGGCTATGGCGAGGTGGCCGCGCCCGATCTCGTTTTCGATGGCTGGCCGGACGCGAAGTTCGACGACTATGACCAGAAGACGCGGGCGATGGCGGCGGCATCGGAAGAGCCGCCGCGCGATGACAGGTTGTTCTAGGCGGGCCGCTGCATGAACGGTGCCCGCAAAATGATTGTCGAGATCGCGTCGGCCCGCCCGGATCTGATCGAGGCGTATGACACTGAGGCGAATTACGATGGCGCCGGCAAATTCAGGACGATGGAAGACCAGGTCGCGACCTACAGATACATGATCGATGTCGAAGGGGCGGGTTACAGCGGCCGCTTCAAGATGCTGCTCCACACCAAACGTGTCGTGCTGCTGCAGGATCGGCCGTGGCGCGAGTGGTTCTTCGACGATATCGAGCCGTTTCGCCACTAGGTTCCGGTGGCGCGCGACATGTGTGATCTGGCCAAGCGCATCGAGTGGCTGCGCGCCAATCCGAAGCTGGAAAGCGAAATAGCCGCGGAGGCGCGGCATTTCGCACAGACCCGCCTGACCCGCGCGGCGGCGGTGGCGGCGTGGGCGAAACTGCTGGGAGATCACGCCGCCGCCGGCGGCAATCTGAAATCCGGTCTTGAGCGGGCGCAAGCGCGCGACCGGTTGGCCGGCCTGATGGCACGCGCCTGCTGCGTGGTATGAAATCGGGCTGGCTTACGCGCCGGCAGTCGCATCCTGGCGCATGGCTAGTCGTGCAGCGACGAAATCCTTGACCTGGCGGATTGCCTGTTCGCGCGACACGCTGCCCGGCTCCAGGCCGAGCCGCAGCCAAAGCCCGTCGATCAGCGCGGTGACGCCAAGCGCGATGTCGTCGGCATCACCGGGCGAGGCAAGCCCGCGCAGGCCGGACAACAGGTTCGAGCGCATGCGCGCGTGCAGCACCTTCTGGATACGCGCCAGCTTCTCGTCGCGTGGCACCTCGGCGCACAGCGAAAGCCAGGCATGGCATAGCGGCGGCAGGAACAGATGCTCCTCGAAATTGCCGGCGATAACCGCATCGAGCCGCTCCATCGGCGTGCGCGCCTGGCGAAGCCGGGCGACCACCGCGTCGCGCAGCACGGCGTTGGCCTCGCGCATCGCGTGCTCGAACAATTCCTGCTTGTTGCGGAAATAGTGCAGCACGATGCCCTTGGAGGCGCCGGCATGGGCAGCCACCTTTTCCAGCGTCGCGCCGGCAATGCCCTCGCGCTCCAGCACCGCGAAGGCGGCCTGCCGCAACTCCTTGCGGCGTATGTCACTGAGACGCTTGAGTTTCATGGGTTCGATCCAGTCATTGAGAATCCACGTTGACATTTTCGTCCGCTCAGATCAAGAATTGACCGGTGGGACAATAAAAAGACCAAATGGTCAAAATCCGATGACGAGGAGAATCGAAATGGTCCGCATGCTTGCAAATGGCGTCTGTCTTGCAGCCCTGATGCTGGGCGTTCATGTTGCCTCAGCGGCCGAGGCCGAGCAGTGCAGGCCGGTGCGCATGGCCGAACCGGGCTGGAACGATCTCGCCTTCACCACCGGCGTCGCCAATGTCTTGCTCGGTGCGCTCGGCTACCAGCCGCAAAGCTCGGTGCTGGGCATCAACGTCATCTACGAAGGCATGAAGAACAACGATCTCGACCTGTTCCTCGGCTATTGGGATCCGGCCATGGTCACCTATTACGAGCCCTACAAGAAGGATGGCTCGGTCGAGAACGTGCGCGTCAATCTCGAGGGCGCCAAATACACCTTCGCCGTTCCGACCTATGTCTGGGATGCCGGTGTGAAGGACTTCGCCGACCTGCATAAATTCGCCGACAAGTTCGGCAGGAAAATGTACGGCATCGAGCCTGGTTCGAACCAGCTGATGATGGACGCCATCGCCGACCCGTCGCTCGGTCTCGATGGCTGGCAAGTGGTCGAGTCGAGCGAGGCCGGTATGCTCTCCGAGGTCGGCTATGAGATCAAGGAGAAGCAGTTCATCGTCTTCCAGGGCTGGGCCCCGCATCCGATGAACACCATGTATGATTTCAAATATCTGACCGGTGGCGACAAGTTTTTTGGCCCGAATTTCGGCGCGGCGACGGTGACGACGCAGGTGCGCAAGGGCTATCTGCAGCAATGCCCGAATGTCGCGCAGTTCCTGAAAAATCTCGCCTTCGACATCGATTTCGAGAATGTCGGCATGGGCTATCTCATCAATGACGGCATGAAGCCGGAGGACGGGGCGCTGAAGGCGATCACGGCCAACAAGAACCGCCTCGACGCCTGGCTCGCCGGCGTCACCACCTTCGACGGCAAGCCCGGCCTTGCCGCGGTCAAGGAGAAGCTCGGCCTGTGACATCGGTCGCTCTGGAAGCGGCTGCGGATGCCTGGGCGGAACAGGACGCCTGGGCCGATCGCAAGCAATCCATCAATCATGGCGGCCTCGAGATCGCCTATGTCGAGATTTCGGGCGCCGAACCGGCGCTGGTTCTGGTGCATGGCTTCACCGACACCAGCCGCAGCTTCTCACTCCTGGCGCCGCATCTGGCCGGCCGCCGGCTGATCATGCCCGACCTGCGCGGCCACGGCGCATCGCAAGCGGGCAAGGGCTTCGCGATCGCCGACTTTACCGAGGACATTGCGGGCCTGATCGGGCATTTGCAGCTCGATCGGCCTGTTGTCGTCGGCCATTCGTTGGGCGCCATGGTGGCCATCGCTCTGGCCGCGCGGCACAAGGATCTCATCGGCGGATTGGTGGTCCTGGCCGGCACGTTGAAGCCCGATTTCGCGTGGGATCATCCGCTCGTCATCGGTGTCCAGGCCCTGCGCGACCCGATATCACCGGCCGACCCGTTCTATGCCTGGTGGCATGCCTGCCGACCCGGCGTCCCCGAGCCGTTTCTCGCCGGCCTGGCGAAGGACGCCTCGGCAATGCCCGCGGTGCGCTGGCGCGTCATCCTGGAGGAGATTTGCCGGGCCGACCTGACCAGTGCGGTACGAAAGGTGCGGGTCCGAACGCTGATCGTCGCGGGCGCCTGCGACCCGCTGTTCGGCGAGGCGCATCAGCAGGCGCTGTTGCGTTGCCTGGCGGCGGCAAGCCTTGTGCGTGCCGAAGCGTGTGGCCACAACCCGCATTGGGAGGACCCGGCCTTGGTCGCGCGGGCCATCATCGAGGCATTTGAAATCTAACGCCCGATCAGCGATCGCGACGTGGGCGACAGCCGCAAAGTCTCCGATGGTTTGGCCAGATCAAGCTGAACTGCCGACCAAAAGGCCTGCCAATTTGGCGATGCGGCCAAGGCGGCTTCATGGCGTGCGTGCGCGTCGACGCCGTCGAAGCCGGTAACGGAAATAAAGACGTTTTCGCTGGTCCGGACCGGCAGGCGCGGAAAGCTGTTTTCGGCATGCTCCGTGACAAAGGCGGCAAGGAGGCTGCGTCGGGTGCCGTCATCGTTGGCGCCGCCTCGGCCGCGAAGCGATCGGCGAATTCAGTCTCCGCCCCCGGTCGCAGATGATGAATCTGGATCACAACAATGCCAGCCAAACGGTCGTCATCACTAGAGTTCTCGCGCTCGGCAGAAACCGGCCGCTGAAGCCCAGACAGGTCGAAGCCGGCACCCGGCCATGCCGGCCTCAGCAGCAGAACGTCGTCGGAATCGATCATCGTCGCATTGGCCACATCGCGATGCGCTGCCCAGATCGGGCCGCCGTAGAAAGCGTTCAGCGCTTCCTTGCGGGCGTCCATGCCATCGAAGCCGCGCAGCCAGACGAACATGTCGGGACGGTCCAGATCGCGGAACTGGCCGATGATGGTCATTCCGGTGGCTTCCTGGCTTTCGATGAACTCCCGATCGAAGAGGGTAATCAGCGTTTCGCGCTGCCCGGGCCTCAATGTGTACTGCCTCAGCTCGACGACGGGTGAGGCAAGCGCTGCGGCCTCCGAAGCGACGTTCAGCGGCAGGTTCATCGGCAGTCTCCAAAACAGGGCGATCATCCTGTTTATAAACAGACCGGTTGTCCTGTTTTGTCAACATGCTATTCTCGAACAATGTCAGCAGAGATGACCATTCGATCAGGCACAAGGCCACGAAAGCGCATCAACGACCCCGGGGGCATGCGCCGGAAAGTCCTGGATGTCGCCGAAGAGGCATTTCAGGCACGCGGCTATCACGCTTCCAGCCTCGGCGACCTGATGGCGGCGGCAGGGGTCAGCGGCGGCGCGCTGCATCATCATTTCCCGACCAAGAAGGCGCTGGCCCTGGCGGTGATCGAAGAGCGCGTGGCAGCAGCGGTCGAGGAGACATGGATCGCGCCGGTAAAGACGGCGGCTTCGGCGCGCGAAGGAGTACGGGCCGTATTCGAGGCCGTGGCGGCGGAGCTGGAACAGCAGGGTTTCGTGCGCGGCTGTCCGCTCAACAATCTGGCGCATGAACTGTCGCTCGCCGATCCCGATTTCCGGGCTGCCCTGGCCGGCATATTCGCGGCATGGCGCCAGGCGATCGCCGACAAGATCACGGCTGACCAGCAGGCGGGCAGGGAGCAAGGCACCGATCCCCGGCGTTTTGCGGCACTTGCCGTCGCCACCTATTCCGGCGCCATGTCGATGGCCAAGACAGCGCAGGACGCGACCGTGCTGCATGACTGTCTGGCGGCTCTCGGCGAAGCCTGAGCCGCAGCCGCGCTACGCGCGCTTGACGACGGCGTTTGAGGGCGGGCCAACGGACCCGCGCTCGAAGATCGATGTGGGCAAAATGAGCCTTTCCGCCGGGCGTGGATCTCCCTTCAAGCGCCGGATAAGCAATTCCGCGACACTTTTGCCGAGCGCGTAGACGGGCTGGTCGATGACGGTAATGGGTGGGGTCGTCACGCTCGTCCAGTCCGCATCATGGAAGGTGATCAGCGAAATGTCCTCGGGAACCCGCAAGCCGCGTTGGCGGATTACCCGGAATATCTCCAGTGCTATGACGCTGTCCGAAGCAAGGATCGCCGTCGGCCGATCCGGCCCGGACAGCATCTCGTTGGCAACCCTGCGCGTTTCGGCGGGGCTTGTTGCACCAAGGCGAACATAACGTTCTGGCCGATCAATGGCCGCATCCCGGCACACGGTGAGGAAGCCGTCGATGCGCTCGCGGACCGACGAGGTGTAGATTTGCCCGAGATCGCGGTACTCGTGCCCTTCGGCATCGACCGCGGTCACATAGGCGATGTTGCGGTGTCCGGCATCCACGAGAATGCGGGTTGCCCGCATGGCGATGCCGCGATCGTCGACCGTGACTGTATCGACATCCAGATCGGGCAGCGCCCTGTCGAGCAGGGCAAGCGGCCGGCCTGAACGATGGATATCGCGCAGGTGTGAGATGTCACGCGATTCCGATGGCGTGACGATCAGCCCGTCGACGCGCTTGCCGATCAACAGCCGCACGGCTGCCTTTTCAGCCTCGATCCTCTCGCCGGAGTTGGCCAGAATGACGTTGAACCCGGCTGCCCTTGCCGCGTCGCTGATGCCGCGCACCGCGAGGCTGAAGAACGGGTTCTCGATGTCGCCGACAACCACCCCGATGATGCCGGACCGGCCAGTCGTCATGCTGCGCGCCAATTCGTTCGGACGGTAGTCCAGTGCCTTGGCCGCGGCCATGACGTCCGCGCGGATCGTATCGCTGACAACACCGTATCCGCCCAGCACGCGCGCGGCTGTCGCTTTCGATACGTTTGCCGCGCGGGCGACATCGCTGACCGTTATCGACTGGGTCTTGGGCGCGGTTCTTTTCATCGGATGAACGACTACAAGAGTTGTTGACGGAAGGTCAATCTGGCGATAACGATTATCAAAGAGACCGGTCTCAATCAATAAGAGACCGGTCTCTTTTAGAAAATTGCGAGCCACGAGGCGCGACGAAAGCCTCCTGCGTCATGCTGTGGTCATGGCGGCGGGTGGTATCGGGCGCGAGATCGGGGCTCGACGCAAAGATCAAGAAGAAACAGACCTTCAGAGTGGAGAGAAGACATGCGCAGGATAGGAATTCTCAAGTCGCTGATGTCGCCGGTCCGGACCGGCGCAATGGCTCTCATGGCCGTGTGCATCGGCGCCGGATTGGTTTCGGCCGCCGCCGCGGAGGACAATCCCTATGGTCTTATCGATGCGAAAGTCATCAGCGTCGGCACCATGGGCGATGCCAAACCTTACGCTTTCACCCAGGCGGATGGCACCTTCACCGGCTTCGATATCGAATTGTTCCGCAACGTCGCGAGCCGCCTTGGATTCAAGCCGGACCAGGTGATCTTCACCGGCCAGGAATTCTCGGCGCTGATGCCTTCGGTTGCGAACGAACGCTTCGATGTCGCGGTCGCGGCAATCGGCACGACGGAAGCGCGCAAGAAGACCGTCGACTTTTCCGACGGGTACCTTGCGGGCTATCTCTCCGTGCTGACCTCGGACAAGGCGATCACATCGGCGGACGGGCTCAAGGGCAAGCGCCTCGGCGTCGTGCAGGGGACGCTCCAGGAAATCTACGCGGCGAAGAACTTTGTCGGAACCGATCTCGTGAAATTCCCCGACAACAACTCCGCCGTTTCAGCACTCAACAACGGAACCGTCGACGCGCATTTCCTCGATTACGAGGCCGCCAAGGACTATGGCGTTCGCTATCCGAACCTGAAGATCGCGGTCAACATTCCTTCCTTTGACGCGCCGGCCGGCTTTGTCGTGCGCAAGGGCAACGACAAGTTCCGCGAGGCATTGAACACTTCCCTTCACGCGGCCATGCAGGACGGCACCTGGAAGACGCTCTACGAGAAGTGGTTCCCCGGCTCCCCCATGCCCGATCAATATCTCCCCAAGAAGTAACCGCGCCTCCAGCCACCGGCCTTGACGGCCGGCGGCTGGACGACACGCCGTTGCGCCTGATTTCCTGATGGCACGAATGGCGCAGTGGAAAAGGGGACCGAATGAACTGGCTTGAAAACCTGCGGCGCAGTTTCCTTGACTGGCAGGCCATGGCGGACGTGCTGCCGAGCATGATCACCATCGGATTGAAGAACACCTTGATCCTCGCGGCCGCGTCCACGGTGCTGGGCGTCGTTCTCGGCATGATCCTGGCTGTCATGGGCATCTCGCAATCGCGCTGGCTGCGCCTTCCCGCCCGGGTCTACACCGATATTTTCCGTGGCCTTCCGGCGATCGTCACCATTCTGCTGATCGGCCAGGGCTTTGCCCGCATCGGCCGTGAAATCTTTGGACCTTCGCCCTATCCGCTCGGCATTCTTGCCCTCAGCCTGATCGCGGGTGCCTATATCGGCGAAATCTTCCGCTCGGGCATCCAGAGCGTCGAGCGCGGGCAGATGGAGGCCTGCAGGGCGCTCAGCATGAGCTACGGCCAAGGCATGCGGCTGATCGTGATCCCGCAGGGCATCCGCCGCGTCTTGCCGGCCCTGGTCAACCAGTTCATCGGCAACGTCAAGGATTCGAGCCTTGTCTACTTCCTCGGTCTGCTCGCGTCGGAGCGTGAGATTTTCCGTGTCGGCCAGGACCAGGCGGTGGTCACCGGAAACCTCTCTCCATTGCTTCTGGCCGGCGTATTCTATCTCGTCATCACCGTCCCCTTGACCCACGTAGTCAATTACATCGACAACTCGCTACGCGCCGGAAAGCAAAAGGCCGGTCTCGTCACCAGCGGTCTCGCCGAGGTCGATGAACTGGAAAACGCCATCAGCAATCCACCGGCGCAGACCAGTCTTGAGGGCAACTCTGCGCTTCCCCGCTTCAAGGGCGGCAGTCTCACCATCACCGATCTCGACATGGCCTATGGCAATCTCGATGTTCTCAAGGGTGTCAGCCTGACGGTCAGGCCGGGGACGGTCACCTGTGTCATTGGTCCGTCAGGGTCGGGCAAGTCGACCTTGCTGCGTTGCCTCAACCGCCTGGTTGAACCCAAAGGCGGTGACGTGCTGCTCGACGGTGCCAGCATCCTGGCGATGAAGCCGGAAAAACTGCGCCGGCGGGTCGGCATGGTGTTCCAGCAGTTCAACCTGTTTCCCGACCACACAGCCCTGGAAAACGTCATGCTGTCGCTAACCAAGGTCAAGCACCTTCCGGTGCAGGAGGCCGAGAGTATCGCCGAGGCGCGCCTTGCCGATGTCGGGCTGGCGGCCCGCAAGAACCATCGTCCCGGCAGCCTATCCGGTGGCCAGCAGCAGCGTGTGGCGATCGCCCGTGCGCTGGCAATGGACCCGGAAGTTATCCTGTTCGACGAGGTGACGAGCGCTCTTGATCCCGAACTGGTGAAGGGCGTTCTCAACCTTATGGCGGATCTCGGCCGGCGCGGCATGACAATGGTCGTGGTCACCCATGAAATGGGCTTTGCCCGCAAGGTCGCCGATCAGGTCGTCTTCATGGATGAAGGTCGCGTCATCGAGGCCGGCACGCCTGCAGCGATTTTCGACACGCCGAAAAGCACGCGTCTGAAGCACTTCCTTGCCGAAGTGCTCTAGTCGCACCATCCGCATGACCCCTGGGATGGCCGCCCAATCCAATCTCCACCCGTGAAAGAATATCCCATGGCTACAGCACATTTCGTCTCAAAGGTCGTTGTTGTCGGGGGCGGCATTTTCGGTGTCTCCTCGGCCGTTCATCTGGCAAGGCTCGGCATCCAAACCGTTCTGGTCAATGATGGGCCGCTCGCCAAGGGCGCTTCCGGCCGCTCGCTCGCCTGGCTCAACTCCGCGCGCAAGCGATCGGCCGAGTATCATCGCCTGCGCATGATCGGCATCGACCGCTACCGGACGCTATCGGCGAGATATCCGGATGCCGCCTGGCTGCGTTTCGACGGTGGCCTGACATGGGATGCGGACAATGCCTCGAACGAGATCGTCGATGTCTTCGCTCATGAAAAAGCCATCGGCTATGATGCGCAACATCTGTCCGCCGGCGCCATAGCCTCAGCCACGCCAGGTGTCGCCGCAAGCGCTGTCACGCCTCAAGGCGCGATCTTCAATCCGGGCGAGGGCTGGGTCGATCTGCCGTCGCTGATCGAGATATTGATCGCGGAATTCGTCGAGCGTGGCGGGCAAGTCGTCACCGATGCCGGAAGCGCTGCGGTCACTGTCGTCGACGGTCGCGCCACCGGCGTCATCACGACAAGCGGCATCAGCCTTGCTGCCGATGCTGTACTCCTGGCGACCGGCGGCGACGTGCCGCGAATGGTTGCGGACGCCGGCCGGCATATCGCCGACGGGACGCCGATCGCGCTGCTCGTCAGGACCAAGCCGGTGGGCTCGCCGCTTCGGGCCGTGCTCAACACACCGCGCGTCGCCATCCGGCCGACGCCGGACGGAGCCCTCGCGCTCGATTCCGCCTGGTCGGAAGAAGAGGTGGTCGTCAATTCCGACGGCACTTATGGTGTGAAGGGTTCAACCGTCCAGGGGCTTCTCGATGAAGCCTCGAAGGTTCTCGAGGGCCATCCAAAGTTGGAATTGGAGAGCTACGGTGTCGGCCCCAAGCCGATTCCCGGAGACGGCGAGCCGGTCTTCGGCCAGTTGAAGGATATACAGGGATATTACGTTGCCTTCAGCCACAGCGGCGCAACGCTCGGTCTGATTGCGGGCGAACTGCTCGCCGGCGAGATCGCCAACGGCAATGAGCATCCGCTGCTTGCGAACTTCCGTCCAGGCCGCTTTTGATCAGACCAGTCCAAAGGCTTCTTGCGCACCATAGACCCTCTATTCGGCCAGCGGCTTGATCGTCTCGTAGCCATTGACCGATTGCGCGCTGGTGCCTTCATCATAGCGCCGGGCAAGAGCAGCCTGCAGGTCAGGCGAATAAAGCGCGGTGAATGCATCGAGCGTCTCGCCGGCCGCGTTCTTGAAGGTCTCGTTGACGGCCAGTACATTGTATTTGCAGTCGCCCAGGCTGAACGTCTCCTTGCCCTTGACCACCAGCGTCAGCGTCTTGGTGGCCTTAGGCTGCTTGTCCGGCGACAACTCGACAAACTCGATCGTGCTCTTTGCTCCGGCCCTCAGCGGAAACAGTTTTCGCAGGTCGGAAAACGGGATCATTGCCAGCCGCCCAGTGTAGCTGTCGCGAAAAACCTCGATCAGGCCGGCAAACAGGAACTGCTTTTGCGGTGATTGAGACTCGTAGTTGTTGGTGACGGAGATCATCCCTCCGGCAACGGGCCGAAATTCGCTCTGGATACCGGGCCTCGCCAGGATGAACCCATTTTTTGCCGATTTGGCATCGACGCATGGACCGGCAAACGCACCACTTGCCGGCAGCAAAACCGCCAATGCCATGCCGATAAACGCGCTCTTCATAGCATTCCCCCGATTCTTTCAAAATAAAATGCAAGTGCAGGTAGAAGTGGCAGACGTGCAGTGCGATGTCGATGGTCGACGCAGTCGCGATTCAAGGCCGTCGCGATATTGCCGAAACTGGACGGACGGACGCCGCTTGTGCTGAAATTCCGCCGATGATGAATCACCGATCGCCAAGATTGTTTTCACGACGCAGCTTCCTGACGCAGGCCGTCGGTCTTGCCGCGGCTGGTGCGCTGTCACGCCCGGCGTTCAGCCAGACCGGGCAGCGCATACAGCCGATCGACGCGACCTTCCTGTTCATCGCCGATGTCCATGCCTGCCGCATGGCGAGCGGCCTGAGCCCCAACTGCCAGCAGGAGGGCAAGACCGACGCCGCGCTGTTGCGCAATGTCGCGGCATTGAACGCCATCGGCGACAAGGACTGGCCGGCCGAGATCAACGGCGTCGCCACCGGCTTGCGTTCGGCCGGCAGCCGGATCGGCATGCCGCTCGGCCTTGTCGTCGGCGGCGACATCACCGACGATGGTGGCGGCCAGATCACCCAGCCCAGCGAGGGTACGCAATTGCTGCAGTTCAGCCAGCGCTACAGCCAAGGCGTTGGCCCGGATCGCGTCCACATGCCGGTCTATGTCGGGCTCGGCAACCACGATCTCGACCAGAACGGTCCGCCGCACCATGTCGACTGGTACCGGCGCGAGATGCGCGACTATGTCGAGGTCAACCACCGCCCCGGCGTGTTCTTCAAGCCGCCCGTGCCGGCCACCGACTACGATGTCGACACCGACTGCTATTCATGGGACTGGGGCGGCCTGCATCTCGTCCAGACGCATCGTTTCGCCGGCGACACCGGCCATGGCGCCGAGAGCAGCCTGCCATGGCTGAAGCAGGATCTGGCGACCTATGCGGCGGACGGCCGCCCGGTCATCCTGTTCCAGCACTATGGCTGGGACACATTTTCGACGGAGCGGTGGGATCCCGCCAAGAAAACCTACGACGATGAGGGCGCCGGCCCGCCGCACTGGTGGGGCGAGGCTGACAGGCAAGCGCTGCTGGCGGCGCTGAAGGGCTACAATGTCGTCGGCATCTTCCACGGCCACCAGCATGACGCCTCACTGATCTATCGTCGTGACGGGATTGATCTGTTCAAGCCGAAGGCCGCCTATATGGGAGGGTTCGCCGTGGCCAGGGTGACCAGCGATGGCATGGACGTCGTGTTAGGCGAGGCGACCGATGACCATGGCGAGGTCACCTTCACCAACGCTTTCAGCAAGGGCTGGAGCACGTGAAAAAGGCGGCCTTGGTGACCGCCTTTTCCGATAGGAGCGTTTCTGGATGCGCGATCAGAACGCCTTCTTGACCTTGTCCTTCACGTCGCCATAGGCCTTCTGCACCTTGCCGGCGACCTTGTCGACCATGCCTTCAATCTGGGTCCGCCTGTTGCCGGTCGCCTTGCCGGCCGCCTGTTTTACCGAGCCTTTAATCTGCTTGGCCATACCAGCAACCTGATCCCTGTTCACCACTTTCGCATCTCCTGGGAGTCTTTGAATTCCGGGGAATTCATCCGCGCGGATAAACGGACTGGCATCGTTTAGGTTCCAGGCACCCACGCGGAAGCAGACGAAACGCGCGAGGCGGCTTCCGGCGGCTAGGCAGGCAGGCTAGGCTGTAGATACGCGCCGACCAATCGCGCGCACGGGGAGAAAAATGGCGGAATTCACACTCTACATCGGCAACAAATGCTTCTCCTCATGGTCGCTCAGGCCATGGGTGGCGATGAGGCATCTGGAGATCCCGTTCGAGGAGGGCTTTGTGCGGCTGCGCACGCCCGAGACCTTTGCCAATCTGGCGAAAGTGTCGCCGACCGGTCAGGTGCCGGTCTTGGATCACAATGGAAGGATTATCTGGGAAACCCTTGCTATCCTTGAGTATCTTGCCGACCTGTTTCCCGGGAAGAAACTCTGGCCCGATGATATAGGCGCCCGTGCCTTGGCGCGCGCGGTGGCAACCGAGATGCATTCCGGTTTTCGCGAGGTCCGCTATGGCTGGCCGATGAATTTGCGCCGGCCGAAGGGGCACAAGCCGCTCGACGCCGAAGGGGAAGTGCAGCGGGCCCGCATCGAGGCGCTGTGGCGCGAGTGTCGCGAAAAATATGGCAAAGGCGGCCCGTTCCTGTTCGGTCATTTCACCACGGCCGATGCCATGTACGCGCCGGTCGTCACCCGCTTCGACACCTATGGCGGCGACCTCGCGCCCGACACCAGAGCCTATGTCGACGCTGTTCTGGCAATACCGGCGATGCGGCACTGGTATGCGGAGGCGGCGAAGGAGCCGTGGCCGGAACCCGGTCCCGACGAATAAGCCGGACAACAGGTGGCAATAAGGTTTCGCTCCTGGAGGAGGACCGATGGCCAGCAACAAAGCACTGCATGAAACCGCAACGACAAAAATCTTCCATTGCCGGCTGATTCCGCCGCGGCCGGATTTTGCCTTCACCATGACGGAGGAGGAGAGGGAGCTGATGGGCCGGCATGCCGACTACCTGCGCGGCAAGCTGCGCGAGGGCGTGATGATCATGGCCGGTCCCGTTGCCGATCCGGCCGGCCCTTGGGGCCTGCTGATCCTGCGCGCCGGCAGCGAGGCCGAGGCAAAGGCGGTGACCGATGGCGATCCAGTGGCAAAGTCAGGTCGCGGCTTTCGCTATGAGATCCTGCCCATGATCAGCACGATCATGTAGGCAACCGGCATGGGCACGCGGCCGGCTTCGGCCAAGTCTCCCGGCATCCGTCAGATACAAGAACGCCCCTCGCACCGGTTATTGTGCGGGAGGCGTCCTTTTGCCAGCATTCCTGAGATTGCTCTTCAAAATTGCTGACACCATTGAAATGCGCTGGCGCTGATTTGGTTCCGGGCTCGGTGCTTTTTTTGACGCACGGTCTTTCAGCCGGTTCGTCAGTTGAGGCCCCTGCGTCGAGCAACCCAGAATTGAACTCAGAGCGTTGGAAAACCAGAAATTGACTCGGCTGCAAAAGCAGTCTAAAAGAAACATGTCGATATTTGTTTGACTGACTTTTGTTATCCGCGCACGCATGCGCGCCTTTGACGAACTTCCCCATCAAAAATCGAGACAAAAATCGTTGTGCATTCGCACTGCGATTAACGAATATTTGCCATGGAAAGGGTTCGTTTATGAGCACCGGCACAGTTAAATGGTTCAACGCCACCAAGGGTTTTGGTTTTATTCAGCCTGACGACGGTTCGGCCGACGTTTTCGTCCACATCTCGGCCGTAGAGCGCGCCGGCATGCGCGACATCGTCGAGGGCCAGAAGCTCGGCTACGAGATGGTCCGCGACAACAAGTCGGGCAAGATGTCCGCCGACCAGTTGAAAGCGGCCTGAAGAAAGAATTCAGTCCTCCCGGTGACCACGGATGTACTGGCACCGGTGAAGGGCGAATTCGGGCGCGTGGCCTTGGAAACCTAAGTTTCCAAGGCACATCATGCGCATGAGAGGAGTGTTCCTGCGCATCCAATTGGATGCGCGGTGCTCCCATGGAAGGTCAGGCGGTGCCTGGCCTTTTTCATTTTACGCTTGTTGCCGCCGAAAATGCGCTGCGCGTCGGGCTGAACGTGCTAAGGAACGCCTTAGCAATTTGAATCCGCTGCCGTATTGCCCCAATGCAGTGTTGCTTTGTGCGTGGTCCTGACCGAAGACCCGGTCTCGCCTATCGGCACCAGGCTCCTGACAGGAGAAAGATTTTGACCGCCAATCCGAAGGCCGCCGATCCGGCGGTGTCGCTGTTCAGCAAGACGCAGACCCAGTCGATGTCGCTCGGCCGCATCCTATCCGAGCGTGATGCCGTCAGCGAGGCGCGGGAAGCCAAGACCGCCCGCTTGCGCGAACTGCGCCTGGAAAAGGAAGCGGACGAGATGGCGGCGGCCGCAGCGCTCGCGGCGCTGCCGAAACGAGCCGGAAAACGCTGATGGCCACCAAGCGCGTACCGCCAACGCCAATCGCGGCCGATGCGACCATCGCCGACATGGTCGAAACCCTGGACAAGCCGGTCGAATATGTCCGGCGCGTGCTGGAAAAACTCGAGCGCTGCAGGCGCGCCCATGGCGATGCACAGGTTCGTGTCGGCGTGCGCGGCCGCGCCGAAGCCCCGAACTACCTGATCGAATATGTCCGCGAGGACAAAAGGACCCAGGAGCGTGTGACTTACCAGGATGCCGCCTACAGCGGCAGCACGCATCGTGAGTTGGCGCCGCATCACATCGCGGAAGCCAGGAACTGGTCGCCCGAGGAAATGAACATCACGGCGGTTTCGGCGCTGATCGGCCGCTTGCGCAATCCGCGCGCACCATCATCGCGTTTCGCCGACGAGGACTGACATGGCCATTAAATTCTCCGCCAAGGACCAGCCGGCAGCGCCGGTTCCCGCTGCGAAACCGGCCAAGCCGGTTGCCGCGAAGCCCGGCGAACCCGCCGACGCCGCGACCGATCTGTTCAAGTCGCCGGTCGAAGCGCCGGCGCGCAAGACAGGCAAGAAGAAATAGCGCCTTGCCGCAGGACGCCGATCGTAATCCTGCCGCGCCGGGGCTGCTCGCCCTGGTCGCTGCCGCAAGCCTTTCGTCGTCGCAACACGAGACCGCTCCGCTCTTCGACTGCCAGAGCTGCGGCGCGTGCTGTTCCTATTCGGCCGAATGGCCGCGCTTCTCCACCGAGGACGATGCGCAACTCGACCGCATCCCAGAAAAATATGTAGCGGCCGACCTGTCGGGCATGCGCTGTGAGGGCGTGCGCTGTTCGGCGCTGTCGGGCGAAGTCGGCAAGTCGACCGCTTGCGGCGTCTACGACGTCCGCCCGGATGTCTGCCGCGCGTGCATGCCTGGCGACGAAGAGTGCTTGATAGCGCGCCGGGAGCACGGATTGCCGACGTCCTAGAATTGTGGGCGGCTTGACGAAGCCTCCTTGCTGGCTACGCTGCGTCAGGGCAGGGCCGTGGAGGAACCATCGTGAGCATCGAATTCCTGTTGACGTCGCTGATCGTCGTGGCCTCGCCCGGCACCGGCGTTCTCTACAAGCTGAGCGCCGGACTTTCGCGCGGTGCGCGGGCTTCCATCATCGCCGCCTTCGGCTGCACGCTCGGCATCGTCCCGCATATGGCAGCCGCCATCACCGGCCTCGCGGCGCTGCTGCACACCAGCGCGGTCGCCTTCGAGACGCTGAAATATCTCGGCGTCGCCTATCTCCTCTACATGGCCTGGAACACGCTGAAGGAGAAGGGCGGGCTCAGCGTCGAGGACGATGTCGCGCCGCGCTCGGCCGGCAAGGTGATCGCCACCGGCATCCTCGTCAACGTGCTCAATCCGAAACTATCGATCTTCTTTTTCGCCTTCCTGCCGCAATTCGTCAGCACCACCGAGCCCAATGCGCTGTCGAAGATGCTGGAACTCAGCTCCGTCTTCATGCTTTTGACCTTCGTGGTTTTCGTCGGCTACGGCATCTTCGCCGCTTCGATCCGCAGCCATGTCGCCTCACGGCCGATGGTGCTGACCTGGATGCGCCGGACGTTTGCCGGCGCCTTCGTCATGCTTGGCGCCAAGCTGGCATTGGCTGATCGGTAGCGGCGATCGGCCGACTATCCCTTCACATAGCCCATCGCCTCGACGATGCGGCCGTCCTGGACGCGCATCAGATTGACGCCGCGGACGGAGGTGTGGTCGGCCAGCCAGTAGCGCCAGCGTATCGTCGCCCGGTCGCCGGCAACAAAGGTCTCCTCGAGGTCGAAGCGCGTGCCTGGCTGGGTGACGATCGCCGACCACAATTCGATGCAAGCCGCCTTGCCGGCGCGGCGCGCGCCGTCCGGCGCGGGCGTGGTGTTCTCGATCACGCAGTCTTCAGCAACCAGATCGGCAAGCGCCGACGGGTCGTGGTGCTGGAAGACGTCGTTGAAGCGCCGCATCATCTGCGCCGTCTCGCCGGAGCGCGCGGCAGCGGTGCTGTCGATGATCAGTTCCATGGATTTGCTCCTTCCGTTTCAGTCGTCGAGGTGTCAGGTCAGCGCTGCCTTGAGCGTGATGCTGGCGACGCCGGCCAGCGCCCGCGAGACCAGGCAGGCCGCCTTGGCCTTTTGCGCCAGCCGCTCGAAATCCTCGGCGGCAATCCCTGCGACGCTGGCTTCCGTCTCCAGTTCGATGCGGGTGATTGTCGGCCCGGCTGCGGTCGCGCCGAGATGCGCCTTCGCGATGGTGCGGATGCTGTCGGGCGTGTGGCCTTCGCTGCCGAGGATGGCGCTCAGCGCCATCGAGAAGCAGCCGGCATGGGCTGCTGCGATGAGTTCCTCCGGGTTGGTGCCGGGACCGTTCTCGAACCGGGACGGGAACGAGTAGGCGCCTTCGAAGACACCGCTGCCCAGCCTGAGCCGGCCGGATCCTTCCTTGAGTGTGCCGCGCCATTCGGCCGATGCATCGCGAACAGTCATTGCTTGCTCTCCTCTGGTTGATGGAATGCGGGATCATGCGCAGTCGATGACAACCTTGCCGATGACATCGCCCTGCATGAAATGCCGATAGGCCTCGCGCGCCTCGGCGAACGGAAAGACCCTGTCGATGATCGGCTTCAGCTGGTGCTTGCCGACTGCGGCCAGCATCGCCTCCAGCCCATTGCGGTTGCCGACGAACACGCGGCCAATGGTGGCGAGGCTTCGCTGATAGATAGCGCCCGGGATCTCGATCGAATTGCCCTTCGCATCCTGAACGGTCAGCACAACGATGCGGCCATAAAGGGAGCTTGCGATCAGCGATTGCGTGAAGGTCGTTGGACCGCCTGTCTCCACCACCAGATCGATGCCGCCGGTCGCCTCGCGCAGCTTCATGCCCCATTCCGGCGTCTCGCTGGCGGCGATGACGATATCGGCGCCAAGCGCGCGCAGCCGGTCAGTCTTTTCAGCGCGCGAGGTGACGGCGGCGACGCGGCAGCCAAGCATCTTGGCGAACTGCAGCGCGAACAGCGCCACGCCGCCTGAGCCGATGGTCAAAACCCATTGTCCGGGCTGCGGAATCTCCGCTCCTGTCAATGCGCTCCAGGCAGTCAAACCGGCGCAGGTGAAGGTCGCGGCTTCCTGCCAGGAGAGATGCACGGGCAACCGCGCGGCCCATTGCTCGTCGAGCAGCGCGTATTCGCTGAGCATGCCGTCCAGCGTGCAGCCCAGCTGGTCGATGATTTCGGGACGAAGCCGGCCGTCGATCCAGCGCGCGAAATAGCTGCCGGTGACACGGTCGCCGACCGCAAAGCGCGTGACGCCGTCGCCGATCGCCACCACTTCCCCGGCTCCGTCGCTCAATGGAACGATGCCAGCGCGGGGTGGCAGCGGGTATGTGCCCTTGAGGATCATCGCGTCGCGGCGGTTAAGCGACGTGGCGTGCACTCGCACCAGGATCTGATGCGCGCCGGGCTCGGGTATTGCCTCTTCGCGCGTTGCCAGCTTCTCGATCCCGCCAAAACCCTCAAGTCGGTAGCGCTGCATTGTTGTCTCCATAATATGTAGACCGATCTACATATTATGTAGACCGGTTGTCATATTCGGAGCAAGGCCTATAATGCGCATTCCTGACAGAGGCTGACATGGCGACAGACACACGCACCCGTATGATCGAAGCGACGGCGCTGCTTTTGCGGCGGCGCGGCTATCACGGCACATCACTGAACGACATTTTGAGCGCCAGTGGCGCGCCACGAGGCTCGCTCTACTTCCATTTTCCGGGCGGCAAGGACCAACTGGTCATCGAGGTGACACGCGACAGCGTGGCCGGCGTGACGGAGCGTCTTGGCGCGGCGCTGGCGGCGGAACACGATCCGGCGGTCGCTGTGCATCACATTTACCAGTCGGTGGCCCGCATGCTGGAGGAGAACGAGTTCTCGCTCGGCTGCCCGATCGCGCCGGTGGTGCTCGACGCGCCGAACGACGTGCCAGACCTGGCCGAGATCTGCCGCGCCGCATTCGAGCAGTGGATAGGCCTGCTGTGCGAGGCCTTCATGCGGGCAGGGGTGCCTGAACGCCGCGCCCACGCTCTGGCGCTGCTGGTGGAATCGTCGCTGGAAGGGCTGATGGTGATCGCCCGCGCCACCCGCGACCGCGCTCCGCTACAGGCGGTGGCCGACGAGGTCGCGGCGCTGATCGAAGCCGCGGTACTTGCCGGTGAGGTGCGGCAACGCGCGGATGCCACTGTCTGAAGGTAGGCCCCCTGGTTCGGAAAGCATGCGCCGGCGCTGAGGTTCGGGCCATTCGCCAGCGATGTGAGGAAGGCCGGCAGCACGGTCGCGAATGTGTAGGGCGCGGTCACGTGGCGCTGCGCGTCCCCAACTACGAGATCGCCAAGAACTGGTATGTCGACGAGCTCGATTTCCGTGTCGTTCACGAATGGCCATTCGCCGACGAGCAGCTCGCCTATCTGGCGCCGGCCAATGACGATCATTTCATGATCGAATTGCTGGGCGGCGGTGATCCGCTGCCGATCGATGCGCCGGCCTGCAAGGATCTCGCCGATAGCCTGCACTACTCCGGCTATCATCATTTCTGCATCAACGTGGCCGACATCGAAGCGACGGTCGCCGAACAGCGCAAGCGCGGCGTCACCATCGTCACCGAGCCGTTCAAGCTCGACGACATCAGCCGCAAGCTGGCCTTCTTCGCCGACCCGTTCGGCAATCTGATCGAACTCGCCGAGGTTGTCTAAGGCGACATGACCACGGAAACAAAAAGGGCGGCATCGCTGCCGCCCTTTCGTACGCATAAGCCAGGTTGGCTGGATTAGAAATCCATGCCGCCCATGCCGCCCATGCCGCCGCCGCCCATGCCGCCGGGCATGCCGCCGCCAGCCGACTCCTTCTTCGGAGCCTCCGCGATCATGGCTTCGGTGGTGACGAGCAGGCCGGCGACCGAAGCCGCGTCCTGGAGAGCCGTACGGACAACCTTGACCGGGTCGACGATACCCATGGCGATCATGTCGCCATATTCGCCGGTCTGGGCGTTGTAACCGAAGGTCGCGCCCTTGTTCTCAAGGATCTTGCCGGCAACGATCGAAGCTTCCGCACCGGCGTTCGAGGCGATCTGGCGGGCCGGAGCCTGCAGCGCACGACGCACGATGTTGATGCCTGCGGCCTGGTCGGCATTGGCGCCGGTGGCCTTGATGTTGGCCGAAGCGCGCAGCAGGGCCACGCCACCGCCAGCAACGATGCCTTCTTCCACGGCCGCGCGGGTCGCGTTCAAAGCGTCGTCAACGCGGTCCTTCTTTTCCTTGACTTCGACTTCCGTCGCACCGCCGACGCGGATCACCGCAACGCCGCCAGCGAGCTTCGCCAGACGTTCCTGCAGCTTCTCCTTGTCGTAGTCCGAGGTGGTCTCTTCGATCTGCTGCTTGATCTGGGCAACGCGACCCTGGATCTCGGCCTTCTTGCCGGCACCGTCGACGATGGTGGTGTTCTCCTTGGAGATCGACACCTTCTTGGCGCGGCCGAGCATGTTGAGGCCGACGTTTTCGAGCTTGATGCCGAGGTCTTCCGAGATGACCTGGCCACCGGTGAGGATGGCGATGTCTTCCAGCATGGCCTTGCGGCGATCACCGAAGCCCGGAGCCTTGACGGCAGCGATCTTCAGGCCACCACGCAGCTTGTTGACGACCAGCGTGGCCAGAGCCTCGCCTTCGACGTCTTCCGAGATGATGAGCAGCGGCTTGGAGGTCTGCACGACGGCTTCGAGGACCGGCAGCATGGCCTGCAGGTTGGAGAGCTTCTTCTCGTGGAGCAGGATGTAGGCGTCCTCGAGATCGGCAACCATCTTGTCGGCGTTGGTGACGAAGTACGGCGAGAGATAGCCGCGATCAAACTGCATGCCCTCGACGACTTCGAGTTCGGTCTCGGCGGTCTTGGCTTCCTCGACGGTGATGACGCCTTCGTTGCCGACCTTCTGCATCGCTTCCGCGATCATCTTGCCGACCGACTCGTCGCCATTGGCCGAGATCGTGCCGACCTGGGCAACTTCCTCGGAGGTCTTGATCTTCTTGGCAGCCTTGCCGAGAGCCGTGACGACTTCGCTGACGGCCAGATCGATACCGCGCTTCAGGTCCATCGGGTTCATGCCGGCGGCAACCGCCTTATGGCCTTCCTGGACGATCGACTGCGCCAGAACGGTCGCGGTCGTGGTGCCGTCGCCGGCGATGTCGTTGGTCTTCGAAGCGACTTCGCGGACCATCTGCGCGCCCATGTTCTCGAACTTGTCTTCAAGTTCGATTTCCTTGGCGACGGTGACGCCGTCCTTGGTGATGCGCGGGGCGCCGAACGACTTGTCGATGACGACGTTGCGGCCCTTGGGGCCGAGGGTCACCTTCACCGCGTCGGCGAGGATGTTGACGCCGCGCAGCATGCGCTCGCGGGCATCACGGGAGAATTTTACGTCTTTAGCAGCCATTTTTAGCTCCTGGCAGGGGCTTGGGGTAAGCCCGGAATTCAGTTGACGGTGAGGCCGATGATCAGCCGATGATGCCCATAATGTCGGATTCCTTCA
>NZ_JBWLUW010000070.1:0-687 GCF_057784245.1 Mesorhizobium sp. CNPSo 4671 | reverse complement strand
AACATTCTTGGTGCCTTGTGCCTGGAGGAAGGTCCAAGGGAGCTTCAGGAAAGCACGGCCTCTTTTGAGTGTACAGAATATTTCAGCATTTCGCAGATAGGCACCGTCGATTGCTGCGATAGTTCCGACCTATTTGTCTTCCTCGGTTAGCATGAGATAGAGCTAGGGACGGTATGGTGCCCCATCCAACGGCGTCGAAGGTGCCAAAGAAAAGAACGAATTGACCCAGTGGGAAGCAATAATGATCGGCGATTGATCTGCGCTAAGTTCTCATCGCAGCAACGGCACTGCATGCGCGACTACACTAAAAAGTCGGCCGTGTGCGGAGTTCCCTATGAAGTGACCGCAGTCACGAATGCCAGCCGCACCAGCCGCAAACGATAAAGAATTTGCCAGGCTTACTGCAGGGTCACAACAGGTTAGAGCTAACTAGACGCCTCCATCACAGCAACGGTCTATTCTGAGTCCGCGCTGGCACGTCCTTACAAGGCCCAAGGGAGACTTAAGCATGAAAGCAACGAGACGGTTTTTCGAGGAACCCCTAATTCAGGCAGATCCCGAACTTGCACGATTAATCTCAGCAGACGAGTCTAGGCAGCGAAGCCAGGTAGAATTGATCGCCCCGAAGAATTACATGAGTAACGCGGTCCGCCAAGCGATGGCATCGATGGTGGTATTCACCACCGT
>NZ_JBWLUW010000069.1:0-709 GCF_057784245.1 Mesorhizobium sp. CNPSo 4671 | reverse complement strand
TTCCAGGAGGTTGCTGCCCGGCAACCGGCCAACACCACTCTCGTCACACGGGAGACCCTGGAAACCTGGCTGAGCGAGCGGGCTCGATACTGGGCTCGCCCGACGTTGATGCTTTACGCCCGCATAATCAACCGATTCCTCGATTACCTCGTGCAGGAGGGTTTTATCGCCAGCAATCCCATCAACGAATTGTGCGCCGCTCATCAAGCCAGAAGCGACAAGGCGGTGCTGCGAGCGCTGCTCTCGCCCGATCCCGATCAAGCTCTGGAGGCATTGCGGCAGCTCCCAGCGTTCGGCAGTGTGCTCGGGGACCTCATGCGCAACCATATCGCTCTCATGCGAACCAGAGGCTATCGCTATCTGACGCAGGCGCATTGGCTCTGGCGCTTTGACCGCTTTTTGCAGATACACCCGGAATTGGCGGCGGAGCCGATACCGATCATGCTACAGCACTGGGCGGCGGCACGGTCGACGGCGAACCATGCCGCCGAATGCGAGAAGCTCGCGCGCGTGCTGGGCAAGGCGCTTAACCGTCTTGATCCGGCGATCATGCCGAAACGTGTCAAACGCCATCCGGAACTGCCCCCTTTGCGTCATGAAGAACTGCCCCCACCATCGGGTTCATGATGTCGGTTGAAGGTTGGTTCCGCCGGTGACGGGCCGGAGGGAGGCGGAGCCGACCGGAGGCCTGTCACCGGCGGGCGGCCTG
>NZ_JBWLUW010000068.1:0-787 GCF_057784245.1 Mesorhizobium sp. CNPSo 4671 | reverse complement strand
TTGAGCGGCAGCTGAGCGAGATCGCCAATTCAGGCGGTCGCCTGATGTCGTCGGCGGACCCCATCCATCAACTGGGTGCATTGCCATCGCAGGCGCAGGACATCGTCCAGGCCGGACGGCAAGAACCTGCCCGGTTCGCCTCAACCGGGTGGCCGCAGATGCCGCTCAACTTTGATTGGAGTATGTGGCCGAACCCGGAAGCAGCGCCAGCGCCCGCTGCCAGCGCCCGCCCAGACACCTACCGGGATTTTCCATTGGTTGATCTGACTGCGGCCACGCCGTCTGAGTCACGCGACGATGATAATTCCGTGCCGGTGTTTGCAAGCATGTCCTCCGATGCTCAGATCGGGGCTTTGGGTCCGACAGCCCCGTCTCACGGCCGCGGGCTGGTGCTCCAGGACATGGAATGGCTGGGCGACGAGCATGTCCTGAGGGATTACCAGCTCCTGACGCAAGAGTTGCAGGGGAACAATCCGGGTCTGGCCGCCCGGACGCGGTTCGTGGATCCCCTCATAACCCTTGGCAGCCTGCGCTTGGGCACCGAGAGCGACATGCTAGGCGCATTCCAGCGCATCGTTCATGATCACAATGGCGACGACACGGCCGACTTCCTGTTCCTGCCACTGAACGATGCCAGTGCCAATCGCCGCGGCAGCCATTGGTCGCTGCTGTTCGTTGATCGCCGCGAGCGGGAACGGCCGGTTGCCTATCACTACGACTCGAACGGGAGATACAACGAGGCGCCCGCAGGACAACTCGCAGCAAGGCTGGGCGCGCGCTTGGAGTC
>NZ_JBWLUW010000067.1:0-869 GCF_057784245.1 Mesorhizobium sp. CNPSo 4671 | reverse complement strand
GAAGGTCATACGACGTTGATGGGGCGCTCGATGATGCAATGCTGGGTGCCACACCTTCAGGTCATCTCGGGATAAAGGCCCAGAAGCTCATCAATCAGATCGGCAAATTTTTGTTCCGGAGGGGTCAGCGAGCTCAAGTTGGAAGAGATGAGGTAGACATCCGCCCCGAGCGGCTCATCGAACAGCCGCAACGGCCACAGTCGCCCCTGGGCCACATCATCGTGGGCGGTGAGAACGGGCAATAGGCCTATGCCCAAACCCGATATTAGCATGCGGCGCACCTCATCGAGGTCGTGGCTCCATCCGCTAACTCGACGTCCGAGACCAAGGCCCTCTCGCAAAAAGATCATCGGCTCGAATCCGCTCCCATCAGTGGCGCAATCGAAGGCGATGAAGGGCTCTTGTTGAAGCCTTCGGACATCTACCTCCTGAACTCCGAATAGAGGGTGTTCGGCACCACAAAATATGCCAAAATCCTCTCGAAATAAGTGGCGGCATCGCAGCGTCGGCATTTCCCTCGTCAAAAGACAGATGCCGATGCCAGCCTTGTCCATCGAGATCTGGCGCACGATTTCGAGCGACGTCTTGATGTCGATGCGCCATGTGACAGATGGGTATCTCTGGTGATAGAGCCGAAGTGCTTCGTCCACGAGAGTGGACTGTAGCCGGGTAACCATGCTGAGCTTTAACTCTCCGAATTCGTCATCGCTCCCGTCTTGCGAGAGGGTGCCGATTCGGTCAACGCACCGGGACATCTCGGAACATTCCTGGTAAATCTGTTCGCCGCGCAATGTCAGCGCAAAATGGCGAGGGTCACGGAAGACGAGCTTGCAGTCGAGTTGGTCTTCTAGTTTTTGCAGCGCAAGGCT
>NZ_JBWLUW010000066.1:0-875 GCF_057784245.1 Mesorhizobium sp. CNPSo 4671 | reverse complement strand
GGTTCGGGCGCCGGCGGCACCCGCAACATTTCCGGCACGTCCAACCCGCTGGTCGAGCTCGAGCATGAGCTTGCCGACCTGCACGGCAAGGACGCCGCCCTGGTCTTCACCTCCGGCTTCGTCTCCAACGAAGCCTCGATCTCGACCATCGCGCGGCTGTTGCCCAATTGCCTGATCATTTCGGATGAGTTGAACCACGCCTCGATGATCGAAGGCGTGCGGCGCTCGGGCGCCGAGAAGAAGATCTTCCGGCACAATGACGTCGCGCATCTGGAGAGCCTGCTGCAGGCGGCCGGGCGCGAACGCGCCAAGCTGATCGTCTTCGAAAGCGTCTATTCGATGGACGGCGACATCGCGCCGATCAGGGAGATCGTCGAACTCGCCGAGCGCTACAATGCCATGACCTATATCGACGAGGTCCATGCGGTGGGCATGTACGGACCGCGCGGCGGCGGCATCACCGAGCGCGAGGGCCTGGCCGACCGCATCGACATCATCGAAGGCACGCTCGCCAAGGCATTCGGCACGCTGGGCGGCTATATCACCGGCACCAGTGCGGTGATCGACGCGGTGCGCTCCTATGCGCCGGGCTTCATCTTCACCACGGCGCTGCCGCCGGCGATCGCCGCCGCGGCGACCACCTCGATCCGCCATCTCAAGCGCTCGCAGGCCGAGCGTGACGCCCAGCAGCAGCAGGCAGCGCGGACCAAGCAGATCCTGTCGGCGGCCGGCCTGCCGGTGATGGACTCTCCGACCCACATCGTGCCGGTGCTGGTTGGCGATCCGGAACTCTGCAAGATGGCCAGCGACCGCCTGCTTGGCGTGCACGGCATCTACATCCAGCCGATCAACTACCCGACCGTGCCGCGCGGCAC
>NZ_JBWLUW010000065.1:0-914 GCF_057784245.1 Mesorhizobium sp. CNPSo 4671 | reverse complement strand
GGCCATGGATCTCGATCGTGTCGCCGTCGATGACAGATGCGACCCCAGCAATTGCTACCGGTCGCGACGTTACCAAGTTCTGCAGATTGATTTCCGGCAGCGCCCCGCTGTTGTGCATGACAAACTGCGTCACCAGCGCGGAAGTCGCAACCACCGTCACGAAGACCAGCCGCATCGGCACGCTGGCCCAGCGTCGTGCGAGCGGGGGTCCTGCGCCATTACGTTTGCGCCACGGCCCCGACCGATCATCGTAGCGGGATTTGCCCAAGCCCCTTCTCCCCGACGCAAGAATGCGCCCAAAACAAACGGAAAGTCCAGAATCCTATCGGAACCGCTCAACGGCCTGCCTGTTATGAAATCGGAGGGCTCCGTCGAGCAGCACCATGTCGAGCGGTCTTCCACAACCATCCGCAAGCGACCGGAACACGGATTCGACCACCACTAAGGCGCCGAGTCCGAATTCTGCAAAGACTGTGCCCCGGCCGACGCGCCGCGCTACGCCATCGCCCGAACCTGCGCCGCCGCATCGTCATTCGTGAGATCGACGCCGCGTTACTTGAGATCGTTCAGTAAGGGAGCAAACACTGGGGTCGCTGCCAATTCGAAATTGGCATCCCACTCCGCAAACAACGCGGGGACTTGATCGACACGAAAGTCACGAAAGTATCGTTCCGCAGCGGTCTTGCTGGTTGCCTTGTCACGTCGCGCCAATCCCTCGGCTACGGGCCTGGGAACGAGGTAGATTGCGCGAGCCTTGAACCCCTTGGATGGCAGCAGAACAATCGCCAGCCAATCGAATTGGTCGTAGTCGTTGTAGCCGACATAGGCGGCACCGCGCTTGAATGTCCGCGACTTTACCGAAACGCGTTGCGCTGGCCGGTCGAATGGCTGCGCGATCACATCGTAACCGGGCC
>NZ_JBWLUW010000064.1:0-930 GCF_057784245.1 Mesorhizobium sp. CNPSo 4671 | reverse complement strand
CCAACTCTCTGAATTTACTCCGCAGGAGATGTCGAACCTGGCAAACGGCTTCAGCAAGTGGCCGGAAGCCGCGGAGTGTCGCGAGGCTATAGCCCTGATCGCCGGTGAGATGCTTCGCCGTTCCGACCAACTCTCGGACTTTACTCCGCAGAACCTGGCTAATCTGGGGAACGGTTTCAGCAAGTGGCCGGAAGCGGCGGCTTGTCGCGAGGCTACAGCCACGATCGCCGGTGAGGTGCTTCGCCGTTCCGACCAACTCTCTGAGTTTACTCCGCAGGAACTTTCGAACCTGGTGAACGGCTTCAGCAAGTGGCCGCAAGCGGCAGAGTGCCGCCACGCCGCAACCGTTGTCGGCGGCGAATTGCTTCGTCGCGGCCGACTCTCTGATTTCAGCAGTCAGGATCTTGCGACCCTGGTGAATGGCATGAGCAAGTGGCCGCAAGAGGAGAACACGCGTCACGCCGCGCTCACGATCGCCGGTGAGGTTAGTCGCCGCGTTGACGAGCTCTCTGGTTTTAATCCGCAGAAACTTTCGAACCTGGTGAACGGCTTCAGCAAGTGGCCGGAAGCGGTGGCGTGTCGCGAGACAATAGGCATGATCGCCAGTGAGGTCTGCCGCCGCGCCGGCCGGCTCTCTGGTTTTAATCCGCAGGACATGGGGAACTTGGTGAACGGCTTCAGCAAGTGGCCGGAAGCGGCGGCTTGTCGCGAAGCTACAGCCACGATCGCCGGTGAGGTGCTTCGCCGTGCCGACCAACTCTCTGAATTTACTCCGCAGAACCTGGCTAACCTGGCAAACGGCTTCAGCAAGTGGCCGGAACAGGCGGGTTGTCGCGAGGCCACAGCCACGATCGCCGGTGAGGTGCTTCGCCGTGCCGACCAACTCTCTGAATTTACTCCGCAGACCCTGGCTAACCTGGCAAACGGCTT
>NZ_JBWLUW010000063.1:0-993 GCF_057784245.1 Mesorhizobium sp. CNPSo 4671 | reverse complement strand
GCGGAGTAAAGTCCGAGAGTTGGTCGGAACGGCGAAGCATCTCACCGGCGATCAGGGCTATAGCCTCGCGACACTCCGCGGCTTCCGGCCACTTGCTGAAGCCGTTTGCCAGGTTCGACATCTCCTGCGGAGTAAATTCAGAGAGTTGGTCGGAACGGCGAAGCAGCTCGCCAGCGATCGCGATTGAGGCACCGTGCAAGCTCTCCATATGCGGCCACTTGCTGAAGCCGTTCACCAGGTTCGAAAGTTCCTGCGGATTAAAACCAGAGAGCTCGTCAACGCGGCGACTAACCTCCCCGGCGATCGCGAGCGCGGCGCGACGCGTGTTCTCCTCTTGCGGCCACTTGCTCATGCCATTCACCAGGGTCGCAAGATTCTGACTGCTGAAATCAGAGAGTCGGCCGCGACGAAGCAGCTCGCCGCTGACAACGGTTGCGGCGTGGCGGCACTCTGCCGCTTGCGGCCACTTGCTAAAGCCGTTCACCAGGTTCGACAATGCCTGGGCGTTAAAGTCAGCGAGCTGATTGGTGCGGCGGCAGATCTCACCGGCGATTGCGAGCGCGGCGGGACGGATGTTCTCCTCTTGCGGCCATTTACAGAGGCCGTTCACCAACGTCGACAAATCCTGCGGAATGAAACCAGAGAGCTGGTCGGCGCGGTGATGGACCTCACTGGCGATTGCAACTATGGCGTCGCGACAGTCCTTCGGCCACTTGCTCAAACCGTTCACCAGCAGCGCCAGACTTTGACTGTTGAGCTTTTTAAGTATGCGTCTGTCGTCGCGACAGACCTTGGCGATCCTGATCACGCCATTGCGGCAATCCGCCATCCGGGGATGCCGTCCGAACGATGATGACAAGAGCGCAAGCGCCCTGGGTTCGATTTGGCTGATCAGCGCATTATCAAGCTGCGCCACCCGAGCTGCCATGGCCCTGCAGGCTTCGATACCCTCCCGCCCTCCCGCCTCCCGGTTCACTGTGTTGCATGCTGTGG
>NZ_JBWLUW010000062.1:0-1021 GCF_057784245.1 Mesorhizobium sp. CNPSo 4671 | reverse complement strand
CAAGATTGCGGTTCGTTGTCACGCCATGAGCTTCTAATGCCTTCTGCGCGACATCGCCCGTCAGCCCACGCGTTCTGAGGTCAACCATCGTGAATGGCGTATCTGTCCCCCCTGTGACGATTTTGAACCCACGTGCGCTCAAGCCGCCCGCCAGAGTTCGCGCGCAGCTCAGTACCCGTCTAGCGTATTCGGTAAACTCGGGCTTAAGGGCCTCACCGAAACAGACGGCCTTGGCGGCAATAACGTCGGGCAGCGGCCCGCCTTGAATGCCGGGGAATACCGCGGAATCGATTTTCTTACCTAAAGCCGCGTCGCGAGACATTATCAGCCCTCCCCTCGGCCCGCGTAGATTTTTGTTCGTCGTTGTGGTTACCAGGTCCATGTGAGGAAATGGGCTTGGATACTCTTTTGCAGCAATCAGTCCGGAAAAGTGGGATACATCGGCGAGTGTGACTGCGCCAACTTCCGCAGCGATTTTTGATACCTTAGGAAAATCGATAGCACGAGGATAGGATGAGCCGCCTACAATAATGAGCTTGGGACGATGCTCGCGAGCGAGCTGTTCCATCGTATCGTAGTCGATGAACCCCTCAGGTGTTGTCCCGTATGATATTGTTTTGAACCAGCGACCGGACAAGTTGGACTTGAACCCGTGGCTCAAGTGCCCCCCTGAGGAAAGGTCCATACTCAACACTGTGTCTCCGGGCGTGAGTAAAGCGAAGTACACTGCCTGGTTAGCTTGGCTACCAGAATGGGGCTGCACATTTGCGTGTCCCGCACCGAACATCGCCTTGGCTCGCTCTATGGCAAGGCGTTCAATGGCATCGACGTTTTCGACACCAGCGTGATACCGTTTCCCCGGATAGCCCTCAACGGTGGTGAATACCACCATCGATGCCATCGCTTGGCGGACCGCGTTACTCATGTAATTCTTCGGGGCGATCAATTCTACCTGGCTTCGCTGCCTAGACTCGTCTGCTGAGATTAATCGTGCAAGTTCGGGATCTGCCTGAATTAGGGG
>NZ_JBWLUW010000061.1:0-1090 GCF_057784245.1 Mesorhizobium sp. CNPSo 4671 | reverse complement strand
CCGAGCTGCGCGACGAACTGGTCCGCGACGGCTATTCCTTCTCCTCGCAGACCGACACCGAGGTCGTGGCGCATCTGGTGGCGCGCGAGTTGGCCAGGGGGCTGAAGCCGGTCGAGGCCGCGCACCAGGCGCTGAAGCGGCTGGAAGGCGCCTTTGCGCTGGCCATCATGTTCAAGGGTGACGAGGACCTGATCGTCGGCGCCCGCAACGGCCCGCCGCTGGCCGTCGGCCATGGCGATGGCGAGATGTTCTTGGGATCGGACGCCATCGCGCTGGCGCCGTTCACCAATTCCATCACCTATCTCGAAGACGGCGACTGGGCGGTGGTGCGCCGCGACAGCGTCGCCATCTTCGACATCGACGGCAAGAAGGTCGAGCGCAAGCGCCAGCAGTCGCTGTCGACCTCCTTCATGGTCGACAAGGGCAACCGGCGCCATTTCATGGAGAAGGAAATCCATGAACAGCCGGAAGTGATCTCGCACACGCTGGCGCATTATGTGGATTTCGTCTCCGGTGTCTCGAAGCCGCTCGACCTGCCATTCGACTTCGCCAAGATCGGCCGGCTGGCGATCTCGGCCTGCGGCACCGCCTATCTCGCCGGCCTGATCGGCAAATACTGGTTCGAGCGCTATGCAAGGCTGCCGGTCGACATCGATGTCGCCTCGGAGTTCCGCTATCGCGAGATGCCGCTGTCGGCCAATGACGCCGCCTTCTTCATCTCGCAATCGGGCGAGACCGCCGACACGCTGGCCTCGCTGCGCTACTGCCGCAAGGCCGGCATGAAGATCGGCGCCGTCGTCAATGTGCGGGAATCGACCATGGCGCGCGAATCCGACGTCGTGCTGCCCACACTGGCCGGCCCCGAGATCGGCGTCGCCTCGACCAAGGCTTTTACCTGCCAACTCTCGGTGCTGGCGTCGCTCGCGGTGCGCGCCGGCGTGGCACGCGGCACGATTTCGAAGGAGCAGGAAAAGACCCTGGTGCGTGCGCTTTCGGAAGCGCCGCGCTATGCCAACCAGGTGCTCAAGCTCGAAGAGCAGATCGAGCGCATCGCGCGCGAACTGTCGCGCTACAAGGACGTGCTCTATCT
>NZ_JBWLUW010000007.1:0-394576 GCF_057784245.1 Mesorhizobium sp. CNPSo 4671 | reverse complement strand
GATCGTCCGACATCGGCTTCACTGCCGGAGCGGAGGCGGCAACCGGCGCGGCAGCCGGAGCCTTGGCCGCGGGTGCTGCCTTGGCGCCGCCGCCGGCAATCGCGGCATCGACATCAGCCTTCACCACACGGCCATGCGGGCCGGTGCCGATGATGCTGGCAAGGGCCAGTCCTGCCTCACGGGCCAGACGTCGGGCAAGCGGGGTGGCGCGGGCGCCCGACGGCGATTGGCCAATCTCCCCCCTTGTGGGGGAGATGCCCGGCAGGGCAGAGAGGGGCGTGACAGAATGCAACGTTGGCGGGACAGCGCCCCCCTCTGTCGACTTCGTCGACATCTCCCCCACAAGGGGGGAGATTGGCGCCGCGTCTTGCTTGGCCCCATAGACCTCGCCGTCGGCATAAATCCACGCAACCGGCGCGCCGACCGGAATGTCGACGCCTTCCTTGCCGGTCACATCGCGCAGCACGCCGCTGGCCGGCGCATCGATCTCCATCGCCGCCTTGTCGGTCTCGATCTCGAACAGCACTTCGCCCTTCTTGACCCGGGCGCCTTCCTCGGCGAACCAGCGCGAAATCTGTCCGGTCGCCATGTCCATGTCGACCTTGGGAAGGATGACTTCGGTCGGCATGTCTCAGCGAACCCCTTTGACGAGGTCGCGCGCGGCGGTGATGATGTCGGGAACCTGCGGTACCGTGGCTTTTTCCAGCTCCGGATTGTAGGGGATCGGCGTCTCGGCGCCGCCCAGCCGCACGATCGGCGCATCGAGATAGTCGAACGCCTCGCTCTCGGCGATCATGGCGCTGACCTCGGCGCCGATGCCCAGCGTCTTGACCGCTTCGTAGACGCACATCAGCCGCGACGTCTTCTTGACGCTGTCGATGACGGTCTGCTTGTCCATCGGCCGGATGGTCCGGAGGTCGACGACTTCGACGTCGATGCCTTCGGCTTCCAGCGTGGCGGCGGCATCGAGCGCCTTCTGCACCATGATCGAGGTGGCGACGATGGTGAGATCGCGGCCCTCGCGGCGGATGTCGGCCTTGCCGATCGGCACGGTGTAATAGCCTTCGGGCACCGGACCCTTCATCTTGTAGAGCAGCTTGTGCTCGAAGATCATCACCGGATCGGGATCGGCGACCGCCGCCAGAAGCATGCCCTTGGCATCGTAGGGTGTCGCCGGCTGGATAACCTTCAGACCCGGCACATGGCCGAGCCAGGCTTCCAGGCTCTGGCTGTGCTGCGCGGCAGCACCCGTGCCGGAGCCGGCGGGAAAGCGCATCACCACGGGCACCGAAACCTCGCCGCCCAGCATGAAGCGCATCTTGGCCGCCTGGTTGACGATCTGCTCCATGGCGAGCGTGGCGAAATCGGAGAACTGGAATTCGAAGATCGGCCGCATGCCGGTGAGGGCCGCACCTACAGCGACGCCTGCACCGCCCAGCTCCGAAATCGGCGTATCGATGACGCGCTCCGTGCCGAAGCGCTCGACCAGATCGCCGGTCACCTGGAAGGCGCCGCCATAGACGCCGATGTCCTCGCCCATCAGGAAGACGCGTTCGTCCATGTCCATGGCGATCGCCATGGCTTCCTGGATCGCCTGGGCGTAGCTCAGTTCACGCACCATCGCGTCCATCACGCCTGCTCCGTATACACGTAATTCCCGGTCTCGCTGACGTCAGGCGATGGGCTCGCCTTGGCGAACTCGATGCCGTCGGCGATCTCCTGCGCCACCTCACTGCGAATGGCCTCGATGCCCTTGTCGTCGATGAAGCCGAATTCCCGCAATTCGTCTTCGAACAGCGTGATCGGGTCGCGGTTCGCCATCCAGTCCTCGATCTCTTCCTTGGTGCGATAGCGGTTGCGGTCGCTCTTGGAATGGCCACGATGGCGGTAGGTCTTGGATTCGATCAGTGTCGGCCCCTCACCCGCACGGGCACGCTCGACAGCCCTGTAGGACGCCTCGGCGACCTCCGAAAAAATGTTGCCGTTGACGATCACGCCAGGCATCGAATAGGCGGCGGCGCGATCGGCGATGTTCTTGACCGCGGTCGAGCGGGCGGTCGAGGTCGACATGCCGTAGCCATTGTTCTCGCAGACGAAAATGACAGGCAGCTTCCAGACCGCCGCCATGTTGAGCGCCTCGTGGAAGGCGCCCTCATTGTTGGCGCCGTCGCCGAAGAAGGACACGACGACCTTGCCGGTCTTCATCATCTTGGAGGAGAGCGCTGCGCCGACCGCGATCGGAATGCCGCCGCCGACAATGCCGTTGGCGCCGAGATTGCCCTTGGCGACATCGGCAATGTGCATCGAGCCGCCCCGGCCCTTGCAGTAGCCCGCGGTCTTGCCGAAGAACTCGGCGAACATGCGCTTGACCTCGGCCCCCTTGGCGATGCAGTGGCCATGGCCGCGATGCGTCGAGGTGATCTGGTCATCCTCGCCAAGCGGCATGCAGATGCCCATGGCGCTGGCTTCCTGGCCGATCGACAGATGCATCGTGCCGTGGATCAGGCCACGCGTGTAGCTGTCCTCCGCGCCCTCTTCGAAGCGGCGGATGAGATACATCTTGTAGAGCACCTGCTTGAGCTGCTCGGCGCTGTACTGGCGATAGACGAAAGGCAGGTTGGCGCGACTGTCGGCGACGGCTTTGCTGGCTCCGGCCATGATCACGCCTCCACGGTTCCGTAGACGAGCTTGTCCTGGCGGGCGCGCAGTTCGGCGATCTTGGAAGCCGGAGCCGGGGCGGCATTGGCATAGGTGATGAGTTCGCCCTTCTTGATCGGCGCCGTCACCGAGCCGCCCTGCAGCAGGCCGCAGGGAATGGCCTTGGCGGCGCGCGCTTCCGGCGCCGTCATGATCCAGGCGCGGTAGCAATACTCGCCGATCGCATCGAGCTTCTCGCCGGGCTGCATGTCCTTCTTAGCCACGGCGGCGACTTCGGCCACCGGCTTGGCCAGCGGCACCATGTCGGCCTTGCCGTAGAGCACGACGCGGGCGCAGGTCAGCGGCACTTCGAGCGACGTCAGGTGATAGGGGCGGTGGAAGGTGAAATACGGGCCCTTGCCCATCTTCAGATCTTCCATGCGCTCCGAAATGCGCGGATGCGACATGTCGGCGACGACGAAGACGCCGGGTGCGACGCCCTTGCCGATCGAATAGTCGACGACGCCGACCCTGGACAGCACGCCGCCATCCTTTTCAGGCACCAGCACTTTCGACAGTTCACCGAGAGTGGCGGCCGGGCCATGCATGCCGGCCTTGTCGGGCACCAGGCCGGTGGCGTTGGCGATCGCCGCCATCTCAACCATGGTCTTCGAACCGTCGACGAATTCGACCAGCATGCGCACATTCATGTGCCGGCGCTTGGCCTCTTCCTCATAGGCGGGCGGCGTGGCGTCGATGTTGAGCGGGTTGTTCTTGCCCTTGCCGGCGGCAACAATCGGATGACCCATCGCCGAGACGAATTCAATCAGCTCCATGCAGGAGGACGGCTCGTCGCCTGCGCCCAGCGAATAGGTGACGCCGAGCCGGTCGGCCTCGCTCTTCAGATAGGCGCCGATGGTGACATCGGCCTCGACGTTCATCATCACCAGGTGCTTGCCATGCTCCATGGCGCGCAAGCCGATCTCGGCACCGACGGCGGGAACTCCCGTGGCGTCGATGACGACGTCGATCAAGTCATTGTTGATGACCAGGCTGGCGTCGTTGGTGACCGCCACCTTGCCGGCCTCCATGGCAGCCGTCATCGCCGAAGCGTTCGACACTTCGCGCGCATGGCCGGTCTCCTGGAAGGCGATGTCCACGGCCCTGCTGGCGGCCGGCAGGTTCAATTCCGAGATCGCACCGATCTCGATGCCGGACATATGGGCGACGCGGGTGACGATGTCGGTTCCCATCTCGCCGGAGCCGATCAGGCCGATGCGGATGGGCTTGCCCGACTTGCCGCGCTCATCGAGATCGCGGGCAAGGCCCGTCAACGAAATATTGGAAGCCATACCGCTCATTCCTCCCACATTGCAGGCTTGTTCATTCGCTTGACGGGTATTGAACATCTGTATTTCTGTCAAGACTAATGTCCAATTTCACATGCTTTTTGGCGCCTTTCTCGGAGACCGCGTGTGAGCCCAAAAAGGCGCCGCGAAGCACGGCTACCTTGCGGACGGTGCACAAGCGGGCGACCGCAGGGATATGATCCTCGGCGCAAGGGAGATGCACGGGAGTTGGCGCGGTCAATGGGTCGCGACGACCCCTCGTCTCGTCCCGGAGTGGGAGACCTCTACGGGACTCGATCCGACACTGGCGGCACCGGAAAATCATGAAAGTGCACGATGACGCCATCCGCATCGATGAAGATCACGGCATAGGCCGGCGGCTCGTGGCCCAGGCTCCAGCTCTGGGAAAAATCGAGCGCGGTCTGGTGGTTGGTGCTGCGCAGCGTGCTGACGGGAATGCCGCGCCAGCTGCCGGCGATCAGCCGGTGGACGTGGCCGGCGAAGATGTGGCGGACATTGCCGTGGCCCGACAGCACGTCGTGGAAGGCATCGGCGTCGGCGAGCCTGACCTCATCGAGCTCCGGCATGTGTATCCGGAAGGGCGGGTGGTGCATGAACAGGAAGGCTGGGCCGTGCGCTTCCCTGAGCTTTTCGTCCAGCCAGTCCAGCCGCGCCGCACACAGCTTGCCCCCGACCTGGCCGCTGTCCAGCGTGTCGAGTAGGATCAGCCGGCCCTCGCTGCCGTCGAAGGCGCTCTGCACGAACCCTTGCTCGGCCGGGGCCTCGGGAAACATTTCAAGGAAAAGCGCCCGATCGTCATGGTTGCCGAGCATCAGCCGGCAGGGCGGCGACAATCGCGCCAGCCTCTCCCGCAACGCCGCATAGGCGGCGCGCTCGCCATCATTGGTCAGGTCGCCTGAGATCACCACCAGTTCGGCGTCGGCATGGTTCTGGCCGATGTCGGCAAGGCAGGCCTCCAGCCTCGCCAGCGGATCGGAGCCGTACAGCAGGCCACCCGGCGCCATCAGATGCGGATCGGAGAGCTGGATGATTTTCATGGACCTGACCGTACCCTTCCCGCCGGCGCCGCGTGACGCCAGCCGGAAAATGCGACGCCTCGACTGACCCTCTACTGTGCCGTCCAGCCGCCGTCCATCGGCAAGGTCGTGCCGGTGATCTGCCTGGCGGCATCCGAGCACAGGAACAGCGTCAGCGCGGCAAGTTCTTCCACGGTGACGAATTCCTTCGTCGGCTGTGCAGCCAGAAGCACGTCGTGCTTCACCTGTTCCTCGGTCATGCCGCGCGCCTTCATCGTGTCGGGGATCTGCTTCTCGACCAGCGGCGTCCAGACATAGCCGGGCGCGATGGCGTTGACGGTGATGCCGTCCTGCGCAACTTCCAACGCCACGGTCTTGGTCAGGCCGGCAATGCCGTGCTTGGCCGAGACATAGGCCGACTTGAACGGCGAGGCGACCAGAGCATGCGCGGAAGCCGTGTTGATGATGCGGCCCCATTTGCGAGCCTTCATGCCGGGCACCACCGCCTTGATGGCATAGAAGGCCGCGAGAAGATTGATGCGGATGATAGCTTCCCACTTGTCGTCGGGAAACTCCTCGATCGGCGCGACATGCTGGATGCCGGCATTGTTGACCAGTATATCGAGGCTGCCGAATGCCGCCTCGGCGTCATGCACCATGGCGCTCACTGCCGCGCCATCCATCATATTGGCGTCGGAGTAGCGGCACTTGACGCCGAAATCCTTCTCGATGCCCGCGCGCTCCTGCTCGATGGCCGCCGGGTCGCCGAGACCATTGATGGTGACATTGGCGCCTTCGGCGGCGAAGGCGCGGGCGATGGCCAGGCCGATACCGCTGGTCGAGCCGGTGACGAGGGCATTCTTGGAGGACAGGGAACCCATGATGATCTCGCGACAAGTGAAGGAGCTATTGGCGCACATGGTTTGTGCACCGCACCATAACAATGGCATGACCATATGTCATTGCGATTACAATGTTGTGATCCTTTGCGAGCGTCTTGAAGCTGGCACTGGCGCGGCGTGACATGGCACTGTCATGCTGCCGTGCAACATAATCCGCCTGCACGTCTCGTATAGATCGTTCCTGAACCAGTGGGTGAGAAGCTTGGAAATCGCCGATGTCGTGAAGCGCGCCTATGCGATGCCGCTGACCAATCCGTCCTTCCCGCCCGGCCCCTACCGTTTCTTCGACCGCGAATACATCATCATCACCTATCGCACGACGCGCGAGGCGCTCGAGGCCGTGGTGCCGGCGCCGCTGGAAATCGACGAGCCGCTGGTCAAGTACGAATTCATCCGCATGCCGGACTCCACGGGCTTCGGTGACTATACCGAGACCGGCCAGGTTATCCCGGTGAAGTACAAGGGCCAGCATGGCGGCTACGTCCATTCGATGTATCTCGACGACGACGCGCCGATCGCCGGCGGCCGTGAGCTTTGGGGCTTTCCCAAGAAGCTGGCCAATCCCAAGATCGTCCATGAAGGCGAGGTGATCGTCGGCACGCTGCACTATGGCAGCGTCCTGTGCGCCACTGGCACGATGGGCTACAAGCATCGCGAAGCCGATCACGATTCCGTGCTCGCAGCACTTGCCGCCCCCAATTTCCTGATCAAGATCATTCCGCATGTCGACGGCACGCCGCGCATCTGCGAGTTGGTGCGCTATTACCTCACCGACATCGCGCTGAAGGAAGCCTGGACGGCGCCCGCGGCACTCGACCTTCGGCCCCACGTCATGGCCGACCTGGCGAAGCTGCCAGTGCTCGACATCGTCTCCGCCGTCCACTTCAAAGCCGATCTGACGCTTGGGTTGGGCGAGGTCGTCCACGACTATCTCAGTGAGCACAGCCGGCTCGCAACCAGCACAACCCAGCCGGAGAGAATTCGTGCTTGAACGCCACCGAAACAAGGAAGCCGCCGCCACCATCGCGGAAATCTCGGCGCAGTATGACCGCGTCGCCCTGGTGTTCCAGGGCGGCGGCGCGCTTGGCGCCTACCAGGCCGGCGTCTACCAGGCGCTGGCCGATGCCGGCTGCGAGCCGAGCTGGCTGTCCGGCGTGTCGATCGGCGCCATCAATGCCTCGATCATCGCCGGCAACGAACCGAGCCGCCGCCTGCAGCGCCTCGAACAGTTCTGGCAGACCATTTCGGGCCGCAAGATCTGGTCCTACACGCCTGAAGGCGACATCTACCGCGACATCCGCAACCGCACCTCATCCTGGATGACGATGACGATGGGCCAGCCCGGCTTCTTCAAGCCGCGCAATCCCAACCCCTGGTTCGAACAGCCGGGCGCCGAGGGCGCCACCAGCTTCTATGACACCGCCGAATTGAAGGACACGCTGGAGAGCCTGATCGATTTCGACATCCTCAACGACGGCAAGAAGCGGCTGAGCGTCGGCGCGGTCAACGTGCGGACCGGCAATTTCGTCTATTTCGACACCGACAAAGTGCGCATCGGGCCCGAGCACATCATGGCCAGTGGCGCGTTGCCGCCGGCCTTCCCGTCGGTCCGTATCGAAGGCGAGTATTATTGGGACGGCGGCATCGTCTCCAACACGCCGCTGCAATATCTGCTCGACCAGGAAGAGGACCGCTCGTCGCTGGTGTTCCAGGTCGACCTGTTCAGCGCCCGCGGCGTGCTGCCGCGCAGCATGCCCGACGTGCTGTCGCGCCACAAGGACATCATGTATTCCAGCCGCACGCGCCAGAACACCGACAATTTCAAACGCATCCATGGCCTGAAGATGCACCTGCTCGACGCGCTCAAGCGCGTGCCCAAGGACCAGCTGACGCCGGCGGAAGAGGCGCTGATCGCCGACTATTCGGACGCCGGCCTAGTCAACATCGTGCACCTGATCTACCAGCACAAGGGCTATGAAGGTCACGCCAAGGACTACGAGTTCTCCGGCACCTCGATGCGCGAGCATTGGGAAACCGGCCTGGAAGACACGCAGCGCACCTTGCGCCATCGCAAATGGCTGACGCTGCCGGCCAACGCTGACGGCGTTACCATCCACGATCTGCACAGGGAAGATCCGACGTAGACTGGCGAAGCCGTTGCCTCTCTACGGTTCAGTGGTGTGAGCCAGGATTCGTTTGAGGGCCGTCGCCAACGTTTGAGACTGGCCGAGGCTTCTAAACTTCGTCATCCCTGGGCGAAGCAGGAGCGAAGCTCCGTCGCGGAGACCCTGGGATCCATTCCGCGACCTTAGCCTTGGAGTGCGGCGGAGCAGAATTCTGAACCGTGGCGGCGCTCGGTCGCGGCATGGATCCTCGGGTCTGCGCCGCGTCGCTACGCTCCTTGCTTCGCCCGTGGATGACGAAGCGATCGACGTTCTGGCCAATTTCCTAGGTATGTTCCACGTCACCAGAAACGAATACGTCCTCGCCTCTTGAACACAGTGTTCGTTCAAAGAAAGAGGCAGCGCCGGTCGCCGGCGCTGCCTCTTGCTGAGAGCTTGTATGCTCCGCTCAGAACACCTGGCGGAAGACGATGAACAGCGTGAAGGCCAGCGCGATCGAGCATGGCAGGGTCAGAACCCAGGCCAGCAAAAGGTTGCGCACCGTCGACCATTGCAGGCCCGAGCCGTTGGCGGCCATCGTTCCAGCGACCCCCGATGACAGAACATGGGTTGTCGACACCGGCAGACCGAGCCGGTCGGCCATGCCGATGGTCACCATCGCCACGAGTTCGGCCGCCGCACCCTGGCCATAGGTCAGATGGCTCTTGCCGATCTTCTCCCCGACCGTGACGACGATGCGTTTCCAGCCAACCATGGTGCCGAGGCCCAGCGCCAGCGCAACCGCGACCTTCACCCAGATCGGGATGAACTTCGTCGCGTTGTCGACGGCCTTGTGGTAGTCGGTGACTGCCTTCAGGTCGGCGTCCTGCATCGGCAGCAGCTTCTTCTTGTCGATCAGCTTGAGCGCCTCGCCGATCAGGTAGATGTCGTTGCGGGCGTTGCTGACCAGATCGGTCGGCACATTATCGACCGATGCGTAGGGCTGCAGCGAAGCGGTGGTGTTGTGGATGTAGGTCTGCAGCGCAACAGTCGTCTGGTCACTCCAGGTCCGGGTGCGCACGGCATCCTGGACGGCCGCCTTCGCAGCCTTGGCATCGGCGACTGTGACACCGGGCTTCGCATATTTGCCCAGCGCGGTCTCGACGTTGACCGAAGCCGCCTTGTAGGCCTCGAGATAGTTGATGTCGGGCGTACGGTTCAGCGCATAGGCCGTCGGCACGACGCCGATCAGGATCAGCATGATCAGGCCCATGCCCTTCTGCCCGTCATTGGAGCCATGCGCGAAGCTGACGCCGGTGCAGGTGAAGATCAGCAGGCCGCGGATCCACCATGGCGGCGGCGCGTTGCCTTTCGGTGCCTCGTAGAGCGCCGGATTGCGGACCAGCAGTTTCATCGCATAGAGCAGGATCGCGGCGGCGAAGAAGCCGATGATCGGCGACACCAAGAGGGTGATGCCGACATTGGTCGCCTGCGACCAGTCGACGCCGCTGGTGGCGCTGCCGGCCGGGGCCATGAACTGGTTGGCGAGGCCGACGCCGATGATCGAGCCGACCATCGTGTGCGAGCTCGAGGCCGGCAGGCCGAGGAACCAGGTGCCGAGATTCCACAGGATGGCGGCGACCAGCAGCGCGAACACCATGGCAAAGCCGGAGGAGGAACCGACCTGCAGGATCAGTTCGACCGGCAGCAGCGACAGGATGCCGAAGGCGACCGCGCCGCTGGAGGTGAGAACGCCGAGGAAATTGAAGGCGCCGGACCACATGACGGCGAATTCGGCCGGCAGGGAGCGCGTGTAGATGACGGTCGCCACCGCATTGGCGGTGTCATGGAAACCGTTGACGAATTCGAAGCCGAGCGCGATCAGCAGGGCGATGCCGAGCAGGATCCACGGCACGGTCTTGGCCACCGCCAGATCCTGGCTCAGCGCATAGCCGACATAGACGATGCCGACCAGCACCAGCACGCCGAAGGCCGGCAGGAACCACTTGGCGCTGCCCGAACTATCCAGCGGATGATCCGGTCTCGGAATGCCCGCCTCACTGGAAATTATGTCCACCATGTCCCACTCCTATTGCATTGCAGCAAAGAACTGGAAAAGACGCTATGTCCGGTCGATGAACCCTGTGTGACGCCAGAAAGGCCTTTGCCCTCGGCGCCCGCTCTCCCTCATGCAGCGCCGGGACTTGTCTTCAGGATTGCCGAGAACAGCGGATCGAAGGCGCGGCTGATCGGCGCCGCGGCCGCACCAAGCGCGATCGACCAGGGATCGGTGGTGCCAAGCTGAAGGCGAGGCAGCATCCTTCCGGGCCGGTCGGCGATCGACGGCAGCAGCGGGTGCATCGCCTCGACAAGCCGGCGCGCCAGTGCCTCCGGCGCGCCGCTGGTCAGGATGACGGTCTGCGGGTCGAAGATCGTCTCGATGAGATGCACGCTCCAGCGCAGATCATGCGCCGCACCATCGATCCAGGCCATCATCTTCGGATCCCCGGCCAGCACCAGAGCGTTCATCTGTTCGTAGATGTCGCTGTCCGCCGGGTTGAGGCCGAGATGCTGGTAGAGCGAGGCCAGCGAGGCGCGGTGCTCGAGCGGCGTCGAGCCGGGGCCGGCCGGCGCCAGCAGCGCCATGCCGATTTCGCCGGCATTGCCATGGCCGCCGCTGTAGAGTTCGCCATTGAGGATCAGTCCGGCGCCGATGCCGTAGCCGACATAGAGGCAGACCGCGTGGTCGACGCCGTGTGCGGCGCCGACGATGCGCTCCGCCGTGGCGCAGGCAGCGGCATCGTTCTGCAGGCCGACATTCAGCCCCGTGCCTCTGGCCAGCGTCTCCAGCAGCGGAAATTTCTGCCAGGCCGGCATCATCCATTTGTCGTCGGAATCCTTCAGACCGAAAGGGCCGGGCATGGCGACGCCGAGACCGACCAGCCGCTTTTCCGACTGGGCCGAAATGCCGGCCAGATCGCGGCGGACACCAGCGATCAGCTCGAGGATGATCTCGACGCCCTTCGACGGCTCATCGAAAGGCAGGTTCGCCTCGGCCCGCGCCTGCACGCTGCCCATCAGGTCGACGGCGACCGCGCGTGTCAGATGGCGGTCGATGTGCAGGCCGATGGCGAAGGCGCCCTCGGGCACCAGCCGGTAGGGGGTCGACGGCTGTCCTCGGCCCTTGCGCACCGCATCGAGCGCGACGACCAGGCCGTCGCTTTCGAGATCCTCGATGATGTTGGAGACGGCCTGCTTGGTGAGCTGCGTCGCCCGCGCCAGATCGGCCCGCGACAGCGCGCCGTTCAGACGCAGCGCCTCGATCATGACACGGCGGTTGTGCGCGCTGGTGCCTTCCTGGTTGGTGCCGCTTTTGGCGCGGATCGGGCTGATGTCGTCCATCGGCGTTTCCCCTCTTGACTCCATTAGAATATTGATCGACTAATTAAGTCAAGCGAGTTGACTTAATGCGAGCCGACCGACCTAAAACAAGATGGCTAAGGCCCCCAGGCCCATCGCCACTGGTCAGCCGGGTAACCATCAGGTCACGCGACAGCGATCCGGGAAGACGATGCGACAAGCCCGCATTGCCGGCCCGTCAACACCGGAAATGGGAGAAGAAGATGCTTAAGACAATCACCAAAACACTGGTCGGCACGGTCTTCGCCGGAGGACTGCTCGTTCCCCACGCCTTCGCCGAAACGACGCTCAACGCGCTGTTCATGGCGCAGGCCGCCTACAGCGAGGCCGACGTGCGCGCCATGACGGACGCCTTCACCAAGGCCAACCCGGACGTCAAGGTCAATCTCGAATTCGTCCCCTATGAAGGCCTGCACGACAAGACCGTGCTGGCCCAGGGGTCGGGCGGCGGCTACGACGTCGTGCTGTTCGACGTTATCTGGCCGGCCGAATACGCCACCAACAAGGTGCTGGTCGACGTGTCGTCGAAGATCACCGACGACATGAAGAAGGGCGTGCTGCCCGGTGCCTGGACCACGGTCCAGTATGACGGCAAGTACTATGGCATGCCGTGGATCCTCGACACCAAATATCTGTTCTACAACAAGGAAATACTGGAAAAGGCCGGCATCAAGGCGCCGCCGAAGACCTGGGAAGAGCTCGGCGCGCAGGCCAAGATCATCCAGGACAAGGGCCTGCTGAAGACGCCGATCGCCTGGAGCTGGTCGCAGGCCGAAGCCGCGATCTGCGACTACACCACGCTGGTCAGCGCCTATGGCGGCGACTTCCTCAAGGACGGCAAGCCGGACTTCCAGAATGGCGGCGGCCTCTCGGCGCTGAAATACATGGTCGACAGCTACAAGTCCGGCCTCACCAATCCGAATTCCAAGGAATTCCTGGAAGAGGACGTGCGCAAGGTCTTTGAAAACGGCGACGCCGCCTTCGCGCTGAACTGGACCTACATGTACAACATGGCCAACGATCCAAAGGACTCGAAGGTCGTGGGCAAGGTCGGCGTCGTGCCGGCGCCGGGCGTCACCGGCATCAGCGACGTGTCGGCCGTCAACGGCTCGATGGGCCTTGGCGTCACCGCGGTCTCGAAGCATCCGGACGAGGCCTGGAAATACATCGAATACATGACCTCGCAGGCGACACAGAACCAGTATGCCAAGCTGTCGCTGCCGATCTGGGCCTCGTCCTATGACGACCCGGCCGTTACCAAGGGCCAGGAAGAGCTGATCGCCGCCGCCAAGCTTGGCCTGGCGGCCATGTATCCGCGGCCGACCACGCCGAAGTACCAGGAGCTGTCGACCGCTCTGCAGCAGGCGATCCAGGAATCGCTGCTCGGCCAGTCCTCGCCGGAAGATGCGCTGAACACAGCTGCGAAGAACAGCGGCCTCTGAGCAGTTTTCTCCGATCACGGGCGGCCTTGTGCCGCCCGTGCTATGTCTGAAATCATGAATGAAGAGAGGCTGCTCCGATGTCGAGCACCTGGATGACGACCCGTGCCTGGTTGCTGATGCTGCCGCTGCTCGTGGTCATGGTCGCCGTCATCGGCTGGCCGCTGGTCGATACGGTCAACTTGTCCTTTACCGATGCCAAGCTGGTCGGCACCGGCGGCAATTACGTCGGCTTCGACAATTACACCAACATGCTGTCGAGCTCGAACTTTTCGCGCACGCTGGTGACCACGACGCTGTTCGCGGTCATTTCAGTTGCCGCCGAAATGGTGATTGGCGTTCTCGCCGCCCTTCTGCTCAATCAGCAGTTCCACGGCCGCGCCGTCCTGCGCGCCCTGATGATATTGCCCTGGGCATTGCCGACCGTGGTCAACGCCACGCTGTGGCGGCTGATCTACAATCCCGAATATGGCGCGCTGAACGCCGCCTTGACGCAACTGCATCTCATCGACGCCTACCGCTCCTGGCTGGGTGAGCCGGGCACGGCGCTGGCGGCCCTGATCGTCGCCGACTGCTGGAAGAACTTTCCGCTGGTGGCGCTGATCGCGCTCGCCGCCCTACAGGCGGTGCCGCGCGACATCACCGCCGCCTCGCTCGTCGATGGTGCGGGACCATTCAACCGCTTCCGCTTCGTCATCCTGCCCTATCTCGCCGGCCCGCTGATGGTGGCGTTGGTTCTGCGCACCATCGAGGCCTTCAAGGTCTTCGACATCATCTGGGTGATGACCCGCGGCGGCCCGGCCAACAGCACACGTACGCTGTCGATCCTCGTCTATCAGGAAGCCTTCTCCTTCCAGCGCGCCGGCTCCGGCGCGTCGCTGGCGCTGATCGTCACCTTGCTCGTCACCGTACTCGCCGTCGCCTATGCGGCGCTGGTGAGGAAGACCGCCGGGAGTGCCGCCTGATGGAACGCAGGAGTCCCGCCTTCACCATCTTCATCTATGCCTGCGCGCTGGTGCTTGCCGCCATCATCCTGGCGCCCATCGCCTGGCTGTTCATCATGAGCATATCGCCGGCCGCAGATCTCGCCGCCAAGCCGCTGCGCTGGTGGCCGAAGGCAGCCGACTTCTCACGTTACCAGACATTGCTGTCGACGGCTGAAAACAGCGCTGGCGCCGCCTTCACCTCGTCGCTGCGCAACAGCGTGGAGATCGCCGGCATGGCGACGCTGGCGGCCCTCGCCTTGGCGATTCCCTCTGGCTGGGCGGTGTCGCGCACGCCGGCGATCGGCTGGTCGCTGTCGATGGTCATCGCCACCTACATGCTGCCGCCGGTGGCGCTCGCCGTGCCGCTCTATATGGGCCTGTCGCATCTTGGCCTGCTCAACAATGTCTTCGGCCTGGCGCTGGTTTATTTGACCATCCTGGCGCCCTTCACCACCTGGCTGATGAAATCCGGCTTCGATTCCATCCCGCGCGAGATCGAGGCCGCGGCGATGATCGACGGCGCCGGCCTGTTCCAGACCCTGCGCATCATCACGCTGCCGCTGGCAGCACCCGTAATGGCGACGTCAGCGCTGTTTGCCGTGCTGCTGGCCTGGGACGAGTTCTTCTATGCGCTGCTGTTCACCTCCGACCAGCGCGCCAAGACCTTGACCGTCGCCATCGCCGATCTGGCTGGCGGCCGTGTTTCCGACTACGGGCTGATCGCCACCGCCGGCGTGCTGGCCGCTTTGCCGCCGGTGCTGATCGGCCTGGTCATGCAGCGCGCACTGATCTCGGGCCTGACCAGCGGTGGTGTGAAAGGATGACAATGACTGCAACTAAACCCCGGCCGGCCGGACTGGCCGCCATCGACCGCGAAATGGCGCGCCAGCACTCGGACGCGCGTGCTTCGTTCGGGAGCAATGCTGCCATGGCTGCAAACGTTGCCGACTCAATCAGGAAGACCGGGCGTCTGCTGCTGCTCGGCATGGGTGGCTCGCATGCCGTCGGGCGCGCGGTCGAACCGCTCTATCGCGGGCTTGGCATCGATGCGCTGGCACTGCCTCTGTCCGAACAGCTCGGCCAGCCGGTGCCGCTCGCTGGCAGGACGGTGCTTATCACCTCCCAGTCCGGCGAGAGCGCCGAAGTCGTCAGATGGTTTGCCGAGGCCGGCAGCGCTGCCAATGTTTTCGGCTTGACGCTGGAAGGCAGCTCTTTCCTCGCCCGCACCGCGCCTTGCCTGATCGGCGCCGGCGGCACCGAACAGGCCTTCGCCGCCACCCGCAGCCTGACCGTGAGCTTCGCCTTGCATCTGGCCATCATGGCTGCGTTGGGTGAGGACCCAGGCGCCGCGCTTGGCGCGCTGGATCAGCCACAGGACAACGACATCACGCAAGCGCTCGCAGCACTGGAAAAGGTGACGAGCATCGTCACCTCGGGCCGCCGGCTGCAAGGCGTGGCCGAAGCGCTGGCGCTTGGTCTTACCGAACTGTCGCGCCTGCCCTCCTTTTCGCTCGAGGGCGGCCAGTTGCGGCATGGACCGATGGAGATGCTCGGGCCGAAGATCGGTGTCATCCTGTTTCGCGGCAACGACCCCACTGCGGAATTGGTGACGGCGATGGCTCTTTCCGTGGTTGAGGCCGGCGCACCGCTCGTTATCTTCGACGCATCCGGGCAATCGCCGGTCGCGGGCGCGGTCACGCTCTCCTTCAAGCCGGCTTCGGGTCTCGCCGCGATCTTCGCCATGCTGCCGGTGGCGCAGCGCCTGATGATCGCCTTTGCCGACAGCCGCGTCGACAATGCCGGCACGCCCGTGCGCTCCACCAAGATTACCAGGAGCGAGTGATGCGTCCGCTTGCGGTGATCGGCAACGTCAATGTCGACCTGATCGTCGGCCCGGTCGCGCCATGGCCGAAGGCAGGCACGGAAACCGTCGTCGATCATGACGATTTGCGCGTCGGCGGACAGGCCGGCAACACCGGGCTCGCCTGGCAGGCGTTGGGCATTGATTTCGAGATCGCCGCCAATGTCGGCGACGACCAGTTCGGCCGCTGGCTGCGTGAGGCGTTCGGTGCCCGCGCCGACAAATGGCCGGTGCGCCAGGAGAGCACGACGCTTTCGGTCGGCATGACCCATCCCGATGGCGAAAGGACGTTTTTCACCACGCGTGGCCACCTGCCCCGCTTCAGCCTTGCCGACGTATTTTCGGTGCTCGACGGCAAGCGGCTCGCCGGTGGCTATGCGTTGCTGTGCGGCTCCTTCCTCACCGATGATCTCACCCGCGACTACGAGGCGTTCTTCGACTGGGCGAACAGGCACGACATCGCAGTGGCGCTGGACACCGGTTGGCCGATGGAGGGTTGGACCCCGGCCAACTGCAAGGCGGCCCGCACCTGGCTCGCGCGCTGTGACCTTGCCTTGTTCAACGAGGTGGAGACCGTGACCCTGGCGGGCCTGCCCGATCCGGTCGAGGCGGCGCGGCAAATCCAGTCCAGCATGAAGAAGGGCGCGACCGCCGTCGTCAAGCGCGGCCCCGAAGGGGCGATCGCCATCGGCCCGGGCGGAGCGCTGGTCACGGCGACCGCGCCCGACGTCAGGGTCGTCGACACGATCGGCGCCGGCGATGTCTTCAATGCGGCCTTCCTGGCCGCACTGGCGCAGGACCAGACGCTGACCGCCTCGCTTGCGGCCGCAACGCAGGTGGCGTCGCGCGCCATATCAACCTTGCCCCGTAACTACGGCGAACCGATGCATCCAAAGGAAGCCACGCATGAGCGCGCTTGAAATCCGCAACATCCGCAAGAACTACGGCAGTGTCGAAACGCTGAAAGGCATCGACATCGCACTGCAGAGCGGCGAGTTCCTGGTGCTGCTCGGCTCGTCGGGCTGCGGAAAGTCGACGCTTCTCAACATCATCGCCGGGCTCGCCGAAGCAACAAGCGGCGACGTGCTGATCGGCGGCCGTTCGATCCTCGGCGTTCATCCCAAGAACCGCGACATCGCCATGGTCTTCCAGTCCTATGCGCTCTATCCGAACCTGACCGTGCGCCGCAACATCGGCTTTGGCCTGGAGATGCGCGGCGTTGCCGCCGACGAGCGTGAAAAGGCGGTGGCAGAGGCAGCAAGATTGCTGCAGATCGAAGCCCTGCTCGACCGCAAGCCGAGCCAGCTTTCCGGCGGCCAGCGCCAGCGCGTCGCCATCGGCCGGGCGCTGGTGCGCAAACCGCAGGTCTTCCTCTTCGACGAACCGCTCTCCAACCTCGACGCCAAGCTGCGCCTGGAGATGCGCACCGAGTTGAAGCGGCTGCACCAGATGCTGCAGACCACCGTCGTCTACGTCACCCACGACCAGATCGAGGCGATGACGCTGGCGACGCGCATCGCGGTGATGCGCGACGGCAGGATCGAACAGCTCGGCACGCCCGAGGAAATCTACAACGAGCCGGCAACGCTCTACGTCGCCGGCTTTGTCGGCGCGCCGTCGATGAATATGCTTCAGGCTACTGTTGCCGACGGCAAGCTGGCCATTGCCGAGTCCGATGTGCGGATCGCCTTGCCAGCCCGCTATGCGAATGCAGCGCGTGAAGGCGCACGGCTGGTCGTCGGCATCAGGCCTGAGGCGCTGCGCGTGGCGACCGCGCTGACGGGTTTGTCATTGCCCGTGGAGATCGAGGTCGTCGAACTGACAGGCCCCGAACTGGTCACGACGGCCCGGATTGGCACGCAACGGCTGACGGCCTGCCTGCCGCCAAGGTCTCAGGTCGCCAAGGGCGAAAAGCGCAGCCTCACCTTCGATGAGACAGCGCTTCGCTTGTTTGACCCGTCGACAGGCAAGGCTCTGCCGACGGCTTGAGAAAGGCCGCGCACGCCTGAACGACATGCGCGGCTTGGACTATCTGGATGTCAGCGCGCCGGCGGTGCGTACATCAGGCCGCCGGCATTCCACAGCGCGTTGATGCCACGGGCGATTTTCAGCTGGCTGGACTGGCCGAGATTGCGTTCGAACATCTCGCCATAATTGCCGACCTTGGCGACGATGTTGTAGGCGAAAGCGGGGTCGAGCCCGATCTGCTTGCCATTGTCGCCCTCGACGCCGAGGAACCGCCGGATTGTCGGGTTCTGCGATTTCAGCGAGGCTTCCGCATTGGCCTGGGTGACGCCCTCCTCTTCCGCCTCGATCAGCGAGAACAGCGTCCAGCGCACCACGTCGAACCACTTGTCGTCGCCCTTGCGAACAGCCGGGCCGAGCGGCTCCTTCGAGATGATTTCCGGCAGCACCGTGAAGGCGGCGGGATCGGTCAGCTTCAGGCGCTGTGCATAAAGCGCCGAGGCGTCGGTGGTGTAGACGTCGCAGCGGCCGCTGTCGAACGCCTTGATGATGCTGTCGGCGGAATCGATGACGACCGCTTCGTATTTCATCTGGTGGGCAGTGAAATAGTCGGCGACGTTCTGCTCGGTGGTGGTGCCTTGTTCCGCGCAGATCGTGGCGCCTGAGAGCTTGAGCGCGCTGTCGACACCGAGGTCCTTGCGCACAATAAAACCCTGGCCGTCATAATAGGCGGCGCCGATGAAGTGGATGCCCATGCCGGTGTCGCGCGACAAAGTCCACGTCGACTGCCGCGACAGAATGTCGACGGTGCCGGCCTGCAGCGCGGTGAAGCGCTCCTTGGTCGACAACGGCACATAGCTCACCTTGTCGGGGTCGCCGAAAACGGCGGCCGAAACCGCGCGGCAGAAATCGATGTCGAAGCCGCTCCATTTGCCCTGGTCGTCCGGCGCCGAGAAGCCGGCGACGCCTTGGCTGACACCGCAGATGATGGAGCCCCTCTGCTTGACGATGTCGAATGTGTCCGCCTTCGCCGGCGCGGCCAGCGTGGCCGATGCGAGCAAGAACGCGGTGATCAATGCATGTCTCATGGTTTCCTCCCTTGATGAGGCAAAGCCTCTCCTGCCGCCGGCGCGTGACGCGCCGGACGTTTCCCAAAAAGTCGTTGCTCCTGAATTCTGCTCACGCACCGCCGGGGCGGTGCGCAGATATGTCCTAAGCCCTTTCCGCCAGAACCGCCGCCAGCGTCTCGTCGACAACGCCGACCAGATGATCGGCATTGGCCCGGCTGAAGATCATCGGCGGGCGCATCTTCAGCACATTGTCATGCGGCCCCTCGGTGCCGATCAGCACGCCGCGTGCCCTCACCCTATCATTGATGCGGCGGGCAAGTGCTGTCGCCGGCGCCTTGCTCTTGCGGTCCTCGACCAGTTCGATGCCGAGGAAGAGGCCCTGGCCGCGCACATCGCCGATGACGTCATAGCGGTCCTGCAAAGCCTTGAACCGCGCCATGAGATAGTTGCCGATCTCCAGCGCATTGCGCCTGAGCCCGTCCCGCTCGATGACATCGAGCACTGCCAGTCCGGCGGCGCAGGACACCGGATTGCCGCCGAACGTGTTGAAATACTCCATGCCGTTGTTGAAGGAGGCGGCGATCTCTGATGTCGTCACCACAGCCGCCATCGGATGGCCGTTGCCGATCGGCTTGCCCATGGTGACGATGTCAGGCGTCACCCCTTGGGTTTCGAAAGCCCACCAATGGCTGCCGACGCGGCCGAAGCCGACCTGCACCTCGTCGGCGGCGCAAATGCCACCGGCGGCGCGCACCAGCGCGTAGACCTCCGCGAGATAGCCTTCCGGCAGGAACACCTGGCCGGCGACGCTGGGGATCGATTCCGCCAGGAACAGGCCGGGCGCGCGGCCTTGTCTGGCCATATCGGCGATCTGCTCGGCGACGCTTTCGGCGAACCGTTTTGCATGTTCGTCGACCGGCCATTCGGCCGGAGCATGGTAGCTGTCGGGAATGGTCGCCTCGAACACATGCGCTGGGCGCCCCTTGCCGCCCTTGCGCTTGTATTTGTAGGGACTGAGATCGATCAGCTCCTGCGTCGTGCCGTGATAGGCCCAGTCGAGCACGATCGCCTCGCTGCGGCCGGTATGGCTCCGCGCCATGCGCAACATGAGGCTGTTGGCCTCGCTGCCGGAGCAGGCGAAAGACGCCACCGACAGGCCGGCGGGCAGCGTCGCCGTCAGCCGTTCGGCATAGGTGACGATGGCGTCGTGCAAATAGCGCGTGTTGGTGTTGAGCTTCGCCGCTTGGCCTGCGATCGCCTCGACAACGTCGGGATGGGCATGGCCGAGATGGCAGACATTGTTGAAGCAATCGAGATAGGCGCGGCCGCGATCGTCGATCAGCCAGACGCCCTCGCCGCGCACGAACTTGATCGGCTCGGAATAAGAAATCGAGAGATTGGGCAGCAGCGACGCCTTGCGCGCGGCGACGATTTCAGGGCGGGAGCGACCATTTTGGCGAAAGGTCTCTGGTGGAATGCCGGCGAGATCGGCGGCATCCGGAAAGAGTTCCTTCCACACGGCGAGATAACGCTCCTCGCCGACCCCAAGGATGTCGCGAGCGGCAAGGCTGGTATCCGTCGATATCTGGAAATGCAGATGCGGCGCCCAGCCGCCATTCTCGACCGGTGTGCCCATCTCGCCGACAAGCGCACCAGCCTCCAGACAATCGCCGGCCTTCAGCCGACGCCCGGCCTCATGCGCCATATGTCCCCACAAGGTCACGAAGGGCGGACAGCCCTGCGGTCTATGCTCCAGCGCCACCAGGCAGCCATAGCCGAGCGGATCCTCCTCGATCTCGACGCTTCTGACGGTGGCGGCGAGCGGCGTGTAAAGCCGCGTCCCCGCCGGCATGAAAAGGTCGAGGCCGAGATGGTTGGCCCGCCGCGCGCCTTCGACGAAACGCGACTGGAAGATGTCGCTGGTGTAGACCGTGCGCGCTTCGCCCCAAGGGCCGATGCCGAGCGCAATGCCATGCTCGGCGCAATAGGCATCCCACCAGGCGGTGGCCTTTTCGGGCTGCTGCGCCGCCGATGTCACCGTCATCGGATTGTGCGGATCGCCGTAAGGCACGAGCGCCTTGGCAAGCGTCGCCGGATGACGGTCGAGGATCGGCGCGAGCTGCAGGCGGTTTGCCGCGATCCAGCCTGTCACGGCGCGCGCTCCGGGAGCGGCCTCGAAGCCGCAGGCATGGCGCAGGATCGCTGTGGCGAAGCGCCGGTTCATCCTGTCCAGGCGACGCAGCAATCGCCAGGCCGGCGCTTCCGAGATCGACAGATAGGGATTGTCGGCGGTGCGGTCCCTGCGCGCGGCCGACAGCGTCACCGAGGTGACGAGGCGCATCGCGATGAGATCGAACAGCAGGTCGAGCTCTTCCTTCCGCAACGGATATTCCGCATGGAAGCCGGCGGCCAACCGTGCGGCGGCGCCGATCGGATCCTCGGCATCGAGGATGGCATAGGCGCAAGCGACGGCAACCTCGGCGATCAGCACACTATGCAAAGCATCGCCGAAATCGATTAGCCCGGCGACACGCTCGGGTCTTTCGGGATCGACGAGCACATTCCAGTCATTGGCGTCGTTGTGGATCACCTGTGCCCGCAAGGCCGGCAGCCGGGCGGCCACCACGGCATCGAAATGGTCGAGGAACCGTTCCAGCAAAGCACGGTCCTGTTCATCGTCAATGTGGTGGAGGCGTTGCCGCGCGGCACCTGCCTGGCGAATGTCCCAATCGAATGACCGCAGCGCGCCCGGATGAATGAAGCCCTGCAGCGCCCGATCCAGCCGGCCGAGCGCGCTGCCGAGGCTTTCGAGCAGCGCCGGCGTGGTCTGGCTCTCGGCCAGCGGTCGGCCGGGCAGCCACGACACCAGACGCACGGCATGATCCCCGCCGCCAGGCCCCTTGGCATGGGCGAGCGAAGCGCCTTGCACCGTCTTCCTCAGACGCGGCACGGCCAGATCCGGGCTGTTGCGCTCAAGATGATCGAACAATGCCGTCTGGAATTCGCTCTCGACGAGTGGTTCGCTGGCATTGACGATTTTCAGGATCCACAGCGAATGGTCGGGGGCGGTCAGTTTGAAATTCCGGTCGCGCTCGCTGTCGAGCGGCGCGGCGGTGCCGGCGATGCCGAAGTGCCGCATCGCGATATCGACGGCCTCGTTCTGCGAGACTTGAGGTGCTGGGTGTGAAACGTTGGTCATTGGGATTCCGGATCTGCTTTGTCCGAGCTTGGCATGGGTCAAAAAATCGGGCATCCGGCAAAGCGTCGGTTGCGCCGGCACAATGACTGCATTGACCGGCACATTAACGGAGCCGCTTGGAGCGTGACGTCATGAAAGAACTGGACGCCAAGGACCGGGACATCCTCGCCATTCTGTCGAAGGAAGCCCGCATCCCGTTGAAGACGCTTGCGGGGCGCATCGGCCTGTCGCGCAGCGCCACCAGCGAGCGGGTGGCTTCGTTGGAAAAGAGCGGCGTCATCAGAGGTTACCGGGCCGATATCGGTCAGATGGACGCCGGACTGGTCTGCGCGTTCCTGCTGGTCACACTGATCCGCACGCCGTCAATCGGCATTCTCGACCAGTTGGCGCGCTATCCCGAGGTCCGGCGCGTGTCGTCGGTGAGCGGCCAGCTCGATCTCATCGTCGAGGTCGAGGTGCCGTCGATCGACAGGCTCAACACGGTGCGTGACCTCATTGCCACGCTCGGCGGCGTCGAGGACCTGACGACCGCAATTGTCCTGCGCCGGGATATAGAACGCGCCGTGGGTTGAATGCCCGTGACAGCGGTCATTTTTGGCGCCACCTATTTGGCGATCTCCAGCAGGGACGAGACCAGCAGCTCGCGCTCGTCCTTCGACATCACGTCGGAATCGAAGAGGTTCATACTGCGCAGCCCCTCGATGGCGAGATAGCAGACCAGCAGCGATTTGAGGTCTTTCGTCTCGCCTTTCAGCCGTTCGAAAAGCTGCCGCTTGAACGTCTTTATCGGCGTCATGAAATCGGGATCCTCGGCAATCGCCGAAAATATCCAGGAGGCCGAGGGCCGCTTTTCCTCGCAATCATTGGCCGACAGCCTGATATAGACGGCGAGCGGATTTTTGCCATCGTCGCTGCTGCTGGCGGTCTCCAGCGCTTGCTCAAAATCGCGCAGATAGCCCTCGACCAGGCCTTGCATCAACTTGGCCTTGGTCGGGAAGTTGTAGAGCAGCCCGCCCTTCGAAACGCCGGCGCGGCTGGCCACCGCTTCCAGCGACAGGCTGCCTGGCCCGGTTTCCCGGGCGACATCAGCCGCTGCGGCGAGAATTTTCTCGCGCGAATTCGGTCGTTGGGCTCTCATGGCGCCTCCCTTCGCAAGCTTAGGCCCAATTGACAAGACCGTCCAGACGGTACAGTAAAGCCGCCATTATTTGAAATCGGGACCTGCGGTCGATATGTGTCCCGATGTCCGAGCTTCGCGCCGGATTTCGACTGAGGGGACTTCCTTGTTCAAGCGCATACTCCGTATCTTTCTCGTCATTGTCGTCCTGGCTGTGCTCGCCATCGTGGTCGGCGGCATTGTCTGGTTCAACTTCTTCCGCGATGGAATGATCAAGCAGTATTTCGCCACGATGAAGCCGCCGGCGGCGACCGTGTCGACGACCATCGCCAAGCCGTCGAGCTGGACCCCGGGCGTCGAGGCGATCGGTACGGTGCGGGCCGTGCGCGGTGTCGACCTGACGGTTGAGACAGCCGGCATCGTCAAGGAAGTCACCTTCCACGCCAACGAGAAGGTGGCGGCAAATGCGGTGCTGCTGCAGCTCGACGATGCGGTCGAGCGCGCCGATCTCGACGCACAGAAGGCGCAGGCCGCGCTCGACCAGGTGTCGCTGACCCGTGCCATCGAACTGACAAGGCGTGGGGTTGGCTCCGACTCGACACTGGACAGCGCGCGTGCTGCGGCCTCCGCTTCGGCATCCCAGGTCACCAGGCTGCAGGCCGTGCTCGACCAGAAGCAGTTGACAGCGCCCTTCGCCGGCACGGTCGGCATTCCGAAGATCGACCTCGGCCAGTATTTGTCGCCCGGCACCGCGGTGGTGACGCTGCAGGATCTCGACACGATGCGGGTCGACTTCTCGGTTCCCGAACAGCAACTGCCGCTGCTCAAGATCGGTCAAACGGTTCGGCTGGGCCTGAGCGGCGCGGACATGCCGTTTGCCGGTGCCATTCGCGGCATCGACCCCAAGATCGACCCGTCCAGCCGGTTGGTGAACATCAGGGCGGAAGTCGCCAACCCCGAAGGCAAGCTGACCCCTGGCCAGTTCGTGCAGGTGCGTGTCGAACTGCCCGAGGAGCAGAACGTGCTGTCGCTGCCGCAAACGGCGCTGACCACCAGCCTCTATGGCGACTACATCTTCGTGGTGCAGCCGGCCAAGCCCGCCGAGGCCGCCCCGGCCAAGCCGGAAGAAAAAGCAGCCGCCGCGGCCACCGACAAGCCGGCGGACACCAAGCCGGCGGATGCGATGAAGCCGGCGGCTGATGCCATGAAGCCTGCCGCCGATGCTGCAAAGCCAGCGGACAAGGCCGCTTCCGATGCCACCAAGCCGGCAGCTGCCGATCCGGCCAAACCGGCGGCGGAGGGCGACAAGCCCGCGCTGGTACTGTCGCAGGTCTTCGTCAAGCCCGGCCGCCGCAATCAGGGCATGGTCGAGATCGTCGAAGGGCTGAAGGCTGGTGAAGAAGTCGTCACGGCGGGTCAGAACCGTCTGTTCAACGGCATGTCCGTCAATGTCGACAACACGATCGATCCGACCAAATCGGCGAACAAGCAGGCCGACCAGCAATGAGCTTTTCCGATCTCTTCATTCGCCGGCCCGTCCTTTCGACGGTCCTTGCCTGCATGATCCTGCTCTTGGGTTTCCAGGGCATCTTCAACCTGTCGATCCGGCAGTATCCGAAGGTTGACGAAACCGCGATCACCATCACGACGTCCTATCCGGGCGCCAGCGCCGACCTGATCCAGGGCTTCATTTCCGCCCCGATCGCGCGCGCCGTCGCCTCGACCGAGAACATCGACTACGTGACCTCGTCCAGCCGTCCGTCCTCCAGCACCGTGACGGTGCAGATGAAGCTCGGGTCCAACCCCGACGTGGCGCTGACCGAGGTGCTGTCCAAGGTCCAGGGCGTGCGCGGCACCTTGCCGGACGCCTCCAAGGATCCGGTCATCGTCAAGGGCACCGGCCAGCAGTTCGCGATGATGTACATCTCGATGCAGAATCCGAACATGACGAAGGAGCAGCTGACCGAGTATATCGAGCGCGTCATCAGGCCCCGCATGTCGACGGTCGAAGGTGTCGCCGACGTGCAGATCTTCGGCGCCCAGCAATACTCCATGCGCGTCTGGATCGACCCGATCCGGCTTGCCGCGCGCGGCGTGACGGCGGCGGAAGTGCTGGCGGCAATCAACAATTCCAACTTCCTGTCGGCGCCCGGCAACACCCAGAACGAATATGTCGTCTCGTCAATCACCGTGCGCTCGACGCTGCAGACACCGGAGGCCTTCGCCGAGTTGCCGTTGCGCTCGACCGACGGCAATGTCGTGCGGCTGCGCGACGTGGCCCGGGTCGAACTCGGCGCGGAAAATACCGACACCAGGGTCTCCTTCAACGGCAAGCCTGGCACCTTCCTCGCCATCTTCCCGACCCCGGCTGCCAACCCGCTGACCACCGCGGCAGCGCTCACCAAGCTCGTGCCGCAGATCCAGGAAACGCTGCCGAAAGGCATGACGATCGAGGTCGTCTACGACGCGACCGGGCAGATCAGCGCGTCGATCGACGAGGTCTTCAAGACCATCGGCGAGGCGGTTGCCATCGTCGTCGTGGTCATCTTGTTGTTCCTTGGCTCGTTCCGCTCGGTGATGATGCCGATCGTCACCATCCCGCTGTCGCTGATCGGCGTCTGCTTCCTGTTGTTTGCGGTGGGCTATTCGATCAACCTTCTGTCGCTGCTGGCCATGGTGCTGGCGATCGGCCTTGTCGTCGATGACGCCATCGTGGTGGTGGAGAATATTCACCGCCACATGGAAGAAGACCACATGTCGCCAATGCAGGCGGCGTTCAGCGGCATGCGCGAAATTGCCTCGGCCATCGTCGCCATGACCATGACATTGGCCGCCGTGTTCGCGCCTTTGGCCTTCACCGGCGGCCTGACCGGTGCGCTGTTCCGCGAATTCGCGGTGACGCTCGCCGGCTCGGTCGTGCTGTCGGGCGTCATCGCCGTCACCATCACTCCGATGATGTCGGCGCGCCTGTTGAAGGCCGGCACGCCTGGCCGTTTCCAGCGCATTGTCGACGGCATTTTCGCGCGGGTCGAGCATGTCTATGAGCGGGCTGTCACCGGCTCGCTGAACTATCGTCCTTTGACGCTGATCATCGTGCTGGCGCTCGTCGGCGTGACCGGCTTCATGTTCACCAAGACTTCGAGCGAGCTGGCGCCTGAAGAGGATCAGGGCTTCCTGCTCTCGCTGGTGACCGCGCCGACCTATGCGACATCGGACTATACCGAAACATATGTGAACCAGATGCTCGGCCTGGTGAGGGATATTCCCGAAACGCGGGCGCAGTTCTCGGCGGTCGCCTTCGGTGGCACGACAAACAGCGCCTTCGTCGGCTTTGCCTTCAAGGATTGGGCGGAGCGCAAGCGCAGTTCGAAGGAACTGCAGGCCGACATCACGGCCCGTCTCGCCAAGGTGGCGGGTGTCCAGGCCTTCGTCTTCGCACCGCCGACGCTGCCGGGGTCCGGTGGCGGCCTGCCGATCGCCCTGGTGGTGCGCTCGACCGGCGATTCCGCGGAAGTGTATAAGGCTGCCGAGCAGATCAAGAACAAGGCGCAGGCCTCCGGCCGCTTCATTGTCGTGCAGAATTCGATGTCCTATGACTCACCGCAGGTGACGGTAACCATCGATCGCGACCGCGCCGCCGCACTCAACCTGCCGATCGCCGATATCGGCCGGACGCTCACGCTGCTGGTCGGCGGCGCCGAAGTGGCGCAGTTCGACCGCGACTCCAACAGCTACGACATCATCCCGCAGGTGCCGCAGCAATTCCGCGACAACCCCGAACGGCTCGGCGAGTATTTCGTGCGCAGCGTGACGGGTGAGATGGTGCCGCTGTCGGCCGTGGTCAAGATTTCGAACAATGCCTCGCCGGCCGCGATCGAACAATTCAACCAGCTGAATTCGTCGACGATCTCCGCACTGCCGCTGCCCGGTGTCACCACGGGCGACGGTTTGAAAGTCCTCGAGGACATTGCCAGGGAGAGCCTGCCCGATACCTTCTTCATCGACTATTCCGGCCAGTCCCGGCAGGAGAAGGAACAGGGCAACACCATCCTGATCGCTTTCGGAGCGGCCGTCATCGTCATCTACCTGGTGCTGGCGGCGCAGTTCGAAAGCTTCCGCGATCCGCTGATCATCATGATGGCGGTGCCGCTGTCGATCTTCGGCGCGATCGTGCCGCTCAATCTCGGCCTCGGCACGCTCAACATCTACACGCAGGTCGGTCTGATCACGCTGATCGGCCTGATCACCAAGCACGGCATCCTGCTGGTCGAATTCGCCAACCAGCAGCGCGAAGCGCATGGCATGCGGCGGCGTGACGCCATCATCGCCTCGGCCAAGGTGCGCCTGCGGCCGATCCTGATGACGACGGCCGCTATGGCGCTTGGCGTCGTGCCGCTGATCACGTCGAGCGGCGCAGGTGCGGCGGCCCGCTATTCGATGGGCCTGGTCATCTTCACCGGCATCCTGGTCGGTACCATGTTCACGCTCTTCGTCGTGCCCATGTTCTACACCTTCATCGCCAGCAAGGACCTGCCGCATCTTGCGGAAAAGCCTGATCCGAAGCTGATGCCGGCATTGCCGGACTGACAGAAAGCTGAAGAACAAAAAGAGGCCGGGAAAAATCCCGGCCTCTTTTTTTGGCTGCGCTCGATACCGCCGGGATGTTCCGGAGGGAGTCCTGAACGGGCGCGGCAGTCCACCGGCCCGTTCCTCAGCCTGCTACTTGACGATGACGATGCTGGTGTTGGCCGGCCCGAAGGTCTCGACAAGCTGGTAGAAATCGGCGGCATTGTCGGGATGCAGCCGCACGCAGCCATGCGAGGCCGGCTGGCCGAGCCGCTTGATGGCATAGGTAGCGTGCACCGCGTAGCCGCCGCTGAAGAACACCGAGTGCGGCATCGGCGCGTTGTCGTACTTCTTCGAATACCACATCTCATGCATGCGCGTCGGCTTGAACGAACCGGTTGGCGTCACATGCGCCCGGTCGCCGGTCGAAACCTTCCAGGCGAAGGTCGGCCGGCCATCGACCGAGACTTCCATGACCTGCTGTGAAAGCGAGACCCGCGCCACAATCTTGTTGGCGGCGTGCGCTGCGTTGGCGCCGAACAGAAGTGCCGTACCCGTCAGCGCGGCGGCGGTGATGTTGATGAGCTTGGCGGAAATGGTGGTGTGCATGATGTCCCCTCTCTGTCTCTGCCGGTCCGGCCGGCTCCAATTCGATGAGCGGCTTATCGCTGCGGCATGTTTCGGACAGATTTCGCGAAATGCTCGTTTGTGTTTCGATTTTGTTTCCTCTGGTTAACAAACCAAGGGGTCATGGCGGCGTCGATCCCGCTCGCAAGCCGGAACGATAGGCAGAACATGGGTATTTTCTGTGAAACGAAAGTTCGAATTGCCTTAATATGAAAGACTCAAGGGCGATCTCGAAACCAACCTGCAACAAAGCGCAGCTTCAGGCGGCATGATCCGGATACGGGCCGGAACGAAAGTTGACGCAACGAAAGCAGACGGCAACGACCATGGGAACGAAATCGAACACGCGGTCCTGGCTACTCAGGATCAGCATCGCGGCGGCGGCCATCGGCGGCGTCGGCACAGTTGCCGGCGGTCCCGTGGCAAGGCTGGCGACGATGACCTCGAGCGAGATCTCTACCCTGCACGTCGCCCTGTTTTCCGCCTCGGTCTGGATTGTTTCCAGCCTGCGCATCGCCCGATTGAAGGCCCTCTGGCGGGTTGGCCTTCGCTTGCTGGCATTGCGCGGCCCCTCCGGCAACTTGCTGCCGAGAGGACCGAAGGCCCGCGCCGCTGCGGGGGGCTCCGTGGGCGGCGCGGGCACTTCGGGAGTTTCCTGAAGCGACCGGCTTCAAATTTGATTTCTGGGAGTTGGAACGATGAAAACGAAATTCGCGGCCTCGGTGCTTTCCGCACTGCTTTATGCGCAGGGCCTGCTGGGCTTTGCCGCCCTTGCCACCGTGCTCCTCAAGGACCGCTCCGCCCACGCAAACGAACTCGTCATGAGCAGCGACATGCCATCGGGCCCGTCGCTGCTGGTTGTACGCTGAACAGCGGGAGCATCGGTGAATGGAAAATCCGATGCTCAGCCAGAATGACAGCCCAGGCGCGATGCCGTCAGTCGGCGAATTGCTGTGGCGGATCGAACCGGTAGCCGGCGCCACGTATGGTGGTGATGGTCTCGGTGTCGAGCTTGCGGCGCAGCCGCACGATGCGCGAATCGATCGAGCGATCGAAGGCATCGGCATTCTCGGCCGGTGCGGCGGCGATGATGTCGTCCCGCGTCAGCACCTTGCGTGGGCTCGCCAGGAACAGCCTGAGCAGCGCCACCTGACCGGGCGAGAGCTGTTCCTCCGTACCGGAGCGGTGCATGACGATGGCCGATCTCAAATCGACGGTCGCGTTCTCCAGCACGATCAGTTCCTGGGTGCCCCTGCCGCGCCGCGAAAGCAGGCCGCCGACACGGGCGGCGAGTTCCCTGACATTGAGCGGGCTTTCGACGACGTCGGCCGCCCCCAGTTCGAGCGCCAGCACCTTGTCGAGGAGATCGGCGGGCCGACAGATCAGGATGAAATCGGGCCCGTCTTCGCTACCCCCGCCTTGGCCGCCATAGCGCCTGAGCAGGTCCCGCCCTTCCGCCTGGCTGAGACTGTCGCCGACGACGACGACGTCGATGCCTTTGCCCGCCAGCAGCGATTCCGCCTCCCAGGGTTGCCGCGCCTGGCGCACATCATGGCCGCGCCGCTCGAGATGGTCAGCAAGTTCGGTCGCCACCACGTCGGCGACGGAAACAAGCGCGATGACGGCCCGTGCTGCCATGTTTTCCAACCATTCCCTTGCAACCGGATATGAGTGCTGGACATGATGTTTATACCCAATCTACTTTCCACTGAAAGTGGCAGCGAGGGCATCGTGCGGGCAAGAATTGTTATCGTCGAGGACGAGCCCGACCTGAGGGACGCGGTAGCCGAATATCTCGGCGCCGCCGGCTATGATGTGGCGACCGCGGAAACCGCGGCCGCCGCGCGCAGCCTGATCGAGACGAAAGCCTTCCATCTGGCCATTCTCGACATCGCCATGCCGGGCGAGGACGGGCTGTCGCTCGGCCGCTGGCTGCGTTCGAAAATGCCGATCGGCATCATCTACGCGACCGCCGCCGGCACGGCGCTCGACCGCATCGTCGGGCTGGAACTCGGCGCCGATGACTATATCGTCAAGCCTTACGAACTGCGCGAAGTGCTCGCGAGGGTGCGCAGCGTGCTGCGCCGCGTTCCACAGCCGACGGAGCCGCTCGACAGGAAAGCCAGGACGGATCGCCGCTCGGTCGTCTTCGGCCCGTTCCAGGCCGATCTCGACGGCAGGCTGGTCACTGGCGTCAACGGCGCGGTGATCGAGATGGCCAAGAGCGAATTCGACGTGCTGGAGGTTTTCCTGACCCGCGCCAACCGGCTTTTGACGCGCGCCGCGATCTCGGAAGCGATCGGCTTCACCGAGGATCCGGAATCGTCGCGCGCCGTCGACATACGCATCATGCGCCTGAGAAAGAAGATCGAGGCGGATCCGGCCAACCCGAAATTTCTGCGCACGGTGCGCGGCGAAGGCTATATCTTCTCGCTGCCGACCGGCGACAGCAACTGAGCGCCAGACCCACAGGGTTCAGGTTCGCAGCCGCTGCTCGCCGGTCGAATGGGGCCGATCGGATTGGTCCGACCGAACTGGCATGATTTTGGAATAGCGGCTGAAAATGACGGGCGAAGCAACAAGCGCGGATATGCAGGGTTTCAGGCAGGGCGCGGCAATGGCGGCCGTGCGCGTCGTTCGCCGGCTGCGCGAGGCCGGCGACTGGCAGCGCGAGATGGACGGCATACTGGAAACCCTTTGCCGGGCCATCGAGTGCCAGCGCGGCATCCTGTTCCGCTTGCGCGAACTGCCGGGCCAAGGCTTTGCCCAGTCGGTCGCCGCCTACTGGATCGACCCTGACTTCGGCGGCGAACTGGCGTCGCCGACCGTCATCATGCAGTCGATCGTCAATTCGGACCCGCTGCTGGAGCGCGTCGCCGAGGACGAACGGCAAGGCAAGATCTTTGCCGGGCATACGCGCAATCTCGAAGGGTTCCTGAGAACCGATTTCGAAAAGCAGAACATCAAGTCGTTCCTGTCGGTTTCGGTCTTCGCGCACGGCCATCTGTGGGGTACGCTCGCCGTCAATGACTGCGTCGACGAGCGCGAGTGGACCGACGAGGAAGAGGCAACACTGCACATCATCGCGCTCGCCATCGGCGACGCCATCGAACACTCGCCTTCAGACGCCCATGCCAGCGAGGTGATCCGCCGCACCATGCTGCAGGCTTCGCTCGATGCCATCATCGTCATCGACGAGGCCGGGTCGATCATCGAATTCAATCCTGCCGCCGAAAAGATGTTCGGCTTCCAGCGCAGCGACATCCTCGGCAAGGACCTGCTCGACACGGTCGTGCCGGAATACTACCGCAAGGGCTATTCCTCGGGCGCCGACTATATGTCGGGCCGTGGCGCGCCGATGGTCGGCCAGCGGCTGGAAACCGTGACGCAGAATGCCGCCGGCGAGGTGTTCCCGATCGAGCTGACGGCGACCGAGATGCGGGTCGCCGACCGCCGCCTGATCTTCGGCTCGATCCGCGACCTGCGCGACAGGCTGCGCGCCGAGGAAGAGATCAACCGGCAGCGCGAGAAGCTGCACCAGAACGAGAAGATGGCGGCGATGGGCTCGCTGCTTGCCGGCGTTTCACACGAACTCAACAACCCGCTGGCGGTGGTGGTCGCGCAGTCGACGCTGCTGCACGAATTCGCCACCGACCCGCAGACCAAGGTGCGCGCCGAGAAGGTGCGTGCCGCCGCCGAGCGCTGCGGCCGCATCGTCAAGAGCTTCCTGTCGATGGTCCGGCTGCATCCGGCCGCGCAGGCCGAGACCGATCTCAACCAGGTGATCCGCGCCGCACTCGAGGTGACTGCCTATGGCGCACGCTCGAGCGGCATCATCATCGACACTGATTTCGCGCCGGGTCCACTGCTGGCCATGGCCGACGCCGACCACGTGACGCAAGTGGCGGCCAATTTCCTCATCAACAGCCAGCATGCACTGGCCGGGATTGCCGGTGACCGGCTGATCAAGGTGCGGACCTTCCGCAGCGATCGCGGCAATCCCGGCTTCTCGGTCGAGGACAACGGACCTGGCATTCCCGAAGCGATCCGCGGCCGCATCTTCGAATCCTATTTCACCACCAAGCCGGTTGGTGTGGGCACCGGCATCGGCCTGTCGATCTCGAAATCGATCATCGAACGGCACAATGGCAATGTCTGGTTCGAGGAAGTGCAGCCCCGAGGCGCGCGTTTCGTTGTCCAGTTGCCGGCCATTTCGGCGGGCATCGCCACCGCGGGCGAGAGCCAGCCACGCTCGAGCGGCCTGCGTCATGCCCTGATCATCGACGACGAGCCTGATGTCGCGGGCTCCTTGTCCGACATTCTCGAATTGATGGGCATCAAGTCGCGGATCGCGCCAGTCTGGGAATCGGGCTCCGCCACCTTGAGCGGCCACATGCCGCCCGACATCGTCTTTTCGGACCTGCGCATGCCCGGCACATCAGGAATGGCCATCTACCGCGAACTGCTTGCCGAGCGGCCCGAGCTGGCACGGCGTTTCGTGCTGGTCACCGGCGATCTGATCGGCGCCAAGGCGGAGATCGAAGCCTTACCGGCGCAGCAGCGGCCGCAGATCCTGGAAAAGCCGTTCAGCACGCTGGACGTGCGCAGCGTGCTTTCATCCATCGCCGAGCAGACCGCTTTGAAAGGCTAAAAAAGAAGCTCCCGGCCGACTTGCGGCGGGAGCTGAATGGAGCGCTGGAGGGAGCGCTCGGGGAGGTCAGAGCAGGAGCCCGAAGAGGGAACCGATTTTCGGGATCATGCTTCGACAAAAGTCAGAAAATGTTGGGCGTGTTGGTCAGCGGCGCGGCATTGGCGATCATGCGGATCGCACGGGCCTTGTGCGAACCGGACTGCTGGGCGATGGCGCGCAGGCAATCGACGCTCTCGGCACCCCAAGCCTGGCCCTTGCAAGCGAAGTCGAGCGTCGGCATCGGCAGGCGGGCGGTCTTGATTGTCGTCGGCGCCCCGTCGACGACGTTGGCCGGCGGGTTCAACGATGCGAAGGCTGGCCCGACTGTCGGCGTAAACGCCATGCCGATGAAGGCGCAAGCAGCCAGCGCCATGAACATGGCCATGGGGTGGTCGCTGGCGCGTTGGCGCAGGGCCAGTTTCGGGCGGCGGTCAGCGCGCTCCGGAGCCTGAAGGCGGTGCTCGCTGCTGATGGTCTCGACTTTCGCATGCATTGTCTTCCCCTTCGCTGCGTTTCTTTTTGATGATGAAACGAACTTAATCGCACTTTGTAACAGCACGAAATTGGGGCGGATCTGGCAATGTAACCAGATTGAAACGGAACTATCGGGCAAATCCGGGCAGAACCGGTCATTCCGGCTCGCATTTCACCGAGGCGGGCGAATCTCGGGCCGACCCGCCAGGCGATCCCGGCTCAAACGTCTGCCGAACAGCCAATCGGACCGAGCGCTGGGAACCCTTTTTGCCTCCAGCGAGGCGTGTTGTTCCTCCGCCCACACGCTTTGTGAAATCGCGCTTGGATGGCGTTTCGGAAACAAGGGCTAACACCCGGATTCTCCGCGATTTTCCTGGCCGGCCGCTGTATCGAATTCAGTCGAGGGCGATGCCTTGGCCTCGCCACGGAATCCTTCGAATTTTCACAAGCCATTGCATTTCAATGAAAAATATGCTTTTATTGAATGATTATTCAACAAAAAGAAGAGACGTTTTATGAACCCGCACCTCCGTGACGTGGCGATCCCCAACGATTGGGACCGGCGGGGACTACCGGGCTGGAGTTATCATTCCGATGCCCTTCTCGAACTCGAGAAGGAACATGTCTTCCGCAATCACTGGCAGATCGTCGGTCATGTCAGCGACGTCCCGAATGCCGGCGACTACCTGACCATGGACGTGGTCGGCGAACGCGCTTTGATCGTGCGCGGCAAGGACGGCGTCGTGCGCGGCTTCAACAATATGTGCCGCCACCGCGGCAGCCGCGTCGTCGCCGACAGCCAGGGCAATTGCAAGAACGCGCTGGTGTGCCCGTTCCATGGCTGGGTCTACAATCTCGACGGCACGCTGCGCGGTGCCGCGCGCCCGCGCTCTTTCCCCGATCTCGACAGAACCGAGTTCGGCCTGATGCAGCTCGACCTCGAAGTCTGGATGGGCTTCATCTTCATCCGCTTCCGCAATGGTGGGCCGCAGCCTTCGGTCGCCGAATTGATGAAGCCGATCGAGCCAGAATTCGCGCACTACAAGGCCGCCGACATGGTGCCGTCCTGGGGCATATGGAGCCAGAAGACCCCGGTCAACTGGAAGTCGGTGCGCGATGTCGACAATGAGGGCTATCACGTCGCCATGGCGCATCCCGCCCTGCAGGACCTTTATGGCGCCACCTATTTCGACGAGCCCTTCATCAACGGCGTGTCGCGCTCCTTCGCCACCTACAACCCGCATGCCGGCCGCCACTGGAGCGTCAGGAACTACCTCAAGATCGCGCCCGAGCCGGCGCATCTGCCGGACTACCTGAAAAAGGCCTGGGTCTATTACGGCATCTTCCCCAACGCGGTCATTTCGGTGATGCCGGAATCCGTGCAGTTCTATCAGGAGTTTCCGCTGTCGACCGGCCAGACCCTGCTGCGCGGCGCCATCTACCGCTACCGCGATGAAAGCCGCGAACAGGCCGCCGCCCGTTACCTCTCCTTCCGCATCGACCGCGACACCATGTCGGAAGATGTCCAGCTGTCGGTGTGGTCGAACGAATCCATGCTGTCCGAAGCCTTCGAGGGGTTTTATCTTTCTGACCTCGAATATGGCATGCGCACCCATCACGACCATCTGCGCAAGTTGCTGCCGGTGCTCGGCCTGGAAACCGCTCCCGAGGAGAAGGACATGTGGAACCTGAACGACGCGCTGAGGTCGCGGTCGTAGCACCTCTTCCTTCTCCCGGTGAAACGGGGAGAAGGAAGAAACCTCACCCTCGCCACACACCTTCACGGCGCAGATCATCCATGGTCCGCGAAATGCCCTCACGCAAAATGCCGACCATGTCGTCGATCTGCTCGCGCGTGATGATCAGCGGTGGCGACATCACGCACATGTTGATCAGCGGCCGCACCAGCAGGCCGAGCTCATGGCAATGCGCGTCGATGCGTTTGCCGACATCCTTGTCGAGCTGCAGCGGATTCTTGCTTTCGCGGTCGGCGACGCATTCGACGCAGCCCATCAGCCCGGCGCCGCGCACCTCGCCGACCAGCGGCAATTCTTCCAGCGTCTTCAGCTGCGCCTGGAAATAGGGCGCGACCGCTTGCGTGTGGGCAAGCACGCCTTCTTCCAGCAGATCGAGGTTTTTCAGCGCCACGGCGCAGCCGACGGGATGGCTGGTGTAGGTCAGGCCATGGCCGAACATCGCGTCGGGATGGTTCGAGCGGCGCAGTTCCTGCAGCAGCCGCTCCGAGATGATGACGCCGCCGAGCGGAAAGTAGCCCGAGGTGACGCCCTTGGCGAAGGTGATCATGTCGGGATCGATGCCGAACACGTCGCCCGAGGCGAAGACATGGCCGAGCCGGCCGAAGCCTGTCACCACCTCGTCGGAGACATAGAGGATGTCGTTTTCGCGGCAGATCTCGCGGATGCGCTTGAGATAGCCGTCCGGCGGGATGACCACGCCGCCCGATGCCTGCACCGGCTCGCCAACGAAAGCACCGATCTTGTCGGCGCCGACACGGGCGACCGTGTCGCGGAACTGGTCGACCAGGAAATCCGTGAAGGCGGCAAGGCTCATGCCGTGCGGACGGCGGAACGGATCGGGCGAGGACAGCTTGATCACCAGCTCGTCGGCGCCGTCCATCCAGTCGCGGTCGCGCGGGCGGCCGTTGAGCGAGGCCGACAGATAGGTCGAGCCGTGATAGGCGCCGCCGCGCGACAGGATCAGCTTCTTCTCAGGTAGGCCGCGCACATTGTTGTAGAACTGCATGAAGCGCAGCGCCGTCTCCACGGCCGAAGAGCCGCCGGTCGTGTAGAAGACATGGCTGAGATCGCCGGGCGCATGGCCGGCGATGCGCATGGCAAGTTCGGCCGACGGCGCGTTCATCGTGTACCAGGGCGTGTTGTAGGACAGCGCCATCGCCTGGTCGTACATCACCCTGGCGAGTTCCTCGCGGCGGTGGCCGACATTGACGCACCACATGCCGGCAGGCCCGTCGATCAGCCGCTTGCCGGTGTTGTCGGTGATGTAGATGCCGTCGCCCTCGCCGATCAGCGCGCGGGCTTCGGCACCGACGGAACCGGCATAAGGCCAAGGCTGGATGAGATGGCGCTTGCCCAGTTCGACGGCATCGTCATCCCCGGGCGCCGCCATTTCGCTCGCCTTCAGATCTCTCACCGCAGCCATCGTCGTCTCCACATCTCTATCAATTTCTTTCGGACGTCAAATTCAGCGTCAAAGCCCGGAAATGGCGGCTTTCTTCCCCTAATTTTGAATGTCCGTTCAATCAATATCTCAGAAATAGCGCTTGATTTCAATCCACGGATGCGCGCATGATGAAAGAAAGCCGGCAAGCTAGGAACGCGACCAGCAAAAGTGGTCACCGGTTTTGCGTCCGATCGCGTTCCAAGGATAAGTGGGAACAACAGTCGGCGTCAGCACAATGGGATGCCGCATGGCGGAAAAGTCCAAGCCCGCAACCGAGATCACCCCCGGAGTCTGGCAATGACGGCGGCCGCGGAAGGGTCGCCCCCGTTGCGCATGACGCGGGCCAGACGAAATGCCCTTCTGCAATCCGAACCCGTACAGGGTTTCGCCCTGATCAGTCCGACCTTTCTCTACGCCCTTATCCTGCTGGTCCTGCCGATCCTGGTGGTCATCGCCCACTCCTTCTGGACGCAGCACTATCTGACCATCGACCGCACCTTCACGCTGGAAAACTACCGCGTCGCGTTGACCGAGCCGATCTACCGCGATCTGTTGTGGCGCTCGCTCTACATTTCGCTGACGGTCAGCCTGTTCACCGTCATCCTCGCCTACCCCATCGCCTACTACATCTCCTTCCATGGCGGCCGTCACAAGAGCCTGTGGCTGTTCCTCATCACCATCCCGTTCTGGACCAGTTATCTCCTGCGCGTCATGTCGTGGAAGGTCATACTCGGCTATAATGGCGTCTTGAATTCCGGCCTGATGGGCCTCGGCATCATCGACGAGCCGTCGACCGCTCTGCTCTACAATTCGAGCGCCGTCATCATCACCCTCACCCATGCCTGGGCGGCCTTCGCCATCCTGCCGATCTTCGTCTCGCTGGAAAAAGTCGACCGCACGCTGGTCGAAGCCGCCACCGATCTCGGCGATGGCCCCTTGCGCTCGTTCCTGCGCGTGACCTTGCCGTTGTCGGCGCCGGGCGTCATCTCGGCGGCACTGATCGTTATGATCCCGACCGTCGGCGATTATGTCACGCCGAAGCTGGTCGGCGGTAAGGACGGTGTCATGATCGCCAACGCCATCCAGGCACAGTTCGGCAAGGCGGCCAACTGGCCATTGGGGGCCGCCCTTTCCGTCACCACCATGCTGATCGTCACGCTGATGGCCGGCGCCACGGTGCTGATCATCCGCGCTCTGCAGAGGCTGGCACGATGAGGGCGCGGCATTTCCTGTCGGGCGGCTGGCTGTCCGTCTATGCCTTCCTCTATATCGTCTTCCTCTATCTGCCGGTGATCTTCCTGCCGATCTTCTCGGTCAACGTCGCCCCGACACCGAAGTTTCCGCTCACCGGCTTCACCCTGCAATGGTATGCGGACCTGCCGCACACACCGGCCTTGCTCGACGCCGCCTGGAACAGCCTGAAAGTCGGCGTCTGCGCCTCGGTTCTCGCCACGGTGCTCGGCATCCTCGCCGCCCGTTCGATCACCCGCTATCGCTACCCCGGCCGCCGCACCATCAACGGCCTGATCATGGCACCGCTGGTGCTACCCGAAGTGATCGTCGCCATCTCGATGCTGCTGGTGATGCTGCAGCTGGGTCTCAGCCTGTCGCTGTTCACCGTCGTGCTCGGCCATGTCCTGATCTGCATTCCCTATTCGATGACGGTGCTCACCTCCGGCTTCGAGGGTTTTGATCGCAGCCTGGAGGAAGCCTCCTCCGATCTCGGCGAAAGCGCCTTCGGCACCTTCCGCCGTGTGACACTGCCGATGGTGGCGCCGGCGATCATCTCCAGCCTGCTGGTCTGCTTCACCATTTCGCTGGACGAGTTCATCATCGCCTTCTTCCTGACCGGCACCGAAGCGACGCTGCCGATCTACATCTGGGGCCAGTTGCGCTTCGCCTCGAAACTGCCGGGCGTTTTGGCGCTGGGCACGCTGCTTCTGGTTGCCTCTTTCCTGTTGATGACCGTTGCCGAAATCCTGCGTCGCCGCGCGGCCAGACGCACCCAGAACGAGGGAGGCCTCTATGCCTGAACAGCCGCAGATCGAGCGCCCCCAATCGGATCGATCCATGATCGAGATCCGCAACGTCACCCGCAGCTATGGATCGTTCAAGGCGCTTGACGACGCGTCCCTGACCATCCGGGAGGGCGAGTTCTTCTCGCTGCTCGGCCCCTCCGGCTGCGGCAAGACCACGCTGCTGCGCATGATCGCTGGCTTCGACAATCCGACCAGCGGTTCGATCGCGGTCGGCGGCCAGCCGATGGAAGGCATTCCGGCCAACCGCCGGCCGACCAACATGGTGTTCCAGAGCTATGCGATCTTCCCGCACCTCAATGTCGAGCAGAACGTCGCCTATGGGTTGAAGCGGCTGAAGCTGCAGGGCGGCGAGGAGAAGCGCCGCGTTGAGGAGGCGCTGGCGCAGGTGTCGCTGACAGGGCTAGGCAAACGGCTGGCGACAGAACTTTCCGGCGGCCAGCGCCAGCGTGTGGCGCTCGCCCGTGCGCTGGTGATGCGGCCCAAGGTGCTGCTGCTCGACGAACCGCTGTCGGCGCTCGACAAGAAGCTGCGCGAGCAGATGCAGGTCGAACTGCGCCGCCTGCAGCAGGCGGTCGGCATCACCTTCGTGCTGGTCACCCACGACCAGTATGAGGCGCTCGCAATGTCCGACCGCATCGCCGTGATGTTCGGCGGCAGGATCGCGCAGGTCGCCTCGCCCAAGGAAATCTACCAGCGCCCGGTCAACCGTCAGGTCGCCGACTTCCTCGGCGGCATGAACTTTGTCAAGGCCGAGATCGTCGAGGAGAACGGCGCCTCGCTGGTCGTCGACACGCTCGGCTTCGGCCGCGTCAAGACCGACAAGCCGAAGGCTTTCGTACGCAATGGCGGCGCCGCCACGCTGGGGATCCGCCCTGAGCGCCTGCGCGTGCTATGGGACAACGCCACGGCAAAATTCGAGGTCGCCGGTAAGGTGGTCGAACGCCATTATTTCGGCGAGATCACCCACCTGATCGTCGAGATACCAGGGCTGGAAAAGCCACTATCCGTGACCGAAACCAACGATTTCGGCGCCGACGACATTCCGGTCGGCACCCCGATCCGCCTCGCCTACGATCCCGAAGCGCTGGTGGCGATGGGGGACTGAAGATCGGCGATGACCTTGCGCGCGGCGATGCGCCCGGCGACGATCGCACCCTCGACATAGCCCGGGAATGACGGCGACAGTTCCGAAGCGGCGAAATGCACTGGCGGCGCACCCGCAAGAATCGTGCGCTCGGCATCCCTCGCCGTCGCATCGATGATGAGATCGCTGTAGGCGCCGCCGCTCCAGCGGTCATGGATCCAGTCACGCTGGCTGAAATCGACACTGTCGGCTGCGCCTGGGCCAAGAGCAGCCACCAGCCTTGCCGTCACTTCCGCGCGCAACGTCGCATCGCTGAGCGCGCGCCATCGCAACGCCAGCGGCCCGCCGACGAAGACGACAAGCGCGGCATGCTCCGCGTCCCTGCTGGCGTCGCAAGCGAACAGCCCCGGCAGGTCGCGCCACATCACCATGCCGCTCAACCCCCGCTCGCGCCAGAATGGCCGGGGATAGCGCACCAGGATCTTGATCACCGCGCCGCTTTCCCAAACGCCAAGCGCCTGCCTCAGAGAGGGCGGCAAGGCCGGTGCGAAAGCGAGTTTCGCGGCTGTCGCCGGCGGCAGCGCGACCAGCACCTGACGCGCATCGATCACGCCATTGCCGGTGACGACACGAACGCCTTGCGGTCCATGCTCGACGCGCGTGACCGGTTCGCCAAGCCGCACTAGGTCGCCGAGATCGCCAGCCAGGTCCTCGGCCAGCGACTGCATGGTCTCGCGCAGGGAATACTGCAGCTCCGGCACTTCGTTGGTGATACGCCGGTCATTGTCGATCAGGTACCAGAGCGGCACCTTGTCCATCGGCAGGCACCACAGGCCTTCGATCATCGAGCGGAAAGCCGTCTTGGCATCGATGGGATCATGCTGCTGTTCCAGCCAGGCCGCGACGCTCATGCCTTTTATCGACGGGTTATCCGGCTCGATGCCGTTCATGCGCTCGCGGATCGCCATCGCGCCGTAATAGGTCTGCTTGGCGTCCCTGGCCGGCATCGGCGGATGGGTGATGAAATCACCCTCGACATAGGTTTCGACGAATGTCTTGCCACGCGCCTTCGCCAACGCCATCACTTCCGGCATGTCCTCGCACAGGAACTGGCCGCCACTGTCGATGCGCTCGCCAAGTCCGTTGTGGCTGGCTTCGACCCGTCCGCCGACGCGGTCGCGCGCTTCGAGCAGCACGAAATCGATGCCGGCTTGCTTCAACGCAAGCGCTGCAGACAGGCCGGTAAAGCCGGCGCCGACGATGATGACGTCGGTTCTTTCCGGTTCGTTCGTCAATAGCCGGCCTTGATCTTCTCGAACTCGTCGACCATGCGCTTCTTCAGCTCCGGCGCGACCGGCTGCTGGAACAGCGTCTTGTCGAGGAACTTGTCGATGTCGTCGAAACCGCGTTCGGCCAGCACCTTGTGGTCGATCGCGGCCATGCCGGCACTGTTGCCATGGCCGTAGCCGAACGTCGTGACCATGTATTTCGAAATATCCGGCGCATTGACCGCGCTCAGGAAATCATAGGCCTGGTCGAGTTTGCCCGGCGCATCCTTCATCAGCACGTAGCCGCACACCCAGGTCGATATGCCTTCCTTGGTGTCGCGGTTCATGGCGACGGGAACACCTTGCCCGCTCATCGCGATCAGTGTCTGGCCCCAGCCCCAGGCAAGGTCGACCTCGTTGCCGGAAAACGCCTGGTCGATCTCGCTCGAATCGGTCCAGTAAAGACGCACATTCTTGTGCACCTGGCGCAGGAAATCCGATGCTTCCTTGAACTGCGCGTCGGTCATCTTGGTCCAGTCCTTCAGGCCGATGACCAGGCTCGCCAGCGCATAGGCATCGTCGACATTGTCGCCGATGGTGACGCGGCCCTTGAATTTCGGATCGGCCAGGATCCGCAGCGACTTCGCCTCGTCGGCCGTCACATTGTCGGTGCGGTAGAGCAGTGCCGTGTTGCCCCAGTCGAACGGCATGAACCAGGCCTTGCCGTCGGCCGTGGTGGTGAGGTTCTTCATCGCCATGATGCCGGGATTGAGATCCTTCCAGCCGGCAATCCGCGAGGTGTCGAGCGGCTGCAGCAGACCGGCGTCGCGCCATTTCGCCACGCTTTGCGAACAGGGATGCGCGATATCGGTCTTGAAGCCCGCCCGCATCTTCTCGAAGGCTTCATCCTCGTCGCCGAAGAAAGCGAAGGTCGGCTCGGCGCCGTGTTTCGCGGTGTAGGCGGGATGCAGCAGCGGATCCTCGTAACCGGACCAGTCGAACACCACGAGATCGCCGCCGCCTTCCGCCCAGGCATAGGCCGCGCCGGCGCCGATCGTGCAGGCGGCGGCAAGCGCAAGGCGGCGTAGCATTGGCGTCATGGCGAAACTCCCCCCATCGCGAAAAGCTGCAGCGAGGTTAGGAGAAATCATCTGCTTTGGCGAGGGTCGTCCGCTGCACCGAGGCGGCAGCGGACGGACCGTGGAGCGAGCTCAATACCCAGCTTTGATCTTCTCGAATTCGGCGATCATCTTCAGCTTGAGGTCGGACGGGAGCGGCGACTGGAACAGCGTCTTGTCGACGAATTTCTGAACGTCGTCATAGCCCTTCTCCTTCAGGATCGCCTGATCGACGCCGGCCATGCCCTTGGCGTTGGCCTGGCCATAGCCCCAGTCCTTGACCAGCACCTTGGCGGTCTCCGGATCGTTGACGGCGTTCAGATAATCATAGGCCTTGTCGATGTTGCCGGGCGCGTCCTTGAACAGCACATAGCCGCAGACCCAGGTCGAGATGCCTTCACTGGTATCCTTTACGGATTTGATCGGCACGCCGGCGGCGACCGACTGCACCGTCGCATCGTTCCAGGCCCAGGCGAGATCGACCTCGCCACCGCTCAGCAGCTGCACGATGTCGGTGGTGTCGGTCCAGTAGGAGCGGACGTTCTTGTGCACCTGGCGCAGGAAGTCGGAGGCCTGCTTGAACTGGTCGTCCGTCATCTTGGTCCAGTCCCTCAAGCCGATGGCCAGGCTCGCCAGCGCATAGGCATCGTCGACATTGTCGCCGATCGACACCCGGCCCTTGAACTTCGGATCGGCGAATACCCTCAGCGACTGCACGTCCTTGGCGTCGATCTTGGAAGAATTGTAGGTGAGCTGCGTGTTGCCCCAGTCCCACGGCATGAACCACGCCTTGCCGTCATCGGTCGTGGCGAGATTTTTCATCGCCATGATGCCGGGATTGAGATCTTTCCAGCCCGTGATCTTCGAGGTGTCGAGCGGTTGCAAGAGGCCTGCTTCGCGCCACTTCGTCACGCTCTGCGAGCAGGGATGGCCAAGATCGGCCTTGAAGCCGGAGCGCACCTTCTCGAACGCCTCGTCCTCGTCGCCGAAGAAGGCGAAGGTCGGCGAATCGCCGTTTTTCTCGACATATTTCGGGTGGAAGCTGGGGGCTTCATAGCCGGACCAGTCGAACACGATCAGGTCCTTGTCGGCAGCGACGGCGAACGCTGCCACCGAAGCCGCAAGCGCGCCGCCCAGCGCCAATGTCAATGTCAGGCGTCGGCTAAGGTTCTTCATGCTGTTCCATCCTCTTTTTGGTCTTGCCGGTCTTGGCGGCCGGCTGTTGCTAACCGTAATGCTTCGGGAAGGCCGCGGCCAAAAAAGCGTTGGCCGCCTGCAAGGCTGTTTCGCGCGTTGTGTCCTCGGTGCCCATCATCAGCCGCAGCCACAGCCCCTCCAGCATGGCAGACAGCGCCAGCGCCATCACCTGCGGCTCATAACCATACGCGCCGCTCTGCTTGAGCGTCGTGCAGAGATCGATGAAGACCTGCTGGTAATAATTGTCGCGCGAACTGCTCAGCGCCTGATAGGTCGGCCGCGACTTGGCCTCGCCCCAAAAGGCCAGCCAGGCGGCGAGCTTGCGCTTGTTGCAGATCGAGCGGTCGAAATCGGCCCACACCAGTTGCTGCAGCTGCCGCGCCGGATCGTCGCCTGCCTTCTGCAGGGAGGCGCGCCAATGCGCCGAATACTCGTCATACATGTGCTGCAGCGTCGCGATCAGCAGCTTTTCCTTGCTCTCGAAATGGAAGTTGACGATGCCACGCGACAGGCCCGCGCCATCGGCGACATCGGCCATCGTCGTCTCGGCATAGCCGCGCTTGGCCAAGGAATCGATCGTCGCCTCGATCAGCTGCAGCTGACGGACCTCCTTCGAAGCCTTGCGGCCGCGCTTTTCGGCATCGCCCTTTTGCGCCGTTTCGGCGGGAATGTCCCTGGCCTCGGAAATCTTCATGGGTGTGACGGTCTCCAGCATTGCCGGCTATCCAACCGGCCTCCAACCGCGCAGATGAGTGGGACGGTGCTCGCCACTGTCAAGCACCTTCTGCATGGCCTCCCAGGTCTTGATATTCTTGTCGACATAGGCCGCGCCGACCGCGGCCGCGGCTCGGGCGTAGAGCGGTCCCTTGAGCCGCGCCAGTTCGCCGCGCGCTACCTCGCGGTACCAAGGACTACGGTCGCGCACGGTGATGTCGGCAAAGCCGGCGTTACGCATCGCCTGCGCGTAGCGCGCCGGCGAGGCCATGGCGAAGGACAGTCCTTCCGCGGCGACATACGCCTTCATCTCCGGTGACGGTTCGCCGTCATGCGAAATCATCCAGTTGGAAGCGGCAAAGACGCCGCCCGGCTTCAGCACGCGGAAGGTTTCGGCGAACAAGGCGTCCTTGTCAGGCACATGCAGCAGCGCGTCCTTGGAGAAGACGACATCGAAAGAGCGATCGGTGAAAGGCAGTGGCCCGGGTGGCGCCTGGATGAAGTCAGCACGGTCCGAGAGCCCGTGCGCGGCGGCTCGCCGTCTGGCCGCCTCGATCACCGGCTGTTCGACATCGAAGCCGGTGGCGTGGGCGGCGCCATGACGCTCGACCAGATGCAAGGTGATGCCGCCGGCCCCACAGCCGATATCGAGGACCGTCTTGCCCCTCAGCGAAAGCCCTTCGACCACCCGGTCGACCTCTTCGGGTCCGCCCGGCGACAGATAGCCCTCGCCCCACAGCGCCTCGAGGAAGCGGATGGCGGTATCGTCATACTCGGCATCTGCTGTTTCGATCATCAGCCCTCGATCCCCAATCGACGAATGCTCAGTTCGAACGCCGGCAAAGCCTAGCGCATGTCAGGGAAAACGCAACATCATTTGTTGAACATTCATTCAGAATGTCTGGACAGAATGGCCGATGCCGTGCCAAATTCCGCGCATTCGGGAACAGATCACGCAAAAATGAACAGCGGGTCGCACAGAGCAATTCCAGGAAAAGTGTGAGCGGTTTTCCCGGGAAATCGCACAGCGCTTTCCCTTGGGAATTGCTTGGAAACAAAGAGACTGGGCCACAATGAAAGCTTGGGACGCGATCATCATCGGCGGCGGACATAACGGCCTGGTCAATGCCTGCTATCTGCAGCGCGCCGGGCTCGACGTGCTGATAGTTGAGAAGAACGACTGGGTCGGGGGCGCCGCCACCAGCCGCGAGCTGACACCGGGTTTCCTCTACTCCAACTGCTCCTATGTCTGCTCGCTGTTCCGCCCGGAAATCATGCGCGACCTCGAACTGCCGCGCTTTGGCCTGCAGGTCATCTCCTATGAGGGCGGCGCGGTGTTCACTCGCGACGGCGACTATCTCGCCAACTACCGCGACCATGATGCGCACCGGCGCGAATTCGCCCGCTTCTCCAGGCGCGATGCCGAAGCCTATGACCGCTACGCCCGCGACGTGACGCGGCAGTGCCGCTTCATCCAGCCGCTGTTGATGCGCACCGCGCCCGACCCGACCAGCCTCAAGCCGCGCGACCTTGGCGAGCTTCTCTATCTCGGCAAGAAATTCGCCGGCCTGTCGGTGGAAGAAATGGCACTGACATTGCGCTTCTGGACCATGTCGATCTCGGAATTCCTCGACGAGTATTTCGAGACCGATGTCATCAAGGCCAACTTCGCTTTGTCCGGCATCATCGGCACCGCGCTCGGACCGATGTCGCCCGGTACGGCTTACGTGCTGCTGCACCACTATATGGGCGAGGTCGACGGCTCGGTCGGCGCATGGGGCTATGCACGCGGCGGCATGGGCGCGGTCACCAAGGCGCTGGCCGCGTCGTTTAAAGCCTCGGGCGGCACCATCCGCACCGGCGCCGAGGTCGACCATGTGCTGGTGACCAGAGGCAAGGCCAAGGGCGTGGTGCTGGCCGGCGGCGAGGAGATCTACGGCAAACTCGTCGTCTCCAACGCCGACGTGAAGCGCACCTTCCTGAAGCTGGTCGAGGAAAAGGAACTGCCCGACATTTTCCTGCGCCGGGTGAAGAACTTCAAGATCCGCGGCTCCTCAGGCAAGGTCAACATCGCGCTCGATTCGCTGCCGGAATTCCCGGCACTGCCGAAGGACTCGCCGGTCTATCGCGGCGACATGCATTTCACCGATTCGATGGAGCGCATGGAACGCGCCTATGATGACTGGAAGGCCGGGCGCTGGTCGGCCGATCCTTTCCTCGACATGGTCATCCCGACCACGCTCGACCCGACCATGGCGCCGCCCGGCAAGCACTTCATGAGTTGCTTCGTGCAATACGCGCCGCCCAAGGTGAATGGCCGCGAATGGACCGATGCCGACCGCGACGGTTTCGCCGAAAGCGTGATTACGCAAATCGCCGAGTACTCGCCGGGCTTCCGCGACCGCATCGTCCATATGGAAGTTCGCACACCGCGCGAGATCGAGGCCGAGGTCGGCCTGACCGAAGGCAATATTTTCCAGGGCGACCTGACCTTCGACCAGTTGCTGTTCAACCGTCCGGTGCCGGGCTATGCGCAGTACCGCTCGCCGGTCGGCGGGCTCTATATGTGCGGTTCCTCGACCCACCCCGGCGGCGGTGTCATGGGTGCGCCCGGCCGCAATGCCGCCGCCGAGATCCTGCGCGATCTCGCCAAATCCACCTCGCATATGAGCCCTGCCCATGACGTCATTTGATGCAATCGTCATCGGCGGTGGCCACAACGGCCTCGTCGCTGCCGCCACGCTGGCCAAAGCCGGCCGCAAGGTGCTGGTGCTGGAAGCGGGCAGCGAAGTTGGCGGCGCCGCGCGCACCGAGGAATTCGCCCCGGGCTTTCGCGCCTCGTCGGTCGCTCATCTGCTGAACCGCCTGCATGCCGATGTGGTGAAGACGCTGGACCTGGAGAAGCATGGGCTGCAATTTGCCCGCGCCGACTTCCTGCCTTCGGTGGCGCTGTCGAAAGACGGCCCATCACTTATGCTGCATGGTGCCTATGGCGAGGTTCTGACCGGCGCCAGCTCTTCGGAACAGTCGGCCTGGAAGGAATTGCGTGCGCAATTGCTGCGCTATGCCGGCATCCTGAAGCCCTTCCTCTCCCGCCGGGCGCCCGATCTCGCCGGCATGTCGCTGCTGGAGACCGCTGCCCTCGGCCAGACCGCGCTGGCGCTGAAGAAGCTCGGCAAGGAAGACATGCGCGACTTCCTGCGCGTGCTGTTGATGAACGTCGCCGACCTGCTCGACGAGCAGCTCAGGGATGACAGGCTGAAGGGCCTGCTCGCTTTCGACGCGACGCTCGGCAGCCATCTCGGCCCGCGCTCACCGACCTCGCTTCTGGGTCTCTACTATCGCCTGGCTGGCGAGACCGGCGGAGCATCTGGCTCTCAAATGCTGCCGAAGGGCGGCATGGGCGCCGTCGTCGCCGCCGTCCGCGCCGCGGCGGAAAAGGCCGGCGTCACCATCCGCACATCGGTTACCGTAGCAAAAATCATCGTCGAGAAAGGCCGCGCCGTCGGCGTCGCACTCGACACGGGCGAGGAACTGCGCGCCAGGACTGTTGTCTCGGCCATCAATCCGGCGACCACCTTTCTCGAACTCGTCGGCCCGCGCGAGATCGACACCGGCTTCCTGCGCAAGGTGAAAAACATCCGCATGAAGGGCGATGCCGCCAAGCTTCATCTAGCGCTCGACCGGCCGCCGCAATTCACCGGTGCCGATGCCACCGCTCACAAGGGTCGACTGGTCATCGCGCCCTCGCCCGATCATGTCGAGCGCGCCTTCAACCCATGCAAGTATGGCGAATTCTCACCCGAGCCGGTGATGGAGATCACACTGCCCAGCCTTGCCGATCCGACGCTTGCACCCGACGGCGCCTGTGTGCTGTCGGCGGTGGTGCAATACGCGCCCTACGCGTTGAAGGAAGGCTGGGCTGCCGGCAAGCCGAAATTCCTCAAGGCTGTCATGGCGCAGCTTGAGGCATACGCGCCAGGCATCGGCAAGAGCGTCCTCCATGCCGAGCTTCTGACGCCGGCCGATATCGAGGCGCGCTATCGCATGCCGGGCGGCCATTGGCACCATGGCGAGCTACAGGCCGACCAGATGCTGATCTCGCGCCCGGTCTCCGGCTGCTCGGGCTACGACACGCCGCTCGAAGGGCTGTTCCTTGCCGGCGCCGGCTCGCATCCCGGCGGCGGTGTCTCCGGCGCTCCCGGCCTCAACGCCGCGCGACGCATCATTGTGATGAAGGGGTAAGCCATGGCTCAGGCAACCAGGAAGAAGCCCGTTGCAAAGGCAGCCGATGCAGGTGTTTCCGCCCGCATCGCCGCGCAACCCCATTTCCGCACGCTGCGCCTCGGCACGCCGTTCCAGCCGCGCATCGATGCGCTGGCCAAGACCCAGGACTGGTACAATTGGGCCGGCTACCGCGCGCCGCATTCACTGTGGGACGAGGAGCTCGAATACTTCGCCATCCGCAGCCAGGCGGCTTTGTTCGACATCTCACCGATGACCAAATACCGGATCGAAGGGCCGGATGCCGAGGCCTTCCTCGATCGTGTCACGCTGCGCGATATCACCAAGCTCAGGCCCGGCCGCGTCCATTACACGGCGTGGTGCGACGACGAAGGTTTTGTCCTCGACGACGGCACGCTGTTCAGGATCTCACCGATACGCTTTCGGCTGTGCTCACAGGAACGGCATCTGCCGTGGCTGCTCGACAGTGCCATCGGATTCGATGTGACGGTCGAGGAAGAAACCGAGGCCGTCGCAGGGCTCGCCTTGCAAGGGCCAACCTCCTTCTCCGTGCTGCGCGATGCCGGCTTCGCCGGCGTCGACAATCTCAAGATCTTCGACCTAGGCGAGTTCGCCCATGATGGCGGCACTGTCACCATCTCGCGCACCGGCTTCACCGGCGACCTCGGCTATGAACTCTTCGTGCCGACCGACAAGGCGCTGAGCCTGTGGGACCGGCTGATGACGGCGGGCGAGCTGCGCGGCATCCGCGCCATCGGCTACGCCGCACTCAATCGTGCCCGGCTCGAGGCCGGGCTGATCGTCGCCAATGCCGACTTCACCACCGCCGAACATGCCATCCGCACCGACCGCTTGCGCAGGCCCGACGAGATCGGCTTCGGTTTCATGGTCGATCCGGAAAAAGGCCATTTCAACGGCCGCCGCGCCATTCTCGAAGCCCGTGCCAAACGCAAGCTGCGCCATGTGCTGGTCGGGCTGGAGATCGAAGGCAACATCCCGGCCGAACACGCCATCGTCTACTACAAGAAAAGCCAGGAGATCGGCCTGGTCAGCGCCGCCATGTGGTCGCCAATGGCCAAGCGCAACATCGCCATCGCCTCGCTGGCGCGGCCCTATGGTGATACTGTCGTGGAAGACCTCTGGGTGGAGATCTACGCCATGCGCGAGCTGCAGTACCAGAAGCTGATGAAGCGGGCCAAGGTGGTGGCGCGGCCCTTCATCAAACTCGACCGCCGCACCGCCAATCCGCCGGCGGATTTCTGACCATGGCCGACGAAGCGCAGCTGGAGGTCGCCGAGCAGTGGGAGCTGGTCAACACGCCGCTCGGCGAGAAATGGTCCGGCCGCACGCGCTATGCCGCCGCCATGTTCTTCTACAAGCGCGACGAGATGAGTGCCGAGACACTCGAAGTCTACCGCATCTGTGCACGGCTCGATTCAGAGAACCCGCTGCCGATCATCCGCGACCGCGGCGTTGGCAAGGACTGGCTGAAAAGGATGGGTTTCGAGTAGCGCCTGCGCGTTATCCAATGGTTCTTTCGAGCATGCTCAACCAATTGCGGTAAGCGATCTTCTCGATCAGCGCCTGGCCGAAACCACGCGCGGCCAGCGCATCGATCAGTTTCGGCAGGCCGGCGACGTCGCCGATGACGGCCGGGATCATCGCGCCGTCGAAATCCGAACCGAGACCGACGCCGTCCTCGCCCAGCGCCTGCAGCAGGGAATCGACATGGCGCACCATGATGTCGAGGCTGGTGTCGGCATTCATGCGGCCGTCCTCGCGCAGGAAGCCGGTGGCGAAGTTCAGCCCCACCATGCCGCCGGACTCGCGTATGGCGCCGAGTTGCCAGTCGGTGAGATTGCGCGAATGGGTGCAGAGCGCATGCACGTTGGAGTGGGTGGCGACCAGCGGCGCGTCGCTGAGACCGGCGACATCGCGAAAACCCTTCTCGTTGAGATGCGAAAGATCGATCATGATCTTCAGTTCGTTGCACGCCTTGACCAGCGCCTTGCCGGCATCGGTCAGCCCCGGGCCGGTGTCCGGCGAGGATGGAAAGCGGAACGGCACGCCGTTGCCGAAGGCATTCGGCCGGCTCCAGACGATGCCGAGCGAGCGCAGGCCGGCGGCATGCAGCACGTCGAGCATGGTGAGTTCAGGATCGATCGCCTCGACGCCTTCGATGTGGAACACCGCGGCGATCGTGCCTTTGGCCATGGCGTTGCGCACATCGCCGGCAGTGCGGCAGACGGCAAGCGCCCCGGCCCGTTCCAGCCGAAACAGGATCGAGGCCATGGCGATCGTCGAGTTGAGCGCATCGGCGCGCGGCACCTCCGGCGGCAGTGGCTCGCTGTCGCTCGGCGCCAAGGGCACGGCGCTGCGCCTGGCCTTCTCGACGGGCGGTGGGAAGATGGCGAACATGCCGCCAGCGAAGCCGCCCGCCTTGGCGCGCGGCAGGTCGATATGACCGCCCGACTGGCCTTCGACGAACAGCTTTTCGACGTCCCTGTCCTTCGACTGATACAGCCTGAGCAGCGTATCATTGTGGCCGTCGAAGACGGGGACGAGGTCGGTTTCGGTCATCAGGGGATCATTCGGTTCGTTTGTCGGCACGGCGAGATATCATATCTAGGCAAGATATCCGGTCGCGGCAAATGACAAAGCCAGCCGGCAGCGGGGACTGCCCCTTTATCCCCCCGCTGCAACCTATCGATGAGGTGCCTGCGCTTCCTACTGCTTCAGCACGTCAGCCCATTCCGCGTGGCGGCGGAACTGGGCGTTGGCGAACGGGCAAAGCGGGATGATCTTCTTGCCTGCCGCGCGGGCATCCTCCACAGCACGGGTGACGAGCCGAAGCCCGGCACCCTGGCCGCGAAACGCATCCGGCACTTCGGTGTGGTCGATGATGATCTGGTGTTCGCCGATCTTGGTGAAGGTCATCTCGGCCTCGGCGCCACCGGGTCCGCGCAGGACATAGCGCCCTTTCGAGCCGCGGTCTTCCAGTTCGATTTCAGGCAGTTGGTCGGGCATGTCTAAACTCCCTGGGCGACCCCGGCGAAAAGCCGTCGGGCCGCTTCGATTTCATTTGGCCGCACCTCGTGCCCGCCTTCGTGCCATTCCACTGTGACATCGGCACCGTCAGCACGCAAATAGGCCTCGAGCCGCGTCGTCAGGTTCGGCGGGCAGATCGGATCGCGCTTGCCGGCGGTCAGCAGCATGTGGCGACCGGCGAGGCTTCCCTTGACCTGCGGTTCGAACGGGATCAGCGGATGCATCAGCACCGTGGCGTCGAACAGCCCGGGCTCGGCGAACACCACGGACGCCAGTATGTTGGCGCCGTTGGAATAGCCGAGTCCAAGCACCGCCGAGGGTTTCGCCGCTTCGACATGTGCCTTGACGAAGGCCGCCATCTTGCTCGTCCCCCGCGCCAGGTCGTCCATGTCGTAGACACCCTCGCCGGTGCGGCGAAAGAAGCGCGCCGCGCCATATTCGGACACATCGCCGCGCGGCGAGATGATGGTGGCCTGGGGCACGAGATCGCGCCCCGGCGACAGAAGCTGGCTCTCGTCACCGCCGGTGCCGTGGAAGACGAAAAGCATGGGGCCGCCCGGCGAACCGGGCAGCACCTTGTGGATGTAAGCGTCCTTGCTCATGGTCTTAGCCTTCCAGCTTCTGCAGATGCTGTTCGAGATAGGGCCGCAAATGCTGGTGCTGCGTCGGCAGCTTCAGCGCTTCGCCCAGATGCGCGGTGTCCTCATCCCTGTCGAACCCCGGCTCGTTGGTGGCGACTTCGAACAGCACGCCGCCCGGCGTGCGGAAATAGATCGCCCAGAAATAGTCGCGGTCGATCACCGGCGTCACCCCATAGCCCGTATCCATCAGCGCCTTGCGCACTTCGAGCTGCTTGGCGCGGTTCTCGACTGCGAAGGCGACGTGATGCACCGAGCCGGCGCCGAGATCGGCGAAGGCCGCGGTCGGCAGCGATTCGATGTCGACGACATCGGCGCCATTGCCGTTCTTCACGGCGAGCCGCCGGACATTGCCGGATTTGTCGACTTCCTCGTAGCCCATGAATTTCAACAGTTCCTCGGTGGCGCCGCCGTCCTTCAGCCTGAGCGAAACCGAGTGAAAGCCACGGATCGCTTCGTCGGCCGGAACACCGCCTTTCGCCCAGGGCGCGCGGCTATCGGCCTTGTCCTCGACGAGCGCGAAACCGTCGCCGTCCGGGCCGGCAAAGCTGAGCCGCTTCTCACCAAAACTCTCCTCGCGGGAAACGCCGCTCACGCCTTCGTCGGCGAAGCGCTTTTCCCAATAGGCGAGTGTGCCTTCCGGCACGGAGTAGACCGTGGTGCCGACTTCGCCGACCCCGTGACGGCCCTTGCCGATGTTGGGAAACGGAAAATAGGTCATCACCGAACCGGGCGTGCCGGCCTCGTCGCCATAATAGAGGTGGTAGACGTCCGGCGCGTCGAAATTGACTGTCTTTTTGACCCGGCGCAGGCCGAGCTTGTGGGTGAAGAAATCATTGTTCTGGCGCGCATCCTTGGCCATCGAGGTGACGTGATGCAGGCCCTTGATCTGGTCGAGCATGTCTTGCTCCTTCCCTTGGTGTTTCGTGCGGCCCTTGCCGCTGTCCACGCCAATATGAGGACACGACCGATTGCGGCAAAGGCGGCAAACACAGAATGGACTGTGCTGTAAAAGTGAACAATCAAAAGAGATTTGTTCACCAATCGACCAATACGGGCGGTCTTGCGCCCTTGCCGGAAATCGGTTCCATGAGTTGCGTTCGACCATGCAGCGAAAGGTACCACGAGTGACAGGAAAAGCCCGGCGCCCGAATGTTCTCCTGATCACTTGCGATCAGTGGCGCGGTGATTGCCTGTCGGCTGCCGGCCATCCCGTGGTGAAGACGCCGAACGCCGACGCGCTGGCCGCCGAGGGCGTGCTGTTCAAGCGCCACTATGGCGGCGCCGCACCCTGTTCGCCGGCGCGCGCCTGCCTCTACACCGGCCTCTATCAGATGAACAACCGCGTCTGCCGGAACGGCACGCCGCTCGACGCCCGTCATGGCAACATCGCCCAGCACGCGCGCAGCATAGGCTACGATCCGACGCTGTTCGGCTATACCGACGTGTCGCTCGATCCGCGCCTGCTGGCGCCCCGTGATCCAAGGCTGAAAAGCTATGAAGGCGTGCTGCCGGGATTCACGGCGCGCCAGCTGCTGCCCGAGCACCAGAAGCAGTGGCTGTCCTGGCTGAAGCTGCAAGGCATCGATGCCAGCGCCGGATTTCCGGGCATCCACCGTCCCGTCGATGAGGAAAACGACGCCGACGCAGTGACCGAGGCGCCGCCAATCTATTCGAAAGACCATACGCCGGCGGCTTTCCTTGTCGGTGAGTTCCGCCGCTGGCTTGGCGAGCAGGAGCAGGCCACGCCCTGGTTCGCGCATCTCTCCATCATCAGCCCACATCCACCCTTCATCGTGCCGGAACCCTACAACACACAATACGATCCGGCCGACGGCCCGGCTTTTCACCGCGCGGAGAGCTGGCGGGCTGAAGCGCAAAGCCATCCCTATCTCGCCTATGATCTCAGCCGGCAGAAACGCTCGAAGTTCCGCCCTGGCGCCGCGGGCAAAGTCCACGACTGGAGCGAGGATGATTTCCGCCGCATCCGGGCGATTTATTACGGCATGATCTCGGAGGTCGACGCACAGCTTGGTCTGATATGGCAGGCACTCAAAGCTTCGGGTTCGTGGGACGACACCATCATTGTTCTCACCTCGGACCATGCCGAGATGATGGGCGACCATTTCATGCTGGGCAAGGGCGGCTACTTCGACGGCAGCTACCACATCCCGCTGATCATTCGCGACCCGCGACATGGCAAGGCGGCTGGCAGCACGGTCGATCGCTTCACCGAGGCGGTAGACATCTTCCCCACGCTTATAGACCTGCTTGGCGAGGCGCCCGAACCGCATCTCGACGGATGGTCACTCAAACCGTTCCTGAGCGGTGGAACCCCCGCCATCTGGCGTGACGCCGCGCATTGGGAGTTCGACTTCCGCTCGATCGCTGATGGCGAAGCCGAAACGCATTTCGGCATTGCCTCGCGCCAGTGCAACCTGGCTGTCATCCGCACCAGGAAATTCAAATACGTGCATTTTGGCGGCGGCTTGCCACCCTTGCTTTTCAACGTCGAGACCGACCCTGGCGAACTGACCAACCTCGCCACCAGCCCCGCGCATCTGTCCACCCGTCTGGAATTCGCCGAGCGGCTTCTCGCCTGGCGAGCCGAACATCTCGACCAGTCGCTGGCGCTGGCGGAGCTGACGGAAAATGGCGTGGCGGGACATGTGAGCAAGGCAGTACGGGAGTAGGGCAGTAAGGCAGTATGTTTGGATACACCGGCACCGACGCCGCACCCTACTGCCCTACTGCCCTACTGCCCTACTGCCCTACTGCCCTACTGCCCTACTTCACAATCATCCGCTGCTGATCGCGCTTCTCGGCATAGCTGCCCTTGTCATAGGCAGGCTGCGCCTCGAGCTGTTCCTTCGTGAAGGTGGTGTAGAGATATTTCTTGCCGTTCTTGTCGGTCATGAATTTGAGATTATCCAGGCCGACCGCCACTTCCTTCTCGCCGATGCCGAGGAAGCCGCCGACATTGACGATCACCGCATCGGTCTTCTTGTCGGGCGTCAGCACGACATCGCCGATCTCCCCGACCTTGGCGTCATTGGCGCCATAGACAGTCGCGCCCTTCAGATCGTCACCCCTGATCTCACCGACTGGCATCTCGGTCAGCGTCGACTTGTCGATGGCCGCGGTCTGTGTCTGGTCGGGAGCGGTGGCATCGGGGGTCGTAGCAGCAGGGGCCTCAGCTGTTTTATCCGCCGGTGCGACAGCAGGAGCGGCCGGAGCCGGCTCATTTGAAGCCGTCGTTGCCGGCACCGGATCATAGGCCTTGCGGTTGAAATCCGGCTGCGCCTGCAGCTCTTCCTTGGTGGTCTGGGCTACCAGCCAGCGGTCGCCGTTCTTCTCGGCCCACTGCGCCTTGTTGAAGTCATAGGTGACATTCTTGGCGCCGAGGCCGAGGAAACCACCGACGCCGATAACCAGGGATTGCGCCTTGCCCTCTTTGCTCAGCACGATGTCGTTGACGCTGCCGATGTTCTGCGCGTCATCGCCGGTACTGTTGTAGACGGTCTCGCCAATGATGTTGGTGGCAAGGTTGCCATCAGCACGCTTTACCGGCTCGGCCGGAGCGGCGGCAGGAGCTTGTGCAGTATCCGTGGCCGAAGGCGCCGTGGGCGCTGCCGCATCCGTCGAAGCGGCGGGGGCCGGCGCGGGTCCATAGGGCTTGCTGTCGAATTCCGGATGCGCCGTCAGTTCGTCCTTCGTGGTCTGGGCAACCAGCCAGCGGTCGCCGTTCTTCTCGGCCCACTGCAGCTTGTCGTAGTCGAAGGCGACATTCTTCGCCCCGACGCCCAGAAAGCCACCGACGCCAATGACGACGGATTTCGCCATGCCGTCGTTGTCGAAGACGACATCGCTGACCTTGCCGATGTTCTCAGCATCATCGCCGGTACCGTTATAGACGGATTCGCCGATGATGTTGGTGACGATGCTGCCTTCGGCGCGCGGCACCGGAGCGGCTGCGGCAGGCGCCTGAACGGCAGGAGCGTCGGCGGGAGCCGGGGTCGTCGCGGTCTGCGCAAAGGCGCCCGTCGCGATCAGCGTTGCGAGTGCGGTCGTGGCTAAAAGGGTGCGTATCATGATAGTCTCTCCTGGTGCGTGATTTCATGCACGCCGCGCCCGATTGAACCGTCGCTGGGAAGACCGGGCGCGGCATCTCCACGGGTTCACAACGTCGTGACCATGCCGTTGTTCCGACAAAACTGGCGTGGATTTCGCGTTGGAAAAACACGCAGCAGTTGCGACGGCGGCTGGTGAACCCGCGTTGAATTGCACCGTTTGCCAACGGAACCTTTCCCGCATCGGCACGTTTCAGCCTGCGGCTGGGTTCCTCCGGCCGTTTTGGACTGACACAACGGAGCGGGGCATGAAATTTGCTGCGGTGCTGAACCGGGATGGCGGCACCTTGCGCACCACCGACCTCGCCGCCTTCTCCGACAGGATGCGTCAGACGCTGGAAGCCGCAGGCCATTCCTTGAGCATTGATGTGGTTGCCGGCAAGGATGTGGTGGAAGGTCTTGACAGTGCCGCTTCGCGCCGTGCCGTCGATGTCGTGCTGGCCGCTGGCGGTGACGGAACCATTTCAGCGGCGGCCGCAAGGCTGATGGGCAAGAAAAAGGCGCTTGCCATCCTGCCGGCCGGCACCATGAACCTGTTCGCGCGTGGCCTCAGCATTCCGCAGTCGCTCGATGCCGCGCTGAAATCCTTAGCTGACGGTGAGATCATCGCCGTCGACATGGCCACCGCCAACGGCCGGCCCTTCGTTCATCAATTCTCGATCGGCATGCATGCCAAGATGGTGCAGTTGCGCCAAGGAATGGAATTCGGCTCGCGCCTGGGCAAGATCGGAGCTTCGGCCAAGGCGGCGTGGGCGACGATCAAGAACCCGCCGGCGATGAACGTCACGCTCACCATCGGCAAGGCTGAGATGACGGCGCGCATCTCAGGCATCGGCGTCACCAACAATCTGTTCGGCGAAGGCCATTTGCCTTATGCGGACAACCCATCGGGTGGCGTGCTCGGCATCTATGTCACAGTGGCGCAGCAGCGCGCTGAGCTGGTGAAATTCCTCTTCAATGTGGCGCGCGGCAAATGGCGCGACAACGAACATGTCGAAATCCATCAGGCCGATCGCACCGTCCTGAAAATCCATTCCGGCAGCAGAAAGTTCCGCGCCGTCATGGATGGCGAACTGGTCAGGCTCGAGCGTGAGACGACGATCGAAATCCGGCCCGGCGCGCTGAATGTTCTGGTGCCGACCAGCATTGCCGAGGCAAAGGCCGCCTGATGCAATCTCGAACGATGACGGCCGAAAATCTAGCCGCTCGGCGCGCTTCCCTGCTGTGTCGCTGGTGTCTTGGTCGCCTCACCGTAGATTTCGGCGATGCCCCAGGCAGCAAAGGCGAGAAGCAGCGCGGCGATCAGGATGCGCAGGCCGTGCCAGCCCCACCGCCCCTGCCGCGCTTTGTCCTGAGGAATGATCTTGGCCATGGCCGGTCCTTGTCTCGCTCCGCGTCCGTGGGCGCGTTCGGCAAATCACGGTCGGGTAACGGTTCCTCGCTAGGATGGTTCCGGGAATGCCACCTTGTCGTGGGCCGATGGATCGGCAAGACGGCGAAGACCGGCATGGGCATTTGGGGATTGGGGTGAACAGCAAGGTGGAAATAGGGGCGAGCCTGCCGGCCGAGGTGGCGCTTGCGGTCAATGCCGAAGACCGGCTGGCCGTGCTGCATGGGCTCGAAATTCTGGATACGGCGGCCGACCCGGATTTCGACCGCATCAGCAGCCTTGCCGCGGCGGTGATGCAGGCGCCGATCGCCCTGGTCACGCTGGTCGATCTCGAGCGGCAATGGTTCAAGTCGTGCTTTGGTCTCGACCAGACCGAGACCGCGACCGACATTTCCTTCTGTGCCCATGCCATCGCCGCCGGCGACGATCCCATGGTGGTGACGGACGCGACGACGGACCCGCGCTTCAAAGCCAACCCGCTGGTCACCGGCAAGCATCATGTGCGCTTCTATGCCGGCGCGCCGATGGTGGTGGCAGGAGCCAGGATCGGCACGCTGTGCGTGCTCGACCGCAAGCCGCATGCCTTTCCATCGCAGGTCAAGCTCGACCAGTTGAAGACGCTGGCCGGCCTCGCCGCCAGCCTGTTCACCTTGAAGGACGCGACCCGCAACGGCGCCATCGCCGAGGCCGCCCTGGCGCGCGAGGAAAAGCGGCGCGCCATCGCGCTCGACGCGGCCTCGCTTGCCAGCTGGGCGTGGGATATCCGCACCGACATGATCGAATGCGATGTCCGGCTGTCGGAACTGTTCAACCTGCCGCGCTCGACCCGTCTGCGGGCGCGCGACATCCTGACCGCCATCGATCCGCGCGACGTCTACCAGACCGAAACCCGCTTTCGCGATGCCCTGTCCGGCAGCGATGACTATTTCGGCGAATACCGGGTGAAAGGCTTTCATCCGCCGCGCTGGGTGGCGACGCGCGGCCGCGTCATCGAGCGCGACGGCGATGGCAAGCCGACGCTGATCTTCGGCGTCAACTACGACATCTCCGAACGCAAGCTCGGCGACGAGCGGCAACGGCTTTTGCTGCGCGAACTCAACCACCGTGTCAAGAACACGCTGGCGACCGTCCAGGCGCTGGCGACGCAGACCGTGCGTCATGCCCGCCAGCCGAGCGAATTCCTCGAGGCCTTCGGCGCCCGGCTTCAGGCGCTGGGCATCGCCCACAATCTCTTGTCCGACCGCGAGTGGCGCGGCATCGGCATCCGCGAACTCGTGCAGATCGAGATCAGGCCTTTTGACACCGCCGACCAGCCGCGCATCACCATCTCCGGCGCCGACCTCTTGCTGTCGCCCGATCAGGCCGTCGGCCTGGGACTTATCCTGCACGAACTGGCCAGCAACGCGCTGCAATATGGATCGCTGTCGATTGCATCGGGCAAGGTCGACCTCGGCTGGAAGACAGAAGGCAGGAAGGGCCACCGGCGCCTAGTGCTGACCTGGCGCGAAAGCGGCGGACCGGCAGTCGCCCCGCCGCAGCGCCACGGCTTCGGCTCGATCCTCATCCGCCGCAGCCTGGCCAAGGTCATTTCAAGCGAAGTGACGCATGAATTCCGGCCGGAAGGCGTCTTCGCCGAAATATCGATGCCGCTGGAAGATCTGTCCAAGTGACGGGACCATAATCCCGGGCGCCGGCGTTACTTCCCCTCCCCGCCATCCGGATCGTCGGGCTTCACATTCTCGCGGTAGATGGCATAGGCGGCGAGCGCCACGGCCGGGCCTAGAATGACGCCGAGACCGCCTTTTCCCTTGAGCAATGCCGGCAACACGGCGAGTGCGGCCGTGATGCCGATCGCCTTCATGTCGGCGCTGCGCCGCCTTGCCTCGCGGCGGGCGCGGGCGCCGGACATCAAGCGATGGATCAGCAGCACGAGCCCTGCGATCACCAGGAAGCCGACACCGAAACCAAGTGCTGTCGCGAACGATCCATAGCGGGCCGCGGCCCAGATATAAGCTGCCCCGACCAGGAAGCCGAGGCCGCAAAATGCCGCCAGAGCGGCAATCGCATAGACGATGGCCGCCATACGCGCGCGACGTATGGCGGCCACGGTTTCACCCGAGGCGAAACCCGAGAGCAGGGATGCCAGCAGACTCATCTGATGCGGAACTAGCGACGCGCGAGCAGCGCGAAGAGGAAGCCGACGCCAGCGGCGATCGCCAGCGACGTCACCGGCTTTTCGCGGACATTTGCCAGCAACTGCGCCTCGATGTCCTTGGCGCTGCCGCGAAGGCTGTCGAACGCAGCCTCGCCCTGGGCGCGCAGCTGCTCAACGCCCTCGGTGGCCGCGCGGCGGGCGGTGCCATAGCCATGCTCGCCGGTCTTGGCCAACTGCTTGGTGAGCTTGTCGATATCGGCCTTCAACTGACGGATGTCGGCTTCGAGGTCCGAATTTGCCCGCGCCTCGTTGGCGGTCTTCCCTGCGGCGGTTGCCATTGCTTAACTCCTTGTGATTGCTCGATTTCAAACGCGCTTTGCGTCTCAAGGTTCCGGCATCGGGACAAACTAGAGCAACTCCAGGAAAAGTGTGAAACGGTTTTCCGTCCGGAGTTACGTCAAAAAAGATAGAGCAGTTCGCTGTTTCTGTGAAACAGTGACCTGCTCTAGCCGAAAACATGCGCGTGTGCGCCAATCGGCAATCCATGGCGAGAGGTGCGTCTTCAGATCAAGGGGCGACGCCCCTCGCCCAGCCCTTCCCAGCCGGCGAGTTGCTTGAGCCCTTCGGAATCGACGATCTCGCAACCACCATCGCGCCAGAGGATCAGCTTGCGATCCATCAGTTTGCGGATCGTCTTGTTGGTGTGAACCAGCGACAGGCCAAGCGTATCGGCGATGTGCTGCTGCGTGATCGGGATCTGAATGGATCGCTTGCCGTTCAGTCCGACGACTTTGGCACGGCTGCCGATGAAGGCGATAAGATAGGCGGCGCGTTCGATCGCGCTGCGGCGGCCGACGCTGAGCAGGTTCTCGTCCAGCATGCGTTCTTCGCGTGACGCGATCCAGGTGATATCGTAGCCGAGGCTGGGATGGTTGCGGTAGAGTTCGTGCAGATTGTCGCGCTCGAAGACGCACAGCAGCATCGGCGACAGGGCCTCGACGGAATGCTGCATTTCCCCCATGACACTGCCTTGCAGGCCGATGAGATCGCCGGGCATGAGGTAGTTGAGGATCTGTCGGCGGCCGTCCGGCAACAGCTTGTAGCGGAACGCCCAGCCTGACAGCACCGTATAGAGATGGGCGCTGTGGCTCCCTTCCACGAGGACCGTGGCGCCCTTGTCGACCGCCAGTTCCCCGGTCTTGAACTTACTGATGAAGGCGAGTTCCTGTTTTTCGAACTCCCGAAAGACCGGCAAGGGCCGCAACGGGCAATTCTCGCAGGGATACTGTCGGCTGGATAAAGCGCGCCCGTTCTGCCCTGACATTTCGACCCCTCTTCGAAAGCCTGCCGGTCAGCAGGTACCTTTAAACGTTTTGCCGGGAGCGGAGTTCCGGGGTAGAAGGCATGTCTTTTTTAAATGACAACACTCGCAATAGCGATCATGACTCCCGGCGTTTCAAGGAGCCTTCAACTGTGCCCACATTGCTTGACGGATTGCGGATTCTTGTCCTGGAGGACGAATTCCTCATCGCCATGGATGTCGAGCAGCTTTGCCGCGACCATGGCGCCCAGGAGGTGGTGATCGCCCGCGACCTTGCCGAGATCGATGGCCGAAAGGTCGCAACACAATTCGACGCGGCCATCGTCGATCTGATGTTGGGCGGCACCTCGACGCTCGAATTCGCCGCCGGTCTGCGTGAGACAGGCGTCCCTTTCGTGTTCGCCTCCGGCTATTCGGACGCGGACGAGATCAAGGCATCCTTTCCGGGGGTAAGGCTGGTCAGCAAACCGTACTCAGGCGAGGATCTCGTCGAAGCGGTGGCGCTGGCCTATGGACGCGGCTCTCCAGGGTGAGATCGATGCGGCCGCATCGGCTCTCTAGACCTCACGTCAATGCCCCGCCGTCCCCGTAACCTGAGCCGAGATCGCATCGGGACCGTATTCGTCCTCGCCCGAAATCTTCAGGATTTCCTGCAGGCGCGTGCGGGCCCTGCTGACGCGGCTCTTGATCGTTCCGACCGCGCAACCGCAGATTTCGGCAGCTTCCTCATAGGAGAAGCCCGATGCGCCGATGAGGATGATGGCCTCGCGCTGGTCCTCCGGCAATTGCTCGAGAGCGCCACGAAAATCCTTGAGGTCGAGTTGGCCGTGCTGGGCCGGATGCACGGCAAGCCTGGCCGTCATGATGCCGTCGCTGTCCTGCACCTCGCGGCCGCGTTTGCGCATCTGCGAATAGAATTCATTGCGCAGGATGGTGAAAAGCCATGCCTTGAGGTTGGTGCCGGGCTGGAAGCTCTCATGCTTGTCCCAGGCCTTGACCAGCGTTTCCTGGACGAGGTCGTCGGCCTTGTCGGCATTCTGCGTCAGCGACACGGCAAAGGCCCGCAAGCTCGGGATTGCCCCAAGCAGATCGGTCTTGAAGCCTTGGGAGACCGCTGCCATGCCTCAGTCCTTTTTCTGTGCGGGTTCGGCCTGTTCCAGCTGGCTGAGCAACTGGGCAAAGCGATCCGGCACATCGTCGGAGACCAGCTCGTCATAATATTGTTTGAGTTTGCGACCGATTTCGGAGTTCGGCCCGAGCGGATCGCCGGCACCGTTCCGGCGCCTGCCCACGGCGCCAGCCAAAATATCTTTCGTCATGTCCTTCATTTCGCCCTTATATTCCCAGCACTCAGGCCGCTCATATTCAACTCAACACAAGGCCAGCGGCACCCTCGTCTGGTTGCCCATCCCAACGCCAAAACGCCGCTCCCGCCTATTCGTTCCATAGCGGCCGGAACTTTTTCGGAGAATCCGCGTTGTATTAGCGGGGCTTGCAATCAGCTTGACCTGCAATCCGTGCAATCACGTCATTCTGAGGGAGACGTCTTATCATGAGTTTATCCGCCACCATCGCACCGCACCTGCCGTTCCTGCGCCGCTTCTCGCGTGCCGTCTCGGGATCGCAAGAGAGCGGCGACGCGCTGGTCGCTGCGATGCTTGAGGCCATCATCGCCGACGTCGACATCTTCCCCGAGGCATCGAGCGACCGTATCGCGCTCTATAAGGTTTTCGCCAAACTCTTCACCTCGGTGGCCATCCGCGTGCCACAGGAGCAGGCACAATCGGCATGGGAGCAGCGCGCCGCCGCCAATCTCAACGCGATCGCGCCCCTGCCGCGCCAGGCCTTCCTGCTGGTTGCCGTCGAAGGCTTCAGCGAGGACGAGGCGGCCGAGATCCTCGACGTCGGCGACGAGCAGTTCTCCGAGCTGCTTGCCCAGGCAAGCAATGAAATTTCCCGCCAGGTGGCGACCGACGTGCTCATCATCGAGGACGAACCGCTGATCGCCATGGACATAGAGGAGATGGTCGAGAGCCTCGGCCACCGTGTCGTTGGAACGGCGCGCACGCACGCTGAAGCGGTGACGATGTTCGGCAAGACGCGGCCGAAGATGGTGCTCGCCGATATCCAGCTCGCCGACGGCAGCTCTGGCATCGAGGCGGTCAACGAGATCCTGTCGTCAACCTCGGTGCCGGTGATCTTCATCACCGCCTTCCCCGAGCGCCTGCTGACCGGCGAGCGCCCCGAACCGGCCTTCCTGGTGACCAAGCCGTTCAATCCCGACATGGTCAAGGCGCTGATCAGCCAGGCGCTGTTCTTCGACCGCCAGGCGAAGGCCGCTGCATAGGACCGCTTCTTTCCGGCAGGAATACCCGACATCAAAGGCCGTTCGATGCGATGCATCGGGCGGCCTTTTTCGCAACCCGATCCATCAACGGAGAATTTCGAGAGCTCCACTGCGAACCATTTGCAAGCGCCGTCTTTTTCAGCAAAGGGTGGAACAAACCACATCCACCCACGTTTTCCCTGCATCATTCGGAAGGAGATGAACCATGCTTTACTGGGCGCTCGTATTTCTCGTGGTGGCGATCATAGCCGGCGCGCTTGGTTTCGGCGGCATCGCCGGCACATCTGCCGGTATCGCGCAGATATTGTTCTTCATCTTTCTCGCCTTCCTGGTCATTTCGCTGCTGGCCGGCCTGTTCAAACGGGCGTGAGGGCGAACACCTATCCGAGCGAACACTGGAAGCCGCACCCCTCAAACGGTTTCCAGCCACCGCCGGACGGAGCCCTTCAAAAGGCACCGTCCGGCGGACCGTTTTAGGGGACAGGTTTCCGGGAAATTTCATTTGGGAACCCATTCCACAGTGAGCCGTTCAGCCTGAGTTGGGTGGACAGATCGACCGATGCGCTCCAGGACTGCAGATAGAACGGAAGGCGCACGGAGCGACGAAGTCATCGCCCTGCACCCGGCGGAAAGTGGCATGCAGCTGGGCCGGGCTCTTCTCCACGCACTGCACAATGCCGGCATTTCCGTTCTCTATCAGGATCGCGAAATGAAAACCGTATGGGCTCGCAACATGCGCGCGCCCTGGGCTTCGGACAATTCCGACAGCAATGGCATTTTGCCGATGGCGCAGGCCGATCGCATCAGCGCCGCCAAGCGCGATGTGGTCGCGACCGGCAATCCAGAGCGACTTGAGATCAGTGTTCCGGTCGAGAACGGCGTCCGCTGGTTTCAGGTTTGGGTCGATGCCGACCGGGGCGACGCCGGTGACGTGCAAGGTGTCGTCACCACCATGGTCGAGACGACCGAGCAGAAGCGGCGCGAACAGACACTGACAACACTGCTGCGCGAGGTCAGCCACCGCTCGAAGAATCTCCTGGCGATCATCCAGAGCATCGCGACTCAGACCGGTCGCTATTCCGATGGCATCGGCGACTTCCTGACGCGTTTTCGCGGCCGGCTGCAGTCGCTGGCCTCCTCCCAGGATCTGGTGACGTCCTCGAACTGGCGCGGTGCGGCCCTTCATGAACTGGTGACGAGCCAGGTCGGCCGCTACGGGACGAACACGTCGCACGGCCTTCGCTTCCGGGGCGCCAATCCCTATCTCAATCCCAATGCCGCGCTGCATATCGGCCTGGCGATGCATGAGCTCGCCGTCAACTCGGTCAGCTACGGCGCCCTGTCCCGGCCGGATGGATTCGTCGAAGTGACCGCCGATCTCGACACCGCCGCCACTGGCGAGGTCGCCCTGTCGCTGACATGGGCCGAGACCACAGGAGCCAATGGCGGCCGGGGGACTCAAAAGCGTTTCGGCAGCGTCGCGCTGGAGCGGGTGGTGCCAGCGTCGCTCAGCGGAACCGCGAGCCTCGACATCGCGGACGGCCGCCTTGAATACCGCCTTGTTGTCCCGCACAGCAATTTCGAGACGCAGTGAGTGGCCCGCGGCAAGCAACGATCCTTAACCGGCTGTTCACCATAAGAGCGGATGTTGTTTTACCCAGATACCGCTGCAACACCCCGGGTTGCGGCACGGTGTGGGAGGAATGCTTGACAGTCGCCGACATGAACAGACTGGAACAGGCCGCCCGTGTTTCGATGGCGAATTTCAGGATCCCGAAGCATCCGCGGGCCCGCTTTCCCCGCCGCATCACACCTTGCTGTGGGGCGTCGTCCTGGCGGCGGCCGCGACAATTCTACTCATCGGGCTGTTCCAGCTGACCTGACCGAAATGCCCGCTGGCACCAGTGCCGCTGTTTAACCCCTTGCAGCGCTGGCTGTATTCGCGTGTCCACCCCGACCGCTCAGGAACTTTTGGCCGATCTGGGCCGTTATTGTGGCGAGAGGACATGTCGCCATGGAACACATCGCTGCATTGTTGCTCGTCATCGGTTGCAGCAATTCGATGACCGAGTGCCACGAACTGCAGGTGCCAGTCAGCGTTTTCGAAACCGCCGACGAATGCACCGCCGAACGCCCCTTCGCCCTGGGCGACGTACAGGGACAGGCGCAGCATATTGTCGCCAAATGTCTCGCCGTCGATCCCGCGCTCGAGGATGACTATGATCAGATCGTCTGGAATGTGCGTCCCGATGGCAGCCTCGAAGCTTCGCTTGCCATTTCCAGCCTGGTCATGGCATCTAACGCAGTACGCCCAGAAAAAGACTATCCTAGCCAACAATAAATTCGAGCAGCAAAGGCCGTCATTTCGTGCTAAATGGCTGTTGGAGCTTACCAAAGTGTGGACACAAAGTGAGGAGTGACTCTATGCGGAAGATGATTATTGCCATGGTTGCGGTGGCCGCTCTCAGCGGCTGCACGTCGACCGAGCAGGACGTCGTTGGCGGCGGCTTGATTGGCGCCGGTATCGGCGGCCTGGTCGGCGGCGGCAAGGGCGCGCTGATCGGTGCGGCTGTCGGTGCCGGTTCCGGTCTGCTGGTTCGCAAGCTGCAGAACGGCTATTGCCAGTATCGCGATCATCGCGGCCGGATTTACACGGCGCGCTGCAACTAATCCGGCGATAGTCGAAACTTCGATCCGGAGGCCGGCCCGCCGGCCTCCGGATTTTGCATGTATTGGCGTTTGATTGCCATCCGCCTGGCTGTTCGCCGTCAGACTATCAGCGGGATACGTATTTCCACCTTCAGACCATCGGCCTGAAAATCGCGTTTGATCGTGCCACGCAGCTCTCGCGTGACGTTGAGGTCGATCAGCTTGGTGCCGAATCCGGTCTCGGCTGGCGCCTCGACTTTTTTCTTCCCGGCCTCCCGCCAGTTCAGCGCCAGCGTCCGCTCGCGCCCACGCCCTTCCACCGACCAGTCCACCTTGAGCGCCCAGTCGCTCCTGAGCGAATTGGCGGAATTGCCGGCTTCGCCATATTTCAGCGCATTGGTTGCCAGCTCATGGAAGGTCAGGCCAAGCGCCTGCGTGGTGGTCTCGTCGAGCAGGACCTCCGGTCCCGACAACAACCCCGCAGGCAGGTCCTTGCCGAACACCTGGCCAAGCTCGATGCGCAGGAGATCGGCGAGATCGGCCTTCTGCCAGCGCGAGCGCGTCAGCATGTCCTGAGAGGCCGCCATTGCCTGCAGCCTGGCCGAGAAGGACGCCGAGAACTCGTTGACGTCGGTCGCCCGCGAAGCCGTCTGCCGCGCGATCGCCAGCACCCTGGTGATCGAATTCTTGATGCGATGCTTCATCTCCTGCAGCATCAGATCCTTTTCGAGCAGGCTTTTTTCGGTCGTCTCGTGCAGGCGCGATGCCGCCTCATAGGCCCGCTCCTGATAGCGCGCCACCAGCGCGATGGCGCCCGCCGCCAGCAGGCCGAACAGCCCCAGCATCACTGGGATGGCGCGCGACGACGGCTGCGAGAAGGCGCTGGTCGGCCTGAACAGCACCGTCCACGGGCGGCCTGCCACCGTGATCTTGCGGGTGACCAGCAGCCGATCGCCAAAGGCAGAGGCAGGCGGCGTCTCCGACCGGAACAACAGATTGTCGCTGTCCGCCGCCCCGTCATAGATCTCGGTGTTGACCGGCAGCAGCGGCGCGCGGCTGAGTGCGATTTGGAACAGGTCGCGGGCCCGGAAGGCCGCATAGAGAAAGCCCGCGGTCGAGGATCGTGACGCGTTGATGACCTCCGGCGCGGTCTCGACGTTGAGCCGCACGAAGACCAGGAAGCCGGGGAAGGTCTGCGTCGCCCCGGTGCCTTGTCCCAGCTGCACCAGCCCGCTCGCGTGCTGCTGGTCATCGGCCATCGCCTTTTCGATCGCCGCGCGCCGAACCGGTTCGCTGAACATATCGTAGCCGATACTGGCCTGGTTGGACGGATCCAGTGGCTCGAAGAGCATGATGGGTGCGCGCCAGGGCTGCGTCGTTTCCGGATAGACCGGATGGCTGACGCCAAAATCGTGGAGGATGTCGCGCTCGACCGCCGCCTCGTCGCCCGTCTTGACGAGTCCGAGGAAGCCAATACCGCGCAGGCCGGCGAAATTGTTGTCGACATCCAGCGCGTTGAAGAACGCCTTGAACTCGTTCTGCGAGATGTCGCCATTGCGGGCGTCGAACAGCGCCTGCGTCGACCGCAGCAGCGACAAATGCAGGTCGATACGGCTCTCGATCCGGTTGAGCGCATCGTCGGCCGCCGCTTCGAACTTGATGCGGGAGGCCTCCTGCGTCGCGAAATAGGCGAACCCCGCCATGGTCATGCTGATCAGCGCAACGGCGATGAACGCGACAATCGGAAAAAGTTTCTTCAACGGATCATGCGGTCCATGAGCAATACCGGACCTTTATGGGCAAGTCGCCGGGCCAACACAATGGCAAGGCCAAGCCATCGCGATCACTGGCATATCACGTAAGCGGCAACCGGCCATGCCGATCAAGCCCATACCGGGCGGCCGGCAGCCCTCAGGCGGCGATTCTCAGCGCGCCCGGCCCGGGAATGGCACCTGGAGGGCACTTGCCCAGGATGATCATGCCGAGCACCTCGTCCTGGGTGACATCGGTGGTGCGCGCGGTGCCGACGACCTGGCCGTTCTTCATCACGCAGACCCGGTCCGCCAACTCGAACACATCATGAATGTCGTGGCTGATCAGGAAGATGCCGATACCGTCGGATTTGAGCTGCTTGACCAGTTCGCCGACCTGCGCGGTTTCCTGCGGACCAAGGGCGGCCGTCGGCTCGTCCATGATCAGGATGCGGGCGTTGAACAGGATTGCGCGCGCGATCGCCACCGATTGCCGCTGTCCGCCGGACAGCTTGATCACCGGCTCCTTGAAGCGCTGGAAGCGCGGATTGAGCCGGCCCATCACCTTGCGCGCCTCGGCCTCCATCGCAACGTCGTCGAGCGTGCCCCAGCCGGTCATCAGCTCGCGGCCGAGGAACAGATTGGCGGCGGCGTCGACATTGTCGGCCAAGGCGAGTGTCTGGTAGATGGTCTCGATACCGTATTTCTTGGCGTCGCGCGGATTGGCGATCGAAGCCTCCTCGCCATTGACGAAGATCTGGCCGCCGTCGCGCTTGTAGGCGCCGGACAGGATCTTGATCAGCGTCGACTTGCCGGCGCCGTTATGGCCGAGCAGCGCCACGACCTCGCCGGGGAAAAGATCGATCGAGGCATCGTCGACGGCGCGAATGCCGCCAAAGGCGATCGAGATGTTGCGCATGTCGATCAGCGGCGTACCCGTGGGGGCAGTTGCGGGAGCGGTTTTGTCGGTCATGATCGTTTTTCCCCCTAAACCCGCTTGCGATAGACGGTGTCGAGCCACACCGCGATGACCAGCACCGCGCCGACCACGATGCTCTGCAGCGGCGAGTCGATGCCGAGCAACACCATGCCCGACTGCAATGACTGCATCAGCAGCGCGCCCAGCATGGCGCCCATCACCGTGCCGGCGCCGCCGGCGAGCGACGTGCCGCCGATGACAGCGGCGGCGATGACCAAAAGCTCGTCCAGCGTGCCCAGAGCATTGGTCGATGCGTTGAGCCGGGCCGACGAGATCGCCGCGCTGATGGCGGCCAGCACGCCCATGATCATGAACACCTTCATGGTTACCCAGCGTGTGTTGATACCGGCGAGTTCGGCTGCCTCCGGATTGCCGCCGATGGCAAAGACATAGCGGCCGAAACGCGTGCGCTTGGTGATGAAGGTCATGATGATGCCCACCGCCACCGCCATCAGCACCGGTATGGCAATGCCATGCGCGATGAACAGCCCGCCCTCGGGAACGGTAATGCCGTTCTGCTGGGCGTACTGGCGCACGATGCCGATCGGCCATGGATAGGAATTGGCGATCCAGACGGCGCCAAGGATAGCGGCGCAGGCAACCACGCCAAGCAAGGTCTCGGCCCAAACGGGGCGCAGCGGAAAGTGGAACCGCTTGCGCTGCGACCTGCCGTTGAGCAGCATGAAGGCGACCGCCACGCAGGCGACCACACCGACGATCCAGCTGGCGGTGGCGCCGATCGAGCCGCGTGGTCCGCCGCCCATCAACTGAAAGGTTGTGTCGAGCGGCGCGACCGTGCGCCCGCTGGTGATCAGCCACGCCATGCCGCGCCAGACCAGCAGGCCGCCCAGCGTCACGATGAAGGCCGGAACCTCCATATAGGCGATGATGAAGCCCTGGAATGCACCGATCAGGAGACCAAGCACCACGCCGGCCGTCAGCGCGATGATCCAGAGCCAGGGATTTCCAAGCTGGAAACCAACGACACGGATCAGGAATTCAGCCTGCGCCACACCCATGATCATGCCGATCACGCCTTCGACGGATCCGACCGAGAGGTCGATGTTGCGCATGACGATGACCAGCACCATGCCGGTCGCCATGATCGCGACTGAAGAAGTCTGCACCGACAGGTTCCACAGATTGCGCGGCGTCAGGAAAAGCCCACCCGACAGGATGTGGATGCCGACCCAGATGACCAGCAGCGCACCGACCATGCCAAGCATGCGCGTGTCGAGTTCTGTAGCCTTGAGGAACCGTCCAACTGCGCTGAGTTCGGATGCACGCGCCTTGTCCGCCGCCGTGCTGCCGACCGGTTGATTAGAGGTCGTGTCGGTCATGCTATCCTCCCACCGGTTTACCGTCTGGCGCGGATGCCGGAACATGGATGCTATTTGCTTTCCGCAGTCATTTGAAGCGGGAAGCCCCTTGAGAAACGCCGCGGCTTATGGGCCGCGGCGTCGATATCGAACAGTATTGCGCCGTCTAGTTGCAGGCCGCGACGCTGCCGGCGGCGACGCCCGCGCAGACTTCGTCCTTCTTGATCCAGCCGGCGTCGATGACAACGTTGAGATTGTCCTTGGTGATGGCGACCGGGGTCAGGAACAGCGACTTGACGGTGTTGCCGCCAGGCGTCGTGAAGTCCTTTACGCCGGCGATGTCGGTCATCTTCTTGCCGTCGGCCAACTGCGAGGCGATCTCGGCGGCGTTCTTGCCGAGTTCGCGCGCGTCCTTCCACACCGACACGGTCTGGGTGCCGAGCGCGATGCGGTTCAGCGCGGCATGGTCGCCGTCCTGGCCCGACACCGGCACGGTGCCGGCGAGACCTTGCGCCGTCAACGCTGCGACGACGCCGCCGGCGGTACCGTCATTGGCGGCTACCACGGCATCGACCTTGTTGTCGTTGGCGGTCAGGAACTGCTCCATGTTCTTCTGGGCGTTGGCGGGCAGCCAGCCGTCCGTATAGGCCTCACCGACATTCTTGATCTTGCCACTGTCGATGGCCGCCTTGAGCACTTCCATCGAGCCCGAGAACAGGAAGTCGGCATTCGGATCGGAGCCCGAGCCCTTGATGAAGACGTAATTGCCTTCCGGCTTGGCCTTGAACACGGCACCAGCCTGCAGGCGGCCGACTTCCTTGTTGTCGAAGGTCAGGTAGAAGACGTCCTTGTTCTCGATCAGGCGGTCATAGCCGACGACCGGGATGCCTTCGTCCAACGCCTTCTGCACGGCCGGGCCGATGGCCGAGGCGTCCTGCGCCAGGATGATCAGCGAATTGGCACCCTGCGAGATCAGGCTTTCGACATCAGTAAGCTGCTTGCCGGGATTGGACTGCGCGTCGGCGGAAATGTACTTGTCGCCAGCAGCCTCGATCGCCTTCTTCATGGCGGCTTCGTCGGTCTTCCAGCGCTCTTCCTGGAAGTTGGACCACGAAACGCCGATAACCTTGTCCTTCGCCTGCGCGACCGACGCAAGCGTCAGCGACATGGCGACACCCGCCAGGATGGCGGCTGTGAATCCCTTCATGATATTCCTCCCTGCGCCGCGTATGGCGCGACCAAACTGGCCCTAAGGCCGGCACAGAGGCTCTATTTTTTCGAGCCTCGAAAAAACACTGATCCAACACCGGAACGCTGTCAACAACGATTCTGATGGATTTTGATGTCCCCGCGAATTTTTTTCGAGCCTCGGAATAAATAAATGACAGGACGGGCCGCTTCTGCCAGTATTTGACCATGTCGCATGCGGCGTTCGAGGAACCGCGGCGACTGGGGAGGATGTGGGAAAACATGTCGGTCGGAATCCGTCACGACGATCTGCGCCGGCGCAACCGCGCCATGGTGATCGCGGCCGTGCGCCGGGCCGGTCGGCCCTCGCGCACCGAGATCGCCGCGACCACCGGCCTCAGCCATTCGACCATATCGGCGATTTCCTCCGATCTGATCGGTGAAGGCATCCTGGCCGAAGGCAAGCCGAGCGAGGCCGGCTCGCTGAAGCGCGGCAGGCCGCAGGTCGGCCTCGGCCTCAACTCGGAGGCCGCGGCCGTCATGACCGTGGTGCTGTCGCTGAATTTCCTGTCCGTCGCCGTCATCGACTATGCCGGCCAGGTGGTCTCGGAGGAACAGCGCCGGCTGGACACGCTGACCATGTCGCGCGAAGCGCTGATCGGCGAATGCGTCGCCATCGTGCGGCGGCGCCTCGAGGATCCCGATATCGACGTGCGCAGCGTCGCCCGCATCGCACTGGCAATACAGGGCATCACCGACACCGAGGCCCGGGCGATGCTGTGGTCGCCGATCACGCCGCAGACCAACATCGCCTTCGCCGACATACTCGAGGCCGAGTTCGGCATCCCCGCCACCATGGAAAACGACTGCAACATGATGGCGGTGGCGCTGCGCTGGCGCGATCCCGAGCGCTATCGCGACGACTTCATCGCCATCCTGCTTTCGCACGGCATCGGCATGGGCCTGGTGCTGAAGGGCGAGCTGTTCACCGGCACCCATTCCTCGGGCGGCGAGTTCGGTCACATGATCCATCGGCCCGGCGGCGCGCTTTGCCGCTGCGGACGCCGCGGCTGCGTCGAGGCCTATGCCGGCAACTACGCCATCTGGCGCAACGCCAGGCAGCTTGGCGAGGACACCGAGCCGGTCGCCGACGTCAGCGACGCACAGATGCGGGCACTCGCCGCCACCGCACGGGAAAGAGACGGGCCTGAGCGAGAAGCCTATCGCAAGGCCGGCGAGGCATTGGGCTATGGCCTCGGCAGCCTGTTCGCGCTGATCGATCCCGCGCCCGTCGCCATGGTCGGCGTCAGTGCCGCCGCCTTCGACCTGATCGAGCCGGCATTGCGCGAGGCGATCGCGCAGACCGCCGGCGGCCAGCACTCGAAATCGATTTCCTTCGACACCGAACCGAACGAACTGCCGCTGATCCGCGAAGGCTGCGCCATGCGCGCGCTGACCTTCGTCGACCAGGAGATTTTCGCGCCGGGCGTGCAGGCAAGGGCGGGCGGCGTGGGCAAGAACGTGGCCTGAAACCGCTCGCGATCAATCCTCGCGGATCGCGTAGCCCGCGCCGCGAATGGTGCGGATGACGTCGGGCATGCGGCCATTGTTGACCGCCTTGCGCAGGCGGCCGACATGCACGTCGACGGTGCGCTCGTCGATGTAGATCGTCTCGCCCCAGACATTGTCGAGCAGCTGGCTGCGCGAGAACACGCGGCCGGGATGGCGCATCATGAATTCGAGCAGGCGGAACTCGGTCGGCCCAAGCCGTATCTCGCTCTTCTTGCGATAGACCCGGTGCGATTCGCGGTCGAGCACGATGTCGCCGACCTTGAGCACGCTGGACAGCACTTCCGGCTTGGCGCGGCGAAGCAGCGCCTTGACTCTTGCCATGAATTCCGGCGTCGAAAACGGCTTGACCAGATAGTCGTCGGCGCCGGTGGAAAGTCCACGTACACGGTCGCTTTCTTCGCCCCGCGCGGTCAGCATGATGATCGGCAGCCGCTCGGTCTCGGGCCGCATTCGCAGGCGCCGGCAGAGTTCGATGCCGGACACCGCAGGCACCATCCAGTCGAGCACCAGAAGGTCGGGCACGTTCTCCTGGAGCCGGATTTCGGCTTCGTCGCCGCGCGGCACCACCTCGACCTGGTAGCCTTCGGATTCCAGATTGTAGCGGAGCAGCACCCCCAGCGGCTCCTCATCCTCCACCACCATGATGCGTGGCGCGATCATCGACTGGTTACCCCTGCGCTCAGGCTGCCGGCGCTGACATCGCCGTCTCGTCCTGTTTTGGACGATTGGCGGGCAGCTGCGTGCCGGTCAGGACATAGTACGCATTCTCGGCGATGTTGGTCACGTGGTCACCGATGCGTTCGAGATTCTTGGCGCAGAACAACAGATGCGTGCAGGCCGTGATGTTGCGCGGATCCTCCATCATATAGGTCAGCAGTTCACGGAAGACGGAGGTGTATTTGACGTCGATACGTTCGTCGTCGGCGCGCAACTTCGCCAGTGCGGCGGCATCGCGCGCCGCATACTCCTCGATCACGCCCTGCACCTGGATCAGCACCAGCTGCGCCATGGCGTCGATGGAATGCGACAGGTCGCGCGGCGTGGCGCTGAGACCGACGGTGCCGACGCGCTTGGCGATGTTCTTGGCAAGGTCGCCGATGCGTTCGAGGTCGCCGGCCATGCGGATCGAGCCGACTACATGACGCAGATCGTCGGCCATCGGCTGGCGCTTGGCGATCAGCGTGATGGCACGGTCGTCGAGTTCGCGCTGGCGCGCGTCCATGATCGCGTCGTCGGAGACCACGCGCTGGGCCAGCGCATTGTCGGAATTCAGCAGTGCCTTGGTGGCGCCGCCGACCATCGAGCCGGCGAGGTCGCCCATGTCGCTGATCAGCCTGCTGATCTGTCCGAGATCCTCGTCGAAGGCTGCGACTGTGTGTTCGGCCATGATCCTGGTCCTCGTATGCGTGCGATCAGCCGAAGCGGCCGGTGATGTAGTCTTGCGTGCGCTTCTCGCGAGGCGACGTGAAGATCTTCTCGGTTTTGTCGAACTCGACCAGTTCGCCCAGATACATGAAGGCGGTCTGCTTCGACACGCGCGCCGCCTGCTGCATGTTGTGGGTGACGATGACGATCGTGTACTCGGCTTGCAACTCGTCGATCAGCTCCTCGATCTTGGCGGTCGAGAGCGGGTCGAGCGCCGAGGCCGGCTCGTCGAGCAGGATGACTTCCGGCTTCACCGCCACGGTGCGGGCGATGCACAGCCGCTGCTGCTGGCCGCCCGACAGGCTGAGGCCGCTGGCGTTGAGCTTGTCCTTGACCTCGGTCCACAGTGCCGCGCGCTTCAGCGCCTGCTCGACACGGCCGTCCATCTCGGCCTTGCTGATCTTGTCATAGAGCCTGACGCCGAAAGCGATGTTCTCGTAGATCGACATCGGGAACGGCGTCGGCTTCTGGAACACCATGCCGATCTTGGTGCGCAGCAGATTGAGGTCCTGCGAACGGTCGAGAACGTTCTGGCCGTCGAGCAGCACCTGGCCCTCGGCGGTCTGCTTGGGATAGAGCTCATAGATACGGTTGAAGACGCGCAGCAGCGTCGACTTTCCGCAGCCCGAAGGGCCGATGAAGGCGGTGACGCTGCGCTCGGGCAGCGACAGCGTGATATCCTTCAGGGCCTTCGACTGGCCATAGTAGAAGTTGAGGTTCTTGACCTCGATCTTGGCCTTGGCCACCGCCTCGGCGGCGATCGTCATGTCTGGAGACAACATCTGGCTCATTTGTCCTCTCTGCGTCCGGTCAGGCTGCGCGCAAAGATGCTGAGCGCGAGAACCGTCAATGTGATGATGAGTGCACCGGTCCAGGCCAGCTGCTGCCATTCCTCGTAAGGGCTGAGAGCGAACTGGAAGATGGTGACAGGCAGGCTGGCCATCGGCGCGTTGAGATTGCTCGACCAGAACTGATTGTTCAGCGCCGTGAAAAGAAGCGGTGCGGTCTCGCCGGAGATGCGCGCGATCGCCAGCAATATGCCGGTGACGATGCCGGAAAGTGCCGCGCGGTAGGCAACCGAGCGGATGACCACCCAGCGCGGTGCGCCGATCGCGGTGCCGGCTTCGCGCAGGGCGTTGGGCACCAGATTGAGCATGTCCTCTGTGGTGCGCACCACGACCGGGATGACCAGGATGGCAAGTGCTACGGCACCGGCGATCGCCGAGAAATGCCCCATTGGCCGCACCATCAGCTCATAGACGAACAGGCCGATGATAATCGACGGCGCCGACAAAAGGATGTCGTTGATGAAGCGAACCACGGTGGTGAGCTTCGAGAAGCGGCCATATTCCGCCATATAGGTGCCGGCCAGCACGCCGATCGGCGTGCCGACGATGATGCCGATGATGGTCATCACGATGCTGCCATAGATGGCGTTGAGCAGGCCGCCGGCATCGCCGGGCGGTGGCGTCATTTCCGTGAAGACCGAGAGGGAGACGCCGGCGAGGCCCTTGTAGAGCAGGGCGCCGAGGATCAGCGCCAGCCAGGCAAGGCCGATGCCGGCGGCGACGACGCACAGCGTCATCATCACGCCATTCTTGCGCTTGCGGCTCTGGTGAAGCGATGCGGCTGTCGACATCGGTCAGGCTCCGGTGCGGGCGTCAATGCGCATCAGCATGTAGCGGGCGATGGCAAGGATCATGAAGGTGATGACGAACAGGATCAGGCCGAGCGCCACCAGCGAGGAGGTATAGAGATCGCCGACCGCTTCGGTGAATTCGTTGGCGATGGTCGCCGAGATCGTCGTTGCCGGCGCAAACAGCGATGTCGAGATGCGGTGCGCGTTGCCGATGACGAAGGTCACCGCCATGGTTTCGCCGAGCGCACGGCCGAGCGCGAGCATGACGCCGCCCATGATGCCGATGCGCGTGTAGGGAATGACGACCCGGCGCGTGACTTCCCAGGTCGTGCAGCCGATGCCATAGGCCGATTCCTTGAGCACCGACGGCACCGTATCGAAGACGTCCTTGGTGATCGAGGTGATAAAAGGCAGGATCATGATGGCCAGGATCATCGCCGAGGTCAGCAGGCCGATACCGTAAGGAGGGCCGGCGAACAGGCTGTTGAGGCCCGGAATGTCGTGGAAGACGCTGATGATGAAAGGCTGCACCGTCGTCTGCAGGAACGGCGCCAGCACGAACAGGCCCCAGATACCGTAGATGATCGAAGGGATGCCGGCCAACAATTCAACCGCCATGCCGATCGGGCGTCGCAGCGGGCGCGGGCAAAGCTCGGTGAGGAAGATGGCGATGCCGATGCCGAGCGGCACGGCGATCAGGATGGCGATGGCCGAGGTGATGATGGTGCCGTAGATCGGCGCCAGCGCGCCGAACTTCTCCGTCACCGGATTCCAGCTTTCGCTGGTCAGGAAAGAGAAGCCGAAGGTCGACAGAGCTTGCCATGAACCGGCTACCAGCGAGATCGCAACACCACCGAGCAGGACCAGAACCAGTATGGCTGCGGCGCGGGTCATTCCGTGGAAGATCGAATCGGTCAGCGCGAACCGTCGAACGGTGGCGTCGCGCGAACCTCTAACGGCTGGCAAGGCTTCCTGGACAGCGCTCATGTCAAGCTCGGCTCTTTCAAGTTGATGGGAAAAGGAGCGCCGCGGGCGCGGCGCTCCTTCGGAGGATATTACTCGCCGGCATAGACGGGCTTGCCGTCGGCCTGGATGTCGGCCTTCCACGAAGCCTTGATCAGGTCGACGACGCTGTCGGGGATCGAGACGTAGTCGAGCGCCTTGGCGGTTTCCTTGCCGTCCTTGTAGGCCCAGGCAAAGAACTTCAGCGCTTCGCCGGTGGCAGCGGCATCATCCGGAGCCTTGTGGATCAGAACCCAGGTCGAAGCAGCGATCGGCCAGGTGGTGTCGCCAGGCTCGTTGGTGATGATGACGTTGAAGTTCTTGGCAGTCTTGAAGTCGGCATTCGAAGCGGCAGCGCCGAAGGATTCGAGCGACGGCTCGACGACCTTGCCGGCTGCATTCAGCATCTTGGAGTAGGACAGGTTGTTCTGCTTGGCATAGGCGTATTCGACGTAACCGATGCCGCCGTCGGTCTGCTTGACGGTGTTGGCAACGCCTTCGCTGCCCTTGGCGCCGACGCCCGTCGGCCATTCGACGGCGCTGTCCGAACCGACCTTGTCCTTCCAGTCGGGCGAGAGCTTCACCAGATAGTTGGTGAAGTTGAAGGTGGTGCCCGAGCCGTCCGAGCGATGCACGACGGCGATCGCGGTCGACGGCAGGGTGAGGCTGGGGTTCAGCGCCTTGATCGCGGCATCGTCCCAGGTGGTGATGGCGCCGAGATAGATCTGGGCGAGGGTCTTGCCGTCGAGAACGAGTTCGCCCGGCTTGACGCCGGTGAGGTTGACGATCGGCACGATGCCGCCCATCACCATCGGGAACTGCACGAGGCCGTTCTTTTCCAGATCGGCGTCGGACATCGGCTTGTCGGTGGCGCCGAAGGTCACGGTCTTGGCGATGACCTGCTTGATGCCGCCGCCGGAGCCGATCGACTGGTAGTTGAGGCCGATGCCGGTATCCTTCTTGTATGTGTCGGCCCACTTGGCGAACACCGGATAGATGAAGGTCGAGCCGGCGCCGGAAAGGTCAGCTGCCATTGCTGCGGAAAGGGTGAAGGTAGACGCTGTAGCCATTGCAATCGCAACGGCCGCTGAGCGGATGAAATGTCTCATGTGGCCTGCTCCTGTTCGGAAGATGGTCTCTCGGCGCCATTCCTAACCAGCGCCCGCTGAGGCCAATAGACTTGGATTATTACAGTCGCATGACAGTTTCATGTCAGCCCGGTAACGCGTCGCGGGCACTCGAAAAGGCGGCGGCGTCGGGCGGTTGCGGCCCGATCCGAGTTTGCCGCGGGAATCAGGGGCTTGAGCCATCCGCCGGCTGCAGCCGCCGCCGGATTCGGCGGGGCTTTCCCAGGTGAAGAAAATCCGGACGGGAGCGCGTTGCTCAAGGCCAGAGCGTGTCGTGGCCGGGCCATCGCCAAAAACAGGTCCGTTGGGGTAGGTTGACGCTGTCTCTTGCCGGCGGTCGCTGCTCCCGCCCGTAACTGCAAGGGCGGAATTCGATTTTGCTATTGTTCCGGCTCGGCGCCGCCTTTGGTATGGTGCGATCGCACCATAGGCATTGCACGCAGCGGTAGCAGCAAATCGGCGATTGATTCCCTCGGCTTGCCTCTTCCGATCCTTGGGACCGGGCGACGCGGGTGCTATCCCGCGTTGCGCTGGACCTGGCGGCTGGCGCCGAGCCAGCGCTCGACTTTCTCCAGCAAGGCCCTGGGGCTGATCGGCTTGGGCAGGTAATCGTCCATGCCCGCCTCCAGGCAGCGTTCGCGATCGCCCTTGAGCGCATGCGCGGTGACGCCGACAATCGGCACATGCGTGCCGGTTTCCTGCTCCAGTTGGCGGATCGCGGCCGTCGCCTCGAGCCCGCTCATCTCCGGCATCGACACATCCATCAGGATCATGCACGGATTGAGCTTGCCGAAGGCGTCGAGCGCCTTGCGGCCATTGCCGACGATCTCGAAACCATAGCCGGTCTCGCCGAGTATCTGGGTGAAGACCATCTGGTTCACCTCATTGTCCTCGGCCACGAGTATATCCAGCCTGTGCCCGCCACCGCCCGTGGCAGGCAGCCTCGGGCGAACCGGCGGCGGCTGCAATTGCGCGCGTTGCTCAGACAGCGCCGCCGGCGGCCGCTGGGGAGCATCGAGCCTCTCGGTCGCAAGCTGCTGGACCGGACCGTCCGTGGTGTGGCGATGGCGCTGGATGGTCGCCACCAGCGTCTCCAGGAGCACGGAGGAGCGCGCCGGCTTGATCAGCTGGGCGTCGATGCCGAGATCGCGGTAGCTGGTGTTGGCGAGCGATTGGTCGACCGAGGTCAACATGATGATCGGCGTGTCGGCAAGGCCTTCGGTGTTGCGCACGATGCGCGCCATTTCGGCGCCGCTCATCTCGGGCATCTGGTAGTCGAGAACGACGCAATCGACGGGCACGCCATAGGCGGCGGCGGCGATCAGCACCTTGAGACCCTCGGCGCCGCTTTCGGCCGCACAGGAATCGAACGTCCACGAGGTCATCTGCTCAGTCAGGATGGCCCGGTTGACGGCATTGTCGTCGACGATCAGCACGCGTGAGCCCGTCACGTCCACCGGCATGATGCGCTGCCCGTTCTGCTGTCCCGCCCTGGGCAGCGTCACGGTGAACCAGAAGGTCGAGCCCTTGCCCTCGGCGCTCTCGACGCCGATCTCGCCGCCCATCAATTCGACCAGCCGTGAGGTGATGGCAAGGCCCAGCCCGGTGCCCTCGTGCCGCCGTGTCGAGGAGGTATCAACCTGGCTGAATTTTTCGAACACCAGTTTCAGTTTTTCCTCAGGGATGCCGATACCGGTGTCGGTGACCGAGATCGTCAACCTGGTTCCGGCGGGGACCCTCTCGCCGGTCACATCGACGAGCACATGGCCTTCATCGGTGAATTTCACCGCATTGCCGAGCAGGTTGGTGACGATCTGCCTTATGCGCCCGACATCGCCGATGAACAGGCTTTCGAGCCTCGGCTCGACGCGCACGATGAGTTCGAGGTCCTTTTCCTTGGCCCGCGTCGACACCAGCGTCGCCACATCCTCGATCGCCTCGGCAAGATTGAAGGGCGCCGGATCGAGCACCATCTGGCCGGCGTCGATCTTGGAGAAGTCCAGGATGTCGTTGATGATGGTCAGGAGCGCGTTGCCCGACTTGACGATGATGTCGGTGAACGTCTTCTGTTTCGGATCGAGATTGGATTTGGCCAGCAGTTCGGCCATGCCCAGCACGCCGTTCATCGGCGTGCGGATCTCATGGCTCATATTGGCGAGGAATTCCGACTTGGCGCGGTCGGCGAGCACGGCGCGCTGGCGCGCCTCGCTGAGTTCCGCCTCGCGCATCTTCAGTTCCGTGATGTCGGTGGTCGATCCGATCAGGTAGAGCGAACCGTCCGACGCGATCATCGCGCCCTTGCGCGCGAACTGATGCCTGACGCTGCCGTCGGGGAGTGTCACGCTCTCTTCGATCTCCTGGGTGTCGCCGGTGCGCAGCACCGCCAGATCGCCGGCCACAAAAGCCTCGCCATCCGGCCCGAAAATCTCGATGTCGGTCTTGCCGATCGCATCTTCCCTGCTGAGACCGGTCAGATCGCACCAGCCCTTGTTGACATAGAACTGCCTGAGGTCGGAGCGCTTGGCGTAGATCGACACCGGTACATTGTCGATCAGGCTGCGGAACACCTCGTTCTCGCGCATGCTCTCTTCCAGAGCCCGCTCGCGCGCCTTGACGTCGGTGATATCGGTGCTGGAGCCGACCAGATGCACCGATCCGTCAATGGCCACCAGGCGGCTCTTGCGCGTCATCAACTGCCGCACCGTACCGTCGCGATGGGTGACGGGCTCCTCGACCTCGAGGCCCTTGCCGGTTACGACGACCTCGGTGTCGTCATGGCTGTAGCTTTCCGCGTCTTGCGTGCCGAACAGCTCGCGGTCGGTCCGGCCGATGACGTCTTCCTTGGCAAGGCCCGTAATCGCGCACCAGGCCTTGTTGACGAATTCGATGCTCAGATCCTGCGCCTTGATGAAGGCGGCCACCGGCAGCTCGTCCATGACATGCCGGAACAGATCGATCTGGCGCATCGAGTCGCGCAGCGCCGCCTCGCGGCTCTTGATGTCGGTGATGTCGACGCGCACGCCGATAAACGTGCCGTCCTCGGTGCGCATGTCGTAGACTTGGTACCAGCGACCATCGGCATTGAGGCGCTCGTAGGACGAATTTGGCAGATGGTAGCGCGCCAGCACGCCGTCGGCCCAGCGTTCGGTGTCGACGTCGTAAAGCTTGTCGAGCTCGGGATCGCCACACGAGCGGAAATAGCCGACCGCATGGCCGAACTCCAGCGCCTCGCGGAAGCTACAGCCGGGCTGCCAGACGGGCTTCAGCGCCGGCAGCGAGTCCTGCAGCTTGCGGTTGGCGAAGACGAACTTGTCGTCGCGGTCGTAGATGATGACGCCGGCCGGCAGCGATTCCAGCACGCTGGCGAGATGCTTGCGCGCATCCTGTGCCTCGGTCTCGCGGCCCTTCATGTCGGTGACGTCGACATAGGAAATGAGCCGCTTGTCGCCAGGCAGCGGTGCCAGCGATGCGACAAGCGTGCGCCCGTCATTGTGCGGCAATTGTCGGGAGCCGGCGATGCCGGCCCTGATTTCGGCTTCGCGCTCGGCGGTGTGGCGTTGCCAGGCAGCGTCGTCGGCGCCGAAAGGGTCGATGCCGCGGCTGGCTTCCATCAGCTCGCGGAAGGCCGAGCCGATGCCGGCGCGGTCGGGATCGATCCTCCAGAAATCATAGAAGGCGCGATTGATGACTTCGGCACGCATATCGGCATCGAGGACGAGAACACCAATCGGCATCTCGTCGACCATGGTGCGCAGATTGACGAATGTCTCGGCGATCTTGGCGTTGGCGCTTTCGATCTCGGCATCGCGACGCTTGAGTTCGGTGACCTCATAGTAGGTCAATAGCCGCTTGCCACCGGACAGCGCCGTCACCGAGAACATCATCGTCCTGCCGTTGGCATGGACAAATTCGCGTGGCGCGACGGAGCCGGCGCGAATCTCGTCGATACGGGTGGCGAGGTAGCGCTGCCACGGCTGTTCGTCGATGTCGCCATAGATGCCATTGCGGCGGTTGAGTTCCATCAACTGGCTGAACGGAGCGCCGACGGTCACGGCATCCTCCGGAATCCTCGACAGGTCGCGATAGGCCCTGTTGACGATCAGTGTGTCGAGCTTGGCATCGAGAAGCACGACGCCCATGTGCATGGCGTCCATCGTCCGTTCCAGATCGGCAAGATGCCGGTCTGGTTCGCTGCCCGACAATGGGTTCTGCTCCACGGTCTCGAAGGCGCTGGCCAGTGCCGTGACGTTGCGGCCTATGCCGCGATAGCCGACAAATTTTCCTTCGCCGTCAAACCTTGGAAAGCCTGACGTCAGCACCCAGCGGCAGTCGGCGCCGCCTCCCTTCAGCTCGTAGACGAAGTCGCGAAACGGCCGGCGTGCCTGCAGATCTTCCAGATGCGCTGCCGCGCTGTGGTTGCCCTTCAGGACCGGGCTGAGGAAATCGAAGCGGAACCGGCCAAGCACATCGGCCGGATCGATGCCGGTGGCCGCCTGGTAGGTGGGGGAAAGCCAGGAGAACCGCAGTTCGGCGTCGGTCTCCCAGACCCAGTCCGAGCCTGCCTCGACCAGTTGGCGAAGCGCGTCGGTCGAATCCATATCTGCGCAATCCATGTCCGCGCATGGTGACGCATCGCCGCGATGCACCGCCATGCCAAGCCCACGCTTGCCGCGCGCGCCGATTGCTTCGTCCGCTTCCGCCATGCTGTCCCCACCCCGAAAATCAAGGCCGAACCCTCCCTCCGCGGTTCGTCGGCGGAATGTGCCCGAGAAGCATTAACGATCCGCTAACCTTAACGGCGCAACCACCGCGTTCCTCCTGCGTTATTCAGTCCGGTTGTCGGGCGGACCAAGGCCGCGTTATAAGCCCGTGCAGGGGTGTTGCTTATGATCGGACGGATAGGGCCTTTCTTGCTGGGCGTGGTGCTGCTTTTTGGCAGTGGCTGTTCGCGCAGCTATGACGGCACGGTGATCATTCCGCGGCCGCTCGACGCCAGGCGCTTCTGGGACCGGCCGCCACCCAATATCGACTACGCCCCGCCGGCCGACAGCGGCGCCTTTCCAGTTCCGCCACAGCCGCCACCCGGACGACTTTCTGACCGCAGGGTTTTGAGGCCTGCCGTGCATAGACGGCACCAGACGAGATTTTCGCCGCCGCCTCCCCCGCCCTCGGACTCGGATTCGCAAAAGCAATTGGCATGCAGGAACGTGAGCGCGCCAGGCCAACGGGTTCGCATGGTCTGCGAATAGGAGCAATTCAGGGAAGCTGCCCGCCAGAGCCTCACAGAGGACAGGCCCTACAGCGATGCCGCGCCCTTCTTCGGTTCCTTTGCGCCCAGCTTGTCGAGCGCAAGACGAACCTGGCGCAGATCGTCCTGCCAGCCGTCATCGTCGCTCATCGGGCTCTCTGACGCGGCCCGCTGCAGGCCGCGCGCCTCGGATTCGATCTCACGCAGTTCGGCGATCTTCTCGTCATTGGTCAGGGAGCCGTCTTCGACGATCTCCAGAACCCGCATTTCCCTGAACGTGGCCATGGCGTCTCTCCTGGCTGGTGTCGATCACAACGCCGGGAGCACGCCGCTGTTCCAGTCAGATCAGGCTCGTAGCCCTGCAAGCGGCAGCATCGTCGCAACCAGTGGTCATTCAGCCGGGAAGAAGGCCGGGCCGACCACGCGCACCGGCCGCTTGCCGGCCGCGATCGACTGCAGTTGGGCGACACCTGCGGTCTCTGTGCCGGATTGCGGGATCGCCGCGACGTTGCCGAAATCTGGCTTTGGCTGTGGCAAAGGAATGACGGCGTTGGTCATGTTTGTCGGCGTCACCGTCCTTGCCCGCAATTCGGCAACGCGCTGGTAGTAGCGCTTGACATCGCAGGCCTTGAAATTGGCGTCGTCGCGGTAGCGGAAAGCCGACGGCAGTTCGGTATAGGGTTTGCGCGTATCGAGCGCGACCATCTTTTCGGTTTCAAGACTGGCATCACTGAGCGTGTAGAGATCGACGGCCGGATCATCGCAGATGTAACGGCACTGATCGGCCATATCCTTGACATCGTCGCTGCCAGCAAATTGCGACTTTGGCGCGGGGAAGAAATAGCCATCCGACAGGCGCACGCAAAACAGCATCGCATTGCCGGCATAGATCGCTCCGCCGGACTGGGTCTTCGGCGCCGGGCGCTCCTTCGCCCCGGACGTGCAGCCGAGCGCCGCGAGCCGCGCCTGCAGGCCCGAAATGTCTCGGCCGGAATTGGATGCGGCCGCCATCTGGCGCTGCACCTCCGTGCGGTTTCTGGTAAGGTCGGCGCACGCATTGAAGAAGCCGCCCGTGGCGCTTTGCGCTGTGCATCTGCGTTGCCTTTCCAGGCCCTGGATCGCCGCAAGCTGGCGGCGCAGCTGCGCCAGTTCGGGGCTCGTGCCCCCACCGCGGCCGCCAGAAAGCAACTGACCTCTGATCGCGCTGCAACTATCCGCATAGGAAGACGCCGTACCGAGTGCAGAGGAAACCACCGTCACCAGCGCGATCATCATGAGAGACCAGATACGGATCATCGGGACAACATTGTCCTTGTTGCCGACGGACCGGCATCACATTCTTTCGACTTTGGTAATCTTCGACTAAATGAGCTATATCTAATACTATAAGAGTTATGACCTAAGACAGACCTTCATCTATTGTAATAGAATGACCCCTGTAAATTCGATATTACATTTTTATTTCAAGATTGAGACGAACCGGAAAACAAATGCGGCCAGTCCGGCGGCTGTCGAAAGCGCTTGGCCACAGGCTCTGGCGAACGATCAATCCGGCGTTACCGGCACCTGACCTTGAAACCTTCGCCTGACTGCCGCGTTGATGGGCAGAGGAGAACGCAGATGTCGATCCACTTCACGGTATCGGAACTGACAAGAAACATTTTCCATTCTCTCGGGCTGGATCACGAGCGCGCGCCACGACCGCTCAATCCCGAGCAAAACCTGTTGCTTGAGTGCTATCTGGCCGGACAGATCCCGGAATCGGCCTGGAGCGACTACGTGTTCGAGACACCGGATCTGGCACGGCATGCCGAGGTTCGGCGCCTGAGCCATTGAGCAATTGGTTATGGAAGCCGGCCTGGCGGAGGCGCAAGCCTTACCAGGCAATCTGTCCGAAAGCTTTCCCTCGCCCATGGACGTCAGGGACATACAGTCAATTGCCTCCCTTTCTCGCGGAAAGGTCGGCAAGATAGCTATTTCTTCGGAGAAACCAGTTGCAACGTGAAGACGTTGCCGCCAATGCCTTGCGCCAAAGCCGATGAAAAAGGCAGGGGCGTGCAATTCTTGACGGCGGCAATGGCCGCGTCGATGAACGCCTTCCGCGCCTTGTCATCGCCGGCGACCTTGGCGGCGGTTGGCCGTGGCGGACCAATCAGAGAGCCGTCGCGTTTGAAGCTGAAGCTCAGGGTTACCGTCGAATTCCCGGCGTCCGCCGGCGGTGTCCAGCACGCTTGGATCGCGTCCCCGACATCATCCATTGTGTTGAGCGTCGCGGCTTGCGAAGGGAGGAGCGTCCCAGCCAGCATTCCACCGGCGATCATCAGCATTGCCGCCACGCATTTCATCGCAAGCCCTCATCTCACTCCAGGTCGGCATTCCAAGCCGAATCCGTTGGAAGCGATGTTAGAGCCAGCGTCGGCGATGACAATATCCCGATGCGAAAAGTTGATGCTCTGGCGTTGGCTGATCACCGTTGCGCGATGTGCCGGCACAAGGCCCGAAAAAAGCAAAAAGGCCGGCACGGAGCCGACCTTTCCTTCCACCGATCGTGCGCCAGTACATCCGTGGTCGCGCGGTGAATTCCTGCCAGTAGACAGGGCTTTGGTTAACGAACCCTTAAGCTGAAGCCTTTGCCTGCGACCTCACATAGGCGATGTAGCCACGCACGTCGCCGGCCGGCTCGGAGTAGGCCTTGCCGAGCTTCTTCTCGATTGCCGCCATATACTCCTTCGCCCATTTGGGCAGCGGGTAGTCGATGACCGCCAGGAACTCGAGCGTCGCCGCCAGCCTTATGTCGGCGATCGACGGGTTCTTGCCGCCGATGAACGGCTTGCCGTCCCTGAAGAAGGAGTGGAAGACTTCGAGCGGCTCGGCGATCGCGGCCATCGCGGCCTTCTGTGCTTCCGACTTCTTGTCGGGATGAGCATCGCTGTGGCCGACCTCGCCGGCATATTGCGGGAACCCCAGCGCCGGGTAGGTCGCGCGCGCCACATAGGGGTAGAGCGTGCCGATCAGGTAGAACATGGCGCTGTCAACCATCGCCCGCTTGGCCGGCGCCTTCGGATAGAACTTCTCCAGCCCGTGCTTGTTGGCGAGGTACTGCATGATGGCGCAGCTTTCCCACAGCACGCCCCTGGGCAACCCCTTGTCCTCGATCATCGGTGTCAGATGCGCCGGATTGCGTGCCATATATTCAGGCGAACGCGTGTGGCCCCAGGCGTCGGTCTCGGCGGCGTCGAACCCGGCCGCGCGGGCAAACACCCGCACCGTCATGTTGTTGACGCTCGGCTTCAGCATGCTGAGCTTCAGCGCCGGCTTTTTCGCCGGCTTGGCCTTGGCGGTCTTCGGCGCCGACTTTTGGGCAACGGCTTTCGCGGTTGTCTTCACCGCCGGCTTCGCCGCCACTTTTGCCGTAGCGGCGGCTTTCGGCTTTGCCCGGGCAGCCGATTTCCCAGCGTTCTTCACTGTCTTTGCCATTATTATCCTCCCTGTGTTTTTGTTGGCCGTCAGTATGGATTCTTCGGCGTCCGGTCGTCCGACAAGGTCGCACGCGAGCTCTCGACAAGCGCCTGGATCGCGTCGGCGAGATGCACCTCGGCAATGTTGTAATTGCCGCGTCCGACACGCAGCCTGTGCGCCTGCATCAGCACGTCCGCATGGGTGAAACCCGCCGGCGGCTCGAAGCGATAGGAGGCGAGTTCGATCAGCAGGCCAAGCGGATCCTCGAAATAGATCGAATCCATGAAGCCGCGATCCTTGACGCCACTGTGCTTGATGCCGCGCTCATCGAGCCGGGCGACTGCCTGCAGGAAGGTGACACGCGACACCGCAAACGCGATGTGGTGGACGCAGCCCGGATCCGTCGGCGTGCGCCGCTTCTGCGGCGTGCGGCTCTCATCGGTGAAGACGGTGATCAACCGGCCGTCGCCCGGATCGAAATAGAGATGGCTTTCGCTGGCCTTGTCGAGGTTGGGCTGCTCGAAGATGAACGGCATGCCGAGCACGCCTTCCCAGAAATCGATCGAGGTCTGGCGCCCGGCGCCGACCAGCGTGATGTGGTGAACGCCCTGCGCTTGCAGCTTCTGCATTGGCCTTCTCCCCGTGGCCTCGATTGCCCGTCAGGATCCGCCTGGCATCCGGCATTCTCTGTGCCGCTTGAGCCGTGCCTCGAAATCCATGACGTGATGCTAATGCAATCGGCCCCGCCGCGCCAGCGGCGAGCCCTATCGTTGCAACGGTGAAACCGCTCTTGGCCGTAAAAGCCTGCAGGACGTATCCAAGAGATGGCGGACGCGATCGCAATGCGGAAGCCGCCCTCATCGCGTCCTTATCGAAGCGGCGGCTACGCGACGGCCTTGAGCTCAGCTTCCACCAGCATCCCCAGGCCGCCACATTCGGCGCACGCGATGGTCTTCCCCGGGCAACTGATCTGGTGCGTCCCTTGCGGGCAGCAATGCCCTTTCGACGCAGACCATCTCGAGCAATCGAAAACCTTGCCGCCGCCATGGCAGCGCGAGCAAATCATCTTCTCTGACGCCATTCCAACTCTACCCAACCCAAAATCCACGTAGCCGCGGATGCTACCCCCGCGCCGTAAGTAACAGGGATCGTTGCGCTTTCAAGCGTCGCGGCCTGACTTAAATTGGGGGTATTCGGGGCACGCGGGCCGCCGCGCTTTCGCGGGCCTCGCCAATCCCTCCCGGCCAAACGCGATCCGCACGGGTGCGTGCCCGAGTGTTGTCCAGGCCCTCTCTACGCGCTGAGAGGATGGCCACGAAATGGATAGGGCTGTTTCCTTCATCTGTTCGGCCGATGCGCCATCTCATCCTGAGGACTACATTGAAGATGATCCTACGGATCAATGAGTAGTCCGAAGCCAGTCCCCTTTTGCGGCTACTCCAAGGGCCCCGCTTGACTCCCGGTCGGCGGGGCTTTCCGTGCAGTCAACAGGACGACCTTGCGGCGTAACAGCGGTTGGTCGCGCAGCCCGATCAAAGATTGAAGACGTGCGAAGCGGTCAGCCCGGCCAGCAGCACGCCCGCAAGGAGAGCGATGATCGAGGCGAGGAACCAGCGCAGCGTGACCTGATAGACCGGCTCGTCGTCGTCGCGCGGGAGCAGCGAACGCCACAGTGCGACGAGTTGCAGGACGATAGCGAGCGCGAGCAGGAGCGTCGCCAGGATCGAGGCAGCCGTCCATCCGCCATCAGCTTCGAAATTCCAATACCGCAGGAAGAGGAGCGAAAACCCCAGCAATACGGTGATCGCCGAGATCACACCCTGTCGGTAGCCGGCGGGCAAGGGAACTCTGCGCGCCTCGATTGCCTGAAGACCCGGCTCGATGGCCTCATCGGGATCCTGACGCTTGGGTGGGTCAATCATGAAGGCAACATCTATCTTGGCGGGCCCTTGGACGTCGGCGCAGGTCTTGTTCGATCGATACGACCGAGGAAGCCTTGCGGGCTGCCATCTTCATCCGTGCGCCTTCCTCGCGCAAGGTGAACGACTTGAAACGATCGACAGCTGGGAGTCCGACCAGACACATGGTTGACGCGCCTGTTCAAATTGATTCTCTCGGGGATCGGGGTTTTACAAGCCTGTCGCCCGCGCCCAACTGTGCACCGGGCCTCGGTGCCAAGTCCTTGAGCCTTCATCACAACGAAGGACGACATGCGTAGCCAGCCATGGAATCCATTCTGAGATATTCGCGGAGAATTTCTAAGGTGGAAGCAGTAGGCCTTTACCGTTGCCCAGGAAATCCGCCCTTCGCCTGCATCCTGGAGAAGGCCAAATGCAATTACATGGCCCAGGAAGCCTACCGCGCTGGTGGGCTCAAGCCGGACTTTGACGCATTGCCGTGGGAAGCTGACTACAGGGCAGCAAAACAAAAGGCCTAGGAGCGAAGACCTGCTCTATGTGCCCTTTTTCCCAGAAATCGCACCGACTCGCAAACTGCAGTTCATTAGCGTGAACTTAATTAGGTCCGCGAAATTTTAACGAATCGTTGACCGCGCTGTCCTATTTTGGAACAGCGCGGTCAACCCCAACCTGACCGCGCAGGCGGCTCCGGCAATCCAGCCCCCGCCGCACTGTCGGAGCCGCTACCACACTCGTCTAGAATACCAGCAATGGTTGAATCAACAGTTACCGCACGTGCTTTCCAGTGCGCTGTCCCAAACATTAGACTTTGATGAAAAGGGTGGGCATGCGCTGGCTGGTTAGCCAGCCCCTATCAAGTACATCAAGAGACCCACAATGGCGGCTACCGACGCTCCGCTGATAAGCAACGGCAGGCGGCGGCGCTTGCCTCGTTTGACTGGCCTTCCGTCTGCGGCGGCATAGGCACTGTAAATGAGCCGGCCGTCCTCTCCGAACCGATCGCTATTTGGGTAAGCCTTTTTTGGCTTAGATCCCGGTCGAAGTATTCCATGGCCTAGCCCCGGATCACGATCCTTGCCGGCAGTTTAGAGCTGTCCTCTTAGCCACAGCCGTTGTCCGCATCCTGTTTCAATAGATCTGCACACCAAGCCGCTCGTTTTTTCTCCACCGCACGACGGCTCGATATCTAGCGTCATCCGCGGGGATGTGAAGAACGAACCGGTCAGGAATAACCACGCCCGGATCCACTCGTAACTCGGCACCGTGAGCGTGCTGATTTCTGACGGAGCACCGGATGGTCGCATCTTCAGTGATGATGGTCCCGTCTTTTAGGACAGCACTCCGAGGATGCGAGCGCCGCTCAATTGGCGGATCGTCAGGGCCGCTGCTCATGGTCTCATTCCTCGAAACACCGCGATTCATTTAGCTTGCGCTGAAATAGTTCCCAAAACCAAAAAGCCCGCCGGCCGGAGCCATCGGGCGAATGGGGCGTATGCGGCTCGATGGGTGCAAAAATGCCCCCCACGGAAGGCATATTTGACGGTTTTTGCAGGTGCTTGAAATCTCTGGTACGCCCAAGGGGAATCGAACCCCTGTTCCCGCCGTGAGAGGGCGGTGTCCTGACCGCTAGACGATGGGCGCGTTCAAGAACCGGCGATATAGGCTGACGGCTGGGAAAAAGCAACTGGGGTTCGACGGCTTTACTGCAGCGAGGGAAAAGCAGCCCACAGGTTACCGCTTGGGCTCGATCAGGTCCCAGAGATTGCCGTGAAGATCGGCGAAAACCGCGACCGTGCCATAGGGCTCGAAACGCGGCGCCTCGCGGAATTCGACGCCCTTTGCCAGCATCGCCGCATGGTCGCGGGCAAAGTCATCGGTTTCGAGGAACAGGAAAACCCGGCCGCCGGTCTGGTTGCCTATGCTTTGCCTTTGCGCCTCGTCGGACGCCTCGGCCAAGAGCAGCCTGGCGCCTTGCCCGTTGGCCGGCGCGACCGTGACCCAGCGCTTGCCGCCACCGAGATAGACGTCTTCGAGAAGCAGGAAACCCAGCAGCCCGACATACCAGGCGATCGCCTCGTCATAATTGGCGACGACCAGCGCCACGGTTGCGACACGGCGATGTTCGGCGAAGCCTTTCATGCCTGAGGCCTGTTCATTGGTTGCGGTCGGTCATTTCTGCGACAAACTTGTTTGTCGTAGTGTTGCGGCCGGTCATTTGTTGCGAATGGCGAACTGGCCGATCAGACGGCGCTCTGCGATATCGTAGACGAAGATCGCACGGCCGCCGTCGGCGAGCTCGGCGTCGATCGAGATGCGGTTGCCGGACAGCGACTGGCTGACCACTTTGGCGCCGACCGGCAGCACGATGTCGCCGCTGAGCGGCTCGCCGGCGGGTGCCTGGATATCGCCGGCCAGTTGCGCACTTGTGGGCGGAGCGTTGCGCGCTTTGTAGACAAGGGCCCCGATCACCACCATAAGGGCGACAAACAGCAGGCCGAGATTGATGCCCATGAAGCGGATGAGCTTCTTGCGCACCTTTTCAGCTTCGGCGTCGAGCGGCTTCTCCTGGTCTTCGTCGGCAATCGGGCTGGCCATGGCAAAACATTCCGGAATTTTTCAATGAGCGCTCATAACGAAGAGGCCCCTGAATTGATAGAGGACCAATTCATCGCGGCAGCGCCCACCGTGCTGGTGGCGGGACCGGATGCGGCTGGCCAGCGCCTCGACCAATGGCTGGCCGCCAGCCTCGGCCCTGATATGTCCCGCAGCCGCGTGCAGATGTTGATCAGGCAAGGCGCGGTCTCTATTGACGGCAAGCCGGTCGACGAAACCAAGCGCAAGATGAGCGCGGGCGAAAGCGTATCGGTTGCCATGCCGGAGCCCGAGCCGGCCGCGCCTGCGGGAGAAAACATCGCGCTCGACGTGCTCTATGAGGACGACGCACTGATCGTCATCAACAAACCGGCCGGGCTGGTCGTCCATCCCGGCGCCGGCAACTGGACCGGCACGCTGGTCAACGCGCTGATCCATCACTGCGGCGACAGCCTGTCCGGCATTGGCGGGGTGCGCCGCCCGGGCATCGTGCACCGTCTCGACAAGGAGACCAGCGGCGTCATGGTGGTGGCCAAGACCGACCGCGCCCATAAGGCGCTGTCGGAAGCCTTCGCCGATCACGGCCGGACCGGCGATCTCGAACGCGCCTATCTGGCTTTGGTCTGGGGCATACCACAGAGGCCGACCGGAACAGTCGATGCGCCGCTCGGCCGGGCCGCCGACCGGGTGCGCCGTGCCGTGGTGCCGGAAGGCCGCGACGACGCCCGCCATGCCGTCACCCACTTTGCCGTCCAGGAGCGTTTTGGCGAAAAACAGCAGGAGTTCGCCACGGCAAGCCTGGTCGAATGCCGGCTGGAAACCGGCCGCACCCACCAGATCCGTGTCCACATGGCCCATATCGGCCACCCGGTGATCGGCGACCCCGATTACGGCCAGGCCTTCCGCACCAAGACCAACCGGCTGCCGGAACCGCTGAAAAATCAGGTCAAGGCATTTTCCCGGCAAGCTTTGCATGCCTGGCTCCTTGCATTTCGCCATCCCGATACCCATTTACCCATGAGGTTCGAGGCGCCGATACCGGGGGACATGGAGGAACTCGTCGGCGGCTTTCGCAATCTCTGAACCAGCCATCAAAAAACCTGACTGGCATTGTTCACTTCAGCGTGACACACTGTTTCGTGTTGAACAAATGTCTGTCTTTTCTGGTTTTGTTCCTGTATATACGTGACGTCGCGAGCGAGCCTTTGGGTGCTCGCGTCACATGCCCGCCGCGTTTCGGGGGCATCACTCCAATAGAGAGGGGGCGCTATCATGGCCCAGTCATTACCCAGTATCGTTTCCGGCGAAGGTGGCCTCAGCCGCTATCTGGAAGAAATCCGCCGCTTTCCCATGCTTCAGCCGCAGGAAGAGTACATGCTCGCCAAGCGTTATGCCGAGCATGAAGACACCAGCGCTGCGCACAAACTCGTCACCAGCCATTTGCGGCTCGTCGCCAAGATCGCCATGGGCTATCGCGGCTACGGCCTGCCGATCGGCGAGGTGATCTCGGAAGGCAATGTCGGCCTGATGCAGGCCGTCAAGAAATTCGAACCCGAGCGCGGCTTCCGCCTCGCGACCTACGCCATGTGGTGGATCAAGGCCTCGATCCAGGAATACATCCTGCGCTCGTGGAGCCTGGTCAAGATGGGCACGACCGCCAACCAGAAGCGGCTGTTCTTCAACCTGCGCAAGGTGAAGGGCAAGATCCAGGCGCTGGATGACGGCGACCTCAAGCCCGACCAGATCGCCGAGATCGCCACGCGGCTGAACGTTTCCGAAGCCGAAGTGGTGTCGATGAACCGCCGCCTGTCCGGCGACGCTTCGCTCAACGCGCCGATCCGGGCGACGGAAGGCGAATCCGGCGAATGGCAGGACTGGCTGGTCGACGACCACGAAAGCCAGGAAGAGATGCTGATCGAGCAGGACGAGCTGGAAAACCGGCGCGGCATGCTGTCAGGCGCTCTTGCCGTGCTCAATGAGCGCGAGCGGCGCATCTTCGAGGCCCGTCGCCTCGCCGAGGAGCCGCTGACGCTGGAAGAGCTGTCGGCCGAGTTCGACATCAGCCGCGAGCGCGTGCGCCAGATCGAGGTGCGCGCCTTCGAGAAGGTGCAGGATGCCGTCAAGGCCGCCGCCAAGCGCCAGACCCAGGCGCTGCGCACCATCGAGGCCCAACCGGCGGCTTAAAGCCAGGTTCGGCAACAAAATGAAAAAGGCGGCGCCAGGAAACTGGCGCCGCCTTTTTCGTCCCTGGCCGCCGAGTTGCGACCTCAAAGCGAGTCCAGAGGAAACTTCAGATACCGCCTTCCATTGGCTTCCGGTTCCGGCAGCCGTCCGCCATTCATATTGACCTGCAGCGCATGCAGGATCAGCCTCGGCATCGGCAATGTCCGGTCGCGCGCCTCGCGCAGCGCCACGAACTCGGCCTCGCTGTGGGCGGCAACGAGATGGATGTTCGTTGCCTTCTGCGCGGCCACCGAGCTTTCCCACAAGGGCTCGCGGCCGCCGGCCTGATAGTCATGGCCGACGAAGATTCGCGTCTCGTCGGGCAAAACCAGTATGTCCTGGATCGAGCGCCAAAGCCGGGCGGCACTGCCGCCGGGAAAATCCGCCCGCGCCGTGCCGCTGTCGGGCATGAACAGCGTGTCGTGCACGAAGGCGGCGTCGCCGACCACATAGGTGATCGAGGCCAGCGTATGCCCGGGTGAGAACAGCACTTTGACCGGAAGGCTGCCGATCGCAAACGTCTCGCCTTCCCTGAACAGCCTGTCCCACTGCGAGCCGTCGGCGGGAAAATCCGGCCAGTTGTAGATCACCTTCCACAGCTTCTGGACATCGACGATCCTGTCGCCGATCGCTATCAACGCCCCTGTCTTCTGTTTCAAATAGTGCGCTGCCGAGAAATGGTCGGCATGCGGGTGGGTGTCGAGGATCCACTCGAGCTCCAGCCCGCTTTCTCCGATGAAATCGAGCACCGCATCAGCGCTCTTCGTAGCCGTTGCGCCGGATCTCTCATCGAAGTCGAGGATCGGATCGATAATGGCGCACCGCTTCGTCGCCGGATCGGTGACGACATACTGGATGGCCCCGGTCGGCTTGTCGTAAAACCCCCTGACCATTGGCCTGGCCAAAGCTACGTCCACTTCCGGCTCCCTCACCCATCGCGGCAGGAACGATTTTCTCTACCGGCACCCATTGTGAGTATGGTTGTCCACCCCGGCGAGCCAGTCAAGCATGACTTGGCTCACAGGGGCGGAAAAGCCAGAAACTGTTCCGATAACGCTGTTTCAGGCGGAGGGCTGCTTGGTCTTCCTCAGATAGGGCAGGATGGTCTCGAAGGCGCCAAAACGCTTGATCGCATCCTCGTTGGAAACGGCGGCGGTGATGATGACGTCCTCGCCCTGCTTCCAATTGGCCGGCGTGGCCACCTGATGCTTGGCGGTGAGCTGCATGGAATCGACCGCGCGCAGGATCTCGTCGAAGTTGCGGCCCGTGGTCATCGGGTAGGTCAGCACCAGCTTGATCTTCTTGTCCGGCCCGATGACATAGACCGAACGCACGGTGGCGTTGTCGGCGGGTGTGCGGCCTTCCGAGGTCTCGCCGGCGCCGGCGGGCAGCATGTCGTAGAGCTTGGCGACCTTGAGGTCCTTGTCGCCGATCAGCGGATAGTGCACCGTCTGGCCGGTCGCCGTCTTGATGTCGGCCTGCCATTTGTCATGGCTTGCAACCGGATCGACAGAGATGCCGATGATCTTGACGTTGCGTTTCTTGAACTCACCTTCCAGCCCGGCCATGGTGCCGAGCTCGGTCGTGCAGACCGGGGTGAAATTCTTCGGGTGGCTGAACAGGATCGCCCAGCCGTCGCCAATCCAGTCGTGAAAGCTGATCGTCCCTTGCGTGGTCTCGGCGGTGAAATCCGGCGCGATATCGTTGATGCGAAGGCTCATGGTTCCTACCCCTGTGAATGCCGCGAGTTGGCGGGCTCCCACCTTTTATCACTCCCTCGGCGACGTTCAAAACGGTGAGGTCGCCCGGCAGCGGTGCAGGCCGCGAAAAAATTTCGCCTTTTCTTGGGGAATGTAGAAATTTCGCTGTCGGCGTCGGTAATGTCTAGGATTTCACCGCCAGCGACGTCGCCAGATCTTCCATGCGCTGCGCCAGCGCGCCAAGCGCGGTGGTCAACACGCTGTCGCTCTTGTCGGCCTTGGTCAGCGCCTCGTCGCGCGTCTTGCGCAAGGTCAGCACTTCGCTTTCCATGCCCTTGACGCGTTTCTGCAGTTCCGAGAGTTCGTCCATCACCATGATGCCGGCCATAACGGTCAGCCGCTGGTCGCCGATCTCGCCGAAGGAATCCTTCAGGTGAGAGACATAACGATCGAAGCGTTCGGCGAGATCGATCAGATGCTCTTCCTGACCCTCGTCGCAGGCCATGCGATACTGCTTGCCGTCGATTGAAACCGTGACCTGTGCCATGGGCCAGCTCCTATCTGTCCAACACGGCGCGGATGGTTTCCATGGCGGTCACCAGCCGTCGCGATACTTCCTTGTTGGCGTCTTCCAGCCGTTCGGCGCGCGCTTCGGAATTGTCGAGTTCCTGCGCCAACCGGGAGCGGTCGGCATTCATCCGCTGCACTTCGGCCTCGGCTTCCGAGTAATCGCGTTCATGCTCCAGCTTGGCCGCGACGGCGTTTTCCAGCCCCTCGATGGCCTTGCCCAGCCTGGCGATGACTTCCTTGAGCGTGGTTTCCCCGGTCATGGCCTTCGTCCTGTGCCCTGCCCATCACCGAATCGTTCGCGTTCAGAACGCGTTATCTCGGAAACATTAGGCACCGGGTGAAGGCAACGTCAACAAAGCTCTCGCGACTGTCCCCTGCTAACGCTAATGTAGGCCCGCCGCCAGCATCACAAGACCGGCAAATCTGCACCCGATTTGTTGACTAAAAGCCCGCGCCTGCTATGTGTCGCGCACCCTTTTCAAGGCTCTCCCAAGCCCCAAACCCCCACCTTTGGAGGAACCATGACGTCGCGTGAACAACATGACCGGATGGCCAATGCGATCCGCTTTCTCTCCATGGATGCCGTCGAGAAGGCCAATTCCGGCCATCCCGGCCTGCCCATGGGCTGCGCCGACATTGCCACGGTGCTGTTCACCCGCTTTCTGAAATTTGACGCCAAGGCCCCGCATTGGCCCGATCGCGACCGTTTCATCCTGTCGGCTGGCCATGGCTCGATGCTGCTCTATTCGCTGCTGCATCTGACCGGCTACGAAGACATGACCCTCGACCAGATCAAGCACTTCCGCCAATTGGGTTCGAAGACGGCAGGCCATCCCGAATACGGCCATGCCACCGGTATCGAGACGACGACCGGCCCGCTCGGCCAGGGTCTCGCCAATTCGGTCGGCTTCGCGCTCGGCGAGCGCATCATGAACGCCGCCTTCGGCAACGACCTCGTCAGCCACTACACCTATGTGCTGGCCGGCGACGGCTGCCTGATGGAAGGCGTTTCCCAGGAAGCCATCGCGCTGGCCGGGCATCTGAAGCTCAACAAGCTGATCGTCTTCTGGGACAACAACAACATCTCGATCGACGGCCCGGTCTCGCTCGCCGACAACACCGACCAGGTCGCCCGCTTCCAGGCCTCCGGCTGGAACGCCAGCCACATCGACGGCACCGATCCGGAAGCCATCGCCTACGCCATCGAGGCCGCCCGCCATTCCGACAAGCCGACGATGATCGCCTGCAAGACGACCATCGGCTTCGGCGCCCCGACCAAGGCCGGCACCAACAAGGCGCACGGCTCGCCGCTCGGCGCCGACGAGATCGCCGGTGCGCGCAAGTTCTTCAACTGGCAGTCGCCGCCCTTCGAAATTCCGGCCGACATCCTCGACGCCTGGCGCACCGCCGGCAAGGCGGGCGCCACGCAGCGCGCAGACTGGGAAGGCCGCCTCGCCAAGGCCGAGCCGAAGCTGAAGGCCGAGTTCGAGCGCCGGCTCAGTGGCAAGCTGCCGTCCAATTTCGACGCAGTCATCGCCGACTACAAGAAGAGGCTCTCGGCCGACAAGCCCAAGGTCGCCACCCGCAAATCGTCGGAAATGGCGCTGGAAGTCATCAATGGTGCGGTGCCGGAAACCATCGGCGGCTCCGCCGACCTGACCGGCTCCAACAACACCAAGACCAGCCAGACCAAGAACATCACGCCGGACGATTACGGCCAGCGCTATGTGCACTACGGCATCCGCGAGCACGGCATGGCCGCTGCCATCAACGGCCTGACGCTGCATGGCGGCCTCATCGCCTATGGCGGCACCTTCATGTGCTTTTCCGACTATGCCCGCCCGTCGATGCGGCTTTCCTCGCTGATGGGCATCCGCTCGATCTTCGTCATGACCCATGATTCCATTGGTCTGGGCGAAGACGGCCCGACCCACCAGCCGGTCGAGCATCTGGCGGCCCTGCGCGCCATCCCGAACCACAATGTCTTCCGCCCGGCCGACGCGGTGGAGACCGCCGAATGCTGGCAGATCGCGCTCGAATCCGAAAAGACGCCGTCGACGCTGGCGCTGACCCGCCAGAACCTGCCGACGGTACGCACCGAACACTCGGCCAAGAACCTGAGCAGCCAGGGCGCCTACGAACTGGCCACGGCCAACGGCGAGGCGGCGGTGACGATCTTCGCCACCGGTTCCGAGGTCGAGATCGCGCTCGGCGCCCGCGACTTGCTTGAAAAGCACGGCCACCCGACCAGGGTCGTCTCGGTGCCTTGCTTCGAACTGTTCGACAAACAGAGCGACGACTATCGCAAGAAGACGATCGGTAACGCGCCGATCAAGATGGCAATCGAGGCCGGCATCCGCCAGGGCTGGGATCACCTCATCGGCTCGGATGGCATCTTCGTCGGCATGACCGGCTTCGGCGCCTCGGGCACGATCGAGCAGCTCTACCCGCATTTCGGCATCACCGCCGAGGCGGCGGCCAAGGCGGCGGAAGCCCGCCTGCACGCCAAGTAAGGCTGTGCATGCCGCCCAAAACTGCGTCGCGGTTTTGGGGATAGCGGCAGCACAAAACAAAAATGCTCCGGCGAAACCGCGCAAAGCGATTTCGCCGGACTGGCCCAACCTAATCGATTTAAATTCATGTCGCTGCGGCTGGATTCTTTGCCCATCCGCCGCTATGAAGCTGCGGACCCATCGTCAGCCTTCCAGCTCCCAGGGAGAGAAAAATGACTGTCAGAGTTGCCATCAACGGATTCGGCCGCATCGGCCGCAACATCCTGCGCGCCATCCACGAATCCGGCCGCAAGGACATCGAGGTCGTCGCCGTCAACGATCTCGGCCCGGTCGAGACCAATGCGCACCTGCTGCGCTACGATAGCGTGCACGGCCGTTTCCCGCATGAAGTAAGCGTCGATGGCGACCAGATCACCGTCGGCAAGGAAAAGTTCAAGGTTACCGCCATCAAGGATCCGAGCCAGCTGCCGTGGAAGGAACTCGGCGTTGACATCGCGCTCGAATGCACCGGCATCTTCACCGCCCGTGACAAGGCCGCCGCGCACCTGACCGCCGGCGCCAAGCGCGTGCTGGTCTCGGCACCTGCCGACGGCGCTGACCTGACCGTGGTCTACGGCATCAACCACGACAAGTTGACCAAGGACCATATCGTCATTTCGAATGCGTCCTGCACCACCAACTGCCTGGCGCCGCTGGCCGCCGTGCTGCATGAGACGGTCGGCATCGAAAAGGGCATGATGACGACGATCCACTCCTACACTGGCGACCAGCCGACGCTGGACACCATGCACAAGGACCTCTACCGCGCCCGCGCCGCCGCCCTGTCGCAGATCCCGACCTCGACCGGTGCGGCCAAGGCAATCGGCCTTGTGCTCCCCGACCTCAAGGGCAAGCTCGACGGCATCTCGATCCGTGTGCCGACCCCGAACGTCTCGGTCGTCGACTTCAAGTTCATCGCCAAGCGCGCCACGACGATGCAGGAAATCAACGAGGCGGTCATCGCCGCCTCCAACGGCAAGCTGAAGGGCATTCTCGGCGTCACCCATCACCCGAATGTCTCGATCGACTTCAACCACGATCCGCGGTCGTCGATCATGGCGCTCGACCAGACCAAGGTGATGGACGGCAACTTCGTTTCGGTGCTGTCCTGGTACGACAATGAGTGGGGCTTCTCCAACCGCATGGGCGACACCGCGGTCGCCTTCGGCAAGACCATCGCCTGATCGCGAACCCATCTTCTCGACACTTGAAACGCCCGGCTTCGCCCGGGCGTTTTCATTTGCCGGAGCAGCAACGCAGTACTGTCCGAAAATCAGCGGCTTCAGCCAAAAAACCACCCTCCCGCCTTGCACTGGTCATGCCTTCGCCTCACTCTCCCTTGAATCGGAAGACAGAGGAATTCTAGGGGCAAATCACGGATGGAGCATGCGATCTATCTCGTTACGCTGGTTGGCACGGCGCTTGTTGTCGCCGCCGCGTTTTCGAGCCTGATCGCTTTCCGCTTCGGCGCCCCTCTCCTGCTGCTCTTTCTCTGCATCGGGCTCGCCACCGGAACCGACGGCCTTGGCATCGAATTCGACAATGCCCGCATCGCCTATTTTGCCGGCTCACTGGCGCTGGCGGTCATCCTCTTCGATTCCGGTTTCGGCACGCCGCTTAACGCTTTGCGGCAGGCAGCGGGGCCGGCGCTGTCACTGGCGACCTTCGGCGTGCTTCTCACCACCGGCCTGTTCGGCGCCGCCGCCCACTACCTGCTCGACCTCAGCTGGCTGGAATCCTTCCTGCTCGGTGCCGCCGTCGCTTCGACCGATGCGGCGGCGGTGTTCTTCCTGCTGCGCGCCGGCGAGATCAATCTGCGCGAGCGCGTGCGCTCCACGCTCGAAGTGGAATCCGGCACCAACGACCCGATCGCCATCTTCCTCACCATTACCCTGGTCGAGATCATCGCCGCCCACGCCAATCCCGAAGCCAATGTGCTCGCCACCAGCTTGATCCTCGGCTTCCTCGTCAATATGGGCCTCGGCGCCATTGTCGGCGTGCTCGGCGGCCTTGCCATCGTGCGCCTCGTCGACCGGCTCAATCTCGACCATGGCCTGCTGCCGATCTTCGTGCTGACGCTGTCGCTGATGATTTTCGCCGCAGCCGGTGCGATTGGCGGCTCGGGCTTCCTGGCGGTCTATATCGCCGGCCTCATCGCCGGCAATTCCGACATCCGCGCCGTCACCATCCTCAAGCGCTTCCAGGACGGCATGTCGTGGCTGGCGCAGATCATCATGTTCCTGATCCTCGGCCTGTTCGCCACCCCCTCGCAATTTCCGGCGATCATGGTGCCGGCGATTGCGCTTGGCCTGTTCCTGATGTTTGTCGCGCGGCCAATCGCCGTCTGGCTCTGCCTGATCCCGTTCCGCCTGCCGCGCCCCGAAGTCGCCTTCGTCTCCTGGGTCGGGCTGCGCGGCGCGGTCTCGATCCTGCTCGCCATCACGCCGCTGCTCGGGGGGCTGGAGAATGGCCGCACCATCTTCAACGCCGCCTTCATCATCGTTCTGGTCTCGCTGGTCATCCAGGGCTGGACCGTCGGCCCGCTGGCGCGTCGCCTTGGCCTCATCGTGCCGGCGCGGCTGGGACCGCTGGACAAGGTCGAGCTTGAACTGCCCGGCTCCGCCCATCACGAGCTTCTCGCCTATCGCGTGGCGCATGGCAGCCCGGTGGCGCGCGGCGAGCGCATTCCACGCTGGGCACGGCCCTCGCTGGTGCTGCGGGACGGCCGCTCGATGCGCTTCCAGGATATGGGTCGGCTCGCCGCGGGCGACCAGGTCTACATCTTCGTGCCGGACCGCTATCCGCGCCTGCTCGACAAGCTGTTCGCCAGCCGTGCGGTGGTCGACCCGGAAGATGCTGATTTCTTCGGCGCCTTCGCCGTCGACCCGGCGCGCTCCGCCGCCGAACTAGAAGCCGCTTACACACCGGGCCTGACCGAGGCGGAGCAGAAGCTCACCGTCGGCGCGCTGGTCACGGCGCGGCTTGGCGGCCATGCCGAATATGCCGATCGCGTGCTGATCGGCTCGATCGAGCTGATCGTCAGGGATGTCGACGACAAGGGCCGGATCACGGGTCTCGGCCTCTCCTTCGAGCCGACCGCGCCGGTGGCGCGGGTGCCGGTCTTCCTGAGCGCCGGCGAGATGGGCGACCGCCTCAGCGCCTTCATCCGCAACTGGCGCAAGCCGACCGAGACGCAGGGGGAAGCCGCTCAGGCGGATGCTCCCCCTGAACCGCCGGTCGAGAAGGCAACGACCGGGAGCTGACAAGGGCGATCGTTTGCCTCGCCGCATCCTCACGGCACGATCTTCACGGACTATGTCCCCGCCCGCCTCAAAATTTCGCACCGCACCGCGGCCAAAGCCTTGCATCGGCGTTGGCGCGGGGTATGGTCCCGGCGATTTTCCGAGGAAAGGGACCGGCATGGCTGCCTTCAAGACACTAGACGACATCGGCAACATCAGCGGCAAGCGCGTGCTGGTGCGCGTCGACCTCAACGTTCCCGTCGCCGACGGCAAGGTCACCGACGCCACCCGCATCGAACGCATCGCGCCAACCATCGCCGAACTGTCGGGCAAGGGCGCCAAGGTCATCCTGCTTGCGCATTTCGGCCGGCCCAAGGACGGCCCCTCGCCCGAATTCTCACTAGAGCCGATCGCCAGGGCGACGGCGCAGGTGCTCGGCCGTCCCGTCGGCTTTGCCTCGGATTGCGTCGGCGACACAGCGGGAAGTGCTGTTGCCGCCATGAACAAGGGCGACGTGCTGCTCCTGGAAAACACCCGGTTCTACAAGACCGAGGAGAAGAACGATCCGGCCTTCACCGAAAGGCTCGCCGCCAATGGCGACATCTTCGTCAACGACGCCTTTTCGGCGGCGCACCGCGCCCATTCCTCGACGGAGGGACTGGCGCGTCTGTTGCCCTCCTTCGCCGGCCGCACCATGCAGGCCGAGCTCGAGGCGCTGGAGAAGGGCCTGGGCAACCCGGTCCGCCCGGTCGTCGCCATCGTCGGCGGCGCCAAGGTCTCGACCAAGATCGACCTGTTGATGAACCTGGTGAAGAAGGTCGACGCGCTGGTCATCGGCGGCGGCATGGCCAACACTTTCCTTGCCGCGCGCGGCACCGATGTCGGCAAGTCGCTGTGCGAGCATGACCTGGCCCCCACCGCCAAGCAGATCATGATCGAGGCGGCCGAGGCCGGCTGCGCCATCATCCTGCCGGTCGACGGCGTCGTCGCCAGGGAATTCAAGGCAGGTGCTGCCTGCGAGACGGTCGCCATCTCGGACGTGCCGGCCGACGGCATGATCCTCGATGTCGGCGAAAAGACCGTGACGACGATCGGGGAGTGGATCGACCGCGCCGCGACATTGGTCTGGAACGGCCCGCTCGGCGCCTTCGAGATCGAGCCGTTCGATCACGCCACGGTTGCCGCGGCAAAACACGCTGCCGCGCGCACCAAGGCCGGCAAGCTGGTTTCCGTTGCCGGTGGCGGCGATACGGTGGCGGCGCTCAACCATGCCGGTGTCGCCGACGACTTCACCTATGTCTCGACCGCCGGCGGCGCCTTCCTGGAATGGATGGAAGGCAAGCCACTGCCCGGCGTCGATGTGCTGAAGAAGTAGGCCCCGGCGGGATCGACGACGCGGCGGACGGCGCCCGAAACTTTCAATCGATTCGAGCTTTCCGATGCCATTCCTTTGGCGGTAGACTTCCGTTAAGCGCGGAACGAACCCCTCCAGGAGAAGCATGATGAGCGAACGTCTCGAAGACATTGCCGCCGCGATCGTGGCCAACGGCAAGGGCCTGCTGGCCGCCGATGAAAGTTCCGGCACCATCAAGAAGCGTTTCGACGTCATCGGCGTCGAATCGACCGCCGACAGCCGTCGCGACTATCGCGAGATGATGTTCCGCGCCAAGGACGCGATGACGAAGTACATCTCCGGCGTCATCCTCTATGACGAGACCATCCGCCAGAAGGCCGCCGACGGCACGCCGCTGGTCGACATCATCAAGGCATCAGGCGCCATTCCCGGCATCAAGGTCGATGCCGGCGCCAAGCCGCTGGCCGGCTTTCCCGGCGACACCGTCACCGAAGGCCTCGACGGCCTGCGCGAACGGCTTGCCGACTACTACAAGCTCGGCGCCCGCTTCGCAAAATGGCGCGCGGTGATCGACATCGATAACGGCAAGGGCGTGCCCTCGGCCAACTCGATCAATTCGAACACCCATGCGCTCGCCCGCTATGCGGCGCTTTGCCAGGAAGCCGGCATCGTGCCGATCGTCGAGCCGGAAGTGCTGATGGACGGCGCCCACAACATCGACACTTGCTACGAGGTTTCCAAGGCGACGCTGATCAAGCTCTATGATGAACTCCATGCGGCCGGCGTCGTGCTCGAAGGCACGATCCTCAAGCCTAACATGGTGCTGTCGGGCAAGAAGTCGGGTACTGTGGATAGCCCCGAAAAGGTCGCCGAGATGACGATAAAACTGTTCCGCGAGACGGTGCCGGCGGCAGTGCCGGGCATCGCCTTCCTCTCCGGCGGCCAGGAGGACGAGGAGGCGACCGCCAACCTCAACGCCATCAACGCCATCGGCCCACACCCGTGGAAGCTGACCTTCTCCTATGGCCGTGCGCTGCAGGCCGCCCCGCAAAAGGCGTGGAGCGGCAAGACCTCGAACGTCGCCGCCGGCCAGGCCGCCTTCACTCATCGCGCCCACATGAACTATCTGGCGGCGCTCGGAAAATGGAAGGCGAGCCTCGAACAGGCCGCCTGATCCCAGCTCTTTCGTCTTCTTCGAACCCGGGCCAATGCGCCCGGGTTTTTTGTTGCCTGCGGATTTGGGGGAAGACCTCCTCATTCCTATTTCCTCTGGGCGTTGCCGGCGATGTCGGTTTGCGCCCATCCCGAACGTCCTTGGGATGAGAGACAGGGAGAGGTTCATGCATCGCAACAAGGTCGTTTCACGCGAAGACTGGTTCCAGGCGCACAAGGCACATCTGGCCCGCGAGAAGGAACTGACGCGGCTTCGCGAGCGCGTCGCGGCCGAGCGGCGTGAATTGCCCTGGCTGAAGATCAGGAAGGACTATGTCTTCGAGACCGAACAAGGGCCGAGGAAACTGGCCGATCTGTTTGGCGCAAACAGCCAGCTGATCGTCTACCACTTCGTGTTCGCGCCGGGTTCCAATCATCATTGTGAAAGCTGCGCCTTCGTCGCCGATCATATGGACGGCGCCAACCAGCATCTTAGGCATCATGATGTGTCGCTTGTCGCCGTATCGCGGGCGCCGCTCGCCGAGCTCTTGCCCTACAAGCAGCGCATGGGCTGGAAGTTCGACTGGGTGTCTTCCTATGCCTCGGACTTCAACTTCGACATGCAGGTGTCCTTCACCGACAAGCAGATCGCATCCGGCGAAGCGGTCTACAATTTCGAAACACCGGTGCTGACGTCGAAAGACCTGCCCGGCACCACTGTCTTCCACAAGAGCGAAACCGGTGACCTTTTCCTGACCTTCATGTCACGCGCCCGCGGCAGCGAACAGTTCATCGGCGCCTATCAATATCTCGACATCGCACCGAAAGGCCGTGACGAGACCGGTCCTTACAGGACCTCTATGGACTGGGTGCGGCTACACGATGAATATGGAAACAGGTCGCGACAGGACGACGTATACCCCTAGGGCACCGGCCAGCGATGCGAGTATCCGTTCACGGCGGACGAAACATGCGCTAAGCCTGCCGCAGATCATTCCACGGTATCGCCATGCGTTTCCCCGCCCTTCTCACCTGGCTCGCCTTTCCCGTTTATGTCTGGCAGGGGCTCGGCGTTCGCCGCCGCACCTCGCGCATGCTACCGGCACAGGGGCCGGTCATGCACGAGATATCAGGCAAGGCGCCTGATATCGCGCTTCTGGTGCTGGGCGACTCCTCCGCAGCCTCGGTCGGCATCGGCAATTCGGAAAACGGTCTGGCCGCGCAACTCGCCGTGCTGATTGCGCAGCGTACCGGTTGCGCCGTGCGCTGGCGCGCCGCCGGCTTCAATTCGGCGACGTCAGGCCAGATCCGCGACCATGTCCTGCCCAATCTGTCGGCCGATCCGTGGACGCATATCGTGCTTGCCATCGGCACCAACGACACCAAGAATTTTCACTCGGTGCCGCGCTTCAAGAAGGAGTTCGGCGGTTTGCTCTACGCGCTGCGCGCCAAATGGCCGGAGGCGCGCGTGGTGTGGTCGCCGGTGCTCGAATTCACGCGCGCACCGGCCATGCCGCCGCTGCTCGGCAAGATCCTCGAAATCCGCGCCACCGCAATGAACCGGATGGGTGAACGCCTCTGCCTGGAGCGCGGCGCAGTGCCGGCGCCACGCCTGCCGATCACCAATCCTGAAGAGGGTTTTGCTTCTGACGGGTTCCACGCCTCGGAGGCAGGTTACCGCGCCTGGGCGGAACACCTCGTCGACCAGGTGCTCGCCGGCTGAACACCGACAGCCGATGCGGCCTGCTGGCTTATGTCAAATGCCCGAGCACGGCGGCCAGCGAGATCGCGGCCATGGCGAGCAGCGCCAGCTTCCAGAAATCGCCGCGTCGCTTGAGACCGGGCCAGCCGATCGGTTTGATCAGCTGGATGATCATGAAACCAATGATCACAAGGGCGAGGAGTTTCGTCATGCCGCCTTTGACCAGCAACGCCGGCGCCTGTCAAAGCGGTTCGTTCGGTCGCTGACAAACAACAGGCGCCGCGATCCCGAACCGGAATGCGGCGCCCGCCTTTAGGGAGCGGTCTACCTCAGCGGCTTGAGACCGGCCTCGATCGAGGCGCGCTTCGGTTCGAGGAACGGCGGCAGGGCCAGGCTTTCACCCAGCGTCTCCAGCGGCTCGTCGGCGGTGAAGCCCGGCCCGTCGGTGGCGATCTCGAACAGGGTGCCATTCGGCTCGCGGAAATAGAGCGAGCGGAAGTAATAGCGCTCGACCTCGCCGCTCGACGGCAGGCGGAATTCGGCCAGACGGGCGGTCCATTGATGCAGCGTCTCCTGGTCCGGCGCCCTGAAGGCCACGTGGTGAACCGCACCAGCGCCTTGCCTTGCTGGCGCCAGGCCGGGCTGCACGGCGACATGAAGCTCCGCCGCCGCCCCACCGGCGCCCATTTCGAAGACATGGACCTGACCCTCGCCATCCGGAGAGGCATAGTCGCGGACCTTGCGCATGTTCATCACCCGGGTCAGCACCGCTTCGGTGTTGGTGATGTTGGGGACGCTGATGACGATCGGCCCGAGCCCGCGGATCTGATGCTCGGCCGGCACCGGGCTTTGCGCCCATGGATGGCTGCCGCCCTTGCCACCATCGCTGATCAGCCGCAGGCGCTGGCCTTCGGGATCCTCGAAATCCAGGCTGGGATAGCCGCCAATGTCGGCAATCTCTCCTGTCACGATGTTTTCGGCGGCAAGGTGCTGCTTCCACCAGGTAAGGCTCTCCAGACTGCCGACCCGGAGACTGGTCCGCGCGATGGAGTGGGTGCCGCGCCGTTCGCGGCCAACCGGCCAGTCGAAGAAGGTAAGGTCGGTACCTGGCGTCGCTTCACCGTCGGCATAGAAAAGGTGGTAGGCCGATGTGTCGTCCTGGTTCACCGTCTTCTTGACCAGCCGCAGGCCCAGTACCCTCGTGTAGAAGTGAAGATTACCCGGCGCATTGGCGGTGATGGCGGTCAGATGGTGGATTCCTGTCAGTTGCAGGCTCATGGTCGTCTCCCTGGTTTTGGGGAAGAATTTTCTCCCTTCATATCAGAACTGCGGTCACGCCGCTGAAGGTCGCCTATCCTGACGATCCGTCGCCGTATGATGAACAACACCGCACATATTGTCACGCCTATGGTGAACAATACGGCTCCTCGGCTTGCTGCAGCAAAGGCGCGACGGCATCGAAAAACAAGGCTTTCCCTTAGGAGAAGCGCCGAGCGCAACTATCGCTGAGCGCCTGACATCCTCCTGACAGACTGCTGTCAGGAGGGGTGTGCGATAGTGTCTCCATCAAAAGAGAGGAGACTGGTCATGAACGGTTACACCATTTTGCGCGGCATGCAGCACTATGTCGGCAAGGTTCGCACCATGCGCAACGAAATCCGCACCCAGCGTTTCATGAACTCGCTGCCCGCGGACATCCGCAAGGATATCGGCTGGCCGGATATGTATGCGGAACGTCGCTCCCACGGCAATTGAGGCGAATTTTTCGACGTCGATATTGGACATGGGCGCGCCAATGCCCAGATATGGCTACGGCGCGCCGAGGGATGGAGCGAGCTTATGCCCGATCAGAAGACAATCGGCTTCCTTTTCATCGAAGGTTTTGCCGACTGGGAATATGGGCTGCTTGCGGCCTCGGCGGTCGAATGGTTCGGCGCTCGCGCCGTTTCGTTGACGCCCGAAGGCAAGCCCGTGACCGGAATCAGCGGTTTTCGGCTTACGCCCGACCGTTCGGTCGGTGTCGAAGAGAATGCTGATCTTGACGCAGTCGCCATCATCGGTTCCGACCAGTGGGCGGGCAAGACGCCGCCGGATGTCGCCCAACTGCTCAATACCGTGGCAGCGCGCGGCGGTGTGGTTGGCGGTATCTGCGCCGGCACGCTGGCGCTGGCCCGGGCCGGCATGTTCGAAAGCGCCAGGCACACCAGCAATGGCCGCGACTGGATCAACGGCCATGAAGCCGGCTATGCTGGCGCCAGCAACTATCAGGACGTGCCGCACGCGGTCGCCGACGGCAAAATTGTTTCCGCTCCTGGTTCGGCGCCCGGCACCTTTGCCCTTGCCTTTCTGAACACACTCTATCCCGACCGAGCCAGCGATCTCGCACAGATGCGAACGCTGTTTATCAGGGAATATGCTGAAGCCTCCTGACAGTATGCTGTCAGGAGGCGCATGCGATGGTGGGATAATGCGCATGGCCGGCCGAGAGGACGATCGATGAAAAGTTGGAATGACAGGCTGAACACGCCTGGCATCAACGGCGTGAAACCGACGCCGCGCACTGTGGGTGACGTGGTCGAGGGCCAGCCGATGCTGGTGCCGACCGCTCGCCAGGTTGACGATTTCATCCGCTCGATTCGCGCAGGCGTCGAGATGGATATCCGTGCGTTGCGCACTGCCCTTGCCATCGAACACGGCGCCGAAGTGACATGCCCGGTCACAACAGGCTATCATCTGCGCACGGTTGCCGAAGCCGCCAGGGAAGACTTGGAGCGCGGCATGACGCTGAGCGACGTCGCCCCCTTCTGGCGCGTGCTCAATGCGAAGACGCCGACAACGAAGAAACTGTCCTTTGGCGCGGAGTTCGTTGCCGCTCAGCGCAAGCGCGAAGGACTGAAACCGTAATGCATGTCATCTGCAAGTGGGCCTGGTTCCGGGGCCACGGCATGCATAGAGATAAAACTGGGGAAGCAAACGATGCGCCGCGCCGACAGGCTCTTTCAGATCGTGCAGCATCTGCGTGGTGGCCGTCTGGTCACCGCCCAGAAGCTCGGCACGTGGCTCGAGGTTTCCGAGCGAACGATCTATCGCGACATAGCCGACCTGCAGTCGACTGGGGTGCCGATCGACGGCGAGGCCGGTGTCGGCTACATGATGAGGGAAGGTTTCGACCTTCCGCCGCTGATGTTCACGCGTGACGAGATCGTGGCGCTGGTTGCCGGCGCTCGCATGGTGCGTGCCTTTGGCGGTGCCGCCATGGCACGCGCCGCCGACGAGGCGCTGGTCAAGATCGGCGCCGTGCTGCCCGACGCCGAAAAGGACCGCATCGCCCGCACCGAGATTCACACACCGATGTGGGTGGTGAGCGACGCCGCCCGCGAGGCGATCGACCTGATCGAGCGCGCGGTCGAAAAACGTCAGGTGCTGACCATCGACTATTGCGACGAGGCCGGCCGCGGCACCGCGCGCGACATCAGGCCGCTCGGCCTGTGGTTCTGGGGCAAGGTGTGGACGCTGGTCGCCTGGTGCGAGATGCGCGACGACTTCCGTGCCTTCCGCATCGACCGCATCGCCTCGGTGGTGATCGCCGGCCGCATCTTCAAGCCGGAGCGCGGCAAGCAGCTCGCCGACTTCTACCGCGCCGTGGAGCGCAGCGAGGACTATGGCATGGCGCCGGACCGCGTGGCACGAAGCTGAGACGACCGGACCACAAAAAAGCCCGCTCGAAGCGGGCTTTTTTGATGAGTTCGCGACACCTTACTCTTCGTCGGTGTCGGGGGTCTTCGACTTCAGCGCCGAGAGCTTGGCGAACACGGCGTTGGCGTCGAGTTCGGCATCCTCGTCCTTCGGCTTTTCCGGAGCCGGCACCAGGCGCTCGGTCAAGGCCGCCGGCAGCAGCGTGTCGCCGACCGGCTGCGCCTGCTCGCGGCCACGCGAGGCGCGGTTGACTTCCATGTCGAGGTCGATCTGCGAGGCGAGACCCAGCGTCACCGGGTCCATCGGCTGCAGATTGGCCGAATTCCAGTGCTTGCGTTCGCGGATCTGCTCGATCGTCGACTTGGTGGTGCCGACGAGACGCGAAATCTGCGCGTCCTTGAGTTCAGGATGGTTGCGCACCAGCCACAGGATGGCGTTCGGCCGGTCCTGGCGCTTCGACAGCGGCGTGTAGCGCGGACCCTTGCGCTTGGATTCCGGCACCCGCACCTTGGGGTCGGAAAGCTTCAGGCGCTGGTTCGGGTCCTTCTCGGCGCGCGCGATCTCGTCGCGGGTCAGCTGGCCGGTCATGATCGGGTCCATGCCCTTGATGCCTTGCGCCGATTCGCCGTCGGCGATCGCCTTGACCTCGAGCGGATGCAGCCCGCAGAACTGCGCGATCTGCTCGAACGAGAGCGCGGTGTTGTCGACCAGCCAGACGGCGGTCGCCTTGGGCATCAGCAGCGTATTGGCCATTTAAAAAATCCTTCTCGTTCGCCCGCGTTCCCGCGCGGGCGGTGGTTTAGAGCCACCAAAATGGGAAATTCGCGGCCTGTATAACCGTTCCCTTGCTGTTTCGCAATGTTTTTGGACGCGCGGTCGCCCCGACGCGTTCCGGAGCCGGCAAGCGCATTCGAATGCCTTGACCTCAGCCAAGGGCCCGGAGCTTTTGAGCAGGACACAGAAGCGCTGCGCGCGCTCCTTGAATAGGCGGGCAATCGGCCGGCCCCCCAAAAAAGACAAAACCCGCTGGACAAGGTCCAGCGGGCTCGGAACCGGAAACGGGAAACGTCTGCGACGGCTCTACTTCTCAACACGTGCCCGGCCCCGCGGCCGGGTCGTGCTTGATATCAGATCGCCTGACGGGCGATCCGTTCGATGTCGGCGCGGTTGATGCCGAGATCGTTCAGCTGACGAGCGTTGAGCTTGTTCAGTTCACGCACGGTCTCGTTGTACATGCGCCAGTTACGGAAAGCGCGGATCGGGTTCATGGTAGTCCTCCTGATGGGGTGTTCGTTTCGATGCTGCACAGATAGTGATCATCGATGGGGACTTGAACGGCCGATTTTGCATAGCAATGATGCAAATGCTGCATTGCACCATTAAGCCTCTGTTCATCTCGTAGGCAGTCCTCGGCTCGGGACGTGTCGAGATCAGGTCAGGCCGAGTCGAAAATGATGGCTGCCGGGGTCGCCCTTGCGACGAGCGGAGCGTACTTAAGTACGTGAGCACCGGCCTGCGCCGGCCGTAGCCTGAACTGCCACGACCACTCATGAGTGCTTCGGCCGGCGAAGGCCTGAAGCTCAGGAAGCCATCATTTGCAGGCCGGTCTGACCTGAAATCGGCACGTCCTAACCGACGTCGAGCACGATCTTGCCGATATGCTCGCCCTCCTCCATCCGCTCATGCGCGCGCCAGGCATCGGTGAGCGGGTAGATCATGTCCATGACAGGTGCCACCTTGCGCGTGCCGAGCAGCGGCCAGACCTGCGTCTCCAGCGCCGCCGCGATCGCCGCCTTGAACTCGACGGTGCGCGGCCGCAGCGTCGAACCCGTATGGGTCAGCCGCTTGACCATGATCTTGGAAAAATCGGCGCTGGCGACGGCACCGGCCTGCACCGCGATCTGGACGATGCGACCCTCGACGGCGGCGGCCTCGTAGTTTCGCTGGACATAGTCGCCGCCGACCATGTCGAGGATGACATTGGCGCCCTTGCCGTCCGTCGCCTCCTTGACCGCCTTGACGAAATCCTCCTCGCGATAGTTGATCGCGCGGTCGGCGCCGAGCTTCAGGCAGGCATCGCATTTTTCCTTGGATCCGGCGGTGGTGATGACATAGGCGCCAAAGGCCGAAGCCAGCTGGATCGCCGTCGTGCCGATGCCGGACGAGCCGCCATGCACCAGCAGCGTTTCACCCTTTTTCAGGCCGCCGCGTTCGAACACATTGTGCCAGACGGTGAAATAGTTTTCCGGTACCGCCGCCGCTTCCGTATGCGTGAAGCCTGCGGGCAGCGGCAGCACGCTGCCGGTGTGAACCTTGACATATTCGGCATAGCCGCCGCCGGGTGTGAGCGCACAGACCCGGTCGCCGATGCGCCAGCGCGATATCTCGTCACCAAGGGCTGCCACTTCGCCCGAGACTTCGAGGCCCGGCAGGTCCGATGCGCCGGGCGGCGGCGGGTAGGCGCCCTTGCGCTGTTGCACATCAGGGCGGTTGACGCCGGCGGCATGCACCTTGATCAGGATCTCGCCGGGGCCGGGTTGCGGCACGTCGCGCGTCTCCGGTTTCAGCACCCGTGGGCCACCCGGCTCCGAGATTGCGATCGCCGTCATCCTCGCCGGAATTTTCTGTCCGCTCGCCATGAAGTTTCCCGTCTTTCCTCGCCGCATTCTTACCGGCTGTTTGCATCCACACCCTTGCCCTATGTATGCTCATTGCCAAATCAGGCAAATGGCCAATCTGGTGTGGCGGAGGAGGAGCAGCGATGGCGATCTTCGACGACGAACCCAAGAAGAAAGCGCGTCCGCACGAGATCGGGCAGGATCTGTCGCTGCTTTCCGTCGGTGAACTGTCGGAGCGCATCGGCATACTGCGCGAAGAAATCGCCAGGCTGGAAGCCGAGCTCAAGGCCAAGGACAACACCAAATCGGCCGCCGAGGCACTGTTCCGCCGCGGATAGTGGACCGGGGCGGGACGGCTCGCCGCTGAAAAGCCGGAATGCGACTGTCTTCAGACCCTGCCACCCCTTTCAGAGTCCAGCCGGATCAAAAAATGCTCGCATCCTACCGACCGATCCTCTCCCTGCTTCGCGGCACTGCCTTTCTGCTCGCGGCATCGGGTCTGCACGGGCTGCTGTTGCCTCTGCGCGGCCAGGTGGAAGGGTTCTCGACCGCATCGCTCGGCCTGATGGGCACCGCCTGGGCCGGCGGCTTCGTCACCGGCTGTTTCTTCGCGCCGCGCCTTGTGCGCCGCGCCGGGCATGTACGCGCCTTCGGCGCCTTTGCCGCGTCCGGCGCCATCGTGGCGCTGCTCACCGGCCTGATCATCGACGAATATGTCTGGATCCTGTTGCGCGCCTTCACCGGCTTCACCATGGCCGGCGCTTTCATGGTCATCGAGAGCTGGCTGAACGAGAAGGCCACCAACGAGAACCGCGGCACCGTCTTCGGCCTCTATATGATGGTCACCTACGCCTCGATCATGGGCGGACAGATGATCGTCGCCGGCGGTGATGTGAAATCGGCGTCGCTGTTCATGATCACCGGCATCCTGTTCTGCCTGTCGCTGATCCCGACCGCGGTTTCTTCGGCATCACTCCCCAAGCCGCTGCAGGACGTCAAGCTCGACGTCAAGGGGCTCTACGCCAACTCGCCGGTGTCGGCCGTCGCTTGCCTGTTGGTCGGTATCGCCAACGGCGCCTGGGGTACGCTGGGTGCCGTCTACGGCGCCCGTATCGGCATCTCGACGCCTGAGATTGCCCTGATGATGAGCTTGGTGGTGGTTGCTGGTGCCGCGATGCAGCTGCCGGCCGGGCGCCTGTCCGACAAGACCGACCGCCGTTTCGTCCTGGCCGGTGCCGCTTTTGGCGCGGCGTTGGTCGCACTCCTGGTCTTCCTCTTCGAGCCGCGCTCCGCCGTCTTTGTCATCGTCTTGACCGCCGCTTACGGCGCCTTCGCCTACACGCTCTATTCAATCGCCGTGGCCCATGCCAACGACCACGCCCGTGCGGAGGATTTCGTCAAGGTGTCGGGAGGCTTGCTGCTGCTTTACGGCTTCGGCACCATGATCGGCCCTTTGCTGGCAGCGGCGCTGATGGGCTGGATGCGCCCGGAGGGACTGTTCCTGGCGACCGCCTTCGCGCATCTGTCACTGGCCGGCTACACGCTGCTGCGCATCAGCCGCCGCGCTCCGGTGCCGATCGGCGATCGCGACGCCTTCAAGACGCAGCCGGCCGACCGCTCGGTGACGCCGGAAGCATTGCGGCTTGATCCAAGAAGAAAAGCAGAAGCAGACAGTTGAGATTCGAAGAACTTTGCCTCACAAATGAGGCATGATGTTTTCCGACGCCTTCATGGCGATCGCCGACCCCAATCGGCGCCACCTCCTGGAAGAACTTCGACGCGGTCCGAAGACCGTCAACGAGTTGGCGGCCGGCTTGCCAGTCTCACGCCCGGCCGTATCGCAGCATCTGAAAGTGTTGCTCGACGCCGGACTGGTCAACGCCAAGGCTGAAGGCACGCGGCGTGTCTATACGGTAAGCAATTCCGGCTTCCTGAAGCTCAACATCTGGCTCGATCAATTCTGGGAAGCTTGATCTTTTCGCCCTTTATCATCGACATCGCCACGACGATCAGGCTTGTATTTTCAGGAAGGCGCCGAGCGCATCGAGCAGTTCGCCTGTCCCATGCTCACGCGTGGCTGAGGTGTCGTGGCCGTCGAGGAAGGCGCCCTGTTCTGTCATCACCAGCCGCGTGCCCCCCGCTTCGGCTACCAGCTCGATCGTCGCCAGTGACACAGAGACGCGGGTTTGATCGAACAGCAGCTCATAGCTGTAGACGATGCGCTGGTCCGGAACGATGTCCTGATAGACCGCGTTGAAGAAATGCATCTGCCCATCGCTCGGGCATCCCGCATTGGCCTCCTTACCCCCGACACGGAAGTCCATGTCATGCCGGCTGGGCATCGGGTCATGGGGATCGACGAACCAGCGCCGCTTGGCCTCAGGATTGCTGAACGCGGAGAAGACCCTTGCGGGCGCCGCCGGATAGAAGCGCTCGACGACGAAGGTGGAATGGACGACGGATCGTTGGCTCACAGAGGTTTCCTTCATGTTTCGTCTTTGGTTTGCGCCAGAAAATCGCCAAGCCGATCCAGCCGGCGTTCCCAGACGAGGCGCCGTTCGTTGATCCAGTGCTCGGCCGCTCTTAGCGCCTTGGGCTCGATCTGGCAGGTGCGCACGCGCCCCAGTTTTTCCGAGCGTACGAGGCCGCTCGCTTCCAGCACGTTGAGGTGCTGGACGACGGCCGACAGCGACATCGCCAGCGGCTCGGCCAGCTGGCTGACCGAGGCGGGGCCACGCGACAGCCGGTCGACCATCTGCCGCCGCGCCGGATCGGCAAGCGCCTGGAACATCAGGTCGAGCTGGGCGGGATCGTGCAGCATCGCGGTCAGCCGTTATTGTACGGGAAGAACTTGAAGTAGGGCTGCGCCTCCTCGATCACCCTGGCGAAGGCGGCGCGCTGCAGCAGCCGGTCGTGATAGCGTTTCACGGCCGGATATCTGTCGCCGAACGGCTCGACCTTGTTGGCATAGAAGAGCGCGGGCGACGCCGCGCAATCGGCCAGGCTGAAGGCGTCGCCCACCGCCCAGTTCCTCGACTGCATCTCTTGTTCGACGATGGCGTAGGAATTGCGCAGCTGGCCACGCGCCTGCTCGACGCCGAACGGATCGGTCTTGTCATGCGGCCGCAACCGGTCGCCGACGATCTTCTGCATCGGCTCCTGCACATAGAAATCATAGAAGCGGTCGGCCTGGCGGACCGCCAGCGCCGCATCGATGTCGGCGGGAACGAGTTCGACCGACCCCGGATAATGCGCGGCCAGATATTCCACGACGATGGTCGATTCCAGCACTGTGCGGTCGCGTGCATCATCGCGCAGCGCCGGCATCTTGCCGGTCGGTGAAATCTTCAGGAAAGCCGCGCGCGAGTGTTCGTCGCCAAGGTCGACGATGACCGGGTTAAAGGCCGTGCCGTTCTCATAGAGCGCGATCAGCGGCTTCCAGCAGAAAGAGGCCAGGGGGTGGAAATGCAGCGTCAGGGACATTCTTTGCTCTTCTGTTTGATGGTTCGTCGATGGGCGGGAGATATGCGCCCGCCAAGTCAATACTGAAGCGCTTACTTAACTATTGCGACATGCCTTGTCCGTCAAGACCGACCCCATGAAATCTCAATTGGACCTGATATGCGAGACGATGGCGGCTTCGATGTCGGGCCAGTCTTTCGGATGCAGTTCATGGCCGCCGCCCGCGACGCGAAGGAGTTTTGCGCCGGTGACCGTTTTGGCCAGCGCCTCGCCGTGCTCGACCGGAAAGATCGGATCTGATGTGCCATGGATGACCAGCAGCGGCGCCGCCATCTCCGGCAAGCGGCCCCTCCATACATCGCCACCCTTGAGCGAAAAATGATTGGTTGCGCTCAGGAACCCGCCGGAGCGGTCGTAATCCTGCTCGATGAAGGCCCGCATCCGGTCCTCGTCGAATGGATGCGCGGTGCTGGCGATCGCCCGCGCATCCTTGACTACGAAATCGATCACCTGGCCGTGGTCCGACCAGTCGACATCGGCGCTCGCGGCCGAATGCTCGATATAGGCGTCGGTCGTCTGTGGCAGATGCGAGGTGTCCATTCCCACCGGCGAGCTGCTGATCACCGTCAGCGACGCGACGCGGGAGGAATGCTTGAGCGCCACGAGCTGCGCGATCATGCCGCCCATCGACATGCCGGCGACATGCGCCTTGCCGATGCCATGGCTGTCGAGCACGCCAACTGCATCGTCCGCCATGTCGTCGAATGTGTAGGGCGGTTTGCCCGGCGGATATTTGGTCGAGCGGCCGGTATCGCGATTGTCGTAACGGATCACGTACAGGCCGGCATCCGCCAACTCCCGGCAAAATGCCTCCGGCCACCACAGCATCGAGGCCATCGCGCCCATGATCAGCAGCAGCGGAGGATTTTCAGGGTCGCCGAAGGTTTCGGATATGATCTCGGGGCGATTGATCGTCGTCATCACAAGGCCTCCTCATCTGCTTGCATTTTGCAATCGGTTGCACCATAATAAAACTGATACGATAATGCAACCGGTTTTGTGGAGAGAATCGAATGAGCCTCGATCGCCGGTCCGGCTGCCCGATCAACCTGTCGCTGGAAGTGTTCGGCGACCGCTGGAGCCTGATCATCCTTCGCGACATGATTTTCGGCGGCAGGCGGCATTTTCGCGAACTGCTCAACGGCTCAATGGAAGGCATTGCCTCCAACATCCTTGCCGACCGGCTGAAGCGGCTGATGGAACTTGGCATGCTGACCAAGGCCGACGACCCATCGCACAAGCAGAAAGCGATCTACAGCCTGACCGAGATGGCCATCACGCTGGTGCCGATCCTGGCCCATCTCGGCGCCTGGGGCCGGGTCTGGCTGCCGACCACCGAGGAACTCTCGATCCGCGCCGAGCTCCTGGAGAAGGGCGGCCCGCCACTATGGGAGAAATTCATGGACGAGTTGCGCCATGAGCATCTGGGTATGCCACTCGACACAGCGTCCGGCCCTTCTGTCCGCGCGACCCTGCAGGCCGCCTATCAAGCCGTGGTCGCCGGCAAGGCTCTCGTCGCCAGCCCGGCCGCGTAACCAACTATTTTCCCCCGTTGAGAGCCCGGCTCTGCTAGAACAAGCGGAAACCACAATTCACGGGATTGGATAAGGTCTTGGTTGAGAACTCTCGGGATGCTGCCCGCGCGCGCGCCGATTTGCGCTTCAAGAAGCAGGAAGAGGCGGCGACCGTCCGCCAGAAGGCGATGGCGGAATATGCCGCCGAGAGCGACGCCCGCAAGGTCAAGACCGACAAGCTGAGGGCGCTCCGGCTCGCCAAGGAAGCCGAAGACCTCGCCAATGCGCCGGCAGTGCCCGCCAAGAAACCTGCACGCGCCAAGAAGAAATAACGCGCCGCTTTCAAACTAGCCCGAACCGGCCGGCGCTGCTCGCCTGCTGATACAGCCGTTCGACGGCGCCACCCGGGCAGCGGCCCTTCGTTCCACCGCTTCACGAGAAGCAATTTCAACCGAAAACGGGATTGCTTCGGCCGGCTGGCCGCCGATGATTGTCCCTTTCCAACAGGAGATTGCCATGACCGCACTGCCGCTCGAAAAAGCCCGGCAAATCATCGATGCCGCCTTCGCCAAGGGCGCCGATCTCAAGCTCAAGCCGCTGGGCGTCTCGGTGCTTGACGCCGGCGGCCATCTCGTCGCCTTCCAGCGCCAGGACGGTGCCTCGTTCCTGCGCCCGCAAATGTCGGCCGGCAAAGCCTATGGCGCGCTGGCCATCGGCATGGGTTCGCGCAAGGTCGAGGCCTTCGCCAAGGAGCGCCCGCATCTGGTTGCCGGCATTTCCGACGTGTCGGGCGGACGCGTGCTGCCGGTGGTCGGCGGCGTGCTGATCCGCGACAAGGCCGGCACTATTGTCGGCGCCGTCGGCATTTCAGGCGACACCTCGGACAATGACGAGACCGCGGCCATCGCCGGCATCGAGGCCGCCGGCTTCACCGCCGATCCGGGCTGAGTTCTTAGTTGAGATTGATGTCCCGGCTTGCCGATCGCATCGACACCGCGAACCCGGCCATCACATCGAACAGCGCGATGATCATCAGCGTGAAGAAGATGGAATGCGCCGCGCCCTTGACCAGCAGGAACTCGACCAGGAAAGCGACGAAGACCAGCGTCGACAGGAGATGGTCCATGATCGAGGCGCTGGTCGTGCGCGCCGACTTCACCATTTCGAGGAACAGGAAGATCAGCCCGATCAGTATCATCAGGTCGCCGAGCGTCATCGAAAACACCCCGCCCGACATCATGCGGAACGAGAAGATCTCGCTCGCCCAGGGATCATCACCACCGCCGAAAATTCCGAGCAGGCCGAGATTGTAGAGAATGAAAGGCACGATCAAAAGCGGGACGGCACCGAACATCTGGCGTCTCCATATGGGGGCACCTTCTGTAGAATGCGCCACAGGCACGCCGTCAAGATTTTTCGTAAAAAGCCGCAAACACGGTCGAAGACCGGATGCAACAACCATGTCAGCCGGTTTGCCCGGCTGACATGGAGCAAGCGTGAGATAGCGGGCTCAGCGCTTGAAGTAACCGGCGCGCACGGCGGCGCCGATGACGTTGAGGATGATATGGCCCGCCGTCATCGAAGTGATATCGTTGACATCGCGCGCCGGTGCGATCTCGACGATGTCCATGCCGACGAGACGGCCCTTGCCGACCAGCCCCTGGATCAGCTCGATCGTCTGTCGGTAGCTGATGCCGCCCGGCTGCGGTCCTTCCACCGCCGGCATGACCGCCGGATCCAGTCCGTCGGCGTCTATGGTGAGATAGTAGCGGCCGCCGTCGGGAATGCGCTTCAGGAGCGCGGCGGTGCCGATGTCCTGCCATTCATTGGTGGTGATGATGTTGGCGCCGTAGGCGCGGGCCGCCTCCACCTCCTCGGTGCGCGCACTGCCCTGGCCACGAACACCTACCTGGAAGATATCCTTGATATGCGCCATCTCCGAGGCCCGGCGGATGGTGCTGGAATAGCCCTCCTTGACGCCGTTGACATTGTCGCGCCAGTCGAGATGGGCGTCGAGCTGCACCAGCGTGATCGGCCCTTCGCGGTCGAGCGCCCGGAAGATCGGGATCGGAATGCCATGGTCGCCGCCGATGGTGATCGGCAGCGCGCCGGCGGCGAGGATCTTGCGGATCGCGGCTTCGGCTCGACCGTAGTGCCCAACATGATCGGCGGCATTGCCGGGCACGTCGCCGACATCGACCACCTTGATGTCCTGGCCGGCGAAGACCGGCCCGCCGATGTCGAAATCATAGCGGTCGAGCGACTGGCTGATGCGCTGCGAGGCGCGCCGCACCGCCGTCGGCGCATTGGTCTGGTCGTTTATCAGCTCGTCGATCGTGTAGGGATCGCCATAGGGCATGCCGATGATGGCGACATCGGCCTTCAGCGTGTCGAGATCCTCGACCAGTGGGAAGTTCAGGAATGTCTGGAAGACATCGCGCGGCGCGGTGGTGAGTTTGGACATGGGGTCTCCTCTCGTGTTGAAGGCTTTTTGGATCAGGCGCCACGGCGGGGTGCGAGATGCGGCTGCAGCCTGTGCTCCAGGCTGCGCGAGATCGCCGCCACAAGGGCGGTCAGCCCCCAGTACAGCAATGCGATGGCGGTGAAGATCTCCACCGGCGAGAAGGTGCGGCCGATGATGTTCTGGGCCATGTAGGTGAGTTCGGGCACGGTGATCGCCGACAGGATCGCCGATTCCTTGATCAGCGTGATGGTGAGGTTGGTGGCCGCCGGCAGGATATAGCCGAGCACCTGCGGCACGAGGATTTTTCGGAATATCGTGAGGTAGCGCAGCCCCAACGCATAACCTGCTTCGACCTGGCCATAAGAGATGGACTGGATCGCGCCTCTGATGATCTCGGCGGAATAGGCGCTGGCATAGGCCGACAGCGCGCCGATCGACACCGCCACCGGCGAAAGCCGGATGCCTAACATCGGCAAGGCGTAGAACAACAGGAAAATCTGGATCAGGAACGGAATGTTGCGGAAGATTTCGACATAGGCCGAGACGATTGCCGTTGGCAGCCGCCCGCCCCGCAGCCTGACCAGCGCCAGCACGACGCCAAGCGCGAAGCCGAGCGGCAGCGACACAGTGCACATCAACACCGTGTTGCCAAAACCTTTGGCCAGGATCTGCCAATTGTCCGCGATGACGGAGAAGTCGAACGTCATGCGCGCGCCCCTTTCGCCTTGCGCTCCAGATGCCGGGTCAACAGGCTGCAGGAGAACAGCACGATGAAATACAGCACCGCCGCGACGCAGAACGCCTCGACCGGTCGGTAGGTGACGTTCATGATGTTCTGCGCGGTGCGGGTCAGCTCGACCACGGCGATCACCGACAGGATGGATGACGCCTTCACCAGCATGGTGAACTCGTTGACCATCGGTGGAATGATGGCGCGGAACAGCTGCGGCATGATGATCTTGAACCAGGTCACCACCGGCTTCAGGCCAAGCGCCTTGGCCGCTTCATACTGGCCGGCGGGAATGCGCGTCAGCCCGGCCCGCAGGATCTCGGCGACGAAGGCCGCACTGTTGAAGCTGAGCGCCAGCACACCCGCTAGCAGCGGCGGCAGATCGATGCCGACCAGGCCCGGCAGCACATAATAGACGACGAAGATCTGCACGATCAGCGGCGTGCCGCGGATGAAGCTGGTGTAGAGCGCGCCGATCCAGCGGAGCACGCGCCAGTGCGACCGGCCGCAGGCGAGCAGGCCGAAGCCGATCAGCGTGCCGACCAGGAACCCCAGCAACGAGACACCGAGTGTGATGCCGGCGCCAGTCAGGAATTGCGGCAGGAAGGTCAGCGTCTTTGAAAAATGGAACATTTTTCAACTCGAACGGAGGAGCATCGTCTGGCGTCGGCGCGGGCGATAGCCGCGGCAACTCATCGCTCACGCCGCGCCAGACCCGTTTAAGGCTCGAAAGAACTCAGAGCGCGCCGGGCGGCAGATAACCTTCGGCAGGCGTCTTCATCTCGAAACCAAACCATTTCAGCTGCAGTTCCTTCAGCTTGCCGCTGTCCTTCAGCTCGCCGATCTTGGCATTGATGAATTCGCGCAAATCCTTGTCCTCTGGCCGCACCACCCAGGACAGATAGGAGAATTCGCCGATCGAGCCGACCACTCTGTAGGTGTCGGGGACGTTCTTCATCAGCACCGCCGCCGAAGGCGAGGCGATGACAATGGCATCAACTTGACCGGAGGCGAGAGCGACATGCGTCTCGGGGAAGGAGGTGAACAGTTTCAGTTCGCCGACACCCTTGCCGCCCTTGTCCTTGAGCTCCTTGTCATAGGCCTCGATGATCGGCTGCACGGAGGAGGCAAGCTGCGTCGCCACCACCATGCCGTTAATGTCTTCCGGCTTCTTGATGCGCTCCTCGTCGGCGCGCACGACGATGACGTTTTCGAACGAGCCCGTCGGCCGCGTGTAGGCATATTTCGCCGCTCGCTCGGCATTGATGCCGGTCGACGTCGCCATCAGGTCGAACTTCTTGGCCAGCAAGCCCGGCAGCAGCCCCTGGAACGGCAGGTTGAGCTGGTCGAGCTTCACACCGAGCTGGCTGACGACATAGTCGAGAATGTCCTTGTTGTAGCCGACTATCTGGCCGTCGCGGACGAACTCGAACGGCTCGAACGCGGCCTCGGTACCGACGACGATGGTGCCGCGCTGCTTGATCTGGTCGACAAGCCCATCGGCATGAGCGGCGGATGCGAAGGACAGGAAGAGCGGCGCGGCGGCAAGCAGAGACAGGACGCGGCGGCGCGATGCGGAAAAGAACTCACCCATTTTTTTGTTACCCTCTTTTTTCTTCGGTTTTGCTGCGCTGGTAAGCCCGGCCCGAGTGCTTGAACACGCGGCCGATCATGTAGCTCTCGGAATCCTTGATCCCGGGAACGTTCGCCAGTTCGCCGACCAGGAAGTCGTGCAGGCTGGTCGTCGACGGCAAAGTGAGCTGGATGATGATGTCGAACGGTCCCGTCATGGCGTAGACGCTGTCGACGAACGAGTACTCGGACAGTCTGCGGGCAACGCTGATGATGTGTTCGCGGTCGACATCGAGCCCGACAATGGCCGCGATGCCGACATCGCTGCGCAGGGGCCGCACGACCGCCTGGATGCAGATATCCGGGTCCTCGAGTACACGCGCCATTTTGCGCCGCACCGTCGCTTCGGTAACGCCGATGCGCTTGGCGATATCGACGCTCGACATCCGCCCGTCGACCTTGAGCTGGGAAAGCACCGCCTGTTCGGTGTCGTCGAGATCACTCGTACTGACGAAATCCCACATGTAATTCCCCATTTATGTCGATTTCCGACTAATATTTTGAAAATTGCATAAGAAATCGTCACATGCAAGCCCATGCAGATCGGAAAACATCGTGCTCTGGATGACGGCTGCGCAACCCGGGTGGCGAGCAGTTCGATTTAGGGAAGTTCGATTTAGGGAAAGTCGTGTCGGCCGGTATCAGCCTGTGAAGGCCCGCACAGACAACTGGCCGGCCTTGCCTGGAGGATGCGCGGCGAAACCATGCGCAACAGGATCAAGCCGGGAGGCGCCGACGATGCCGGCTGAGATGCGGGAGGCAGCGAGCCATCGGACCGCCAAACGCAAAAGGACCGGCCAGAGGCCGGTCCTTTGTAACTCAAACCTTGGGAAAAGCTGGTCTCAGCTTTCCTTGGGGGTCAGCACCTGGCGACCGCGATACATGCCGGTCTTCAAGTCGATGTGGTGCGGGCGGCGCATTTCGCCGGAATTCTTGTCCTCGACATAGGTCGGGGCCTTGAGGGCGTCGGCCGAGCGGCGCATGCCGCGCTTGGACGGAGAGGTTTTGCGTTTCGGAACGGCCATGGATATGCTCCACTACATGGTCAAAAGCCCCGCCCGCCCTCGTGAAAGGGCCATGTCGGGGCCTAAATCTGAGAAAGTCGGGTGCCTATACACGCCCTGTGCCGTTTTGGCCAGCGCTACCATGAACTTTTTTGTGCCGGCTATTCGAGACAGCCGACATAAGCACCGGAACGACCTGCCCTGCGCTCTATCAGATTGGCGAGCCGTCTCAGGCCCGGCCCGGGCTTTGCCGGATTGCGGGCGATCGGATTGGGCAGGGTGACGGCAAGAAGTGCGGCCTGCCGGCGCGACAGCTGTTTTGCCGAAATGCCGAAATGATGCTGTGCCGCTGCCTCGATGCCATAGATGCCCGGCCCCCATTCGGCGATGTTGAGATAGATTTCCATGATGCGGCGTTTCGACATCACGGCGTCGAAATAGACAGCCAGCGGCAGTTCGACGACCTTACGCACCGAGCCCAGCGGGCGCGACCAGAGAAAAAGGTTCTTCACCGTCTGCATGGTGATGGTCGAGGCGCCGCGCGTCGCCTCGCCGGCCAGCGCATCGTCGACGACGCCGCGCAATTCGCCGAGATCGACACCGCGGTGAAAGCAGAATTGCCCATCCTCCGACATGATGACCGAATGGGCCAATACCGGCGCCACATCGTCGATCGACACCCAGCGCCGGTCATAGCCGGAGAAGGTCGCCAGATCCTTCAGCATCAGCGTCGACACCGGATGCACGAAGGACGGCAGGTAAAGGAAGGTCAGCACCGTCGGAATCAACGCCAGTACGGCGGCCACGACGATACCGCGCCGGACCCAGCGCCTGAGATTGCGGCGGTTCACGCCTCGCGATCTCGTCGCCATGTCCAGCTTTTCGGTTTCATGATCGACGATCGGTTCCGCCAAGCCGCCCAACCCGTGCCAGAGAGCTCGTTTTGAAACGCGCTCCTGTGAGTCATATGACGGCGTTTTTCGAGAACCGGAGCGGAGCGTACATTTGAGTACGTCAGCACCGGAAGCGCAGAAAAAGCCTTCAGATGACCGCAGGAGTAGAGTTTCCAAACGGGCTCTTACTGCTCCGGCATAATGGCGCTTGCCTTCTTGCGCAACGTCTGAGTGTCGGCTACCGGTCCCGGCCATGACGAATGACGACGAAATGGCGTTCGAAATGGCGCTCATCCGGCGGGCGGCAGCCGTCGAGGTGCTGCTGCGGCGGTTGCTCGACGACCGCCCGCTTTCGGGCGAGATCGCGCGGCCCGACCGGCTGATGGCGGCAATGCGCCATGGCGTGCTGAACGGCGGCAAGCGCCTGCGCCCGTTCCTGGTCATGGAGAGCGCCGCGCTGTTTTCCGCCGATGGCGAAGCCGCACTTCGCGTGGCGGCGGCACTTGAATGCGTGCATTGCTATTCGCTGATCCATGACGATCTGCCGGCGATGGACGATGATGATCTGCGCCGCGGCCAGCCGACCGTGCACAGGGCCTTCGACGAGGCAACCGCCATCCTGGCCGGCGACGCTTTGCTGACGCTGGCCTTCGACATCATCGCCGATGAGGCGACCGTGCTGCCGGCGGAGCGGCGAGCTGCTCTGGTGCTGGCGCTTGCCCGGGCCGCCGGCGCCGGCGGCATGGTCGGCGGCCAGAAGCTCGACCTCGAAGCCGAACAGACACCGCCCGACGAGTCCGGCATCATAAGGCTGCAGGCGATGAAGACCGGCGCGCTGATCCGCTTCGCCTGCGAGGCCGGCGCCATCATTGCCGGCGCTCCCGCCGAGGATCGCGAAAGGCTGGCCGAGTTCGGCTCGGCGATCGGCCTTGCCTTCCAGCTTGCCGACGACCTGCTCGACCTGACCGCCGACGCCAGCCAGATGGGCAAGGCGACCGGCAAGGACGCCGCCGCCGGCAAGGGAACGCTGGTGGCGCTGCACGGCGCGAATTGGGCGCGCAGCCAGCTGCACGGCCTTGTCGGCCAGGCGCACGCGCTGCTCGAGCCCTATGGCGACAGGGCAGCGCTGCTGAAGGAAGCCGCGACCTTCGTCGCGACGCGCAACAGCTGAGTTCTGGATCTGGACTTGCCTGCCTGGCAGGACAGGCAGGGCTATCCCCGCCCCGCGCCATTCGCCACGACATATACCGCGTAGAGCGACTGTCGCGCCGTGATGAACAGGCGGTTTCGCTTGGCGCCGCCGAAAGTGAGGTTCGCCACCGTCTCCGGGATGCGGATCTTGCCGATCATCGTGCCGTCGGGGTCGAAGCAATGGACGCCGTCGCCGGCACCTGCCCAGACGCGGCCTGATAGATCCACCCTGAACCCATCGAACAAGCCGGCTGTGCAGGTCGCCAAGACGCCGAGCTCCTTGAGCGCGCCGCTCTCGATGGCGAACTTGCGGATGTGCCGTGGCCCGCCCTTCTGGTGCGTGACGCCGGTGTCGCCGACATAGAGGATGGTTTCGTCCGGCGAGAAGGCGAGGCCGTTGGGCTTCGCCATCGTCGAGACGACGCGTGTCACTGCGCCCGTTGCAGGGTCGGCGCGGTAAACGTGGCAACCCTCGATCTCCTGCTCGGCGCGGTCGCCCTCATAGTCGGTCGCGATGCCGTAGGGCGGATCGGAAAACCACACCGTGCCGTCCGAACGCACCACCACGTCGTTGGGCGAATTCAGCCGCTTGCCCTCGAAGCGGTCGGCGATCACCGTGATCGACCCGTCATGCCCGGTGCGGGTGACGCGCCGCGCCCGGTGCTCGCAGGTGACCAGCCGCCCCTCAGTATCGACTGTGTTGCCATTGGCATTGTAGGCCGGTGCGCGAAACACCGAGACGGCGCCGCTGGTGTCGTCGTAGCGCATGATGCGGTCATTCGGGATGTCCGAAAACACCAGATACCGCCCGGCCGCGAACCAGGCCGGACCCTCCAACCAGCGCCCTCCGGTCCACAGCCGCTCGACCGCCACATGGCCGACGAAGCAGCTCTCGAACCGCTCGTCGAGAACCTCGAAGCCCGCGCCTTCTATATCTGCGAACATGCCTCGCCCTCCACGAAACCGGTCTATCGATAGCCCTCGCGGCGAGCCATTTTCAAGACTTGACCTGCAAAAATGTTAGCGATAACATCGACGCCAATTCAGTCCGTTTGCTTGGCTTGGGAGGGCCATAGATGCGGCCCAAGCTCATCGAATTCATTGACATCTCCAAGCGCTTCGGCGGCACCCTGGCGTTGAAGTCGGTCTCGCTCGACATCCACGAGGGCGAGATCGTCGCGCTGCTGGGCGAGAACGGCGCCGGCAAGTCGACGCTGATCAAGACGCTGGCCGGCATCTACAGGCGCGACCAGGGCGCGATCCGCTTTCGCGGCGAGGACTATCACCACCGCCCGCCCCGGCCCAACCAGCCGCAGAAGGTCGCCTTCATCCATCAGGATCTCGGCCTCATCGAATGGATGACGGTGGCAGAGAATGTTGGCATGGCGCAGGGTTTTTCACGCCGCTCGGGCCTGATCGACTGGCGCGACACCGAGCGTCGTGCCGAGCGCGCGCTGGCGCTGGTCGGCTGCGCCTTCGATCCGGCGACGCGCGTCCAGGATCTTTCCCGCACCGAGAAATCGCTGGTGGCCATCGCCCGCGCGCTCGCCACCGAAGCCGACGTGCTGGTGCTCGACGAGCCGACGGCAAGCCTGCCGGCGGATGAGGTCGAACGCCTGTTCCAGGCGCTGCGGCCGTTGCGCGAGCGCGGTGTCGGCATGATCTATGTCTCGCACCGGCTGGACGAAGTGTTCCGCATCGCCGACCGTGTCGCCGTGATGCGCGACGGCCGCATGGTGGCGGTCAAGCCCGTCACCGAGACGACGCCGCAGGAACTGGTCGATCTCATCGTCGGCCGCCCGGCGCATCAAATGTTCGCCAAGTCGCGCTGGCAGGACGGACCCGAGCGGCTGAAGGTCGAGGATCTGCGCTGCGGTAGCGTCGGTCCGGTTCGCTTCGAGGCGCGATCGGGTGAACTGCTCGGTCTGGTCGGCCTGCGCGGCGCAGGACAGGAGGCGGTCGGCCGCGCGCTGTTTGGCGCCGAGCCTTTCGACGGCGCTGTTTCGCTCGACGGCAAACGCCTCGATCTGTCCTCGGTCGGTGCGGCCCTTGCCGCCGGCGTCGGCCTGATCGCGCGCGACCGCACCGAGGAGTCGGTGGCGCTGTCGCTGTCCGTGCGCGAGAACATGTACCTCAATCCGTCGGCGGTCGGCCGCGGGCTCTTCTCCTTCATGAAGCCGGCGCAAGAGAGCGAGCTGACGCGGGAACTCGGCGCGCGCCTGGGGCTGAGGCCAAACGACCCGCATCTGCCGATCGAGGCGCTCTCCGGCGGCAACCAGCAGAAGGTGGTCGTCGGCCGCTGGCTAGCGACGGGCCGCAAGCTGCTGATCGCCGAGGATCCGACGGCGGGCGTCGATGTCGGCGCCAAGGCAGAAATCTACCGACTGATCGCGGCGGCCGTCGAGGCAGGGCTGGCGGTCATCGTCGTGTCCACGGATTTCGAGGAGGTCGCCCATATCTGCCATCGCGCCCTTGTCTTTTCGCACAACCGCATCGTGCGCGAACTGGCCGGCGATGCCCTGACGACGGCGGCGCTCATCCATGCCGCCTCCGTGTCCGAAGCCGCCTGAGGAGGATCCATGAACTCGATCAAATCGACGGCGCTGGAGCCGACCCGCTCGGAACTCTCCGGGCTGAGTTTTGGCCAGAAGGCGGCGCGCTATCTGCCGGTCTACGGCCTGCCGATCCTGACGTTGCTGCTTATCCTGCTGTTCTCGCTGCTCTTGCCGCGCACCTTCCCGACACTGCTCAATTTGCGCTCGATCATCTCCGACAAGGCGATCATCGCGCTCTTGTCGCTGGCGGCGATGATCCCCATGGCTTCGGGCCGCATCGACCTGACGGTCGGCTACGGCATTGTGCTCTGGCATATATTGGCTATCAGCCTGCAGACCGCCTTCGGTGTCCCCTGGCCGATCGCGGTGCTCATCGTCATCCTGCTCGGCGTCGTTACCGGCTTCATCAACGGCCTGCTGGTCGAGGTGGCGCGCATCGATTCCTTCATCGCCACGCTCGGCACCGGCACCGTGCTCTATGCCTTGGCCATGTGGTACACGGGCGGCCGCCAGGTCGTCGGCATGCTTCCCGACGGCTTCCTCGCCCTCAACGGCACGATGCTGTTCGGCCTGCCGATCACCGGCTACTACGTGATCGTCCTGGCGCTGGCGATGTGGCTTGTGCTCGAATACATGCCGATCGGCCGCTACCTCTACGCCATCGGCGCCAACCCCAAGGCCGCCGCGCTCAACGGCATACCGGTGCAGAAATTCGTCATGGGCGCCTTCGTCGCCTCCGGCGCGCTGACCGCGCTGGGCGGCGTGCTTCTCGCCTCGAAGCTACGGATCGGCCAGGCCAGCGTCGGCCTCGAATATCTGCTGCCGGCGCTGGTCGGCGCCTTCCTCGGATCGACCACCATCAAGCCCGGCCGCGTCAATGTCTGGGGCACGATCATCGGCGTCGTCATCCTCGCCGCCGGCATTTCCGGCATCCAGCAGTTCGGCGGCTCGTTCTGGGTCGAGCCGCTGTTCAACGGCGTCACCTTGCTCGTCGCCATCGGCATTGCCGGCTACGCGCAGCGCCGCCGCGGCGCGGTCGTGCCGCCTCCACCAGCCACCAGCCAACCAACAAAGACAAATGACTATGCTTAATGGGAGAAGAAACATGCATCGCAGAACAGTCCTTCAGCTCGGCGTCGCCTGCTTGGCGCTCGGCATCGCCTCGACCGCGCTGGCCGACCCGATGGCCGACGCCAAGGCCGTCGTCGACAAATATGCCAGCAAGGTCGACAAATGGGACGGCCCGACGACCGGACCGAAGGGCGCCGCCGGCAAGACCATCGTGGTGCTTGGCGCCGACATGAAGAACGGCGGCATACTGGGCGTCACCAAGGGCGTCGAGGAAGCAGCGGCGGCTCTCGGCTGGACCGTCAAGACGCTTGACGGCGCCGGCTCCATCGGCGGCCGCACGGCGGCTTTCGGCCAGGCGCTGGCGCTTAATCCCGACGGCATCATCATCAACGGCTTCGACGCCGTCGAGCAGAAGCCGGCAATGGAGCAGGCGAAGGCGGCCAAGATCCCAATGGCGGCATGGCATGCGGCACCGACGGTCGGTCCGATCGACGATCTCGGCATCATCGCCAACGTCTCGACCGATCCGATGGAAGTGTCGAAGGCGGCGGCCGACTGGGCCTTTGTCGACGCCAAGGGCAAGCCTGGCGTCATCATCTTCACCGATTCCACCTACCAGATCGCCATCGCCAAGGCGGACCGGATGAAGAAGGAGATCGAGGATCTCGGCGGCAAGGTGCTCGAATATGTCGACACGCCGATCGCCGAGACTTCACAGCGCATGCCGCAGCTCACCACCTCGCTGCTGCAAAAATATGGCGACGCCTGGACCCATTCGCTGGCGATCAACGATCTCTATTTCGACTTCATGGGCCCGTCGCTGGCGGCTGCCGGCAAGTCGGGCACCGACGCGCCAATCAATGTGGCGGCGGGCGATGGTTCCGAATCCGCCTACCAGCGCATCCGCTCCAGCCAGTTCCAGAAAGTGACGGTGGCCGAGCCGCTGAACCTGCAGGGCTGGCAGCTCGTCGACGAGCTCAACCGCGCCATGGCCGGCGAGAAATGGTCGGGCTACATCTCGCCGCTGCATGTGGTGACATCGGACAATGTCGAATTCGACGGCGGCCCGGACAACCGCTTCGACCCGGGCAACGGCTATCGCGACCAATACAAGAAGATCTGGGGCAAGTAAGCTCCGCGGCACATAAACGGGCAACGGCCGGCGGTCATCCCGCCGGCCGTTGCATTTCTTCCAAAAGTTCAAGCCGTGTGGCGCACGATCACCTTGGGCGTCATGCCCACCACCACCCGGTCGTCGGCCGCGCGGCGATCGTTGAGCAGGTCGAGCACCAGCTCGGCCACCCTGACACCGATCTCATGTGCGCCGACATCGATCGTGGTGATCGAAGGCACCGACTGCTCGGCGAGGTCATAGGCGCCGAAGCCGGCAATCGCGACGTCCTCGGGGACGCGGATGCCGCGTCGCACGCATTCCATCAGCGCGCCGAAGGCCGAGAGGTCCGACACGCACATCACCGCCTGCGTGTCCGGCCAGCGCGAGATCATTTCGACCATGGCGATGGCGCCTTCGCGCATCGAAATCGGCGGCACGCCCGAGGCGATGACGCGCGACGCGTCGAGGCCTCTATCCTGCAGCGCCGCCACGAAGCCGCGCCGGCGATCGAGGCCGCGCGTGTCGCGCGATGTATCGCCGCCGATGAAGCCGAGCCTCGAATAGCCACGCGCGACGAAATGGTCGACCATCAGCCGCCCGGCCTCGGCGTTGGAGAAGCCGACGACGTGACCGATCGGATCCTCCGGCAGGTCCCAGGTCTCCACCACCGGCACGCCGGCATTCTCCAGCATCTTGCGGCAGCGTGGCGTATGCCGGCCACCGGTGACGATGATCGCTTCCGGCCGCCGCCTGAGCAACTGGCCGACCAGCCGCTCCTCCTCCTCGACATTGTAGTCGGTGAAGCCGAGCAGGATCTCCAGCCCGCTGTCGCGCAGGCCCTCGGTCATGCCGCGCACAGTGTCGGCGAAATTGGCGTTATTGATCGAAGGGATCGTCACCGCGACGAAACCGGACCGGCGCGACGACAGGTTGGCGGCGATGCTGTCGAAGACATAGCCGAGCTCGTCCGCCGCCCTTATGATCCGGTCGCGCGTGTCGGCGCTGATGGAGGTATCGCGTTTGAAGGCGCGCGACACTGTCATTGTCGAGACGTTGGCGCGATGCGCGACATCGGCCATGGTCGGGCGTTTTGACGAAGGCTGCATGGCCATACGTTATCGATATCACTGCGGAATGCAACGCGCCGCCGCGGCTCACGAGAAGGCGATCTGGACCTTCATCGCCTGGCTGCGGTCATTGGCGAGTTCAAAGCCGGACAAGGCTTCGTCGCAGGCCACGGTGTGGGTGATCAGCGGCTTCACGTCGATCAGTCCCTTGCGCATCAGCTCGACACCTACGGCGAATTCCGGATGGAAGCGGAACGACCCGTTGATCGACAGTTCCTTGGTGGTAACCGCTGACATCGGCAGGGCCATCTCAGCGCCGCCGAGGCCTAGCTGGACGATGGTGCCGCGCGGGCGCAGCGCCGCGATGCCTTGCGCCAGCGCCGCGGCGGCCCCCGAGCATTCATAGAGGATGTCGAACGTGCCCTTGTCGGCGAGATGGGGGGCGAGCCCTTCCGGGTCGATCCGCGTGTTGATCGTCTTGTCGGCCCCGGCCCGGACCGCCATCGCCAGCGTAAAATCGGTGATGTCGACGGCGACGATCTCGGCGGCGCCGGCACGCCGTGCGCTGAGGATAGACAACAGGCCGATCGGCCCGCAGCCGGTCACCAGCACGCGCTTGCCCAGCATCTCGCCCGCCCTGCGCGTCGCGTGGAGACAGACCGCCAGCGGCTCGGCCATCGCCGCCTCGCCGGCGCTCAACCCGTCCGCCGGCACGCATTGCAGCGCGTCCGCCACCAGCATTTCGCGGAACGCGCCCTGTATATGCGGGAATGGCATGGCGCTGCCGTAGAAGCGCATGTTGAGGCACTGGTTGTGTATCCCTTCGCGGCAGTAGCGGCAGCTGTAGCAGGGCCGCGACGGCGAGACCGCGACCAGCTGGCCAGGCTGCAGCCCGCCGACGCCGGACCCAAGCTTTTCGATGACGCCGGAGACCTCGTGGCCGAGGATCATCGGCTCCTTGAGCCGCACCGTTCCGAAGCCGCCGTGATTGTAATAGTGCAGGTCGCTGCCGCAGATGCCGCCGGCGGCGAGACGCAGCAGCACCTGGCCCGCTCCCGGCTTCTCGGCCGGGCGGTCCTCGATGCGCAAATCCTTGGCGGCATGGATGACGATCGACTTCATGGCAGGCGAGCTCCTCGGGCAGGTCCAGGAAGGCTGTGCAGCGTTTCCCTCCGGAGTTGAGATTAGGAGTTAAAGCACCGGCGTGAGCAGCGGCTGGCCGGCAAAATGGGCGGCGAGGTTGTCGCGCACAAGCTTGCCCATCGCCTTGCGCGTTTCGACCGTGCCCGACGCATGGTGCGGCTGCAGCAGCACATTGTCGAGCGCCAGAAAACGCGGATTGAGTCTGGGCTCGCCTTCGAAAACATCGAGTGCGGCGCAACCGAGTGTCTCGTTCTCAAGCGCGTCGAGCAGCGCATCCTCGTCGATGTTGGAAGCGCGCGAAATGTTGATCAGCATGCCGTCCTCGCCGAGTGCCGCGATCACATCCTTATTGACGATGTGGCGCGTCGCGGGCGACGCGGCAAGCGTCACGAACAGGAAATCCGAACGCTCGGCCAACATGACCGGATCGGCGATGAACTCCCAGCTCGGCGCGAAATCCTTGCGTGTTGGGCCCGAGTAGGCAATGTCCATGCCGAAGCCGGCGAGGCGTTTGGCCACTTCGTGGCCGATGCGGCCAAGACCGAGCACGCCGGCCCGCCGCCCCCAGACGCGGCGCTGCAGCGGGTAGAGCCCCTTGGCCGCCCAGCTGCCGTCGTGCACCCAACGTTGCGCCCCCACCACGCCACGCGAGAGGGCGAGCATCATGGCGATCCCGAGATCGGCGACATCGCCGGTCAGCACATCGGGCGTGTTGGTGACACGCACGCCCCGTTCCCGGCATGCCGCGAGATCCACCGCGTCGAAACCGACGCCATAGACGCTCACGACCTCGAGCGAAGGACAGGCCGCGATCATGGCCCGGCTGGCGCCGAGTTCTCCGCGCGTGGCGATGGCGCGTATCCGCGGCCCAACCTCGGCGAGGAAGGACGGCTTGTCGGCTGCATCGAAATAACGGTGGACAATGAAGGCCTGGTTGAGTGGCTCCTCGTCCCACGCTGGATAAGGTCCAATCTGAAGGATGTGAGGCCGCTGCATCGGTATTCGCTCCAATTGACTTGACAGCAATGTTATCGATAACATAACAACATTCAACGACGAGAGGCAATCGGGAAAATGTCGTCCACTCTGTTCGATCTCACGAGGCGCACGGCGCTCGTCACTGGCTCCTCCCAGGGCATCGGCTTTGCGTTGGCCAAGGGCCTGGCCGAAGCCGGCGCCAGGGTGGTCCTCAATGGCCGCGACGCGACAAAGCTCACCGCGGCGGCGGCACGGATACCAGGGGCGCGAACACTCGTCTTCGACGCAACCGACCATGCAGCGGTCCGCTCCGCCATAGACGGTTTCGAGCTCTCCGGCGGGCAGATCGACATACTGGTGAACAATGCCGGCATGCAGTTTCGCGCGCCGCTCGAAGATTTTCCCGCCGATGCGTTCGAGCGCTTGCTGCAGACCAATGTCGCCAGTGTCTTCCATGTGGGCCAGGCGGTCGGACGCCACATGATCGGCCGCGGCCGCGGCAAGATCATCAACATCGCCAGTGTGCAGACCGCACTCGCTCGCCCGGGTATCGCACCCTACACCGCGACCAAAGGCGCGGTCGGCAACCTGACCAAGGGCATGGCGACCGACTGGGCCAAACATGGTCTGCAATGCAACGCCATTGCACCGGGCTATTTCGACACACCGCTCAATGCTGCCCTTGTCGCCGACCCTGACTTCAGCGCATGGCTCGAAAAGCGCACACCGGCCGGCCGCTGGGGCAAGGTCGAAGAACTGGTCGGGGCCTGCGTCTTCCTCGCTTCCGACGCCTCGTCCTTTGTCAACGGACATGTCCTCTATGTCGATGGCGGCATCACAGCGTCGATCTGATCCGCCGCGCCGCATGATCATCATGGGCGTTGCGGGGTCGGGCAAGACAACGATCGGCGAAGCGCTGGCTCGCGCGATCTCGGCGACCTATGTCGATGGCGACCAGCTGCATCCGGACGCCAACATCGCCAAGATGAGCGCCGGCATTCCGCTTGTCGACGCCGACAGGTGGCCGTGGCTGGCAAGGGTCGGCGAAACCCTGAGGCCAGGCACGATACCCATCATCGTCGGCTGCTCGGCGTTGAAGCGCGCCTATCGTGATTTCATCACCGAACAGGCCGGCGCACCGGTGCTGTTCATCTATCTCGACGGTTCGCGCGAACTGATTTCTCGTCGCATGCGCGAACGCACCGGCCACTTCATGCCGACAAGCCTGCTCGACAGCCAGTTCGCGACGCTGGAGATACCGGGCAAGGACGAGAATGCAATCAGTGTGGTTATCGACGCGCCGCTCCAGGAGATTGTCGCGGACATAACAACGAAATTCGAGGAGCGGCCGTCATGACCAGCAAAGTCGCATTGATTGGCGCCGGCGCCATGGGCGGGGCGATCGGCGAGCGCCTGCTCGCCACCGGCAATCGCCTCGCCGTGTTCGATCTCGACAAGGTCAAGGTCGAGGCGCTGGTCGCCAGGGGCGCGACCGCCATGGCGAGCGCGGCCGAGGCCGCCGGTGCGTCCGATTATGTCATCCTCAGCCTCAATTCGGCGGCGATCGTGCGCCGCGCAGTGTTCGGTGACGGCGGCGTGACGGCTGGAGCGAAGCCTGGCTCGCTGATCATCGACATGTCGTCCATCGACCCCGATGCGACGCGCCAGCTCGCCGCCGACGCAAGCGAGAAGGGTCTGCGCTGGGTCGACAGCCCGCTCTCGGGCGGCGCGCCGAAGGCGCTGACCGGTGAATTGACACTGATGGCCGGCGGCGAGGCCGAGGACGTCGCGGACGCCCACAAGGTGCTGCGCGACGTCGCGGCCAATTACACCCATATGGGCCCGGCCGGCACCGGCCAGACGACCAAGCTGATCAACCAGGTGCTGTGCGCGCTGAACTTCATGGCCGTGGCGGAGGCAACGCGGCTGGCGCTGGATGCCGGCGTCGACGTGCTGAAGATCCCCCAGGCGTTGAAGGGCGGCCGCGCCGACAGCGCCATCCTGCAGGAATACCTGCCGCGCTTCGCCACCCGTGACTACCGGCGCACGGGCCGCATCGACAATATGGTGAAGGATCTCAATGCCGCGCAGGATCTGGCGCGGCGCACGCATACGGCGATGCCGCTGACAGCCGTCTGCGCCGAAGTGCACAGGCTGCTGACGGCTGCCGGACTGGGCGACGAGGATCAGGCCGCATTGATGGAATTTTTCCGACGCAACGACGACCAGGAGAACCGGACATGATCACGCGTTATGCGCTGTTTGAAGGCAAGGTGAAGGACGGGCAGACCGCGGCATTCCGCCAAGCTGTCCTCGACACCGTGCTGCCAAAGTGGAAGGCGTTTCCCGGCGCGCTCGACGTGCGCGTCAGCTTCGCCGAAAAGCGTGATGACGGCGCACCGGAATTCCCGCTGATCCTGGCGATCAACTACCGCGACATGGCAGCCGTCGACGCGGCCCTTGCCAGCCCCGTCCGCGCCGAATCGCGCGCCGCGACCGAAGCGGTCCTGGCCAGATATTTCGAGGGCCGCATCCACCATCACGTCACGATCGCCAACGAATTCCCCCTGGCCGCAGCGTAGTGGCATCGCCGGTTCCGGCCCCGGTTCGCTTCCTGGCGGGCCGTCTCAGCAATCGGACAGGCGCGCCAACGAAATCTTAATGTAAATGAAGCGTAATCCCGGTCGTTAAAATAATGCGTATGTGTTGGGGTTGCGCATGCCGGAATATTCTTCCTTCATCCGGTTTGTCCGGATTCGCTATCTTTCAGGATTGCTGATTTTCGCGCTGGCTTCCACGGCCATCATGTTTGCGCTCAACCGTGTCAATTCCTTCCGTCATGAGGTCGATGCGCTGAGCAGCAACCTCGTCGTCTTCACCCGCGACCTGCGCAACGCGACCAGCTTCGCCGAGACGACGGGTTCGGCCTGGCGCAACGAAACGCGTGACGCGCTGACCGCATCGGCGCGCGACCATTCCGAACGTCTGACCAGCGAGATCGACACGCTGACCGCCCAGTTCGCCGCGCTGCGCTCGCGCCTGTCGGCCAAGACCATCAACGAACTCGAAACCGCCTCGGTCAACGGCGACCTGTTCTGGTCGGCGCACGATATGGTGCGCAATTTCAACCTGATGTCGATGGCGCAAAAGGCCGATGAATGGAGCTATCGCGAGATCCGCAACCAGAACGATCTGTTTGTGCAGCCGATGCTGGTCCGTGTCCGCACCGCCATGGATGAAGAGCGCCATCTGGCCGACGCATCCAGTGACCGGTTGCTGTTGTGGGCGAGCGGCCTGTTGTTCGGCGTCCTGGCCATCGTCGCCTTCTGGATCTTCCGGCCGATGGAGCAGGCGATCCGCCGCGCCTTTGCCCAATCGGCCGAGTCCCTGTTCAAGGCCGAGGCCGCCGATCGCGCCAAATCCGAATTCCTGGCCAATATGAGCCACGAGATCCGCACGCCGATGAACGGCGTGCTCGGCATGGCCGAACTCCTGGCCAAGACCGAACTGACCCCGCGCCAGAAGACCTTCACTGACGTCATCGTCAAATCCGGCAATGCGCTGCTCACCATCATCAACGACATCCTCGATTTCTCCAAGATCAATGCCGGACAGCTCACCCTGGACCCCGCTCCTTTCCGCCTCACCGAAGCGGTCGAGGACGTGGCGACGCTGGTCTCGGCACGCGTCGCCGAAAAGAACCTCGAACTGATCGTGCGTGTCGATCCGCGGCTGCCGGCCCATGTCGTCGGCGACGCCGGCCGCTTCCGGCAGATCGTCACCAACCTGGTCGGCAATGCGGTGAAGTTCACCGAGAAGGGCCATGTGCTGATCGACGTCGGCGGCGAGACCGTCAACGATGTCGTCCAGCTCAGGCTGCGCGTCGAGGACACCGGCATCGGCATCCCGGCCGAGAAACTGCAGAACGTCTTCGAGAAATTCGCTCAAGTGGATGGATCCTCGACCCGGCGTCACGAAGGCACCGGCCTTGGCCTTGCCATCGCCGCCCGCCTCGTCGACCTGATGGCCGGCAAGATCGGCGTCGAGAGCGAGATCGGGCGCGGTTCCGTCTTCTGGTTCGCGGTGCCGCTGCCCGTGCATCATGCCGAGGCGCGCGACGCGATCGTGCCGGTGGACGTCACCGGCGCGCGCGTGCTGGTCATCGACGACAATCCCGTCAACCGCGAAATCCTGCTCGAGCAGCTCAGAAGCTGGAGTTTCGACTGTGCCGCCGCCGAAAGCGGCGCGGTGGGGCTCGCCTTCCTCGATCGAGCCTGCCAGCTGGGCGCCAGCGTCGACTGCATCATCCTCGACTACCAGATGCCCGGCATGAATGGCGCCGATGTCGCCCGGGCGATCGCCGCCGACAGCCGGCTGTCGGCCATCCCGATCGTCATCCTGACCTCGGTCGACCAGGTCGATTTCGGCAAGATGATCATCGATTTCGGCATTGCCGCGCACCTGACCAAGCCGGCGCGCTCAGCGGTGCTGCTCGGTACGGTCATCTCGGTCATCCAGAAGGCCCGTTCGCAGGTCGGCAAGGCGCAGTTCATCCGTGAGCCGGTCCAGCCGATGCCGCAGCCGGCTCCACCGGCCTTCACCGTCATCCGCGGCCCCGCCATACCGGTTGCCACCGCGCCGGAATCGGCCGTCACACCGAACGGTCCGATCGACATCCTCATTGCCGAGGACAACGAGGTGAATCAGCTGGTGTTCGGCCAGATCCTCAACGGGCTCGGTCTGAGCTACCGCATCGCCGGCAACGGCCGCACCGCGGTCGAGATGTACCGGTCGCTGCATCCGAAACTGATCCTGATGGATGTCTCGATGCCCGAAATGAACGGCTATGAGGCGACCCGCGCCATCCGGACGATCGAGACCTCGTCGGGCGGCCACATCCCGATCATCGGCGTCACCGCGCACGCGCTCAAGGGCGATCGCGACAAGTGCATCGAGGCCGGCATGGACGATTATCTCCCCAAGCCGGTTTCGCCCGACCGCCTCGGCGCCAAGATCGGCACATGGCTCAGCGAAACGGTGGTGGCCAAGACGGCCTGATCCCCGTCACTGCGTCAGGCCTGCCGCGTCCAGACGGTAGCGGCGCATCCAGTCGAGGCTTGTCTTGTCGGCGAGCCTCGCAACGCCCGGCCGCACATCTCTAGCATTCGGAGGCTGAACGCCGAGGGCCTCGCAGACGGCTTGCAATGTCGCCGCCGGGTCGGCGGAAAGATGCTCATAGCCAATCCGCAGCGGGGTCAGGCCTTGCGCCGCGAACCAGGTAGTCCAGGCTTTATCATAGGCTTCGAGCTCGGCGAGTTCGCCTTTGATCCGCTCGAAATCATAGTGCGGTTCTTGCGCCGGCGCGACCCTTTCGATCTCGGTGCCATCGGGAGCGATGTGCCAAAGGCCGGTCTGCTCCGCCTTGATCAGCGAGACAGCCTGCGCAAGCTTATTCTCGCGCGACAGGTGGATGTAGAGGATACGGCCAAAGGCCTTTGCGAAACGCGCTGTGTCCGACGCAAGCCCGGGGAAAATCCGGTCGAGGATTGCCGAAAGCTCATCCAGGTTTTCGCGCATCAGGCGCAAACCGAAGACGCCCGTTCCGCCCTTGCCGGCGGCGATCGCCGCATCGAGATAGGCAATGTTGAATTCAAGCTCGCCCATCGTGTCGCGGCCGGGCAATTTCCACTCCTGCGCCCACTCCGCCACATCCTGCCGCCGATAGAAGGAATGCGGATCGCCTGATGTCCCGGTGGCTGCCAGGAGCTTGCACAGCAAAGTGCTGCCGGTTCTCGGCGTACCGCAGATAATGTAGGCGTCGAACATCCAGCTGACCTCGTCGTTCATCGCAGGCAGGGCGACCCCGGCCGGTCCGCCGTCGCCTATAGTCGAAATTGTTGCTGGATGCGACGGGCACATTCGAGCGGTGTGAACCGGTCGGTGTCGACTTCGAGGTCGTAGCATATGCCCTTGTGCACGCGCTCATACTGCCAGCGCGCCAGCCCCGGCAGCCTGTCCGCGCGCTGGGCTTCGCGGGCTTCCAGAACCTCCAGCGGCGCCATGACGCCGACCAGATGGAGATCGAAGGCCGACAGCAGTTCGACATAGTCCGACACTTCGCCGCTGCACGCCACGTCGTCGATGATCAGGTTGTTGCCCTGCCCCGCCATGGCGGCAATGGCGTGGCGCATGCCGCGCAGGGTCTTTTCGCCCACCGGTCCGGTCCGGATCACGACCGACGGCTTGCCGTCGCGTTGAACGGTTTCGTAGGAGAAACCATCGGCATGGTCCTGCAAGGCATCGGGCAGCATTTCGAGAAAACTGTCCATCTGACATGCAGGAACGGCGCGGCGGTTATTGTCTGCAACGCCCTGGCGATCGAGCTTTTGCCGGCACTGCCGACGCCGTTGAGAAGAACGATCCTGGCTGTCATCGTCAAACGCCCTCTCGGATCGGACTACCGGTTGCGCACCACCACGCACGCCCCGCCGACGCTCTGCAGTTTTTGGCAAATGACATTGGCGGCGGCACGATCGTCGATCCCGATCCTGACCGCATAGATGCCGCGCCGGCCGATCGGCGTGCGCACCCGGCTGACCACCGGGTCATGGCCGGCGAGCAGCGCTGGAAACCGGCTCCTCACCCTGAGCCACTGGCTGACTGCCGCACTGCGGCGGAAATTGCCGGCCACCTGTACGCCCCAGGGTTTGACGTTGATCGAAGCCATCGCAACGGTCTGCGACATGATGACAGGCAGCTTGCGGCAGGCGACGGCAAAATCCGCCTTGGCATCGAGCGGCTCGATCTTTCCGGCATAGGCGGGGTCAGTGAACTTGTCGACCGGCTCGCCCATGACATCGAAAACATAGCTCTCGGTCTCCATCGGCAGGAAGCCGCCCGAGCCAAGCCAGCGCGACACCCGGCTCTCACCGGCATTGTAGGCGGCCGCGGCCAGACCAAGATTGCCGTAGCTGGTCTTCATTTCGGCGAGATATTTCGCCGAGGCCGGGATCGCCTGGTTGATGTCGAAGGAGTTTTCGAGCCCCCGCATCTTGGCGGTGCCCGGCATGAACTGGGCGATGCCTTCGGCGCCGACGGGGCTGACGGCATTGGGATCGAAACGGCTTTCCTTCCAGATCAGCCTGGCGAAGAAATCCCGGGGCAGGCCGTTCTGATCGGCATGCGCCTGGATCAGGTTGCAGACCTTGTCGATCAGCCGCTGCTTGGCCGATTGCGGTGGGTCGGCCTGAACGAGTGTCGACCAGGCCAGCCCGCAAAGCAAAATCAGCGTTGCCAAGAGGAAACGCTGCATCGCGGCTACTCGGCCGCGGCCTTGCCGCGACCGAACCGTTGCTCGATGTAGTCGGCGACCATTTTCTCGAAATCCGCCGCGATAGACGGCCCACGCAGCGTCGCCGCCTTCTTGCCGTCGACGAAGACGGGCGCCGTCGGCGTCTCGCCGGTGCCGGGCAGCGAAATGCCGATATCGGCATGTTTGGACTCACCCGGTCCGTTGACGATGCACCCCATCACCGCGACCTTGAGATTCTCGACGCCGGGGTATTTTTCGCGCCACACCGGCATGTTCTTGCGCAGATCCGCCTGGATGTTCTGGGCGAGCTCCTGGAACACGGTTGAGGTCGTGCGGCCGCAGCCGGGGCAAGCGGCGACGATCGGCACGAACTGCCTGAAACCCATGGTCTGCAGCAGTTCCTGCGACACCTGCACCTCGCGCGTGCGGTCGCCATTCGGCTCCGGCGTCAGCGAGATGCGGATGGTGTCGCCAATGCCTTGCTGCAACAGGATGCCCATGGCGGCGGACGACGCAACGATGCCTTTCGAACCCATGCCGGCCTCGGTGAGGCCGAGATGCAGCGCATGGTCGGAGCGGGTGGCAAGCTCGGTATAGACTGCGATCAGGTCCTGCACGCCGCTGACCTTGGCCGACAGGATGATCTTGTCGCGGCCAAGGCCGATCTCTTCGGCCATCTCGGCCGACAGGATCGCCGACTGCACGATCGCCTCGCGCGTCACTTCCTGCGCCGTCAGCGGAAAACCCTTGTCCTGGTTGTCGTCCATCAGCCGGGTCAGAAGCTCCTGGTCGAGCGAGCCCCAGTTGACGCCGATGCGCACCGGCTTGTCATGTTTGATCGCCATTTCGACGATCGCGGCGAACTGCCGGTCCTTCTTGTCCTTGAAGCCGACATTGCCGGGATTGATGCGGTATTTCGCCAGCGCCTCGGCGCAGGCCGGATGGTCGGCGAGCAATTTGTGCCCGATATAATGGAAGTCGCCGACCAGCGGCACGTTGATGCCAAGCCGCTGAAGCCGCTCATGAATGCGCGGCACGGCTGCGGCACTCTCGTCGCGGTCGACGGTGATGCGCACGATCTCGGAGCCGGCGCGATGAAGTGCCGCGACCTGCGCGACTGTCTGGTCGATGTCGGCCGTGTCGGTGTTGGTCATCGACTGCACGACAACCGGAGCGCCGCCACCGACGACCACGCCACCGACATCGACGCCGACCGAGGTGCGGCGGGGGAAGGGAAAGGAAAAATATCCGGTCATGCCGGCAGCCTTTTGTCTCTGGGGCCTTGCCCGTCCATTTGGACGCGCAAGCACTCCCCGGGGGCCGATGCGCTGAAGTCCGGGCATGAGGTGGAGGAGCAAAGATGGCTTGTCAATGGCGACAGGTCGCCACTGGCAGCAATTGATCCCGGCCGGGGGCATGAAACAGGGCATGACCCGGCGATGGCCGAGGTGCAAAATGGATCTGAAGGATATTAGCTGCGGCTTATGACTTGGCGCTAAAAATCAAAACCCGACATACCGGCGGCGATTGCCGCCGGCAAGGAAGAAGACCGCATAGTGGCGGCTATGTCAGTCGGGCATCAATGCGTGGTCGGTTGCGCTTTCAGTTTCTCAATCGCATCCTTGAGTGCCAGCTTGCGTCGCTTGAGATTCACGATTTCGAGGTCGTCCACCGACGGGTGGTTCATCGCGTCATCGATTTCACGTTCGATGTCGCCGTGTTTCCGCTGCAACTCATCAAGATGGGAAGCAAGAGACATGATTGGTTCTCCCTTTCATGGTTTCCTCGATTGCTGCCGTCAAGGCGCGTCCACCGCAGGCTCGCTTCTGTGACGGCACAATGACACTTTGCCACCTTCCGACTGCGATGTCGAATGCTGCTTGGTAGCATTCCACGACAAGGTGAAATGTGATATGGGCTGCGCGCCGGTGGCAGAAATTGCCGCCCCCGCCCAATCAGGCCCAGCTTTTGGGCGCCGCAGACGTGCAGACGGTAGAGAATGTCCGATCAGGAACAGGCCGATATTCGCCTCGAATTTTCCCGGCTGAAGCAGGAACACGCCGATTTCGATGCGGCGATCAACGCGATGATCGCCACCAATTGCGACCCGCTGCAGATCCAGCGCATGAAAAAGAAGAAGCTGGTGCTCAAGGACCGGCTGATGGCGCTGGAAGACAAGATCATTCCAGACATCATCGCCTAGCCGTCTCTCGCCTATCCGCCGATCGAAAGCCTGGCCGCGCGGTCGCGCAGCAGGCCGATGAGGTTGCCTGTCCGTTCCTCGGACGTATCGATGGGAACCACCAGGCACATGGTCGCCTCCACTTTGCCCGGCGCTGAAAACACCGGCACGGCAAGACATTTCGTGTAGGCATCGACGAGGCCCGAGGTCACGCAGTAGCCGGTCACCCCAGCCTTGGCGATGTCGGCGATGAAATCGTCGAGCCGCAGCTTGCGGCCGTCGGGCAGCACCAGATCGTCTTCCGACACCATGGCTTCGATCTCGGCCTTCTCCAGTCCCGCCAGCAGCAGCCGGCCCGATGCGGTCCAGGGCAGCGGTATCTGCAGACCGGTGGCGGAGCTGATACGGAACGGCCTGGTGCCGGGGCTGGAATGGACGATGGTGTAGCGGCCGCTCTGCAGCATGCACAATTCCGAGGTCTCGCCGGTTTCCCGCGACAGGTGGTCGACCTCCTGGCGCCCGCGCCGCAGTAGATCATTGCCGCGCACATAATCCATCCCATAGAGATAAAGCTTCTTGCCGAAATAGACGCGGTTGCCGTCGCCAGCCATTTCCAGCAGGCCGGCATCGACCAGCGATCGCACCAGCGTGTAGGTGGTCGAACGCGGGGCATTCACCCCCTTGGCAAGGTCGCCAATGCCGATCGCCCGCTGCGTCGTGTGCAGAAAGTCCAGGATCTCGAGCACCCGGTTGAGGCCCTTCTCGCGGGAGGCCGTCGTCTTTTCGTCGGCCGAAACGGCCAAGGCATTGCCATCTTGCATTGTCGATTCCTGGTGCTAGTATCTGTCTTGTACAGGATACATGCGTCTCTTGTAAGAGACAATCTTATGATAATCACCGTCGCGTGTATTGCCTGTGCGTAGGGGAACACAACACGAAAGGAGGTCGCCGTGAACGACACATCCGGAAGACGTGATTTTCTGAAATTGGGAATGGCGGGACTGGCGACGGCCGGCGTGCTGGCAACCGTCGATGCCCAGAAGGCCGCCGCCCAGGCCGCATCCGACAGCCTGCTGCGCACCGTGCTCGACCGCGGCAAGTTGATCGTCGGCACCGGCAGCACCAATGCGCCGTGGCATTTCGAGAACGATGCCGGCGAACTGGTCGGCATGGATATCACCATGGGGCGCATCCTGGCCAAGGGCCTGTTCGACGATCCGACCAAGGTCGAGTTCGTCATGCAGGATCCGGCGCAACGCATCCCCAATGTCACCACCAACAAGGTCGACATCACCATCCAGTTCATGACGATGACGGCGCAGCGCTCGCAGTTGATCAACTTCACCCGACCCTACTACGTCGAAGGCGTTGCTTTGCTGACCCTGCCCACCGCCGAGAACAAGACCTTCGACAAGCTGCTTGCCGGCGGTTCGGCGACGCGCATCTCGATCCTGCAGAATGTCGATGCCGAAAGCTCCGTCCACTATGCCCTGCCGCAGGCGCAGGTGTTGCAGATCGACACCCAGGCCAACGTGCTGCAGGCGCTGGAATCCAAGCGCGCCGACGCGGCCGCCGTCGATCTGTCCACCGTGCGCTGGCTCGCGTCGCGCAATCCGGACAAATATTTCGACGCCGGCAAGAGCTGGTATTCGATGCTCTACGGCGCGGCCTTGCGGCAAGGCGATCTCGACTGGCTGACCTTCGTCAACCAGACCTTCACCATCGCCATGTTCGGCCATGAATCGGCGCTCTACGATGCCGCCTTCAAGGATTATTTCGGCCAGGAACCGCCGGCGCGCCACCCCGGTTTCCCGGTCATCTGATCCCGGATCGCGGAAGGGCGGCATTCCAGCCCTTCCGCAATCCATTCGACGCCCTTCACACTGAGGCGGACGCATGGGCTATGCCCTCAATTTCAACCTGATCTGGCGGCATTTCGACAAGCTGTGGGGCGGACTGCTGCTCAGCCTCGAGCTTGCCGTGATTTCGATCGCCATCGGCACCGTCATCGGTCTGGTGCTGGCGGTCTGGTATGTCTCGGCCGGACGCGTCGTGCGCGCGATCATCGCCGCCTATGTCGAATTCATCCGCAACGTGCCGCTGATCCTGCTCGTCTATCTCGTCTTCTACGGCGTGCCGACCGTGGTCGACCTGGCCTACAGCGCGCCGACCTCTTTCGTCCTGACGCTGTCTGTCTATAGCGGTGCCTATCTGGTCGAGGTGTTTCGCTCGGGCCTCGAAGCCGTCCCGCGCGGCCAGCTCGATGCCGGCAAGGCGATTGGCCTGACGCCCTGGCAGAGGCTCATCCATGTGCGCCTGCCGACCATGCTGCGCATCACGCTGCCGGCGCTGTCCAACACCTTCATCTCGCTGTTCAAGGACACCTCGATCGCCTCCGTCATCTCGGTGCCCGAACTCACCTTCGGCGCCCAATGGATCAACTTCAACACCTTCCGCATCGTCGAGGTCTATCTGGTCACGACGGCGATGTATCTGCTGACCGGCTACATCCTGCTTTTCGCGCTCAGGCTCGTCGAGCGCCGGTTCAGGGCGGCGCGCTGACATGGCAAGCCAGATCCTCTACGCCCTGCCTTTCCTCGCCAAAGGCTTCGCCGTGACCCTTTGGGTATCGCTGCTGGTCGTCAGCCTGTCGCTCATCGCCGGCGTCCTGCTTGGCGTCGGCCTGGTCTACGGCCCCGCCCCCTTGCGCTGGGCGGTGCGCATCTTCAGTGACACCATTCGCGGCATTCCGATCCTGGTCTTGATGTTCTTCGTCTATTACGGCCTGCCTGCGATCGGGCTGCATCTGCCGTCCTTCTGGGCCGCCGTTCTGGCGCTGACCCTGTTCAAGACGGCGCAGGTCATCGAATACCTCAGGGGTGCGGTCGGCTCGATCCCAAAAGGCCAGTCCGAGGCCGCGATGGCGATCGGGCTGACCTTCCGCCAACGGCTCACCTACGTCATCTTTCCGCAGGCATTCAGGCGCTTCCTGCCGCCCTGGATCAACGGCGTCACCGACGCGGTCAAGGGCAGCGCCCTGGTGTCGCTGCTCGGCATCACCGATTTGATGCAGGCCATCAACCAGGTCATCGGCCGCACCTATGAGGCGATGCCGCTCTATATCCTCGGTGCGCTCATCTATTTCGCGGTCAACTACGCGCTCTCGCTCGCCAGCCGGCGGCTCGAGCGGCGTTTTTCTTTCATTCGGGAATAGCATGATGTCCGACGCTGCAAATGCCAGTCCCGCCCTGCTCGACGTGCACGATGTCTCCAAGGCCTTCGGCTCCGTCGAGGTGCTGCGTTCCGTTAGCCTTCAGGTGAACCGCGGCGAGGTGGTGACCGTCATCGGCCCCTCGGGCAGCGGCAAGACCACGCTGCTGCGCTGCGTCAACTTCCTCGAAAGCTATGACTCAGGCTCGATCCGCATCGACGGCAAGGAGGTCGGCTACCTCTCAGCCGGAACGCACCAGCGCCGCAGCGAACGCGACTTGGCCAGTATGCGTGCCGAGACCGGCATGGTGTTCCAGAGCTTCAACCTGTTTCCGCATCTGACGGCAGCCGGCAACATCATGCTGGGCTTGACCAAGGTGCGGGGCAAGAGCGCGACCGAGGCACGCCAGGCCGCCGAACACTGGCTCGGTCGCGTCGGCCTTGCCCATAAGGCTGACAGCCTGCCAGCCGAACTCTCCGGCGGCCAGCAGCAGCGCGTCGGCATCGCGCGTGCCGTGGCCATGGAGCCAAAAATCCTTTTGCTCGACGAGATCACCTCGGCGCTCGACCCCGAACTGGTCGGCGAGGTGCTGGCCGTGGTGCGCAGCCTCGCCGAGGACGGCATGACCATGCTCATGGTGACGCACGAAATGGCCTTCGCCCGCGACGCTTCGAGCCGCATCGTCTTCATGGCCGATGGTGGCGTCAGCGCCGTCGGCCCGCCCAAGGAGATCCTCGCGGCGGAGACCAGCAACGAGCGCCTCCGCACCTTCCTGGCGCGCTTCCGCGCCTCGCATTTTTGACATTGGACGGCCGACGCCGCCCATTTTGAACATCGGATGGCTGAAGCCATCCAAGGGAGCCTTCTTCCATGACACCTTACATCCGGCTCGCCGAACTCGGCCTGACGTTGCCCGAGCCGCCGACGCCCATCGCCAACTTCGTCACCCATGCAGAGAGCGGGCGATTGATCTTCCTGTCCGGACAGGGGCCGCTACGCGCCGACGGCACGCTTTGCACCGGCAAGGTCGGCGAGGATGTCACCGTCGAGCAGGCTTACGAGCATGCGCGCCTGACCGGCCTCAACCTGCTGGCCGTCATGCATGCCGCCGCCGGCGATCTCGGCCGCATCGTGCGCGTCGTCAAACTGCTCGGCTTCGTCAACGCGACGCCGACCTTCAGCGACCATCCGAAAGTGGTCAATGGCTGTTCAGACCTGTTCGCCGATGTGTTCGCTGATATTGGCGGCCATGCCCGCTCGGCGATCGGCGTCGGTTCGTTGCCCGGAAACATCACTGTCGAAATCGAGGCGGTCGTCGAGATCGCCGCCTGATCTGCCACTTACGGGATTTGCTGACATGAAAACCACTTCCTCCGCCGGTTCCAACACCACCATCCGCGAACGGTTGGGCTTGCGGCCGATCATCAACGTATCCGGCACCATGACCGCGCTCGGCGCGTCGATCATCGTCCCGGAAGCAATCAGCGCCATGGCCGAAATGGCCTCGCAATGGGTGGAGATGGACGACCTGCAACGTGCCGCAAGCACAGTCGTTGCGCGCCTCACCGGCGGCGAGGCCGGCTTCATCACCGCTTGCTGTGCCAGCGGCATCACCATGGCGATCGCCGGCGCGATGACGGGAAACAACCTGCTCGCCATCGAACGCCTGCCCGATGATACCAGTGGCCTCAAGTCGGAGGTTGTCATCCAACTTGGCCACATCGTCAATTACGGCGCCCCGATCGACCAATCGATCCGCGTCGCCGGCGCCAAGGTGGTGCCCGCCGGCACGGTCAGCGTGACGCAGGACTATCATGTGCGCGAAGCGATCAACGACCGCACGGCGGCTGGCCTCTATGTCGTTGCCCACCACACGGTGCAGTACGGCATGCTGTCGCTGGAGGAATTCTGCGAAATCTGCCACGCCAAGGGCGTGCCGGTGATCGTCGATGCCGCGTCCGAATATGATCTGCGCGGGTTCCTGGCGCGCGGCGCCGACGTCGTCATCTACAGCGGCCACAAATTCCTGAGCGGGCCGACCAGCGGCATCGTCACCGGCCGCAAGGATCTGGTGCGATCAGCCTATCTCCAGAACCGCGGCGTTGCCCGCGCGATGAAGGTTGGCAAGGAAAGCATCGCCGGCACCATGGCGGCACTGGAAGCTTGGGAAAAGCGCGATCACGCCGGCATACGCAAGCGCGAGGAGGCTGCGCTCAATCTCTGGAAAGACGCTTTGCAGGGGCTGCCGGGCATCTTTGCCAAGATCATTCCCGATCCAACGGCCAATCCGCTCGACCGGCTGCAGATCTTCGTATCGCCGGAAAGCCGCTTCAGCGCCGCCGGCCTCACCTCGGCGCTGGCCGCGGGCTCACCGCCGATCATCGTGCGCAACCACGAGGTCGAGCGTGGCCACTTCTTCCTCGACCCTTGCAACCTGCATCCCGGCGAAGCGGAGATCGTCGCCGAACGCCTGCGGGCCACACTTACCGCGAAGGACCGCCCGGCCGATGCGATGAAAGCCGCACGCAAGGATTCGTCTGGCGTCTTGAAGTGGCCGGACTGAGCGCCAAGTCAACAGCCCCAAACACCAGTGATCACGCGACTGTGATCAGCCGGATTTGCGGGCGGCGGGAATAAACCGTCTCCGCGACAGGTCTGCTCGGCATACGCCACGTCTGGCGTTGAGGAGACCGGCATGCCGCATCATTGCAAGGACGGCGAATACGGCTACGGCGTCGGCCGTGGCTATACGCTGGGCAGCATGAGCGTCGTCAGGCTCTCCTTTGTGGCGCTTGACACCGGTGACGCAGATGAATTCACTTTCAGCAAGGCAGGTGGTTCTGCCTGTTCCCGGGGGCTTTGGCCCTGCGAGCAGCGCAAGGTCGCCGTCGCATCTTGAGGCGGCACGGCCCGGAGTATCGGATCATGGTGCTGCTTTGAGCGAGAGGGCCCTGGCAGAGCGCTTCAACCAAGTGGTGCTGCCGCATCTCGGCGACGCGCTGGCGCTTGCGCGCTGGCTGACCGGCAATGCCGCCGACGCCGAGGATGTCGTCCAGGACGCCTGCATCAAGGCGCATGCCGGCATATCAGGCTATGCCGGCGGCAACCCCCGCGCCTGGCTGCTGACCATCGTGCGCAACACCTCCTACACCTGGATGGCACGCAACCGGCCGCGCGCCATGATGGCCGTCGGCGACCTCGGCGATCTCGACGACATGGCCGCCGCACACGGCACCAGCCTGCCGGACGAGGACGGCCCGGAGGCGAGCCTGATCGCCAGGGCCGATACGGCGGCACTCGAGGCGGCGATCGCAGCCCTGCCGCAGCCGTTTCGCGAGACGCTAGTGCTGCGCGATATCAATGGCCTCAGCTACCGCGAGATATCGGCCATGCTTGCCGTGCCGATCGGCACGGTCATGTCCAGGCTGGCCCGCGCCCGTGGCCTGCTGGCGTCTGAACTGGGGAGAGCGTCATGACGCACGACGACGGACTGCCCAATGATCCCGAAGGTATCAGACTGATGATCCATGCTCTTGTCGATGGCGAGCTTGATGCGGCGGCCGCACTTGCCGTGGAGCGGCGCATCGCCGCCGACCCCAAGCTTGCCGCGGAGCACGCCCGCATTGTCGCCTTGCAAGGCGCGGTCAGCCGTTTGCCGCGCCCCGATGTCAGCGACGCGTTTCGGGTCCGCATCGCGTCGATCGGCATGACGGGCGCCAAACGGCAGGAACAAGCCGAGACGGCCGAGCGGCAGCGGGGCACGCCATCGGCATTGCCGGGATTGATTGCGGGTGCTGGCGGCGGCCAGAGACGAGAAGCCGGAACACGTCCTTCCCAGGCGCGGCCATCGCCAAAGGCACGCCGCTTCGGTTCGTTCGACTGGCGCGCCATGGCCGCATCGATCATGATCAGCGCGGTGCTGGCCAGCGGGGCGACGCAATGGGTAATGCAGAGCGGCGTCGATGATGGCTTTGCCGCGGCGGTCGCCAGTGGTCATCGCCGCAGCCTGCTTGCGGCGAGCCCGATCGACATCGTCTCGTCTGACCGCCACACCGTCAAGCCATGGCTCGACGCCCGCATTGGCGTCTCGCCGCCGGCACCCGACCTTGCCCAGGACGGCTTCGCGCTGATCGGCGGTCGGGTCGAGGTGATATCAGGCCGGCCGGTGCCGGCCCTGGTCTACCGCCACCGCGAGCACCTGATCACGCTGGTCGCCGAGCCGCAGCAGGGCGGCAAGACCACCAAGCCGGACGACCTTTCGTCCGGCGGCTTCTCGATGGTGCACTGGAGCGACGGCGCCTTCTCCTACTGGGCGATCTCGGACATGGAGCGCCCCGAACTCGACGACTTCGTCGCCCGCTTCCGCAAAGCGGCGGTGTGACGGCAATCCTGCCCCGTTGTTGATCCTATCGCTCTGAGGCAGTCGCCCGACGGGGAGGCTGCCGGCGCGCCCGTGCGCTCAGCCCCGGCTGCAAGCCATGTCAACGGCCTCGTGGACTTTCTCAAAATAATAACTTTACAAATATTCGTATTTGTGTGAAGTCATGGCGACTTAAGGATCGCCCATGACAGCCAATCGTTTCGCCACGCGCCTGAATTCCTTTGCCTCGCGGCCGCAGGCCGAATGGCCTGATCTTACCGGCAAGCCGTCGCTGATGCAGATGGCGGCGCGCGCCGCCAAGGTCGAGGGGCTTACCGATCTCGACCTCAACTTTCCTGACCATGTCAGTGAAAAGCCTGCGGAAATCGCCCGCAAACTAGGCGATCTCGGGCTTTCCATCAATGGCTTTGCCATGCGCTACTATTCCAACCCCGCCTTCAAGCTCGGCGCCTTCACCAATCCCGATCCGCTGGTGCGCCGCGAGGCCATTGACCTGACCAAGGCCGGCATCGACGCCACGCGTGAAGCCGGCGCCAGCCTGATGACGCTGTGGCTGGGACAGGATGGCTTCGACTATGCCTTCCAGGCCGACTATGTGACGCTCTGGCAACACGAAATCGATGGAATTCGTGAAGTCGCCGCACATGATCCCGGCTGTCAGATCAGCCTGGAGTACAAACCCAACGAGCCGCGGTCCTATTCGCTGATGCCGGATGCCGCGACCACCTTGCTGGCGATCCGCGAGGTCGGCCTTCCCAATCTCGGCGTTACCCTCGACTTCGCCCATGTGCTCTATGCCGACGAGCAGCCGGCCTTTGCCGCCGCCCTCGTCGCCCGGCACAGCAAGCTTCTGGGCGTGCATCTCAACGACGGCTACGCCAAGCGCGACGACGGCCTGATGGTCGGCGCCGTGCACACGCTGCAGACGATCGAATTGTTGCGCCAGATCCGGCGCGACGGCTACGCCGGCGCCATCTATTTCGACACCTTTCCCGACATGACCGGGCTCGATCCGGTGCGCGAATGCGAAGTCAACATCGCCACCGTCAAGCGCATGCTCGGCGTCGTCGAGCGGCTCGACCAGGACAACCGTCTGTCATCCGCCATCGACCGCCAGGACGCGGTCGCCACGCAGGCCATCGTCCAGGAGATCATGCTCGGGGCCTGACCGCCGAAGCTGCTCAACCACACCGCCGTTTTCAAACCAGGGAGGAAGACAATGAAGTTTCTGCTAGCCGCCGCCACCGCCACGCTGATGGCGCTCGCCATCGCGCCGGCCTTTACTGCCGATCTTGCGCCGCTCAACTCAGACACCGAGAAGGATCGCATCGACTGGTCGCAGCTCGAAGCGAAGTTTGGCGCTTTCCCCAAGCTGCCCGCAGGCACCAAGGCGGGCGCCGTCTCCAAGACGCTGACCAATGAATACTGGCGCTCGCTCGGCGAGGGCTACAAGGCCTTCGGCGACAAGGTCAGCGTTCCCGTCGTCTACCAGGCGGCTCAGAATGAGGGCGACCAGCTCGGCCAGCTCACCATCGCCGAAGGCCTGGTGACGCAGGGCTACAACGTCCTGCTCGTCTCGCCGCAGACCGATTCTAACCTGCAGCCGATCATGGAACAGGCCAAGGCCGCCAACGTGCCTGTGGTCAACGTCAACGACGCCGTCATCCCGCAGGCCGAGCACTATGTCGGCAATGTCCAGCGTGACAATGGCGTGCGCGTCGCCAAGTGGTTCATCAAGAACCGGCCGAATGGCGGCAAGGTTGCCATCGTCGAGGGCCAGGCGGGCGTCTATGCCGCCGTCCAGCGCACCGACGGCTTCAAGGCCACCATCTCCGAGGGCGGCAAGTTCCAGGTCGTCGCCAGCGTGCCCGGCAACTGGGATCGCCAGACGTCCTATGACGCGGCCACCAACATCCTGCAGCAACATCCCGACCTGATCGGCTTTTATGCCAACAATGACGGCATGGCGCTGGGCATCGTCGAGGCGGTCAAGGCCGCCGGCCTGCAGGACAAGGTCGCCGTGTTCGGCACCGACGGCATCTCCGACGCCTACGCCTCGATCCGCGCCGGCGAACTGACCGGCACGGTCGACAGCTTCCCGGTGCTGACCGGCGAGGTGGCGCTTGAAGCGGCGTTGCGCCTCGTCGCCGGCCAGAAGCTGCCGCGCGTCGTCGCCACGCCACAAGCGCTGATCACCAAGGACAATGCCGACCGCTATTCCGGCCCCGATGCACGCAAGGCGCTGCTCGAGGACGCGGCCGCCGGCCAGTAGGGCATCGCCCCTATCCCTAGGACAAAGGCGGGGCGGCGGGTGCCGGCCAGGGCGTTTCGCTCCCGGCTGGCACCCTTGCCCGCGGAACAGGATCCCATGTCATCCCGGCTGCAATTCGACGGCATTTCAAAGGACTTTCCGGGCGTGCGGGCACTGAGCGACGTGTCCTTCTCGATCGGCGCCGGCGAAATCCATGGCCTGCTCGGCGAGAATGGCGCCGGCAAGTCGACGTTGCTGCGCATCCTGTCGGGCGTCTATCGGCCAAGCGCCGGACGCGTGCTGATCGACGGCGTGCCGGTGGCGCTCACCAACCCGGTCGCGGCGCGAGCCGCCGGGATCGCCATGATCCACCAGGAACTGCAGCAGGTGCCACGCCTCAGCGTCGCCCAGAACATGTTCCTTGGCCATCCGTTGACGCGCGGCGGGCTCTTCGTCGCCAGACGCGAGCAGGAGCGCCGCGCCGCCTCGGCCCTTGCCGCGCTCGATGCCACCATCGATCCGGCGGCTCCGCTCGGCAGCTTGAAGGTGGCGCAGCGGCAGATCGTCGAGATCGCCCGCGCGCTGCTCGACCGCGCCCGAATCGTCGCCATGGACGAGCCGACATCCAGCCTGACGCCGAGCGAGTTCGAGCGGCTGGCCGAAGTCATCAAAGGCCTCGCTCGCGACGGCGTCGCCGTCGTCTATGTCTCGCACAAGTTGGACGAGGTGTTCGGCATCTGCCGGCGCGCCACCATCATGCGCGACGGCGTCGTCATCGAGTCCGCCGATCTGCCAGGGGTCTCCGAACAGGCCGTGGTGTCGATGATGGTCGGCCGCGAACTTGCTCAGGAAGAACACCGCTCCCACGCCACCAGGGATGTCAGGCTCGGCGTGCGCCGGCTGTCCTCGCCGAAGGTCCGCAATATCTCCTTCGACCTCCATCGCGGCGAGGTGCTGGGCATTGCCGGCCTGGTCGGCTCGGGCCGCACCGAGCTGCTGCGGCTGCTCGCCGGCGCCGACCGCGCCTCGTCGGGCACCGTCGAGATCGACGGCAAGGCAGTCCGGCTGTCCAGCCCGCGCGATGCGATTGCCGCCGGCATCGGCCTGGTGCCGGAGGAGCGCAAGCGTGAAGGCATCGTGCCGCTGCGTCCGGTCACCTCCAACATGGCGCTCGCCTCGATGGGCGTCTTCGCCAGGCACGGCGTCATCGACCACGCCAGGCTGAGGCGCGTGGCGGGGGAGAAGATGAAGCGGGTCAATCTCAGGCCCTTCCTGCTCGACCGGCCTATCCGCCTGTTCAGTGGCGGCAACCAGCAGAAGGCGATCATCGGTCGATGGCTGGCAGCGGGAACGCGGATCCTGCTGTTCGACGAGCCGACGCGCGGCATCGATGTCGGCGCCAAGGCGGAAATCTACCATCTGATCGAAGAGCTCGCCGCTGAAGGCCACTGCGTTATCGTCGTCTCTTCCGAACTTCCCGAGGTGATCAGGCTCGCCGATCGCGTGCTGGTGATGCGCGAGGGCGCGATCGCCGCCGAGCTCGACCGGGCAAGCCTCAGCGAGCAGGCGATCGCCGCGCACGCCATACCCCAGTCGCAAGGCCCAGCCGGCCGGTCAGGCGCGCAAGGAGCCGGCGCATGAAAAAGAAGAACAGGATTGCCCATGTCTGACCTATCGCAAGCTGTACCGGCGCGGCCGGGCGCTGCCATCCTGCACCGCTTTTCCATGCGCGACGCCGGCACGCTGATCGGCCTTCTGGTGATCCTCGCTGTCTTCGGCGCGCTGGTGCCGGGCTTCTTTGCCGAGCGCAACCTGATCAATATCCTGCAGCAATCAAGCATCAATGCCTGCCTGGCGCTGGGCATGACGCTGGTCATCATCTCCGGCGGCATCGACCTGTCCGTCGGGCCGACCGCAGCGCTCTCGGCCGTCATCTCGGCCTCGATGCTGGTTGCCGGCGTGGCGTTTCCGCTGGCCATCGCCGCGGGCTTCGTCATCGGGTTGCTCTGCGGCCTCGTGAATGGCGTGCTGGTCGCCTATGTCGGGCTGCAGCCCTTTATCGTCACGCTGGGAACGCTGAGCACCTACAGGGCACTGGCGCTGATCTATACCGGCGGCAATCCGGTGCTCGGCCTGCCCGCCAGCTTCCGCGCCGTCTTCAACGGCTCGCTGTTCGGCCTGCCGCTGGCGGTCATCATCGTCGCCTGTGTGGCCGCCATCGCCTGGATCGTGCTGAAGAAGACGCCGTTCGGCGAATATCTGCTGGCCGTCGGCGGCAATGAGGAGGCGGCCTACATTGCCGGCGTGCCGATCGCCCGCACCAAGATCGCCGCCTACATGATTTCCGGCCTGCTGGCCGCTCTTGCCGCGCAGATCCTGATCGGCCGGCTGGGTGCGGCCGAACCCATTCTCGGCAATCTCTGGGAGCTCGACGCGATTGCCGCGGCGGCCATCGGCGGCGCATCGCTGATGGGCGGCAAGGGCAGCATCGTCGGCACCATCCTCGGCGCCGTCATCCTCGGGGCCATGCGCAACGGTTTGACGCTGATGAACGTGCAGTCCTTCTATCAGCTCTTGGCAACTGGTCTTATAATCCTCGCCGCGATGCTTATCGATCGTGTGACGAGGGGGCGTGGATGACCTTGAGCGGGCTGGACCTGAAAGCGGTAGGACCGCGCATCCGCATGATGATGCCGCATCTCACCCCGCTGGAAGCGAAGGTGGTGGAAACCGTCTTCGGCCGGCGCGGCTTCGATGAGACGATCCCGCTGAAGCAGATCGCCGAGGAGTCCGGCGTGTCCGAGGCGATGGTGGTCAAGATCGCCAAGAAGCTCGGCTTCTCCGGCTATCGCGACTTCCGCACCGCCGTCTATGAATACAGCCGCCTGCCGACGGCCGAGATGCATCAGGAACTGTCGTCCGACGACAGTTCGGCCGAGATCGTGCAAAAAGTGTTCCGCACCTCCATCCAGGCGCTGGAGGAGACGCTCGCCATCCTCGATATCGAGGATTTCGACCGTGCCGCCGAGCTGCTCTTCCGGGCGAAGAACCGTGATTTCTATGGCGTCGGTGGTTCGGCGCAGATCGCACGCGACGTCTCGCACAAATTCCTGCGCATCGGCATCCGCGCATCGGTCTACGACGATTCGCACATGATGCTGATGTCGGCCTCACTGCTCGGCGCTGATGACATTGCCGTCGGCTTCTCGCATTCAGGCAATACGTCGGCGGTCATCGACGCCATCCAACTCGCCCGCAAGAATGGCGCCCGCACGCTGGCCATCACCAATTACGACAACTCGCCGCTGGCCCAGATCGCCGACATCGTGCTGTGCTCGACCGCGCAAGGCTCGCCGCTGATGGGCGAGAACGCGGCGGCGCGCATCGCCCAGCTCAACATCCTCGACGCGCTGTTCGTGGCGGTGGCGCAACGCGACTACCAGGCGGCGGAGCGCAATCTCGGCCGCACCATGTCGGCGGTGACATCGAAACGAAAAGACCGGGGCTCATGAGGCCATCGACAACCCCGCTCGTCACTGTCTTCGGCAGCCTGCATTACGACATCATGGTCGACGCCCCCGACCGCCCGCGCAAGGGCGAGACGGTGACCGGCCATGCCTGGCACCCGAAATGCGGCGGCAAGGGCGGCAACCAGGCGGTTTCAGCAGCACGGGCCGGTGCGAGATCCGCGATGATCGGCGCCGTCGGTGACGACGATTTCGGCCGCGCGCTGCTGGCCAATCTCGATCGCGGCGGCGTCGACCGCAGCTTCGTGCGGGTGGCGCCGGGCGCCGGCTCCGGCATGAGCGTGGCGATCTTCGACGCAGGCGGCGATTATGGCGCGGTGATCGTCTCGGGCAGCAATCTCACACTGGGCGACGCCGACATTGCCTCCGCTTACAACATGATCGCCCAGACTGCGGTGCTCCTGTTGCAGAATGAAGTACCGGAATACGCCAGCTTTGCGGCCGCGCGTGCGACGAAGGCGCAAGGCGGCCGCGTCGTGCTCAACGCCGCCCCGGCGCGCAAACTCTCGGGCGAATTGATCGCGCTGGTTGACATCCTTGTCGTCAACGCCATCGAGGCGGAATTCCTGGCCGGCGTGTCGGTGGTCGAAACGCTCGACGGCGCCGCGCAAGCGGCGCGGCTTCTGACCGATCTCTGCCCCGTGGCGATCGTCACGGCGGGCGGCGAGGGCGTCGCCTGCTGCGACAGGACCGGCGAGGCCTTCGCTCTTCCCGCCATCCCGGTCAAGCTTGTCAGCACCCATGGCGCGGGCGATGAATTCGTCGGCGCGCTGGCCGCGGCACTTGCCCGTGGGCAGGACATACGGGCGGCCGTCACCGCCGCCAACGCCGCGTCGGCCCTGCTGGTCTCGACGCCCGAGGCCGAGCGTCAAAGCCTCTAGTGGGCCGGTTTCCGCCTTGCCGGACTGCAAGCAGGCCTGCCTATCCTTGCGGCCTCGCGCGAATTCCGCTAAGGCGCGCCTTTGTCGCCGGGGAGCAGAAGCTTGAACGACCAACGCGCCGACGTCGCCATCATCATGGGCAGCCAGTCCGACTGGGCAACGATGCGCCAGGCGGCCGAAACGCTGGAGGCGCTGGGCGTTCCGCATAAACGGCTGATCATCTCCGCGCATCGCACGCCTGACAGGCTCTATGACTTCGCCAAGGGTGCCAAGGCCGCCGGCTACAAGGTGATCATCGCCGGTGCTGGCGGCGCAGCGCATCTGCCTGGCATGACGGCGGCAATGACGCCGCTGCCGGTGTTCGGCGTGCCTGTCGAATCGAAGGCGCTGTCGGGACAGGATTCGCTGCTCTCGATCGTCCAGATGCCGGCCGGCATTCCGGTGGGCACACTGGCCATCGGCAAGGCCGGTGCGGCCAATGCGGCCCTGCTGGCCGCCGCCGTGCTGGCGCTCTACGACGACAAGCTTGCCCAGCGCCTGGATGCCTGGCGCGCCTCGCAGACCGCCAAGGTCGCCACTGAGCCGACGGATACGCCGTGAGCCTGCCCGCCGGATCGACCATCGGCATCATTGGCGGCGGCCAGCTCGGCCGCATGCTGGCAATGGCCGCCGCGCGCCTCGGCTACCGCACCATCGTGCTTGAGCCGCAGGCGGATTGTCCGGCGGCACAAGTCGCCAACCGGCAGATAACGGCCCCCTATGACGACCCGGTCGCCCTTGCCGAACTGGCGGCGGCAAGTTCCGTCGTCACCTACGAGTTCGAGAACGTGCCGGTCGCGGCGGCAGAAGCGCTTGCCGCCAAGGTTGCGGTCTATCCGCCGGCGCGCGCGCTTGACGTGGCGCAGGACCGGGTGAGCGAAAAGACATTCCTCAACGGCATCGGCATCGCCACCGCCGGGTTTCGTCCGGTCGACATCGACGAGGAACTGACGGCGGCGCTGAAAGCGTTCGGCGGCAGCGGCATCCTGAAGACACGGCGCATGGGCTATGACGGCAAGGGCCAGCGCGTCTTCCGCAACATGGAAACGGGCGGTTTTGCCGGCACCTGCGAGGCGATGGGCAATGTCCCGCTGATCCTGGAGGCCTTCGTGCCGTTCGAGCGCGAGATTTCGGTGATAGCCGCGCGTGGGCTGGACGGCACGGTGGCCGCCTACGATCCGGCCGAGAATGTCCACCGCCACGGCATTCTCCACACTTCGACGCTGCCGGCCAATGTCAAACCCGAAACGGCTGAGGCGGCGCGGGCGGCGGCGGCGAAAATCCTGTCGGCGCTCGACTATGTCGGCGTCATCGGCGTCGAATTCTTCGTGCTGGCCGACGGTTCGCTGCTGGCCAACGAGATCGCCCCGCGCGTCCATAATTCCGGCCATTGGACCGAAGCCGCCTGCATCGTTTCGCAGTTCGAGCAGCACATCCGCGCCGTGGCCGGCCTGCCGCTCGGCTCCCCGGATCGCCATTCCGACTGCGTGATGGAGAACCTGATCGGCGACGACGTGTTGCGTGTGCCGGCCCTGCTCACTGAGCCCGATCTGATGCTGCATCTCTACGGCAAGGCCGAGGCGCGGCCCGGCCGCAAGATGGGCCACTTCACCCGCATCAGCCCGCGTACTTAATTCGCCTACGAGCCTATTGCACCTCGTCGCTGTCCTCGTCGGAATTGGCGCAGCTCGCATCGCCTTCCTCGCAATTGGCTGACGCGGCGAGCTGCTTGATGCGCTCATTGGTCAGCCTGGTCAGGCATTGTGAAACCTCCATCGCGTGGATGGAGCCGCCGGCGCTGGCGGCGGTGGTGTGCGCGCATTCGGCGTCACGGAAGGCGATCCAGGCGCGTTGTGCCGCCTGCAGCAATCTTTTGCTGTCGGCATCGTCGGAACTGATCAGGTTCTGATAGGCCGCATTGAGCCTGGCGTCCGCGGCCTGATAGTCTTCGCCGGCGCAGATGTTCATCATCTGCTGGCTGTCGTCGGAGCGGTCGCATTCCTGCGCGCGTGCAACCGATGCTCCCGCCAGCAAGACAAGGCAGGCAGACAGGAATATTCGGCGCATGGTCATCCCCCAAATCACTTGAAACCAAGGCATCATCCCAGCCCGCCTGGGACCGTGCAATGCCGAGGGAGCCGACATGGCGGATATTTGATGATATGGGGGTGTGGAGCACGCTTGCGGTTGACACGGACAAGGCTCCTCGTTTATGAGCCACCCACCGTTGAAAAGGCGCGTCTTCTGGCGCGCCTTAAAATTTCGACCCGGGACCGGGTCCACACCGACAGGCAAGACCATGAAGATCAAGAATTCGCTCAAGGCGCTCAAGGCGCGTCACCGCGACAACCAGCTGGTTCGCCGCAAGGGCCGCGTTTACATCATCAACAAGACCGCCCCGCGCTACAAGGCGCGCCAGGGCTGAGCTTTCGGCCGGAGGCTTTTCGCCTCCGCCCATTGATGCTTGTCGGCCTGCCGACCTTCTCGCGCTAAAATCACTTTGCTGTTCCGCCGCCCGGGACTAGGATCGGGCGATGCGGATTCTTTTTGCATTTTTGATAGCTCTCCCTGTTTCCGGCGCAATAAGCGTGCCGGTCTGGGCCGCGGACGATCAGCCCGCAGCGCCGGCTGCCCCGGAGGCTCCCGCCGCGCCGATGACCAAACAGGCCCGGCTCGACAAGCTGTTCTCCGACCTCAAGCGCGAACGCAACGAAAAAGCCGCCGAACGCATCGCCGGCAACATCTGGAGCGAATGGTTCCAGTCCGGCAGCGCCTCGATCGATCTGATGATGCTGTGGTCGCAAAAGGCGATGGATAACCAGAAATTCGACGTCGCGCTCGATTTCCTCGACCAGGTGGTGACCTTGCAGCCGACCTATGCCGAAGGCTGGAACCGGCGCGCCACAGTGCATTTCATGATGAAGAACTACGGCAAGTCGATGGCCGACATCGACCGCACGCTGCAGCTCGAGCCGCGCCATTTCGGCGCGCTGTCGGGTCTGGCGCAGATCATGGCACTGACCGGCCACAAACAGTCGGCGCTCGAGGCTTGGCAGAAGGTGCTGGCCATCTACCCGATGATGCGCAGCGCCCAGGACCAGGTCGCGACACTTTCCGAAGAGCTTGCTGGCGAGGGAATTTGATCCCTGAAGGGAGTAAGGGAATAGAGCAGTAAGGCAGTAGGGGTACCTCGGAACACTCACCCTACTGCCCTACTGCCCTACTGCCCTACTGCCCTCCCCCAAAACCAATCCCGGCCCACCTCCGTATATCCCCGCATGAACCTGATCTACGCCGCCTTCGCCTTCCTTCTCGCATTCATCCTTGTCCTGGTCGGCATCACCCGTGCCGGCTCGTGGCTTATCGAGCGTCGCTATCAGCCGATCGGAGAATTCGCCGATATCAACGGCGCCCGTATCCACTATGTCCACATTCCGGCACCCGCCAATGCGGAGCTGCCAGCGATCGTCTTCATCCACGGTGCCAGCGCCAATCTCAGGGATCAGATGCTGCCGCTGAGGCCACTGCTCGAGGGCCGGGCCGAGATGCTGTTCTTCGACCGGCCGGGTCATGGCTGGTCGGGGCGCGGCCCTGGCAACAATGAGGATCCGTCGGCGCAGGCCGCCACCATCGCCGCCCTGATGGACCGTCTTGGCATCAAGAAGGCGATCATCGTCGGCCATTCCTTCGGCAGCGTGGTGACGGCGGCTTTCGGCCGCGAGCATGCCGACAAGACGCTCGGTCTCGTCTTCCTGGCGCCGGCAACTCATCCCTGGCCGGGCGGCGCGACATCCTGGTACTACGATCTGACCACCGTTCCGGTGATCGGCCGGCTGTTTTCCGAGACATTGACCTATCCGGCCGGAACGCTTCAGATGGCCGATGCGACGACCTGCGTGTTCTCACCCAACAAGGTGCCGGACAACTATCTCAACACAGCCTCGATTCCGCTGGTGTTGCGGCCTGCAGCCTTTCGCGCCAACGCCGCCGACGTCGCCGGGCTCTATCGTTATGCGCTTGGCGCCGCACCGCACTACAACCAGATCACCGCGCCGACCATCGTCATCTCCGGCGACCGCGACAAGGTCGTCTACGCCCATATCCATTCCGTCGGCCTGGTACGCGACATCTCGGGCGCTGAACTCGTCTGGGTACACAATCTCGGCCACAAGCCGGACTGGATCGCCGCCGACCTCGCCGTCGGCGCCATCGAGAAGGTCGCCGGCAAGGATATCGACCTGGAGGCGATGGCCAGGACGGTCGAGGCGCGGATCGCCGGCGATGCCTATGGTGCCGGCAGATGCGCCGACATCAAGGAGCCCAAGGCCGAACTTGCGCCGACCTGACATGTATGTCCTCAAGCATGGCATAAAGAGAAATCCGGAGAGACGATGGGCGCTGCCGGATCGCATCTTCTTCGGTTACGGCGCATGCCACATTCTTGCAGGTGTTTTCCTCAAGCATCGCCCTCTTAAAGGATTTCATGCAGAACGGATCATTCCGGCCGAGAGCTTCGCGGGAAACCATATCTACGTGACGAACGGCGTCATCGCTTTCGACTACCACAGTTACTCCGGCCGCGACCGCCTCCTGGACCATCATCGAAGGGGCTGGGCCTCCCACAGCGCCGGTTGGCACTGCACGATCGAGAAGGTCGATTTCAACTTGCTCGACACGGCCGAATTAAATCAGCGCAAGATGCTGGGTCCGGATCAGTATCTGTATGACGCCGTTCTCCGTGCGCGCCGGTTTCTTCAACGCATAGACCACGCTGGAGCTGCGGCAAGAGCGCTCAGGATCGCGACGGCTTGAAGCCATTCGGGCCGCACTCTTGAAAGGCGCTCGGCCAATGTTTCCGTGAAGGATGAACCGCTCTAACGGCTGCCTTGCGTTTCCGACCCGACATAAGCGATGCGCAGCATGTTGGTCGAGCCGGGTGTCCTCAGCGGCACGCCGGCCGTGATGATGACGCGGTCGCCCGGCTTGCCGAAGCCTTCTTCCAGTGCAATGCGGCACGCGCGATTGACCATGTCGTCGAGGTCGATGGCATCGGGCGAGACGACGCAATGCGTGCCCCACAAAAGCGACAGCCGCCGCGCAGTGTTGAGGATCGGCGACAGCGCTATGATCGGCACCTGCGGCCGTTCGCGCGCGGCGCGCAGCCCGGTGGTGCCGGACGCCGTGTAGGTGATGATCGCCGACAGTTTCAGCGTCTCGGCGATCTCGCGGGCGGCCAGTGAAATGGCGTCGGCGCCTGTCGCTTCCGGCTCGGAGCGCTGGGCGTTGATGATGCCGGCATAGGTTGGGTCGGTTTCGACCTTGGTGGCGATGCGGTTCATCATCGCCACGGCCTCGACCGGATAGGCACCCGCAGCCGATTCCGCCGACAGCATGATGGCGTCGGCGCCCTCGAAGACGGCGATCGACACGTCGGAGACTTCGGCGCGGGTCGGCACCGGGGCCGTGATCATCGATTCCAGCATCTGCGTGGCGACCACCACCGGCTTGCCGGCGCGGCGCGCGGCGCGCGTGATTTGCTTCTGGATGCCGGGCACGGCTTCCAGCGGCATCTCGACGCCGAGATCGCCGCGGGCAACCATCAGCGCGTCGGACAGCTCGATGATCTCAGCCAACCGGGCAACGGCCTGCGGCTTTTCGATCTTGGCCATGATAAGCGCCCGGCCGCGCGCGATCTTGCGCGCTTCAGCCAGATCTTCGGGGCGCTGCACAAAGGACAGCGCGATCCAGTCGACGCCCGTGGCGAGCACCGCGTCGAGGTCCTTGCGATCCTTCTCGGTCAGCGCGCCGACCGGCAGGTCGGTATCGGGCAGGCTGACGCCCTTCTTGTCGGAAATCGTGGTGCCGGCGACGACGGTGCAGGTGATCGACTTGCCGTCGCTCTTCACGGCCTTCAGCTCTAGCTTGCCGTCGTCGATCAAAAGACGGTGACCAGCCTCGACCGAACTCAGGATTTCCGGATGCGGCAGGTAGACCCTGGTCGACGTGCCGGGCTCGGGATTGTCGTCGAGCGTGAAGGTCTGGCCTGGCGTCAGCACTTCCTTGCCATTGGCGAACTTGCCGACGCGCAGCTTGGGCCCTTGCAAATCGGCAAGGATGCCGATCGGCCGGCCGACCTTTTCCTCGACGGCGCGGATACGGCCGACCAGCGTGCGCATCAGCTCGTGGTCGGTATGGCTCATATTGATGCGGAACACATCGGCGCCCGCTTCGAACAATTTCTGCAGCATCTCCTCGGAGGAGGATGCCGGACCGATTGTGGCTAGGATCTTGACCTTGCGGCTGCGTCTCATTGACTATTTGTTCCCGGGGCGGCTGGTGCGCCTCCCGTTGCGGGCTCATCGGTCAGCTGGACCATCCAGCTTGCCTGCTCGCCCGTGTCATATTCCTGAAATCCGGCGCGCTGGAAGCCCCGGGCGACGCAGTCGTTTACGCCGGCGATCTTGAACTCTTTTTCAGCCACGCACATGTTGATCGGGCCGTCCCAGCGTCCACCGCGCTCGGCGTCTTCTGCATAAAGATAGTAAAACCTTGATGACAGCGGCCCTTCGATCAACGTCTTGCAGCTCGATCCTTCGATGTGCCACCAGCCTTCGGTGATCCAGCCGGCCTTGGCGCGATAGCCGATGCCGACGCCGACCAGGTTCTGCGTGGCGTTGCAGACGCGGAAATCGGCGCGCGCCGGCGAGGCCATCACCATCGCCGACAGGCCAACGGCCACGGTCAGGAACGGCAAGGCAAAGGCAGAGCGCATGCGCTGCCTGCCGGCGGAACCCATCCGAAAACCCCTCAAGAACCACATCTGCATCTCTCTGCGCCCCTTTTCGGAAAAGTCCGGGCGCATGTCAACGCGCCGTTTTGACCAATTCCAATCGATTTAGGAAGGCTCCCGGCGCACTATCCGTCGCCCCTCGCCAGATTTCAGCGGAAACCTTGGCCAAACAACGGCATTGCGCACACGTCGTCTTCGTGGAATGACGATAGCACCCTCCCCGGAAGCCAGCGAACAGACCATTTCCCGCCAATGACCCGATCCACAGTTTTCGCGCCTTTCGACATTGTCGAGGGCGACCGCAAGCGGGGCATCGTGCTTCTGGCCGATCATGCCCGCCGCGACCTGCCCGAGGACTATGGCAGCCTCGGCCTGCCCGCGGCAGAATTCGACCGCCACATCGCCTATGACATCGGCGTTGAAATGGTGACGCGTGAACTCGCCGGCTTGCTCGACGTACCGGCGGTCATCGCCAATTTCTCGCGGCTGTTGATCGATCCCAATCGCGGCGAGGACGATCCGACGCTCATCCGCCAGCTCTATGACGGCACCGTGGTGCCGGGAAACTATCCCATCGCGCCAGAGGAGCGCGAAAGGCGGCTCGACCGCTTCTACCGTCCCTACCACGACGCGGTCGGCGCCATGATCGCCTCGGTGGCGCAGGCTTCCGGCCAGGCGCCGTTCATCTTCTCGGTGCATTCCTTCACGCCGGCCATGCAGGGCAAGCAGCGGCCCTGGCATGTCGGCATCCTGTGGGACAAGGACGACCGGGTGGCGCGGCCGCTGATCGACATGCTGGCCGAGGACAAAAACCTGATCGTCGGCGACAATGAGCCCTATGACGGCGCGCTGCGCGGCGACACCATGTTCAAACACGCCATCATCAACGGCTACGCCCACGCGCTGATCGAGATCCGCCAGGACCTGATAGCGGACCAGAAGGGGGCGATCGCCTGGGCCGAGCGTCTGGCGCCGATCGTTGACGCCATCGACCGCCGTCCCGATATACATGTCGTGAAGATGTTCGGCTCGCGCACCGGGCCGCTATGACGGAGGTTTCGATGACCGAACTCAGCGACGAGCAGAAGCGCGACTTCGAGGCCGCCGCCTTTCGCCGGCTGGTCGAGCATCTCAGGGAACGCAGCGACGTGCAGAACATCGACCTGATGAACCTCGCCGGCTTCTGCCGCAACTGCCTGTCGAACTGGTATCGCGAAGCGGCCAATGCCGAGGGCGTCGATCTAAGCAAGGACCAGTCGCGCGAGATCGTCTACGGCATGCCCTATGCTGAGTGGCAAGCGCTCAACCAGACCGAAGCGTCGGATGCCAAGAAGGCGGAGTTCGAGGCCAGGCGGCCGAAGGATCATTGAGCACACGCCGGCGGGCATTGCCGGCCAATACCACGCGCCTTCGAGGGGCGTTTTCGCTAATCTCCAACCTAGGGAAGCTCGCCAACAACGATGTCGGTTCTATTTCGGCCTTTGGTCCAAGCACTTCCTCAAGTCCAGTTCTTGACTACGAATTGAATCGATCTAATTTGCCGCGCAAAGCCAATTTCGGACCGGATTCGCCTTATGAACGCGCAAAGCGCCATGCAGACTGCCATTCGCGGACGATGGGCCGTGGCCGCCATTTTCCTTGCCAATGGCTTCCTGACCGGCAGCTGGGCGCCGCAGATCCCGGTGTTCCTGACCCGGCTCGATATCTCGAAATTCACGCTTGGCCTGCTGATCCTTTTGTTCGGCGCCGGCGCGGTCACCGCGATGACCTGGTGCGGCCACCTGATCTCGAAACATGGCTCGCGCACCGTGCTGCGCTGGTTCGGTCTTTGCGGCAGCCTCGGCCTGCTGGTGGTGGCGCTGGCGCCCAACGTGCCGCTGGCGGCCATCGCCATGTTCATCTTCGGCGGCTCGATCGGCGGCATGGATGTCGCCATGAATGCCAATGCGGTGGTGGTCGAGCGAAAATTGTCCCGCGCCATCATGTCCTCCTCGCACGGCTTCTGGAGCCTCGGCGGTTTCGCCGGCGGCGCGCTTGGCGGCTTTGCCATCCAGCACTACGGCCACCTCGCCCATGCCGCGGTGGTGACCGTGCTTGCCTTCGCGGCGATCGCGACTGCCGTCGGCTACCTCATCGCCGAGGACAGACCGCAAGCGGCCGAGCATCATAAATTCACGCTGCCGGCAAACCCGCTGGTCTACCTGATCGGCCTGATGGCGCTTCTGACGATGGTCTCCGAAGGCGCCGTGCTCGACTGGGCGGCGCTGTATCTCAGGCAGGAACTTGGCGCCGACCTTGCCGTCGCCGGTCTTGCCTACGCCGCCTTTTCCGGCGTCATGGCGATCATGCGCTTTTTCGGCGACGGCGTGCGCAACCGTTTTGGCGCGGTGACGACGCTGCGCGGCTCGGCCATTGTCGCCGCCGCCGGCATGCTGGTTGCCGGCCTGTCGCCGTCGCCCTGGCTCGCCATCGCCGCCTTCGCCCTTTGCGGCTTCGGCATCGCCAACATGGTGCCGATCATATTTTCGGCCGGCGGCAACCAGGAAGGCATCTCGTCGGGCACCGGCATGAGCGTCGTCACCACAATGGGCTATTCCGGTATTCTGGTGGCGCCGTCGGCGATCGGTTTCGTCGCCGAACATTCCAGCTTCGGGCCGATCTTCATCGCCATGTCGGTGCTGCTGATCGTCGTCTTGCTGATGGCGGGGCTCGCTCAGCGCGCCGAATTCGCGCCCGCCCCCGCCGAATAGCGTTTCAGGTCCTCATGGAGAAAATCCGCCACGCGGCGGATGCGCACGCTGCTGCGCACATCGCGATGCATCGCCAGCCACACCGGCAGGCTTGGCAGCGGCAGGCCAGGCAGCACCTTCTCCACCAGCGGATCGCGATCGGCCAGCGGCTCCTGGCCAAGACCGATGCCGTTTCCCGCCCGCACCGCCTCCCAGAGGACGATCTGGTTGTCTGCCCTGAAGCGGAAACTGCCACGGGTGACAGGGATGCCATGCTGGACAAAGCCCCTGATCATCTCGTCGCTGCGGTCGAAGCCGATCAAGGGGTGATCGACGAGGTCCGCCGGCCCGAGCGGGCGGCCGCGCCTCTCGAGATAGGAAATGGCCGCGCAGGCGCAGAGTGGGATATCGCAGACCTTGCGCGCCACCAGTTCGTTCTGCGCCGGCTTGACCATCCGGATAGCGATGTCGGCGTCCCGGCGCAACAGGTTCTCGACCTGGTTCGAGGCAACGATCTCGACCTCGATGCCGGGTTCCTCGATGCCGAGCCGCGCCATCATGGCGGGCAGCGCATAGGCCGCCACCACCTCGCTGGCGGCAATGCGCACCGTGCCTTCGATAGCCTCGACCGAGCCCAGCGCCAGCCGTGAGAAGGCGCTCGCCTGCTCGCTGACCGCCTTGCCGCGCTCGAACAGCGTGGCCCCGGCTTCCGTCAGCGCATAGCCGCTCCGCCCCCGCCTGAACAGCGTGACGCCAAGCGCCTGCTCCAGCTCGCCGATGTGTCGGCCAAGCGTCGGTTGGCTGGCCGACAGTTTTCGCGCCGCGGCCGACAGGCTGCCGGTTTCCGCCACCGTGACGAAGCTCTTGATCAGGTTCCAGTCGATGTCATCCATTCAATAATGAATATCAAACCTGCATCCATGGTCAATTTCAATTCATCGATGAGGCAATCATATTCGCCCTGCAAACACCGACACGGACTGCAACCACCAGCCAGGAGAACTCAAAATGACTAAGATCGCAATTCTCGGCGCCAATGGCCGGCTCGGCCGCGTGGTTGCCAAAGCCTTCATCGACGCGGGCTTTGATGTCCGCGCCATCACCCGCACCGGCAAGGTGCCGGTCGAGCTCGAAGGCGCCACCGCGGTTGCCGGCGATGCGCTGGACCGTCAATCGCTCATCCGCGCCACCGAGGGTGTCGATATCATCTTCAACGGTCTCAACCCGATCTATACCGACTGGGGCAAATGCCTGCCGATGGCCGAAAGCGTCATGGCCGCCTGCCATGCCAACAATGCGCTGCATCTCTTTCCCGGCACGGTCTACAATTACGGCTCGCCGATGCCGGCAGTGATCACGGAAGACACGCCGTTCCATCCAACGACAGAGAAGGGCCGCATCCGCTGCGCCATGGAGGATCTGTTCCGCCGCGAGGCCGACGCAGGCCGGGTGCGCACCATTCTGCTGCGCGCCGGCGATTTCTTCGGCGGCACCGGCAGCGGCTCCTGGTTCGACCTGATCGTCGCCGCCAAGATGAGCAAGGGGGTCTACACCGCGCCCGGCCCGGCCGATCTGGTGCACGAATGGGCCTACCTGCCGGACTTCGCCGTGGGTTTCGTCGCACTCGCCAAGAATCTCGACAAGCTCGGCTCCTATGAGGCGCTGAACTTTCCGGGCCATGCGGTCATCGACCTGCAGATCAAGGCCGCCGCCGAGAAGGCGCTTGGCCGGCCGCTGAAGATGACCTCGATGCCCTGGTGGGTGCTGCGCGCCGGCAGCCCGTTCGTGGCGATGTGGCGCGAAATCGTCTCGATGTCCTATCTGCGCTTCGAGCCGCACCAGCTGGCCTCGACGCGGCTGGAGGGCATCATCGGCGAAATCCCTCACACGCCACTGGATCAGGCGGTCGCCGAGGCCCTGGAGGATATCGGGATCGCCACCGTGAGCGGCGTTTCGAAAGCTGCCTGAAGGCGGCGCGCCAGCTCAAAGCCGGCCCATCAGCAGCAACACCAGAATCACCACCAGCACCACACCAAGAATGCCCGACGGTCCATAACCCCAGGAGCGCGAATGCGGCTAGGCCGGCACCGCGCCGATGAGGACAAGGATCAGGACAATGATGACGATGGTGGTGATTGGCATGAGACTTCCCCGCGCATTGTTTCAGGGCAATGTCTTCACATTGCCCGGGGGGAACAATGCAAAAGGCCGCCCGGTTGTTCCGGGCGGCCTTTGCCGTTCAGATCGGGGTCTGTCTATTCGGCCGCCTTGGGGAAGGCGATCGCGGGTTCTGCGCCGGCATCCACAGTCGGTGCGTCCGACGAGATCTCGCCCTTGCCGCGCCGGAACAGCCGGCTGATCAAGCCGCGCCTTGCGCCGGGCTTGACCTTGGCGCGGGTGAACACCATCAGCATCGACGGAGTCACCACCAGCGTCAGCACCGTGGCGAAGGACAGGCCGAAGACGATCGCCGAGGACAGCGAAATCCACCACTGCGTCGACGGCGCGTTGATCGTCGTCTCGTGATGGAAGATTTCCAACCCGAGTCCGAACGCGATCGGCAGCACGCCGAGAATGGCCGACACCGCCGTCAGCACCACCGGTCGCGCGCGCTCGCGGCAGGTCTGCAGCACCGCCTCCATCTTGTCCCAGCCTTCTTCACGCAACCGGTCATAGGTGTCGATCAGCACGATGTTGTTGTTCACCACCACGCCGGCCAGCGCGATGACGCCAATACCCGACATGACGATGCCGAACGTCTCGCCGGTTATCAACAGCCCGAGGAACACGCCGATCGTCGCCATGACCACGCAGGACAGCACCAGCCAGACGCTGGTGAACTTGTTGAACTGCGCCAAAAGCACCAGGAAGATCAGGAAGATCGCCGCACCGAAGGCCTTGCTGAGGAAGGCGCTGGCTTCCGCGCTGTCCTCGTTCGAGCCGGCCAGCTTCCAGCGGATGCCGCTGCCGAGATTCATGTCGGTGACGGCCTGGGTGACCTCCTGCTGCACGGCGGCGACCTGGGCGCCGGCGGCGACGTTGGCCTGCACCACCACGGTGCGGGCGCCGTCGATGCGGTTGAGGATGCCGACGCTCGGCTTCGCCTTGCGGACGACGAAGTTCGAAATCGGCACCGATCCTTGTGAGGTCTGCACCCTGAGCTCGTCGAGCGTCGACAGCGTGCGCCGATCCTCCGGCAGACGCAGCCGGATATCGACCGCCTTGTCGGCGCCGGCAGGCCGGTATTCGCTCAGCTTCAGACCGTTGGTGACAAGCTGCACCACCGTTCCGACCGAGGTCGGGCTGATGCCATATTGGGCAGCCTTGGCGCGATCGACCTCGAGTGCCCAGTCGACGCCGGGCGGCGGCAAGCCATCGGAAATGTCGATGACGCCGGGCACCTTGGCGATACGCGCCGCCACGGCACGCGCCTTCTCGTCCAACCCCTTGGGATCGACGGCCGAAAGCCTGATCTGGATCGGCTTGCCGGTCGGCGGGCCGGCTTCCGGCACGCGCACCTCGACGTCGACGCCGGGAATGCCCGCCATGACGCCACGCAGATCGTTCAGGATATCGTTCGCCGATTTGCGCTCGCGCCAGTCGATGAATTCGTACTGGATGACGCCGACGACGTCTTCGGGCACGTCCTGGCCGCCGCCATCGGACTTGCCGACGCGGGTATAGACCGACTTCACGCCTGGCCAGCCGAGCAGCCGGTTTTCGGCAATCTTGGTCGCCGTGTCCATTTCGGCCAGTGAGAGGTTGCCGCGGGCATGCACATAGAGCAGGCCGTAGTCGGGCTCGACACTCGGGAAGAACTCGACGCCGGCGCCATACTTCGAATAGCCAACGAAGATGCCGGCCAGCAACATGACGGTGAGCACCATCACGGTGATGGGGAAGCGCACCGCCTGCTTGACGACAGCCATGTACCAGCCGTCGCGATTGTCATCGGCGTGATGCTCCGGCGCCTTGGCGAAGATCGCGCCCAGCGTCGGCGCGAAGACCAGCGCGTAGAGCATCGAGGCCGACAGCGTGACGATCAGCGTGATCGGCATGTACTTCATGAAGTCGCCGATGATGCCGGGCCAGAACAGCAGCGGCGAGAAGGCGGCGATGCGCGTCATCGTCGCCGCTATGACCGGACCGGCCATGCGCTTGGCGGCAAGCGCGAAGGCTTCCTGTTTGGGCATGCCCTCGCTCATTCGTCGTTCGGCAAACTCGGTGACGATGATGGCGTCGTCGACCAGCATGCCGACTGCCAGGATCAGGCTGAACAGCACGATCATGTTGATCGTGTAGCCCATCATCGCCAGCAAAAGGATGCCGATCAGGAAGGACGACGGGATGGCGAGGCCAATGAGCAACGAGGCGCGGCCCGACAGCGCGTAGAGGATGACGATGAACACCAGGATGACGGCGATCATCACATGGTTCTGCAGGTCGCCGAGCAACTGGTTGACGAAGACCGACTTGTCCTGCGTGTAGGTGACATGCATGCCCTCGGGCATCGTCTTGACGAAGGTATCGGACACCTCCCGCACCTTGGTGAGCGTGTCGATCAGATTGGCGCCGATGCGCTTCTTCACCTCGATGGCGATAGCCGGCTTGCCGTTGAGGCGCGTGATCGTTGTGGCGTCGGCGAAGGTCGAGCGTATCGTCGCGATGTCCTTGGCCTGCACCACGGCATTGGGGCCGGCAACCACCGGCAGCGCCGCCACATCCTCCGGCGTCTCGATCAGCGACGGCACCTTGACGGCGTATTTGCCCTCCGACCCTTCGATGTTGCCAGCGGCGACCAGGCTGTTGGAAGCACCAACGGCGCCAATCAGCTGGTCGAGCTGCAAGCCGTAGGACGACAGCTTCATCGGATCGATGACGACTTCGACGAGATCGTCGCGCGAGCCCTGGAGCGAACCTTCGAGAACGCCGGGCACTTCCTCGATACGGTCACGCAGTTCGCGCGCGGCGGCAGCCAGCACGCGTTCCGGCAATTCGCCGGACAAGGTGACGACGAGCACCGGGAATTCGGAAATGTTGACCTCGGTGACGACAGGCTCCTCGGCCGCCTGCGGCAGGTCGGCCTTGCCGTCCTGCACCTTGGAACGCGTATCCTGCAGCGCCGTCGCCAGATTGGTTTGCGGCTGGAACTCGACCAGCACATAGCCCCCGCCCTGGAAGGCGGCCGAGCGCATTTCCTTGAGGCCTTTCAGGCTCTTCAGCTTGCTTTCCATCGGCCGCAGCAGAAGGCGCTCGGAATCCTCCGGCGAAATGCCTTGATAGATCAGGCTGACATACATCATCGGAATCGGAACGTCGGGTTCCGCTTCCTTCGGTGTCGACTGATAGGCGACCCAGCCTGCAATCAGCAGGAAGACCAGGACCGAGATGGTCAGGCGGGCATTGTTGATTGCGAGTCTGACGATATCCATGACTTCTGCCTGCTGTTGATTTCGGCGAACGGACGGTCGTCGCCGGGCCAAGGCCCCGCGCCGGCGCCCCTGCGCTACTGCGTCCCAGCGGTGGCTTCGCCGATCAGCTTGTTGATGGTCGCTTGGTCGGCCTCGACCGGCTTGACCTCATCGCCTTCCTTCACCAGCTCCTGGCCGGCGACGATGATGCGCGCATCGACCGGGATCCCGCCAAGCACGAGACCGGTCGGCGTGTCGTCGACGAGGTCGATCGGGAAGAACGCCACTTTGTTGTCCTTGCCGACGGCGCGGATGCCCAGATCGCCCTTGTCGCCGAGCGTCACCACCGAACGGGGCAGCAGGACAGCATCGGTCGGCAATGCGCTGAGCTGGATTTCCGCCGTCATGCCGGCCGGCACCGAGCCATCGCCATTGGGGATGGCGACCTCGATACGGAAGGTGCGGGTCGCCGACGACGCGTCGCGGCTGATGTAGCGCACGGTGCCTTCGACGGTCTGGCCGCTGACCAGCCGCACATTGGCCTTGTCGCCAAGCTTGAGATAGCCGAGGTCGCGCTCGCTGATCTCGCCACGCGCGATCACCGGATCGAGCTTGAGGATGGTCGCCACCTCGCCGCCCTGCATGACGGAGCTGCCGAGTTCCACCGGCACCCGGTCGATGACACCGTCGAACGGCGCTTTCACTTCGTTTCGGTCAAGCTCGGCCTGCGCGGTATCCAGCTGCGACTGCGCCAAGGTCAGATTGGAGCGGGCGGTGTCAAGCTGCAACTTGGGCAGATTGCCTGATTTCATCAGCCGCAGCGACGCGTCCAGTTCTGCCTGGCGCTGAGCCACGAGTTGCTTGGCATTGTCGACCATCGAGATCTTTTCCTCGGCCGCCAGCATCAGCACCAGATCACCGGTCTTGACGTGATCGCCTTGCTTGACCGGCAGCTTGTCGATGACGCCGGCGACGCGGGTGGCAAGCACGGCGCGCTTGTCGGCCTCGGTCAGCCCGGAAATGCGGATGGCGCGCGCATAGGTCTTGCGCGGTGGCGTCACCACGGCAACCGTGCGCAGCGGCGTCTTCGGTTCGGCTTCCGCCGTCTTCGGCTTGCTCGCATCCGGCGCCTTGCCCTGCTCGACTTCGGCCGCCTTGGCCCTGTTGGCCGCTACGCTGCCGACCGATGAGAATTCGCCTGTCCCCATCCACGCCGCGAAACCAATGAGCACAACAATGGCTGCAAGCTTGTGAAACCTGATTTTAGGCATCGTCATTTTTCCACTGCGGGTTCGGCCAGCACCGCGCCTTCATGACGCGGGCGCGTCGCCGATATGGGTGCGCGCCTGACCGTGTTCAATTTGCCGTGATAGGCGAGCGTGCTTCTACATCAAAGTTGCACTGCAATATAGTCCGAAAGTTGCAGCAGCATTGCGTAGCCGGGCAAGGTGTGGCCGCCGCGAAACTGTTCTCGACTTGCTAAAATACCGGTTCAGCGGACTTGCAGCCGGCTGATGATCTGCCCTCCCAAGACCAGTCCCGAACGACCGATCCGTCATTGCCGACAAGCAACGCGATGCTCGTCGAAATACCGGCGTCATCACCCACCGGACTATTTACCCTTGATGCGGATTTTGACCGACTGGCCAGATCACTTTCGGTCAACGAAGGACATCAAGCTCCAGCGACGTGTCGCCTGACCAATACATTGGAATTGCTCGGAAAATGTCACGATGTGCCAATCAGGCGGAGATTGCCCGAGGCCGGTTCGTTGATATTGAACCCGGCGTCGGGAGCGTCGGCACCCCACGGCACTGGAGCGTCTGAGATCGGGGTGGCCCCCGGTTCGCGAGGTGACGCGAACACGGTGCGGCTGCGGAAGCTCAGGCCATTTTCCGTGTCAATTCGCAGGACTGGTGTCGATCGTTCCGCTCACGATTTTCCAGCCACACTGTCCGACCGCGCTCGGCATCGTGGGAATGTTGGTGGCAGCAGGCGTCAGCATGATGAAGCTTCCTCCACACGCGAAGGTTGTCGCCTTGCCGGATCGCCCCACCCGCTATTCCGATTTCCGGAAGACCTCGCTGATGGTCTTGATCGATCCGGAGATAGCCGGGCAGCGGCTGACCAGATCGGCTATTGCTCCTTCGGCGCCGGCGGGTTCAGGCCCGGCGGCGCTCCGCTTCTGGGTTCTTGCGTGCGGCGAGGAACTCCTTGACCCGGCGGCCCGGTGCGGGACCGCGCACCGGTTTGTAGCCGTCATCGAGTTCACCGGAGAGATCGAGCGTCGGCCGCTTACCGACCGCGTCGTAATTCTCGTCCAGCCAGTCGCTGGCGGCGGTGCGGCCGAGATCTCTGAGATAGGTCAGGAACGCCCATTCAGCATTGACCTTCGACGATGCCGACAGGTCCTTGAACGCCTCGTCGGCATCGATGCGGTGCATGCGGATGTCGCGGTACTCGCCATGCGGCAGCCGGCCGGCGGCGATCAGTTCCTTGACGAAGGCGATCGAGCGGAATTCGCGCAGCAGCCCGGCATTGAAGGTGATTTCGTCGATGCGATTCTGTATCTCGTTGGCGCTCCTGGGCGTTCCCTCGCGCACCACCGGATTGATCTGCACCAGCAGCACATCCTCGGTCGCCGCCGTCTTGAAAAACGGGAACAGCGCCGGGTTGCCGCCATAGCCGCCATCCCAATAGGGCACGCCCTTGATCTCGACGGCGCGGAACAATTGCGGCAGGCAGGCCGAGGCCATCACCGTGTCGAGGTCGATCTCGCCATCGGAAAACACCCGCAACTGTCCGGTCTCGACATTGGTGGCGGAGATGAACAGCTCCATCGACTTGCAGGCACGGACATTTTTGAAGTCGATCTCCTGCTGCACCACGTCGCGCAGCGGATTGAGGCCGAGCGGGTTGGCGACATAGGGCGAAAACACCCGCGACATGGTGTCGAAGACGACGTAGCCCGGCGTGTTCTCGATCGACCAATTGCCCCAGGCGACATCCCACGGCATGCGCTGCACCGGACTGAACCGGCCTTTCGCCGCCACGGCGCGCCAGAAATCGTCGAGCTTCTTGCGCGCGCCCTCGACCCCACCGCGCACATATCCGTCGGCCAGCGCCACCGCGTTCATGGCGCCGGCGCTGGTGCCGGACACTGCTGCGATCTCCAGCCTGCCATCCTCCAGCAGGCGATCCAGAACGCCCCAGGAGAAGGCGCCATGCGAGCCGCCGCCCTGAAGCGCGATGTTGATCTTCTTCTTTTCCTCCGCCTTGCCGTTCTTCGTCATGGCGTTCCTGTCATGCTGATGCGCCAGCCTGCCCCAACGTCATTGAAGGAAGCAGTCATTGGCGGCCTATGTTGCAGTGCAGCATATAAGGACGAACCAAGGCAAGAACACGAACACGGTCGCGTGATCACATGAAATTTCGGTCATACGAAAAAGGCCTCTCCACCCAATGCGGAGAGGCCTCAGATCTTTAGAAACAGAAATGAACTTCAGGCAACCAGGTCCGGCACCGGACCAACATAGTGCGATTGCGGCCGGATCAGCCGCCCCGTCGTCTGCTGCTCGCGCGCATGGGCAATCCAGCCGGAAACGCGCCCGGCGGCGAAGACATTGCTGAAAGCCTGTGGCGGAAAACCCGCCGCTTCCAGCACCAGCGCGGTGTAGAATTCGACATTGGTCTGCAGCGCGCGCTGCGGCTTGGCGATCCGCAGCACCTCGAGCGCCGTCTGCTCGACCTTTTCGGCGAAGGCCAGCCGGCGGCCGGTCTCGCCCTCGCCGCCCAGCTGTCGCACCACCGCCTTCAGCACATCGGCGCGCGGATCGCGCACACGGTAGATGCGATGGCCGAACCCCATGATCCGCCTGCCCTGCGCGATCTCGTTGCGCAGCCAGCCGGCCGCATCGCCATGCGCCTTGATCGCGTCAAGCATCTCGATCACCGGGCCGGGTGCGCCGCCATGCAGCGGCCCCTTGAGCGCGCCGAGTCCGGCCAGCACCGACGAGGTCAGGCCGGCCAATGTCGAAGCGACGACGCGCGTGGCGAATGTCGAGGCGTTGAGGCCGTGGTCGCAGACCGTCACCAGATAGGTGTCGAGTGCTTTTGCCAATGCCGGCGACGGGACGGAACCCCTCAGCATCCGCAACATGTCGGCGGCATGACCGGCCTTGCCGTCCGGCGCGATCGGCTGCTCGCTGCGCTGCAGGCGCAGCAGCGCCGGCGTCAGCACCGCCGGCGCCGCGATCAGCCGCAAAGCGTCCGTCAGCGTCTCGCCATCCGGCAGCAGCGCCATACCGGCGCGCATGGCGCTGTAGATTTCAAGCGGCGCCAGCAAGGACAGCGAAGGTTGGAGCCGGTCGAACACCTCGACACGCGCCTCGCCCAGTCTCACCGCCAGTTCGGCATCGCCAGGCAGATCCTCGAAGAAGCCATCCAGCAACAGGCGAACAACCTGCGGATAGGTCCATCGGCCGGCCAGTTCCGGCAACGAATGACCGCGGATCGTCAGGCGGCCGCCCAGACCATCCACGTCGGACAGCACGGTTTCCGCCGCCACCACATCATCGAGCCCATTCGCCATAGCCTTGTCTCCTTGAAGCTTTTCCGGATCGGAGATAAGGCTGGGCAACACAAGCATCAATCTTGATCAATAGAATCAATATCAGAGCCAAAGATGTCTGAATGGTTGTCACGGGAAGAAGCGCTGGAGAGGCTCAAGGTGCGGCCACAGACGCTCTATGCCTATGTCAGCCGCGGCCGCATCGGCATGCGTCCGGATGAGGCCGACCCGCGCCGCAGCCAGTATCGCGCCGACGACATCGCGGCGCTGGCAACACGCCGGGCGCGCGGACGCAGCCCCTCGGCCATCGCCGAAAGTGCCATTGCCTGGGGCGAGCCGTCGATCGCAACGGCGATTTCCACAGTCTGGCACGGTCGCCTCATCTACCGAGGGCAGGACGCCGTTTCGCTCTCCAAATCGGCGACTCTGGAGGAAACCGCCACTGTGCTGTGGAGCCTGGCTGAACCGGTGGCTTTCAAGGCGCCGTCGTCGCAGACACCTCATCCAGTCGGCCGCGCCTCGGCCTTTGCACAGCTTGCCTTGCTTGCCAGTCAGGGGAGGCCTTCTCTTGGACGCAGCGCCGCCTCGCTGTGCACCGAGGCCGCGCAAACGGTGGGAGCGCTGGCTCAGTCGCTGGGCGCCGCAGCCGGCAAAGAGCCCGTCCATCTGCGGCTGGCGCGAGGCTGGTCGGTGGATGATGCCGGCGCGGAAGCCATACGGTGCGCCCTTGTCCTGCTTGCCGATCATGAACTCAACGCATCGACCTTCGCTGCCCGCGTTGCGGCCTCGACCGGAGCCTCGCCTGCCGCATGCCTGCTGGCGGGCCTGGCAACGCTGTCCGGCCCGCGCCATGGCGGCGCCGGCGAGGCTGTGATGCAGCTCGCCGAGGATGCCGCAAGACACGGCGCCGATGCAGCGATCCGGCGCTGGCTCGGCCACGACCGGCCATTGCCGGCATTCGGCCATCCGCTCTATCCCGACGGGGATCCCCGTGCCACCGCACTTTTGGCCGCTATCCCCGTCGACGAGACACTGCAGCAGTTGGAAAAGGCCGCAATTGCCATGACCGGCACGCGGCCGAATATCGACTTCGCCCTGGCTGCGCTGACACGCAGTCTCGGCTTGCCGCGCGATGCGCCGTTCCATCTGTTCGCGCTGGGACGCAGCGTCGGCTGGGCCGCGCACATGGTCGAACAGATCGTCAGCGGCAGCATCATCCGGCCACGCGGCCGCTATGAGGGACTATTGCCCTGACGGCGTGCGAAGTCGTCAGGCGGAGTTGGCATTGGTCCCGAACCGCGCCCGATAGGCGGCGGGCGTGGTGGCGAATTGCCGGCGGAAGTGATGCCGCAACGTCGCCGTCGCGCCAAAGCCGGCCGTCTCGGCAATGCGCTCGATCGGCAGGCTCGTGTCTTCCAGCAGCATGCGCGCCCGCGAAAGCCGCTCCGAAAGCAGCCAGCGGGCCGGCGTGACACCGGTCGCGGCGGCGAAGCGGCGCAGAAATGTTCGCTCGCTCATTCCAGCCAGGCCGGCCAAAGTGGCAACAGAATAGTCGGCGGCGATGTCAGCGCGCATTCTGTCGATCAGCGGCCCGAGCCGGCTGCGTTCGTGCGGCTCCGGAACGGAACTCTCGACATACTGCGCCTGGCCGCCATCCCGATGCGGCGGCACGACCAGGCGGCGTGCCACCATGTTGGCCGCCTTGGTGCCGAAGTCGCGCCGGACCAAGTGCAGGCACAGATCGATGCCGGCCGCGCTGCCGGCCGATGTCAGCACATTTCCCTCATCGATGTACAAGACGTCAGGAACCACGGTGATGTCCGGGTACATCTCCCTCAGCCGCTCGCTGTAGCGCCAATGCGTGGTTGCCTTCTTGCCTGACAGCAGCCCGGCCGCGGCAAGCACGAAGACGCCCGAGCAGATGGACAGGATGCGCGCGCCCCGCTCATTGGCCTTGCGAAGCGCTTCGATCAGCAAGGGCGGCACTGGACACTCCACACCGCGCCATCCCGGCACGATCACCGTGCCGGACTCGCCGATCAGGTCAGGTCCGCCGTCGGCGACGATGCGTACACCGCCCATTGCGCGCATTTCGCCGGCGTCGATGCCGGCGACTGCGAAACGGTACCAATCCGCACCCATCTCCGGCCTGGGCAAGGCGAACATCTCGGCCGCCACGCCGAACTCGAACGTACACAGCCCGTCATAGGCGACAGCAACGACAAGCCGATTGGGAGGGAGCGGTTTGGCAGGCGGCATATTTGGCATGATCTTGACGATATATGGCAAAGCTGCCAGCTGCAATCGCCTGGCTCGGTGCGCTACCTCAGCTCCATCAAAAGTGATGGAGACCAGCCCCATCAGAGATGGAGACCCATAATGAGCTATGTGACAGACATTCCGGCGGCAGCATCGGAAATCGCCCGGGACCATTTCCTGCACCGGCTTTCCGTCGAGACCGACTGTTCCGACGTCGCCGCGACCCTGCGCGCCGGCGAGCCGGACTTTGTGCTTCTGCATGTGGTCGGTTCGCCTGATGCCTATGAGCGCCGCCATGTACCCGGCGCGCTGCATCTGCCGCACCGTGAGATATCGGCCGAGCGGATGGCAGAATGGCCGGCAGGCACGCTGTTCGTGGTCTATTGCGCCGGCCCGCATTGCAATGGCGCGGACCGGGCGGCGTTCAAGCTGGCCAGCCTCGGCCTGCCGGTCAAGATCATGATCGGCGGCATAACAGGCTGGCAGGACGAAGAGCTGCCTTTCGCCTCAGGCAAGGAGCCTGGTGCTCTGCGGGCGTGATCCGAACGCGTAGCCGTGCCTTACCGGCTCACGACATCGTGTCGAGCTTGCGCTGCATCGCCGCGATCTGGTCCTTCAACTGCTGCAGATCGTCGGACTTCTCCGGCGGCGCATCCTTCCTGGCCGGTTCGGCGGGAGCCGCGGCCGGCGCCGAGCCTGTGGGGGGGAAAGGCGTGAACAGCCGCATCGCGTTCTGGAACATTTCCATGTTGCGGCGTGTCTGTTCTTCCAGCGCCTTGATCGGCGTCGCAATTTTCATGACGTCCAGCGGCGACTTGCCGATTGCGCCCTTCATCTGCTCGCGAAACCGCTCCTGCTCCTTGGAGAAAGCGATCATCGACTGTTCGAGGAAGCTCGGCACGATCATCTGCATCTGGTCGCCGTAGAAGGCGATCAGCTGGCGCAGGAACGGGATCGGCAGCATGTTCTGCCCATCCTTGTTCTCCAATTCGAAAATGATCTGGGTCAGCACCGGATGCGTGATGTCGTCACCGGTCTTGGCGTCCTGGACGGTGAACTCCTCGCCTTTCTTGACCATCTCGGCCAGATCCTCGAGCGTCACATAGGTGCTCGTCCCCGTATTATAGAGGCGGCGATTGGCGTATTTCTTGATAATGATCGGATCGTCTTTTGCGGCCATCTGCATCCTCCCCGGACACCGGCGCGCCTGAGTAAGCAGCCGGTAACGATTGCGCCCTTTTCGAGGATATGCGCAAAAGCCTCATAATTCCAAGCAGTTTGTGCAGTGCGGGATCACATAATGCTGCATAGCAGGCAAAATATGCTGCGCAGCAGCGGCCAGCCTGCCGGCACGGCGACGCGTGACCTGCTTGGCGCGCATGGGCGCCATGCCGATTTCCGGTTTGACTTGGGGTTGGGAAAGGGCAAGAAAAGTCCTCAACGACAGAACAACACCTTGAAGTCTGGAGAAGAAAATGTCCGATTCCATCGTCATTGCCAGCGCCGCGCGCACGGCCGTCGGCTCCTTCAACGGCGCTTTTGCCGCCACCCCGGCTCATGAACTCGGCGCCGTCGTCATCAGGGAGCTTTTGTCGCGCGCCGGTGTCGAGGCCGCCGAGGTCGACGAGGTCATCCTCGGCCAGGTGCTGACCGCGGCTCAAGGGCAGAACCCGGCCCGCCAAGCCTCGATCATTGCCGGCCTGCCCAAGGAAACCACCGCTTGGGGTCTCAACCAGGTTTGCGGCTCGGGCCTGCGCGCCATTGCGCTCGGCATGCAGCAGATCGCCACTGGCGACGCCAAGGTGATCATCGCCGGCGGCCAGGAATCGATGTCGCTGTCGCCGCACGCCGAGCATCTGCGCGCCGGCGTCAAGATGGGCGACTACAAGATGATCGACACCATGATCAAGGACGGGCTGTGGGATGCCTTCAACGGCTACCACATGGGCAACACCGCCGAGAACGTCGCCCGCCAGTTCCAGATCACCCGCGACGACCAGGACCAGTTCGCGCTGGCCTCGCAAAACAAGGCCGAGGCCGCGCAGAAGGCAGGCAAGTTCAAGGACGAGATCGTCGCCTTCACCATCAAGGGCAGGAAGGGCGACACGGTCGTCGACCAGGACGAATACATCCGTCATGGCGCCACACTGGACGCCATGACCAAGCTGAAGCCGGCCTTCGACAAGGATGGCACGGTGACCGCCGCCAACGCTTCCGGCATCAATGATGGTGCTGCCGGCGCGCTGCTGATGAGCGAAGCCGAAGCCGCAAGGCGCGGCATCACCCCGCTGGCGCGCATCGCGTCCTGGGCAACCGCCGGCGTCGATCCAGCGATCATGGGCACCGGACCCATTCCGGCCTCGCGCAAGGCTTTGGAAAAGGCCGGCTGGTCGGTCGGCGATCTCGACCTTGTCGAAGCCAACGAAGCCTTTGCCGCCCAAGCCTGCGCCGTCAACAAGGACATGGGCTGGGATCCTTCGATCGTCAACGTCAATGGCGGCGCCATCGCCATCGGCCACCCGATCGGCGCCTCGGGCGCCCGCATCTTCAACACGCTGGTCTACGAGATGCGCCGGCGTGGCGCCAAGAAGGGCCTTGCCACGCTCTGCATCGGCGGCGGGATGGGCGTCGCGCTCTGCGTGGAAGCGCTCTGACAAAAACTGAAGATGGGCGGCGCGAGCCGCCCGTTTCCTATCCAGTGCCTGCTAAGCCCGACAACAGGGCGATTTCAAAAAGGGGAAATGCATGACCAAGGTTGCAATCGTCACGGGTGGATCGCGCGGCATCGGCGCGGCGATCTCGATAGCTTTGAAGAACGCCGGCTACTCGGTTGCCGCCAACTATGCCGGCAACGACGAGGCGGCGGCGAAGTTCAAGGCCGAAACCGGCATTCCGGTCTACAAATGGTCGGTCGCCGACTATGACGCTTGCGCTGCCGGCATCAAACAGGTCGAGGCCGACCTCGGCCCGGTCTCTGTGCTGGTCAACAATGCCGGCATCACCCGCGATGCCATGTTCCACAAGATCACCCGCGACCAGTGGAAAGAGGTCATCGACACCAATCTGTCCGGCGTTTTCAACATGACGCATCCGCTGTGGAACGGCATGCGCGAGCGCAAGTTCGGCCGCGTCGTTACCATCTCCTCGATCAACGGCCAGAAGGGCCAGGCCGGCCAGGTCAATTATTCCGCCGCCAAGGCCGGCGATATCGGCTTCTCGAAGGCGCTTGCGCAAGAGGGTGCTCGCGCGGGCATCACCGTCAACGTTATCTGCCCCGGCTACATCGCCACGGAGATGGTCAAGGCGATCGACGAGAAGGTGCTCAACGAACGGATCATCCCGCAGATCCCGGTCGGCCGCCTCGGCGAGCCGGAAGAGATCGCGCGTTGCGTCGTCTTCCTCGCTTCCGAAGATGCCGGCTTCATCACCGGCTCGACCATCACGGCCAATGGCGGCCAGTACTTCGCCTGAGACGTCCAGCGGCTTCAACCCGTGACGAACGGACCGGGAAACCGGTCCGTTTCCAATTGACGCCCAGGAGCCAAAACGCCTCACCGCGGCGCGATGACCCAATCCGGCACGCAAAGGTTAATGGCGACAGCGGCGTCTGTGCGAACCCTGTGGCCAAGCCTGTGGATTGTCGGTGGATAAGCTGTTCACAACACAAGATATTGAGGGAACAAAACGGGAAAATAGCTTCGGCGCTGCTTTGTCGCCGATTCGTTCCGGCTTTGAGCAGAAGTTAACGTTAATGGCCCGGAATCCGCTGTAGCTGCTTAACGCTCAGTTCAGAAAGATTAACAATTTCATAATCTTGAGCGGCGGACGCCGGGTCGCTGCCCTCGTTGCCCGGCAAAGGTTAAGGGCAGAGATCGCCCAGCATAAAACGGGCCAGTTCGACGATTCAGCATGTGGTGAGACTCATGGTCACAAAATCCATATGTAGCCGTGAACAAAAGCTGAATCTGAGCGAGTCGCCGATTCGTCGCTGATTCGTTCCAGACTCGTTCCATCAGTTAAGCAGCAGCCAATTTAGCGCCAGACAGAGTTGCCCTTCGAGCCGCCGGTGGAACATTCCGCTTTCGCTTCGCGCCCGAAATCCCTATGTGTCGCCTGTCATACGCGCCAGTTGAGGCACGCTCCCGACAACCAGAGGCCTGAAAGCCCATATTTCCGAGCCGATGAACATCCAGCCCAAACACACCGAGCCGCTGATCCTGTCGGGCCGCGACGTGACCGCCGTGCTTGGGCCGACCAACACCGGCAAGACCCATCTCGCCATCGAGCGCATGGTGGCGCATGAGACCGGCATCATCGGCCTGCCGCTCCGGTTGCTGGCCCGGGAGGTCTACACCCGCGTCTGCGAAAAGGTCGGTGCCCACAAGGTGGCGCTGATCACCGGCGAAGAGAAGATCCAGCCGCCAGGCGCCAAATATTCGGTCTGCACCGTCGAAGCCATGCCGCGCGAGACCGACGCGGCCTTCGTCGCCATCGACGAGGTGCAGCTCGCCGGCGACCTCGAGCGCGGCCACATCTTCACCGACCGCATCCTGCATCTGCGCGGCCGCCAGGAAACGCTGCTGCTGGGTGCAGCCACCATGCACGGCATCCTGCAGCGCCTGCTGAAGGGCGTCTCGGTGGTGACGCGGCCGCGGCTGTCGCACCTGGCCTATGCCGGTTCGAAGAAACTAACCCGCCTGCCGCGGCGCACCGCGATCGTCGCCTTCTCCGCCGACGAGGTATATGCCATCGCCGAGCTGATCCGCCGCCAGCAGGGCGGCGCCGCCGTCGTGCTCGGGGCGCTCTCGCCGCGCACCCGCAACGCCCAGGTGGCGCTGTTCCAGTCGGGCGATGTCGACTATCTCGTCGCCACCGACGCCATCGGCATGGGCCTCAACCTCGATCTCGACCATGTCGCCTTCGCCCAGAACCGCAAATTCGACGGCTACCAGTATCGCAATCTGACGGCGGCCGAGCTTGGCCAGATCGCCGGCCGCGCTGGCCGGCATCTGCGCGACGGCACCTTCGGCGTCACCGGTCAGGTCGACCCGCTCGACGAAGACCTGGTCAAGAAGATCGAGAGCCATGATTTCGATCCGGTGAAGGTGCTGCAGTGGCGCACCGCGCATTTCGACTTCGCCAGCCTCGATGCGCTGAAGCGCTCGATCGAGACCAACGCACCGGTCGAGGGCCTGACGCGCGCGCTGCCGGCGGTCGACGCACAGGCGCTCGAATATCTCTCCCGCGACGGCGACATCCGCGCTCTCGCCACCGATGCCAAGCGCGTGGCGCTGCTTTGGGAAGCCTGTGCTCTGCCTGACTACAGGAAGATCGCGCCGGCCCAGCATGCCGACCTCATCGCCTCGATCTACATGGATCTTGCCCGCCACGGCCATGTCGACGAAAACTACATGGCCGAGCAGGTGCGCCGCGCCGACACCACCGAGGGCGACATCGACACGCTGTCGCACCGCATCGCCCAGATCCGCACCTGGACATTCGTGTCGAACCGGCCCGGCTGGCTGGCCGATCAGGCACACTGGCAGGAAAAGACGCGCGAAATCGAAGACAGATTGTCGGATGCGCTGCATGAGCGGTTGACGAAACGCTTCGTAGACCGCAGGACTTCCGTCCTCATGCGGCGCCTTAGAGAAAATACCATGCCTGAAGCCGAAATTAGTCCTACCGGAACCGTCCTTGTCGAAGGCCATCATGTCGGCGAGTTGCAAGGGTTCCGCTTCACCGCCGACCAGACCGCCGGCGGCGAAGACGCCAAGGCCGTGCGAACGGCCGCGCAAAAGGCGCTGGCCGCCGAATTCGAGGCGCGTGCCGAACGTTTTGGCGCCTGCGCCAACGGCGACCTGGCGCTCGGCTCGGACGGCACGCTGCGCTGGATCGGTGCGCCGATCGGCACGCTGGTCTCCGGCGAAGACGCGCTGAAGCCGCGCCTGGTGTTGCTGGCCGACGAACAACTGACCGGCCCGGCGCGCGACAAGGTCGCCGCGCGTGCCGAACGGTTCGTCAATTTCCAGATCGAGTCGCTGCTGAAGCCGCTGGTCGACCTGAAGAACGCCGACCAGATTTCCGGTATCGGTCGAGGCATAGCCTTCCAGCTGGTCGAGAATTTCGGCCTCATCAACCGCCGCGACATCGCCGAGGAGATGAAGTCGCTCGACCAGGAAGGCCGCGCGGCACTGCGCCGGCTCGGCGTGCGCTTCGGCGCCTACCATGTCTTCGTGCCGGCGCTGATCAAGCCGGCGCCTGCCGGGCTGGTGACCTTGCTGTGGGCGCTGAAGAACGACGGCAAGGACAAGCCTGGTTTCGGCGACGTGGTCCACGCGCTGGCGTCGGGCCGCACCTCGGTAGTGATCGATCCGGCCTTCGACAAGGCCTTCTACAAGCTTGCCGGCTACCGCAATCTCGGCCGCCGCGCCGTGCGCATCGACATATTGGAACGGCTGGCGGACCTCATCCGTCCGGCGACCAACTGGAAGCCCGGCCTCGGCCAGCGTCCGGACGGCGCCTATGATGGCCACTCCTTCATGGTGACGCCGCCGATGATGTCGATCCTCGGCGCCACCGCCGACGACATGGAAGAGATCCTGAAAGGTCTCGGCTACCGCGCCGAGCCGAAGCCGGCGACCGAAGTCAAGGCTCGGCTCGAGGCGCAGGACACTGCCGCACGCGAAGCCGCTGCAGCAAAGCTTGCGGCGGAAGAAGCCGCACGCGCCGAGCAGGCCAAGGCGGCGGAAGCCGCGGCAACGGATGCAGCCGCCGAAGCGGCGGTCGAGGGTTCGGAGCCGGCTGTTGCCGAGACCGCCATCGAAGCGCCGGCCGAAGCCATCGCGGAAGTGGCGGCGGAGCCCGTCGCGGAGGAGCAACCGGAAACTCCGGCCGAAGCCGTGGAAGAGCCCGCTACAGAGGCCGCTGTTGCCGAAGTGGCTGCTGCCGAGCCAGAGGCGGAAGCCATTGCTGACGTCAGTGTCGCTGAGGGCGCCGACGCCCTAACCTCCCCCTCGATGGGGGAGGTCGCGGCGCGAAGCGACGCGGGTGGGGGTGATGGCGCCAACGATTCAGGCAGTGCTGACGGTACCGCCGCTCCCCCCACCCCGGCGCTGCGCGCCGACCCTCCCCACGAGGGGGAGGGTGAAGTGGCCGAAGCGCCCAAACCGATCCTGCTGTGGCGCCAGGGTCGTTTCGAACAGCGCCCCCGTCATCACGAAGGTCGCAACAACCGCCAGCGCAACGGACAAGCGCGCGGCCGAAACAATGCCCCCACCGATGCCGCCGGCGCACAGGCCACGGCTGCTCCCGGAGAACGTCCCGAGGGACGACGCGATGGCGCCGGCAAGCCGCGCTTCGATCGTTCGAAGTTCAAGCCCAAGCCGCAAGGTGAAGGCGAACAGCGCCGCGACGGCCGCCCGCAAGGCGAACGTCCCGAGCGCCGCGAAGGCCGTCCCGACTGGAAGGGTGGCCGGCCCGAGGGCAAGGGTGGTCCCGATCGCGGCAAGGGCGGCGCAAAGCCGGCCTTCCAATCAAAGCCGCGCGAGGAACGTCCAGTGCGCTTCGACCCGGATTCGCCCTTCGCCAAGCTTGCCGCCTTGCGCGACCAGCTGAAGAAGTAGGCTCGGTGTGGTTCGATGGTTGCTGAAGGCCGCCAGCGCATCGACAAATGGCTGTTCTTCTCGCGCGCGGTGAAATCGCGCTCGCTGGCGGCGAAGCTGGTTGTCGCCGGGCGGGTGCGCATCAATCGCGACAAAGCAGCGCAGGCCTCCGATCTGGTCAAGCCGGGCGACGTGCTGACCATCACGCTCGACCGCCGCATTTTCGTCTGGAAGGTGCTCGGCGCCGGGGTCAGGCGCGGCCCGGCTGAGGAAGCCCGCACCCTCTATGAGGACATGTCGCCCCCGCCGACGCCGAAGGGCGAGGTGCTTCCCGATGCCATCCCGGCGCTGCGCGAGGCCGGCAGCGGCCGCCCGACCAAAAGAGAGCGCCGGCAGACCGACCGTTTGCTTGGCGAAGAGTGAGACCTGCCGGCTCTAAAGTGAGCCGATCTCAGGCCAACGGCGGACGCGCGACGGAACGGAACCCGGCAAACAAGCCGCTCCACGCGACATCGCACGCCCTTGTCGCGCCTGCGGCCTGGAATGCCATTCCTGAAACGCCGAAGCCGACGGGCATCGCCACCCTTGCAAGCGATGGGCAAAGGCGTTACCTCACGGAAAAAGCCCAAGAAAACTGGCCCATTAAGCTGGGACATCCCGGAGCCGACCGATGACCTATGTCGTGACCGACAATTGCATCAAGTGCAAATACATGGACTGCATCGAGGTCTGTCCGGTCGACTGTTTCTACGAAGGCGAAAACATGCTCGTCATCCATCCCGACGAGTGCATCGACTGCGGCGTCTGCGAGCCCGAATGCCCCGCCGACGCGATCAAGCCCGACACCGAGCCCGGTCTCGACAAATGGCTGCAGATCAACACCGAATATGCCGAGAAATGGCCCAACATCACCGCCAAGAAGGAACCGCCGGCCGACGCCAAGACGTTCGACGGCGAGGCCGGCAAGTTCGAGAAATACTTCTCGGCCGAGCCCGGCGAAGGCGATTGACAATACAGCCGTAAAGGCTTGTATGACGCAGCGTAACGGGCACACTGGATTAACCGCCTTGACAGGCGGCGATTGGTTGTGGCCTTCGCTTATGCAGCAAAACCTTGATTCTTCCGACTTTTTGTGTTACATCAGCCAAACATGCCGGTGACACAACGTCGATTTATGGCGCAGACGCCCCAAATCACTGAAAGGTGAAAATCCCATTCCGGACCAGAGCGATCTGGGCCAGGCGGTCGCAGTTCGTGCGGTTTGCCGGTCCCGGCCTTTCCGGTGGGTTCATCTGTTGTGCGGCTAACGATCGGTTTCCCCGGTCGCACGAGTTCAGCCGGCACCGCCGCCGGCCCACAACAAGGAGTTCAGGGCGTAATGGCAACGATCACCCCACAGAAGAAGTCCACTGGTGCGCGTCATGGTTTCAAGACCGGCGAATACATTGTCTACCCGGCGCATGGCGTCGGCCAGATCGTGTCGATCGACGAGCAGGAAGTGGCCGGCCATAAGCTGGAACTGTTCGTCATCGACTTCCAGAAGGACAAGATGCGCCTGAAGGTGCCGGTCGCCAAGGCGACCTCCATCGGCATGCGCAAGCTGTCGGAAGAGGACTATGTCGAGCGTGCGCTGAAGGTCGTGCAGGGCCGCGCCCGTGTCAAGCGCACCATGTGGTCGCGCCGTGCCCAGGAATATGATGCCAAGATCAATTCCGGCGACCTGATCTCGATCTCGGAAGTCGTGCGCGACCTCTATCGCGCCGACAACCAGCCGGAGCAGTCCTATTCCGAGCGTCAGCTTTACGAGGCGGCACTCGACCGCATGGCCCGCGAGATCGCGGCCGTCAACCGCATGTCGGAAACCGAAGCCGTGCGCCTGATCGAGGTCAACCTCAACAAGGGCCCTAAGCGCGGCGCCAAGGCCGACAATGAGGAAGCCGAGCAGGAAGAAGCTGCCTGATCTTTTGAGCCTATAAGTTCACGAAAAACCCGGCCTCGCGCCGGGTTTTTTGTGTCTCAGACAAGGTAAGGGCCGCCTACGCCTGGCCGCCACCCTCCTTCTCCGCCTCCTGCTTCAGCGTCGCGATGAACCGCTTCGTCCGTTCACGCTCCGGATTGCCGAACAGCACGGCGGATGACCCCTTCTCGACGATGACGCCGGCATCGAGGAACACCGCTTCCTGCGCGATCTTGGAGGCAAGCCGCAAATCATGCGTCGCCATCACCATGGTCGTGCCTTCGCTGGCAAGCTTGCCGAGCACGTCGACCACCTCTTGCGCCAGTTCCGGGTCGAGCGCCGAAGTCGGCTCATCGCAGAGCAGCACCTTTGGCGACGGCGCCAAGGCGCGGGCGATCGCCACGCGCTGCTGCTGGCCGCCCGATAGTGTGGCCGGCCAGGCATCGGCCTTGTGCGCCATCCCGACCTTTTCCAGCAGAGCGAGCGCCCGCTCGCGCGCCTTCTCCGTCGGCCATTTCAGCACCGTCACCAGCCCTTCCATGACATTCTCGATCGCGGTGCGGTGCGGGAACAACTGGAAGTTCTGGAACACCATGCCAGTCTGCAGGCGCAGCCGCCTGATGTCGGAGGCCGGCACCTTGACGCCCGGACGAAACTCAAGCGTCTCGTCGCCGATCCGCACCGTGCCCGAGGTCGGGATTTCCAAGAGGTTGATGCAGCGCAACAGCGTGCTTTTGCCGCCACCGGAGGGGCCAACCAGCGCGGTGACGCTGCCTTCGGCGATGGCGACGGTCACGCCCTTCAGCACCAGATTGTCGCCGAAGCGCTTCTCGATATCGGTGAGCCCAATCATGCGCGTGCCTCCAGGAAGCCGCCATAGCGGTTGAGCCTGTCCTCCAGCCGCGTCTGCAAGGCCGACAGCACCGAGCTCATCGCCAGATAGAGGATCGCCGCCTCGACATAGAGGATCAGCGGCTCATAGGAGGTGGCGACGATACGCTGCGCCGCCTGGAACATTTCCGGCACGGTGATGGCGGCGGCCAGCGATGTGTCCTTGACCAGCGAAATGAAGGTGTTGGAGAGCGGCGGCACCGCGACGCGTCCGGCTTGCGGCAGGATGGTACGCCTCATCGCCTGGCTCCAGGTCATGCCGATCGAATAGGCCGCTTCCCACTGGCCCTTCGGCACCGAGCCGATGGCCGCGCGGATGATCTCCGACGTGTAGGCGCCGATGTTGAGCGTGAAGCCGATCAACGCCGCCGTGAAGGCGTCGAGCAGAATGCCGACCGACGGCAGGCCGTAAAAGATCAGGAACAGCTGCACCAAAAGCGGCGTGCCGCGGAAGATCCAGACATAGAAGCGCACGACCGCGACAAGCGGCTTCGGCCCGAACAGCCGGCCGAGCGCTGCGCCCAGTCCGACGGTCAGCCCGAAAACGAACGACAACAGCGTCAACGGCACGGTGAAGATCAGCGCGGCCCAGAGCAGCGAAGGCAGCGACTCCAGCATCAGTTGCAGCCAGTGCGACACGAAAGACCCTCCAGGATGGTCGAGACGGCATCATTGAAACGCGAACGCGGGCGCCATACCACGACAAAAGCGGCGAGCCGTCAAAAGACGCTCGCCGCTGAGTGTTTGCGGGACCGTGGCCGGCCCACTCGAAAAGTTACTTCGAAACGTCCTGGCCGAAATAGGTATCGGCGATCTTCTTGTAGGTGCCGTCGGCCTTGATATCGGCCAGTGCCTTGTTGATGGCCGCGACCAGCTCGGGATCGCCCTTGCGCACGATAACGCCGGAATAGTCGGCGTTTTCCTCTTGCGCGGCGATCTTCACATTGGCGTCGGGCTTGTGCTTCTTGAAGTCGAGGAACGACAGGCTGTCATTGATCGTGGCGTCGGCGCGGCCGGTGAGCAGCAGCTGGATCGACTGATCGAAGCCGTCGGTGCCGACGAGTTCCGCGCCGTTCGTCTCGGCCAGCTTGCCGAAGTTGGAGGTCAGCGACTGCGCTGCCTTCTTGCCCTTGAGATCGGCGAAAGTCTTGATGTCGGTGTTGTCGCCGCGCACGATCAGCACCGCCTTGGAGGCGATGTAGGGATCAGAGAAAGCATACTTGGCCTTGCGGGCGTCGGTGATGCCAACTTCGTTGATGACAGCGTCATAACGGCTGACGTCGAGGCCGGCGATCAGACCGTCCCACTTGCCTTCGAGGAACTCGACCTTGACGCCGAGCTTGTCGCCGATTGCCTTGGCGATTTCGACGTCGAAGCCGACCAGGGCGCCGGAAGCGTCATGATAGGTGAAGGGTGCGTAGGTGCCCTCGGTGCCGACCTTGAGGGTCCCGGCCTGCTTGATCTGGTCGAGATTGGCGCCAGCGTGGCCAGCGGTGACCGCCAGGGCCTGCAGCGTTCCGGCGACGATAAGCGACTTGAGCCATTTCATTTTTTTGTGATCCCGTCCTTGGCCTGATGTCAGGCTTGTTGTGAGGACTGGAAAATGACAGATGCCGGTCGAAAGAATAAGGAACCAGATTTCAAAAACAAAGAAGTCCAGAAACCAAATTCTCCAAAAGCGATTTTTCGCAGCGTTTGAGGACTCCCGGCAACCGCATCGAAATCGCCCGGACGGCATCGCTCGCCTGCCCGCGCCAGCGGAACCTTTCTCGCGCATGGCAGTTTTGGCTGTTCTAGGGCGCGACGCCGCAATTTCAACCGGTGCCCTGCCAGTTCGTAACGTCGGCTATATCGCCTGAGCCAGGGGAGCGCCTCATGATGGAAGACACGGCAGGACGGATCATGGTCCGCGCGGCAATGAAGGCTCCCTACCTCGAACGCGATGAGGAACATCGGCTGGCCTTGCTCTGGAAGGAAGACAACGACCAGAACGCGTTGCACTGCATCACCGTCGCCCATATGCGGCTGGTCATTTCCATGGCCTCGAAATTCCGTCATTACGGCTTGCCGCTTGGCGACCTGATCCAGGAAGGCCATGTCGGCCTGCTGGAGGCCGCCGCCCGCTTCGAGCCCGAGCGCGAAGTGCGGTTTTCGACCTATGCGACATGGTGGATCCGCGCCTCTATGCAGGACTACATCCTGCGCAACTGGTCGATCGTGCGCGGCGGAACGAGTTCGGCGCAGAAAGCCCTGTTCTTCAATCTGCGACGCCTGCGCGCCCGGCTGGCGAATGGCGCGGAGCCGCTCTCCAACACAGCGCTCTACCACGAGGTGTCGGTTGCGCTTGGTGTCTCCGAGGCTGATGTGGCGATGATGGATTCACGGCTGTCCGCGCCCGACTCCTCCCTGAACGCGCCGCTTGCCGATGATGCGGGCGCCACCGAGCGGATGGATTTCCTGGTTTCGGACGACCCCCTGCCCGACGAGATCGTCGGCGACAAGATCGATGTCGCGCGTCGTTCCCTCTGGCTGAAAGCGGCTCTCGCTGCCCTCAACGCCCGGGAGCTTCGCATCATCGAGGAACGCCGGCTGACCGACGAAGGCGCCACGCTCGAAGCCCTCGGCGAAACGCTGGGCATTTCCAAGGAACGCGTCCGCCAGATCGAGGCGCGCGCCATGGAAAAGCTGAAGCTGGCGCTGGTGAAACAGAACCCGGAATTTCTGGCGACGGCCGCCTGACGGCAATAGAACGATTCGAGATTTAAAATATAAGATTTATCTTAAATAAAATATGTCGCTGTAGCGGGGGATTCTATTCTTTTTAAGCTTGCGGATTGTGATTTCTCTAAAAGATCCAGGCATGGCAAAAAGCCTCTTTGGGCTACCAGACCATAACAAAGGTGGGTTTTGCCATGCTGAAACGCTACTCGTTCCTTGCGGCCTTGATTATCATGAGCCTCTCGACGCTCGACGCTCGCGCCGATCGAAGGATTGCGCTGGTGATCGGCAATTCGCAGTACCAGCAAATCCCGGCGCTCAAGAATCCGGACAAGGACGCCGAGGACGTTTCGAACACGTTCCGGCAGGCCGGCTTCGACGTGTTCGTCGCCAAGGACGTGACCAAGCTCCAATTCGAAGAGAAGTTCCGCAACTATCTGGCCGCCGCCGACGGTGCCGATCTCGCCGTCGTCTATTATTCCGGCCACGGCTTTCAGATCGGCGGCGAGAATTTCCTGATCCCGGTCGATGCGTCGCTGAAGGATGCGGCCGACATGGAGGTCCAGACAATCAGGCTTGACGACGTGCTGCAGCAATTGCGCACGAAGTCGAAGATCCAGATGATCATCCTCGATGCCTGCCGCAACGATCCGTTCCCGCGCAAGGACTACTGGCTGCGCGACCAGTTGATCGTCTCCGGCGGCACCGGGCTCGCGCAGGTAACCGGCTCGCAGAATGCGCTGATTGCCTTTGCCACCGAGCCCGGCGCTGTCGCTTATGACGGGTCCGGCGATCTTAGCCCCTTCTCATCGGCCTTTTCCCGCCGCGCGCTGGCGCCGAACCAGGAAATCCGCGCCGTCATGGCGGCCGTGCGCCGCGACGTGGTCAAGGCGACCAATGGCAGGCAGGTTCCGTGGGAGAATTCCTCGCTGATCGACGATGTCGTGCTGATGCGCAAGGCGGAGCAACCGGCGCCGCCGGCGCCCGACGCCCAGCAAAGCCAGCAAGTGGCGGAGCGCGGTATCCAGGCCGCCGCGGCCGCCGAAGCTATCGAGAATCGCGACATCAGCGTCCCGGTCGGCGTCGGACCGGTTGCGCTGAAGCTGGATTTTCCGGCCAAGGATGTTTCGACCAGCCTCAAACTCGCCGGCTATCCGGCAGTTGGAACGCTGTCCCTGCCGGATCGCGTCCTGTCGCCACAGTCGAGCCTGATGGCCGCTGAAGTCGGCCAATTGCGCTACGAGCCGCAGATCGGCTCGGCGGCTCCCGTCGAGATTGGCTTTCAGATCCGCGCCGGCGACGCGTCCAAACAGGCGACGACGAAGCTGTCGCCGAGCGTCGACCCCTGCGACCAGGCCGCCGGCGAGCCGCTCGACCTGCAAGGCGTCGGCCCCGGCCGGTTACCGAACGAGATTGCAGGCGGCGCGGTCGTGGCTTGCGAGGCGGCGGTGAAAGCCTATCCCGATGTCGCCCGCTTCCGTTACGAACTCGGGCGGGCGCTGCTGGCCGCCGGCAACATCGACGAGGCCAGGAAGGCCATCCAGGAAGCGTCCGACAAGGGACACGTCCGCGCCGTCTACGAGCTCGGCTACCTCGCCTCCTCGGGAATAGGGATGCCCGTGGATGCCACGCAAGCGAATGGTCTCTATTCGCAAGCGTCCGACAGGGGCGACCCCTACGCCATGAGCGCGTGGGGCCGCGCCCTGTTCAATGGCGTCGGCGTCCAGCGCGATACCGGCAAAGGGCTTGACCTCATGCTCACGGCAGCAGCGATGGGGCATATCGGCGCCATGAATGATCTTGCGATGATCTTCAAGGAAGGCCGCAATGGCGTGCCCGCCGATCCGGCCCGTGCCTTGGCTTTCCTCAAGGCCGGCATCGAGCGGCAAGAGGCCTATTCGATGGGCGTTCTCGGTCTTTCGCCCGGGCCAAGCACGCTGACGGTCGCGGCGTGCACGCCCAAGGTGGTGACGAAAATCATCACTAAGATAAAGGTGATCCGTACACCTGTGCCAAAAGCGCCGCCGCCGAAGATCGGCAAACCAAAGGCTCCGATAGTGCCAGGCGAAACCGGATCAGCGCCCTGGCGTGGCGGCAATAGCGGCGACCACGACCACAACACCGGCGGTGGCAATACCGGCGGTGGCAATACTGCCGGATGAGCCACGCCATCGCCGCACAAGCAGTGTCGAAACTGACTATTCCGCAGCGGCCTGAACGCCGACGCCGACTTACTTGTCGGTGACGATCTTGACCTTGTCGCCTGCCGAAACCGCAGCCCCTGGCGACAGCGCATTGAGCACCCGGAACAGGTCGAGCTTGCGGTCGACGCCGACCATCTGCGCGGCGAGTGAGCCCATGGTCTGGCCCGGCTGCACGGTGAGCACACGGATATGCAGCGGCTTCAAGGCCGCCTTTTCCGCAGGACTGAGGATACGAAACGACCCGCTGACCGAGCGCGCCACCGTCTCCAGCGAGGAGCTGGCCGACGGCGCCGCGGTCAGCAGCCGGTAGACCTGACCGCCGGCGCGGATCACCGCGATATCGAACTGCCAGCCTTCCGCGCCGGCATGCGCGGTCGCGGCCTCGTTGCCGTTGATGGTTTCCTGCTTGACGGTGCTGTCGTCGAGACCGGCCACCCAGCCGCTTCTGATGTAGTCGGTCAAGGCGCGGTTCTTGTCGATCGAGACGCCGTCGAAGCGGATCGCAATGTCGCCCGGCCCCGTCGCCGTCACCGCCGCCGCCGAATTGTCGATGATGAAACCGTCCGGCACCGTGAAGGAGACGCCGAGGCCCGGATGCAGGAAGGTCTCGCCGCGCACATAGCCTTCTTCCGGCGTATCGCCATAGAGCAGGCCGTCTATGCCGGCGAGGAAAGAATCGCGGTCGCGCGTGCCGACCCCGGGCATGCCGAACTGGCGGGCGTGACGCTGCGCCAGGTCGATACGCTGTGGCGTGTTGGGGTGCGTCGCCAGGAAGTCGAGGCTGGCATCGGTGGCACCGCTGATCGAGCGGAAGTCGGTATAGGCCGACATCGATTGCAGGAAGCGGCCAGCGGCATAGGGATCGTAGCCGGCTTCGCCGATCGACTTGATGCCGATGGCATCCGCCTCCAGCTCCTGGTTGCGCGAGAACTGCGCCAGCCTGAGCTTGCCGCGGATCAATGCCGCCTTGGCGGTCGGGCTGTCGCCGAGCACATCCGAGACCACCTTGGTCGCCAGGCCTTCCTCGGCCTCCAGTTGCTGACGCTGCAGGCCGTGATTGGCGGTGACGTGGCCCATCTCATGCGCGATGACGGCGGCGAGTTCCGACGAATCATTGGCGAGCGCCAGCAGGCCGCGCGTGATGTAGAGATAGCCGCCCGGCAGTGCGAAAGCGTTGACGTTCGGCGAATTGAGAATGGTGATGCGATAGGTCTGGGTCGGGTTCGCTGACACCACGGTCAGATTGCCGACCACCTTGGCAACCATGCGCTCGAGCTTGGGATCGGAATACTCGCCGCCATAGGTCGCCAGGATGCGCGGATGCTGCGCCTTGGCGAGTTCGGCAAGCTTGTTGTTGGCGCCGACATTGTCGACCGTGATCGGCCTGTCGGACGGCTGGAAGCCGGACTCCTGGACTTCCGGAGGCGTGAACATCTGGCAGCTTGCCAAGGCCACGGCAAAGCCGGCCAGCGCCAGAAAGCGCGCCAGGGGGTTCATTCGTAGCTTGTCAACGCCGATCGCCAGAACGGCTTCCTTTCAGGTCCCGGCGCATGACCACGAAAATCGGGGGCGATCCTCGGAACCCATCATGCGCTAAAAACAAACTTCTACAGCATCCGTCGCGCGTCCCTCGGGGCGTGCGGCGGATGCTGTAGGCAAATCACGGCTTGTGCCGACCAGTAGGGCGGACCTAGCCACACTACTTCTGCCATGGCAAGCAAGCGCCCCATCGCCTGTAGTCGGTTTGACCGTAAATTATGTCGGCTTCCGGGCAATATCTCGTGATACCGCATTCCCGGCACTTTCACCGACGTAGCGCCGGAACACCTCTGGCCCCGCCCCGGCAAAGAAATCGTCCGCGCTGCCGGTGGCGGCGACTGCACCATTGTCCAGAAACACCACGTTCTGGCCGATTCGGTGGGCATCCTGAGGTTGATGCGTGACGAACAGCACTGTCATACCACGTTCGGCATGCAAGCCGGCAACCAGATCGAGCATGTCGTCGCGCAAGGCGGGTCCGAGCGAGGCAAAGGGCTCGTCGAGCAGAAGCACCGGGCGATCGCGCACCAGCACACGCGCCAGGGCGACGCGTTGGCGCTCACCACCGGACAGTTCGCGCGGTAGGCGTTTTTCCTTGCCGGCAAGGCCGGTGCGCTTCAACGTCTCGGCGATGGCGCTTCGATCGGCTTCGGTCAGCCGCAGCGATGGCGAGCGGCCGAGCCCGACATTCTGCTCGACTGAAAGATGGGCAAAGAGATTGTTTTCCTGGAACACCATCGACACCGGCCGCGCAGCTGGCGGCGCGGCGCCGACATCGGCCTCGCCGATCAGCACTCGGCCGGACTGCGGCGTCTCGAAGCCGGCGACCAGGTTGAGCAACGTCGACTTTCCCGAACCGCTCGGCCCCATAATGGCGGTGATTTCCGCCGCGGCGAACGCGACATCGAAGGCGAGCGGCGCCTCGCCATAGCTGAACGAGACCTTATCCAGCCGTACCGAAACGCCCTTCCTGTCCACCGCCCCGTCAGACATTACGGACCTTTTCCCTTCCCAGCCAATCCGCAGCCAGCACCAATGCGAGGCAGACCAGGCCAAGCAACAGCGCCAGGCCGGCGGCGTCCTCGGTGCGGTAGCTGCCCATGCGCGCCAGGAGAAGGTAAGGCAAGGTCTGCACGGAATCACTGCCGAACAGCGCTATGACGCCGAGATCGCCAAGCGACAGCGCCATGGCGAAAGCAAAGGCTGTGGCGAGCGGACGGCGCAGGGATGGCCAGTCGACCAGCCGTAGCCTCGCCCAGCCGGAGATCCCGAGTTGCGCGCAGAGCCGCTCATGACGCTCGCTCGCCGCGTCATAGGCAGGGCGAACGGCACGCAATGCAAAGGGCATCGCCATGACCGCATTGACGGTAACGACCATGACCGGCGCGATGGCAAAGACGTCGCCGACGTGGCGCAGCAACAGGAACCAGCCGGCGCCGATGACGATCGGCGGCACGACCAGGACAAAGCCGGCGCCGGTATCCGTTGCATGTTCGAGCAATGTCCTTGGACTGGCGCGGCGGCTCAGCGCCAGCGCCCTACGCGCCATGGTCAATGCCAGCGACAGCATCACCGAAAGCAGCGCCGACAGGAAGGCGAGCACCGCACTGGTCAGCGTCGCTTGCCGGACAGTCGCCTCGCCGGCAAGCCGGCCGAGGTCGGCGCCCAAGCTCGCAACTACGGTCGCGGCCATCGGCCCGACGACGAACAGCAGCGCCAGCACGATCAGCGTGGCGTTCACTGTGGTCTCGGTCCCGTTGACGGAGAGATAGCGGCGCGGCGCCACCGGCAGGTTGGTATCGCCGACGACATTGGCGCCAAGCCGCGTCAGCGCCAGCACCACGATGAAGGTCAAGGCGATCTGCAGCACTGTCAGGGCGACGGCACGCGCCGGATCGAAATCGAAGCGCAGCGCCTGATAGATGCCGACCTCCAGCGTCGTCGCGGCCGGCCCACCGCCCAGCGTCAAAACGATGGTGAAGGAGGTGATGCAGAGCATGAAAACCAGCCCGGCGACGCCGGGCAAAGCAGCGCGTAGCGTCGGCCACTCGATCAGCCGGAGCGCCGGCCGCGCGCCCATGCCAAGCTGGCTGGCCAACCGCCACTGGTCGGCAGGAATGGTCTGCAGCGCCTCGAGGAACAGCCGCGTCGCCAACGGCAGGTTGAAGAAGACGTGGGCGACGAGAATGCCGGACAGGCCATAGATACCTGGCCAGCCCTGGCCGCCGACGGCGCTGAACAGGCCGGCAAAATAGCCGGCGCGGCCGTAAAGCGCCAGGATGCCAAGCGCCGCGACGATCGCCGGCAGCGCCAGCGGCACGGCGAAGAGCTGCAGGATGAAAGCGCGGCCGAAAAAACGCGGATGCCGCGACAGCGCGCGTGCTACAAACAGGGCCGGCCCGACAGAAAGCAGAGTCGAAAGGATTGCTTGCCAGAGCGTGAAGCGCACGACCCGTAGCAGGTAGGAATCGAAGGCTGCCCAGGCGCCCGAGAAGTCGTGGGCGCCCTCGACCAGTAGCCCGGCAAACGCGCCGCCGATCAGCAGCGCGATTGCGGCAAGGGCGATGATGCCGGCGGTAATGCGGGGATCCGTTGGACGCGCCGGCGCCATCGCGTTGCCTATTTGCTCATCACCGCCAGCCATTCATCGACCCAGGCCTTGCGGTTGGCCGCGACCTCTTCGGGGCTGAACAGCAAGGTCTTGGTCGGCTTGACCAGCTTGTCGAAGGCCGGGTTGAGCGGCTTGTCGGTCTTTCCAGCCGGGAACATCCAGTTGGTCTCGGGGATGGCATCCTGGAATTTCGGGCCGGTCATGAAGGCGATGAATTTTGCCGCCAACGGGTTCTTGGCGCCGGTCGTGGTGATGCCAGCGACCTCGATCTGCAGATACTCGCCTTCCTCGAAGGAAGCCGCCTGGTAGCGCTGCGTGTTCTCCGCGACCATGTGGTAGGCCGGCGATGTTGTGTAAGACAGCACCATCGGCGCCTCGCCCTTGGTGAACAGGCCATAGGCCTCGCTCCAGCCCGGCGTCACGGTGAGCACCTTTGTCTTGAGCTTGGCCCAGGCTTCCGGCGCCTTGTCGCCATACACCGACTTCACCCACAACAGCAGGCCGAGGCCGGGTGTTGAGGTGCGCGGATCCTGGATGACGATCTTGTCGTCGGCACTGCCTTCGACCAGCTCCTTCAGGCTCTTGGGCGGCGTCTTCAGCTTCTGCGTGTCATAGACGACAGCGAAATAGCCGTAGTCGAAGGGCACAAACGTATCGTCGGTCCAGCCGCCCGGCACGTTGACATCGGAGACCGCACCATGCGGTGCGAACAACCCGCTGGCCTTCGCATCGGCGGTGAGATTGGTGTCGAGGCCGAGCACGATATCGGCCTTGGTCGACGCCCCTTCGAGCTTGACGCGGTTGAGCAGCGCCACGCCATCGGCGACCGAGACGAACTCGACATCGCAGCCGCATTCGGCCTCGAATTCCTTCTTCACCACGGGGCCGGGACCCCAGTCGGCGGTGAAGCTCTCATAGGTGTAGACGGTGAGCTTGTCCTTGGCCAAGGCCGGCCCGGATAGCGCCACGACCATGGCGGAAACAAGAGAGTATAAAAGCGTGCGCATCGGCGCCTCCTTCGTTCGAATTGAAAGGAATTGAGGCGTCGGACTGTCCGAAACGTCTAATCCCTCCGCCGGTACAAACCGGATCAGGTTCAGCGGGTTGGCGAGATTGCCTCTCAGCCGGTCCGCGAAGATCGCGTCCGGCACCCCGTTAGAGCGTTTCGACACATAGGCCCGGCCGAGGAACCGCGCAAGTGGCAGTTTGCCGGCCTTCCGTTTCCGCTGCCGGGCTGGTACAGGCCACCAGATATGAGCACATTCACCATCCTGCTTGGCGGCGATCTCATCCGCACGCCCCGGCTCGACCGCCATGTCGAAGGCTCGCGCGTCATTGCCGCCGACGCCGGCATCGGCCATGCGCGGCTGCTCGGCCTTGTGCCGGAACTGTGGGTGGGCGATTTCGATTCGGTTCCGGCCGATCTCCCCGCCGACCTCGCCGCCGTGCCTCGCCGGACCTTCCCGGCGGAGAAGGACAAGACCGACGGCGAACTGGCGGTCGCCGCAGCCCTCGAGCGCGGCGCGACTCGTCTTGTGCTGGCGGGTGCGTTCGGCGGCAAGCGTGCCGACCACGCCTTCCTGCATCTGGCGCTCGGCCTGCGGCTGGCCGAGGCCGGAACGGATGTGCTGCTGACCAGCGGCGCCCAGGAAGGTATCCCCCTGCTGTTGGGAACGGCCGGCTTCGACTATGCCGACGGCACGCTGTTTTCGATCCTCGGTTTTTCCGAGCTTGCCGGCCTGACCGTCACCGGCGCGAAATGGCCGCTGAACCAGGTCGAGGTGGCCTTCGGTTCGTCACTGACCATCTCCAACGAGGTTCGGGGCCGCCTCGAGATCGCGCTCGGCCACGGCCGCGCACTGCTGCTCGCGCATCCGTATCCACTACCTGAAAGCTGACATGGCCCCGCCCCTTCTCAATCTCGACGGGATAAAACTGACCTTCGGCGGCACGCCGCTGCTCGATGGCGCCGCCTTGACGGCTTCGGCCGGCGACAAGATTGCCCTGGTCGGTCGCAATGGATCCGGCAAGTCGACGCTGCTCAAGATCGCCGCCGGCCTGATCGAACCGCAGGAGGGCGAGGTGTTCCGTCAGCCTTCGGCGACCGTCCGCTATCTGCCGCAAATGCCAGACATGGACGGTTTCGCCACCGTGCGCGCCTATGTCGAGGCGGGGCTGGGGCCTGCCGACGATCCGTACCGCGCCAGCTATCTGATGGAGCATCTCGGTCTCACCGGTGAGGAGCGGCCGGGCGATCTCTCCGGCGGCGAGGCGAGGCGCGCCGCCCTGGCCCGTGTCATGGCGCCGGAGCCAGACATTCTGCTGCTTGATGAGCCAACTAACCATCTTGATCTGTCCGTCATCGAATGGCTCGAAGAGGAGCTCGTGCGCACCTCATCGGCGCTCATCGTCATCTCGCACGACCGCCGCTTTCTCGAGCGCGTGTCGCGCGCCACTGTCTGGCTCGACCGGGGCCAGACCCGCAGGCTGGACAAGGGTTTCGGCCATTTCGAGGAATGGCGCGACCTGGTTCTGGAAGAGGAAGAGCGCGAACAGCACAAGCTCGGCCGCCAGATCGTGCGCGAGGAACACTGGCTGCGCTACGGCGTGACGGCGCGGCGCAAGCGCAACATGCGCCGGTTGGGCGAGTTGCAGACCATGCGCCAGCGCTTCCGCGGCCATCGCGGTGCCGAAGGCAACGCGACCATGGTGGCGAGCGACGCCGCCGAATCCGGCAAGCTGGTGATCGAAGCGAAGAACATCGAGAAGAGCTTTGGAGACCTCACCGTGGTCAAGGGTTTCTCGACCCGCATCCAGCGCGGCGACCGCGTCGGCCTCGTCGGGCCGAACGGCGCCGGCAAGACGACGCTATTGAAGATGCTGACCGGCGAGATGAAGCCGGATGCCGGCTCGGTGCGGCTCGGCACCAATCTTGAGATCGCCACGCTCGACCAGAAGCGCGAGGCGGTCGACCCGCAGGAGACGCTGGCGCAATACCTCACCGACGGGCGCGGCGAAAACCTCGTCATCAACGGCGAACAGCGCCATGTCGTCTCCTACATGAAGGACTTCCTGTTCAAGCCGGAGCAGGCGCGCACGCCGGTGCGCGAACTGTCCGGCGGCGAGCGGGCGCGACTGATCCTGGCGCGCGTGCTGGCGCGGCCGGCCAACCTCCTGGTGCTCGATGAGCCGACCAACGATCTCGACATGGAGACGCTGGAACTGCTGCAGGAACTGGTCGCCGGCTTTGCCGGCACCGTCATCCTGGTCAGCCACGACCGCGATTTCCTCGACCGCACCGTAACCAGCATCATCGCGCCGGACGGCGGCGGCCGCTGGGTCGAATATGCCGGCGGCTATTCCGACATGCTGGCGCAGCGCGGCGGCACAAGGCTCGACGACCGCAAGGTGCGCACCAAGGCTGAAGCCGGCGATGCACAGTCGCCAGGCAAGAGCGAGCCGGCAGCCCCGAAAGGCGCAGCGAAGAAGCTGTCGTTCAAGCAGAAATTCGCCCTGGAATCGCTCCCCAAGAAGATCGAGGCGGTGACCGCGTCGATCTCGCGGCTGGAGAACAACATCGCCGACCCGGCCTATTACGAGCGCGATCCGGCCTCGTTCCAGAAGACCATCGCCGCCCTCGACAAGGAGCGCGCGACGCTGGCGGCGCTCGAGGAAGAGTGGCTGGTGTTGGAGATGTTGCGCGAGGAGATGGAGGGGTGAGGAGCGTTCGGCCGTAGGCCGATCAAACGACAACGACTTTGTCTGTTGAAGCGACGATCGGTGAAAGCCCGGTTCGCCTTCAGGCAAAGCTCACCCGAAACCGTTCACTCGATTATTGCCTCAGTGCGGGAATGCGCATACATTATGCGCATGTTGCGGAGGCTATTATGCGTAAGATTGCCCTGAATGCGATCCGGCAGCCAGCCAATCTGTCGATCGATTCGAACCTCATGAGGGAAGCCAAGGGGCTGGACGTGAATGTCTCACGCGCCGCGGAAGCTGGCATCGCGGAGGCGGTGGCGGCTGAAAAAACGCGGCTGTGGAAGCTTGAGAACCGGGCCACGATGGACGCCTGGAACGACTACGTCGAAAAGAACGGCATCCCCTTGGAAGAGTACCGGCAGTTCTGATGCCCCGCTATGATGTCTTCGCCGGTCGGATCGAAGGCAACTATCTGCTCGACGTTCAATCCGACCTGCTCGACCATTTCAAGACGCGGGTAGTCGTCCCGCTGCTGCCGGTCGCAGCGGTGCCGCCGCCAATGCGAAAGCTTCATCCGATCTTCGAGATCAATGGCCGGAAGCTGGTCATGGCAACACACCTGATTGCCACCATTCCGGCAAGCGAATTGGGGGAAAGTCGGCTGAACCTGACAAAGCACCACGACGACGTCGTCGCCGCGCTCGACATGCTGTTCCAGGGCTTCTGAACGAAGGCGACAGCCGAGCGAAACGCCCATCGTCAGCCTGCCGTCTTGGCCTGCCAGGCCTTGATCGCCTCGTCGAAGACCTTCTCGCCGGGAATGCCTTTTTCCATGGTCAGCAGCGCCCGCCGTCCGGTCTTGTAGACCACCGGCACATCGATCCAGTCCTGGCCGCGCAGCAAGGTCATGTTGGCGTCCTCGTCGGCCTTGGTGTCGTTGAGCGCAACGAGGAAGAAGCCGTCGGCGATCTTGGCCGGAATGCCGATCAGCGGGCTGCCGGCATCCTGCTCCGAACTCTTCATGGCGACCCGCAATATGTTGTCGACACCACCGCCCTCGAAACCGTCGGGCGTCAGGAAGATCATCTCGATGATGTGGCTGGCCGGCAGCGTCTGGTCGGTGTTGCGGCGGATGGTCATGCGCAGCTGGATGTCCTTGCCGGGAATGGTCGCCTCGGCGCGGATCGCCGGCTCGGGCGGCAGGTCGCCGCCGGGCGATTCCTGCACCAGCGACCAGACGATGCTGCCGGGCTCGGCCGAACCCTGCGCCGTGCTGGTGCGCTCCTCATAGAAGATCGCCTTCTGGCCGACCGGCACCGAGCTTGCCGTCGCTGGAGCGGCGGCCGCCGGTGCTGCGGGCGCAGCGCCTGTAGGTGCTGCCGGCGGCGTGGCGGCAGCATCGGCCGGCGCCGCCGGTGCGGTTCCGTTAGCAGGCGGGGTTGCGGCGGGGGCGGTGCCTGCCGCAGGCGCAGTCGCCGCAGGCGCAGGTGCGGCTGCGGCTGGTGCCGCCGCGGCCGGCGCGGCTGCAGCCGGTGGCGGCGCGGCCGGCGCATTCGTCGCCGATGGCGGCGTGGTCAGCGCGGCGACGGATTCCCCCTCGCCTATGCCGGTTTGTCCACCGGCCGGGCCGGGGTCGGTCTCGCCGCCTTCAGGCGTCAGCCGCTGCGTGAATTTCGTCGCTTCGGCGCCCGCTGCAGGTGCCGGCGGCGTCGCCGCCGCGTCGGTCGCCGGCTTGGCCGGTGCCGGTTTCACCGGTTCGGTCTTGGCAACAACCTTGCTGCCGCCCAGGCCCAGCATCTTGCCGAAAGCATCCTTGTTCAGCCAGATGCCATAACCGCCGCCGGCAACGACCAGCAAGGCAACGACCGCGGCGATCAGCCCGCCATAACTGCGCTTGCGCTCGGCCGGACGCAGGCGCTGGAACGTATCAGCCGCCGCCGGCTCGTCGTCATTCGGGAAAACATCGGCGCGGTCATCGTCCTGGTCCGTATCCATGCCCGGCAAGGCATGGTCGGCAAGGTCGGGGGCTACTGGTTGCACCGGCACAGGCTTTTGCCAGCTTGGCTCGACCTTGGCGGCGGGCGGCGGCGCGGGCCGATAGGGCTCGGGCTTCGCGACTGGCGGCGCCGGCCACGCCGGCTCCGCCTTCACCGGCTGGCGCGTGTGGCTCGGCTGGTTCTTGTTGCGGTCGATCGAGGAAAAGATGTGTTCCAGCTCGGCAAGCGGATCCGTTTCCGGCACGCTCTTGGCATAGTCGCGCTCGACGCTGGCAATGGCGTCTTCCAGCGAGCGCTTCTGCTTGGCTATGACCTCGGCGGCCAGCGGCGGCGAATATTCCGCGAGCTTCTTTGCCAGCGCGGAACGGGCACCATCGTAGGTCCGTGTGCGCGTTTCGGGCGTCGGCTCGCCGTATTTGTCGAGCGCCTTTTTCAGAACAGCAACGAAATCTGCCATGCTTCAGTCGACCTGTATTTTGCTTCCGCGCCGGCCCCCGCAAATCAGCCGCTATGCCCGGAAAGGCTTCAGAAACTAGTCTTGAAACGGATCGGTCACAAGTATCGTGTCGTCCCGTTCCGGGCTGGTGGAGAGGAGGGCGACCGGCGCACCGATCAACTCCTCTATGTATCGGACATATTTGACGGCCTGGGCCGGAAGATCGTTCCAGCTGCGCGCGCCGGCGGTGGTGCCTTTCCACCCTTCCAGCGTCTCGTAGACCGGTTCGACACGGGCCTGTGCGCCCTGGCTGGCCGGCAGATAATCGATCATCTCGCCGTCGAGGCGATAGCCGGTGCAGACCTTGATCTCGTCCAGCCCGTCGAGCACGTCGAGCTTGGTCAGCGCGATGCCCTTGATGCCGTTGACGGCGACGGCCTGGCGCACCAGCACCGCGTCGAACCAGCCGCAGCGGCGCTTGCGCCCGGTAACGACGCCGAATTCATGGCCGCGCGTGCCGAGGAACTCGCCGATCTCGTTTTTCTGCTCGGTCGGGAACGGACCTTCGCCGACGCGCGTCGTGTAGGCCTTGGTGATGCCGAGCACATAGCCGATGGCGCCCGGACCGACGCCGGAGCCGGCGGCGGCCTGTCCGGCCACCGTGTTGGACGAGGTGACGAACGGATAGGTGCCGTGGTCGATATCGAGCAGCGTGCCTTGCGCGCCCTCGAACAGGATGCGCTCACCGGCGCGGCGCTTGTCGTCGAGGATCTTCCAGACACGGTCCATATAGGGCAGGATCTCATCCGCGACCGAGGTCAATTCCGCCATGATCGCGTCATGCGTGACTTCGCCATGGCCAAGCCCGCGGCGCAGCGCATTGTGGTGCGTCAGCAGCCTGTCGACCTTCAGGGGAAGCGTTTCCAAATCCGCCAGATCCATCACCCGCACCGCGCGCCGACCCACCTTGTCCTCATAGGCGGGACCAATGCCCCGGCGGGTCGTGCCGATCTTCGTCCCGGAATTTGAGGCGGCGTCCTCACGGAATCCGTCCAGCTCCCGGTGCAACGACAGGATAAGCGCTGTGTTTTCGGCTATTTTCAGGCGATCCGGCGTCACGTCGACACCCTGCGCCTTGAGCTTCGCCACTTCCGCCACGAAAGCATGCGGATCGAAGACGACGCCATTGCCGATGATGGACAGCTTGCCCTGCCGCACGACGCCGGACGGCAACAGCGACAGCTTGTAGACCTTGCCGTCGACGACCAGCGTGTGGCCGGCATTATGGCCACCCTGGAAACGCACCACGACATCGGCACGCTCCGACAGCCAGTCGACGATCTTGCCCTTGCCTTCGTCGCCCCATTGCGAGCCGACGACCACCACATTGGCCATGTTTCTTTTCCCTTGAGACGCCGCCGAGCGGCTTGGATATGGTTCGAAACGACAGGCCTCTATAGCGTCAAGACCTCGCGAGTGCGACCTTTCTTTGCCGCCGAAAATGCCCTGAGGCACAACAATTTTCGGCTTTGACATCATTTACTTGGACAGGCGGGGGCAATAGGCCGGCAAACACCGCAGCGCATCCGCCGCGGCCGGAATCCCGCGATGCATCGACACGCCTACTTATTCCTGCTGCTCACCACCTTGCTGTGGGGCGGCAATTCGGTGGCCGGCAAGCTCGCGGTCGATCATGTCTCGCCGATGATGCTGGTCTTCCTGCGCTGGATGCTGGCGGTGGCGATCCTGCTGCCGATCGGCTGGCGCACGATCCAGGAGGACTGGCCGGTGGTGCGCAGGCACTGGCTCGTTCTGGCCGCACTCGGCGCCAGTGGCTTCACGCTGTTCAACACCATCTTCTACACGGCGCTCAATTACACGACCGCGATCAACGTCTCGATCGAACAGGCGGCGATGCCGATCCTGATCATCGTTGCCAATTTCATCTTCTTCCGGCTGCGCGTGAACTGGGCGCAGATCGCAGGCGTCGTGCTGACCATTGCCGGCGTCATCCTGACCGCTTGCCACGGCGACCCGCGCCGGCTGCTGACACTGGAACTCAATTTCGGCGACGCCATCATGCTGGTGGCGGTCATCCTTTACAGCGGCTATTCGGTCGGCTTGCGGCTGAAGCCGGCGATGCGCTGGCAGAGCCTGATGCTGGCCATGTCGATCGCCGCGCTCATCACCTCGCTGCCCTTCTTGCTGTGGGAGGTCGCTGCCGGCAAGGTCATCGTGCCCGACGCGCGCGGCTGGACGGTCATCGTCTACACCGCGATCGGCGCGTCGGTCATCTCGCAGATAACTTACATCAGGGGCAACGAACTGATCGGCGCCAACCGCGCCGGCCTGTTCATCAATCTGGTGCCGATCTTCGGCACGCTGCTTTCGGTGCTGATCGTCGGCGAGACGTTCCAGCTCTATCAGGCACTGGCGCTTGTGCTCGTGCTGGGCGGCATCGGTCTCGCCGAATACAGCGGGCGCAAGATGGCGATGACCCCGCCGTCAAGGCGCGCTGAGCAGCAAGAAGGCGCGACATAGGCCGCACCTTCCGATCTTGGCAAAAAGCCGGATCAGATCCCGCCCACGTCGAACTGCAGCCGTTTGGCCGAGTCGATCGACTTGTGCGCCCGTACCTGCTCCAGCACTTTTTCCGGGAATGGCGCGTCGAGATAGAGCAGCGCGATGGCGTCGCCGCCCGGCCGGTTGCGGCCAAGCTGGAAGTTGGCGATGTTGACGCCGTTTTCGCCGCACACCGTGCCGAGCAGGCCGATGATGCCGGGCGCATCGGCATTGGTGGTGTAGAGCATGTGCTGTCCGACCTCGGCGTCGAGGTTGATGCCCTTGATCTGGATGAAGCGCGGCTTGCCGTCCGAGAAGCAGGTGCCGGCGATCGACCGCGTCATGTGCTCGGTCTTGACGGTGAGCTTGATGTAACCGTCGAAGACGCCCGACTTGTCGCGCTTGACCTCGGCGACGATGATGCCGCGCTCTTTCACCATGATCGGCGCTGACACCATATTGACGTCGGCGACCTGCGGCCTGATCAGCCCGGCAAGGGTGGCACTGATCAGCGCGCGCGTGTTCATCGTCGCCGTCGAGCCGTCGAACAGGATCTCGACCTCCTTGATCGGATCCTCGGTGACCTGGCCGACAAAGGCGCCGAGCACTTCGGCGAGCTTGACGAAGGGCTTCAGCCGCGGCGCTTCTTCCGCCGTGATCGACGGCATGTTGATGGCGTTGGAGACCGCACCCTTGATCAGATAGTCGGCCATCTGCTCGGCGACCTGCAGCGCGACATTCTCCTGCGCTTCCGCCGTCGAGGCGCCGAGATGCGGTGTCGCCACCACGTTTTCCATGCCGAACAGCGCGTTCTGTTCGGCCGGTTCGACCTCGAACACGTCGATGCCGGCACCCGCCACCTTCCCGCTCTTCAGCGCCGCGATCAGATCGGCCTCGACGACCAGCCCGCCGCGCGCGCAATTGATGATGCGCACGCCGTTCTTCATCTTGGCGATTGCCGCGGCATCGATGATGTTGCGCGTCTTGTCGGTCAGCGGCGTGTGCAGCGTGATGAAGTCCGCGCGCGCGAACAGCTCGTCGAGCTCGACCTTGTCGACGCCGAGCTCCTCGGCACGCTTGTCCGACAGGAATGGGTCGAAGGCGACGACATGCATCTTCAGGCCGACGCCGCGCGTCGCCACGATCGAACCGATATTGCCGCAGCCGATGACGCCCAGCGTCTTGCCGGTGATCTCGACCCCCATGAAGCGGTTTTTCTCCCACTTGCCGGCATGGGTCGAGGCGTTGGCCTCCGGGATCTGTCGCGCCAGCGCGAAGATCATCGCGACCGCATGTTCGGCCGTCGTGATCGAATTGCCGAAGGGCGTGTTCATCACGATGATACCCTTGCGGCTCGCCGCCGGTATATCGACATTGTCGACGCCGATGCCGGCGCGGCCGATGACCTTGAGGTTCGGGGCGGCGTTGATCAGCTTCTCGGTGACCTTGGTCGCCGAGCGGATGGCGAGGCCGTCATACTGGCCGATCACTTCGAGCAGCTTTTCCTTGTCCTTGCCGAGGTCGGGCAGATAGTCGACCTCGACGCCGCGATCCTTGAATATCTGCACGGCGGTGGGAGAAAGTTTGTCAGAGACGAGAACGCGGGGCGCCATGGCGGCCTCCTTGAAATGGGGATTGATCCGGGAATGGGCGGCCCGCAGGCCGCCACGGAAAGTCTCAGGCCGCCGCCTTCAGCGACGCCTTCTGCGCGGCGAAGGCCCAGTCGAGCCAGGGCAGCAGCGCTTCGAGATCTGACGTCTCGACCGTCGCGCCGCACCAGATGCGCAGACCGGGGGGCGCGTCGCGATAGGAACCGATGTCATAGGCGACGCCTTCCTTGTCGAGCGCCGAGACCAGCCCCTTGGCGAAAGCCGCCTGCCCGTCGGCGTCGAGCGCCGCCACATCGGGATCGGTGAAGGACAAGCAGACGGACGTGTTCGACCGCGTCGCCGGATCGACTGCGAGATGGCCGAGCCATGACGACTTGTCGACAAAACCGTCGAGCACGGCGGCATTGGCATCCGCTCTGGCAATCAACGCATCGAGGCCGCCGGCCGACTTCGCCCATTGGAGCGCGTCGAGATAGTCCTCGACGCACAGCATCGACGGCGTGTTGATGGTCTCGCCCTTGAAGATGCCTTCGATCAGCTTGCCGCCCGAGGTCAGGCGGAAGATTTTCGGCAGCGGCCATGCAGGTTTGTAGCTCTCCAGCCGCGCGACAGCGCGGGGCGACAGGATCAGCATGCCGTGTGCGCCCTCGCCGCCAAGCACCTTCTGCCAGGAGAAGGTGACGACATCGAGCTTTTTGAAATCGAGCCTCTGCGCAAACGCGGCCGAAGTGGCATCGCAGATGGTCAGGCCGCCGCGCGCGGCAGGAATGAAATCGCCGTTCGGCACGCGCACGCCCGATGTAGTGCCGTTCCAGGTGAAGACCACGTCACGGTCGAAGTCGATCTTGGCCAGATCCGGCAGGTCGCCATAGCCGGCCTCGAGCTTACGCACGTCTGGCAGCTTCAACTGCTTGACCACATCGGTGACCCAGCCGGAGCCGAAGCTTTCCCAGGCGACCATGTCGACGCCGCGCTCGCCAAGCAGCGACCACAGCGCCATCTCGACGGCACCTGTGTCCGACGCCGGCACGATGCCGATGCGGTAGTCGGCGGGAACCTGAAGGATTTCGCGCGTCAGCTCGATCGCCTGTTCGAGCTTGGTCTTGCCGATCTTGGCGCGATGGGAACGGCCGAGCGCGGCATTTTCGAGCGCCTCGACCGACCAGCCGGGACGTTTTGCGCAGGGACCTGAGGAGAAATTGGGGTTTGCCGGACGGAGTCCGGGCTTCGTATGCGTCGTCATCGTGGTCTATCCTTCCAGATAGTGGCCCCTCGTTGGGGAGGGGTGGCCCACGGACGGCGATATGCGTTCAGGCGTCGGGCGTCAAGAGGAAAGTTTTTGTCGCTGCCGGGATACCGGCGAATCCGTGATCAGGATCGCGTGATTTCAAACGCAAACGGCGGACCGCAGGGATCCGCCGCCAAAATGCTGATCTATCCCGGGCCTACCAGAGATCGTAGCGTAGCCCGACCTTGACCTGGTGATTGCTGATTCCCTTCTTGAGCGGAAAGGAGGTCAGGCTCTCGGCCGTCACATACTCCGCGCTCGGGGCGGAAAAATACTGATAGCCCAGATCGACGGAAACATTCTTCGTCACCTGGTAGGCAAGGCCCGCATTCAGCGTATAGGCGAGGGAATATTTTGTCGCATTGTCCTGCACGCTGAAACTGTTGGCGGGGACATTATTATCCGTGTAACTCGCCGAAAGCTTGTGCGTGCTGCGGACGACCCCGATGCCGGCGCCGAGATAAGGCGTGATTCCGACATATGTGCCGAGATCGACATAGCCATTGAGTATCCCCGAGAAGGCATAGTTCTTCAGCGATCCCGATCCCTGGGTCGGAAATGTCGGCAGTGCGACGACGGCTGAATCGTCATAGCTGAAGCTGGCGTTGTTACCCGGCAAATAGCCGAAGTTGAGATCGGCGCGGAGGTAATCGTTGAAATGATATCCGAAGCCTACGCTCGCGAAATATGCGTCTTCGCTCTCACCAAAGCTTTCATTGTTGATCGTTGACGGGAAGGTGAAATCCCCATTTTTGAAGCTCTTCTGCACCAGATAGGAGACGTCGCCGCGCAGATACCAGCCGGAGCCGACCTCGACCGGCACATAGTCGGGGGCCTGGTCGGCGTAGATCGGCGGATCGTAGTCGGCGGCGAATGCCGGTGTCAGCGGCAAGAGGCCGAGTCCGGCAAGCGCCAGCACAATACGCGATGTGAGTGTCATGGTCCCGACTCCCGGATTTGGCGACACCTGCAATCAACACGGCAGCCATCGTTTCAGAAAGCATTGTTAACCATAGTGGTTAAGTCACAGTTAAGGCTAACAGAGCGTTAGCGAATTCATTTCAGCTAATGCAGACGCCCTAAATTGACCTTGCTTTCCAAACACTTCATTGGCGACAGCTCGAACGAAAACCGCCCGGTCAAGCCGGGCGGTTCGAGACCATTCGAGGATGGAAAATCTTACTTGGTGTAGATCGGCTCGGGCTCGGGCTGGTAGGCCACGACGGGGGCCGCGCAGCCATTGTTGCCGCCGAACTGATAGCGCAGGCCGCCGCGTACCTCGTGCGTGTTGATGCCACGGTCGAAGCCTGGGCCGGAGCTGGTCACATCCCATTCGAACATGCGGCCGCCCTGGATATGGGAGAAGCGGTAGCCCGCATCGAGGATGATCTTGTCGGTCAAGCAGTATGAGGCACCGGCCATCAGAGCATAGGCGAAGCGCCAGTTGGATGCTCCGGGGTTGGTCTCGGTGGTGTTCGGGTCACTGACAGTATCCCACTTGACGTGCGCGCCACCGATACCGGCGCCGACATAAGGCGTGATGCCGTGCCAGGTACCGATGTCGACATAGGCGTTGGCGAGCAGCAGGAAGGCGCTCATCTTCGACACTTCGGTCGAGGTCGAGACGAGATCCGAGGTACCGCCGTTGAAGTTCGACTTGAACCAGTAGTCGGCGGTCACGTCAGCGCGCAGATGATCGCTGATCTTGTAGCCGACGCCGCCGCCGAGCGAGAAGCCGCCCTTGAGCTTGCCGTAGTCGAAACTCTTGCCGCCGGGCGTGACCGAGCAGTTACAGGGATCGACGGTGTAGGTCATGTAGTCGATGCCGCTCACATAAGACTTGTGATAGTCGAGGTCGCCACGGATATACCAGCCGCCAACGTCGACCGGCTGCTCGTAGACCGGCGGCGGTGCTTCTTCGACCTGCGGCTCAGGCAGGTCGGCTGCGAACACTGGCCAGGCCAGGCCCGCGAACAGCAGCGCGAACAGGGCCTTTCTTGCTGTATTGAACATGCTTGTCACCCCTAGGAACCCTCGGAACGCGATCGCGTCCGAATGAGATTGGCTTTCAAGCTTGGATAATGAATTGGAAAAGTTAAAAGGCGTTTAACCCTGTCGATTAACCACGAATCTCTAAAATTCGAAGGATTCGGGGATGATTTCGACAGTCTGAGGTCAGTTCCCGGCCAACAAAAAAGCCCGCCGGAAGGGCGGGCCTCGATGCAATCAGCGGCGTGGCGTGCCGCGGGCGCGCCGGAGATCAGGCGGCGCTGCGGGTCTCCGAAATGACCTCGACGATGTCGTTGACGACGGCCTCGACCAACTGCGGATCGTCGCCCTCGGCCATGACACGGATCAGCGGCTCGGTGCCGGACGGACGGATGACCAGCCGCCCGGCCTTGCCGAGACGGTGGCGTGCATCCTCGATGGCGGCTTTGACCGGAGCTTCCTCGAGCGGCTTGCCGCCGGCGATACGGACATTCTTCAGGAGTTGCGGCACCGGTTCGAACTTCTTCGACAGTTCGCTGACCGGACGGCCCTGGCGCTTGATGCAGGCCAGCACCTGCAGCGCCGATACGAGGCCATCGCCGGTGGTCGAGAAATCCGATAGCACGATGTGGCCCGACTGCTCACCGCCGACATTGAGCCCGTGCGCACGCATGTGCTCCACGACGTAGCGGTCGCCAACCTTGGTACGGTGCAATTGCAGCTTCATGTCGCCGAGGAAGCGTTCGAGGCCGAGATTGGACATGACCGTCGAAACCACGCCGCCGCCGGCAAGCCGTCCACTCTGGTGCCAGGACTCGGCGATCAGCGCCATGATCTGGTCGCCATCGACGATCGTGCCATTCTCGTCGACGATGACGACACGGTCGGCATCGCCATCGAGCGCGATGCCGATATCGGCGCGCACTTCGTGCACTTTCTTCTGCAGGCCGGCCGGATGGGTCGAGCCGCATTCCTTGTTGATGTTGAAGCCGTTCGGTTCGACATTGATGGCCACGACCTCGGCGCCAAGCTCCCACAGCGCCTCGGGCGCCACCTTGTAGGCGGCGCCATTGGCGCAATCGACAACGATCCTGAGGCCCGAGAGCGACATCGAGCGCGGCAAGGTGCGCTTGGCGAATTCGATATAGCGGTCATGCACGCCGTCGACGCGCTTGGCGCGGCCAAGCCCGTCGGAATCGGCGAGTGCCAGATCTATATCCTTGTCGAGCATGCTCTCGATGCGCTCTTCGATCTCGTCAGAGAGCTTGTAGCCGTCCGGCCCGAACAGCTTGATGCCGTTGTCGTAATAGGGGTTGTGCGAAGCCGAGATCATGACACCGATATCGGCGCGCAGTGAACGCACCAGCATGGCAACGGCCGGGGTCGGGATCGGGCCGAGCAGGAACACGTCCATGCCTGCGGCGCAAAGGCCGGCCACCATCGCATTCTCGATCATGTAGCCGGAAAGCCTGGTGTCCTTGCCGAGAACGACACGATGGCGGTGGCTGCCACGCTGGAACGAAAGGCCGGCGGCCATGCCGACGCGCATGGCGATTTCAGCGGTCATCGGAAACTTGTTGGCGCGCCCGCGAATGCCGTCGGTGCCGAAGTAATTTCCTGCCATGCTAGTTGGAGTCCCTGACGGTTCTTTTGCCGGCATCTCATGCCACAATTGGCCGATGCGCCATGATCACATTGTGTGATTATATGTTACCAATCCTTAGAAAATCATTGTTGTGCGCTGCACACAACAAGGCCGCAACCCAACATGCTGGCACTGTGGCACGGCAATATACCAGTTCTGCGAGCTATTCGGCGCAGCTGCACGCGGAAAATCTTGTTTTCAACCCGGTAAGGGACAATGATTTCATCACCTTATCGGGAGAACCGAGCTTCCGGCGATATATACCTCACTTAGCATCTGGCGCAACCGATCGTTGAGCGTTATTGATTCGCCGGGACGTATAATGGGCTGCTGCAACGGAGAAACGCTATGCTCATCCACCGACTTGCCACTTTGACCGGCCTTGCCGTAGCGACGTTGTTCCTGGCTGCGCCAGCCAACGCGTTGACCATGGCCGAATGCAGCACGAAGTATAACGCCGCCAAGGATGCGGGGACACTTGCCGGACAGACCTGGAACCAGTTCCGCAAGGCACAGTGCGGCACCGACGCCGCGGCCACCACGGACACCAAGCCGGCAACGACCAAGGCTGCCGAAACCAAGCCGGCCAAGGCCGCCAAGCCTGCGGCCGCGGCGGCCGACAGCACGGCCAAGGGCCTGACGGCCAAGGAATGCAGCGCCAAGTACCAGGCGGCAAAGGCCGCCGGCACGTTGAACGGCATGAAGTGGAACGACTTCCGCAAGGCTGAATGCGCCGCCGGCGCATCCGCCGCCGCCGACACCACCAAGCCGGCAACCACCAAGGCCGCCGCGGCTGCCGCCGACGGCAAGGGCCTGACGATGGCCGAGTGCAGCGCCAAGTACCAGGCTGCCAAGACGGCCAACACGCTGAAGGGCCAGAAGTGGAACGACTTCCGCAAGGCCGAATGCGGCGCCGCTGCCTCGGATGACGACAGCGTGCCTGCTCCGAGTGAAGCAAATTACACCAAGGAGCCGGCAAAGCCGACGACGGTTGCGCCCAAGGGCGTCACCTTCCCATCCGCGATCTCGCCGAAATATGCCAGCGAGACCCCCGGAAAGGGCCGCATGCATACCTGTCTCGACCAGTACTATGTCCTCAAGGACGCCAATGCGCTTGGCGGCCTGAAGTGGATCCAGAAGGGCGGCGGCTTCTACAGCCTGTGCAACGCCAAGCTGAAAGGCTGATCGCCTAGTTATTCGAAGAAGGAAGGCCCGCGCATCGTGAGATGCGCGGGCCTTTTTGTTGCGCGTTTGTTGCGCGCGAAGACGCTTGCGGCTCCGCTCGCATCTGCATGTGTCGGGAGCGACCGGCATCATCAACCCGCCCACACTTCCCACCGGCAGGCTTTATGAGTAGCTCGCAAAGATTCCGATTGAACATATACGGAACAAACAGTATACAAAAAGACATCGAACTCACTATCAACCAGGAGGGTCTTATGTCCAGTTTGAAGTTGGCGGTATTGGCTGTGACGGCATTGGTTGCGTGGGGCGTCGCCCCTGCAAGCGCACTGACGATGAAGGAATGCGGCGAGACCTATCGGGCAGCCAAGGAAGGCGGCACTCTGAACGGCATGGACTGGGCCGCTTTCCGCAAGGAGAAATGCGCGACGTCCGCTGCGGAGAGTGTCAGCTCGGACGCCGTCAAAACCGCGCTGCAGCCGAAAAAGGAAAACGGCGCGGCGGTCGCCCCCACTGTAGCGCCGGCGGGCGTGACATTCCCGACTACCCTCGCTGCCGAGTTCAAGACCGAAAAGCCCGCGAAGGCGCGGATGAAGACCTGCCTGCAGGGTTATCACGGCAACAAGGAGGCGGGTACGTTGAACGGCCTTCGCTGGATCCAGAAGGGCGGCGGTTATTACAGCCTGTGCAATGCGCGGCTGAAAGCTGAATCATAAAAGTCGAATACAGCAGATAAACAATTCACCGTTTTTCCTGCAGACGTTGGGCCGTCATCCTCGGCTTGTCGCGAGGATCTGCTGTCGGGCGACATCTGGGCGCCGGTATGAGTTGGCAACCGCCAACTCGGTTGCGTTGGCAGGTCCTCGCGACAAGCCGAGGATGACGCTCCAACGTACGTCCGGTGCGTCTCCTGAGGCAATGTCGCCCAAAAGTGGTTCAGTTTTGGGGACAACGACATGCATAAAAACAAAGACTTGAAGCGCGTCGCCTGAATCCCGTCGGGAATAGCGTCAAACGAAATAGTAGAGCGCTTCTGCGTTCGGTGAAACGGTGAACCGCCCTGGTCTAGCTCGACGGCTGTGGCTCCATGCCGCCTTCGGGCTCTGGGCCCTTCTTGCGGCGGCCGCCGGACTTCGGCACGGCCGAGCCACGGCTGGGCGGCGTGTCGTCGCCAAGGTCGCGCGCCGGCTTCTCGCCGGCGATCAGCTGCTTGATCTCGTCGCCCGACAGCGTCTCGTATTCGAGCAGGCCCTGGGCCAGCGCGATCCATTCCTTCTTCTTCTTGGTCAGGATGGACTTTGCCGTCGAATAGGCCTCGTCGATCAGGCGGCGCACTTCGGCGTCGATGATCTGCGCGGTCTCTTCCGAGATGTTCTGCGTACGCGCCACCGAATGGCCGAGGAACACCTCCTCCTGGTTGTCGCCATAGGCGACGTGGCCGAGCTTGTCGGAGAAGCCCCAGCGCGTGACCATGGCGCGCGCCAGCTTGGTTGCCTGCTCGATATCGGAGGAAGCGCCCGAGGTGATGTTCTCCTTGCCGAACTTGAACTCCTCGGCGACGCGGCCGCCCATCATGATTGCGAGGCGCGAGATCATGTACTTATAGCTCATCGAATAGCGGTCGCCTTCCGGCAACTGCATGACCATGCCGAGCGCCCGGCCACGCGGGATGATGGTGGCCTTGTGCAGCGGATCGGCCGACGGCACGTTGAGCGCCAGTATGGCGTGGCCGGCCTCGTGATAGGCGGTCAGCTCCTTCTCGGCCTGGGTCATGGCCGACGAACGGCGCTCGGCGCCCATCATGATCTTGTCCTTGGCGTCCTCGAACTCGGCCATGGTGACGAGGCGCTTGTTGCGCCGCGCCGCCATCAGCGCGGATTCGTTGACCAGGTTCATCAGGTCGGCGCCGGAGAAGCCCGGCGTGCCACGTGCCACGACCTTGAGGTCGACATTGGGCGCCAGCGGCACGTTGCGCACATGCACCTTGAGGATCTTCTCGCGGCCGACGATGTCGGGGTTCGGCACCACCACCTGGCGGTCGAAACGGCCCGGCCTGAGCAGCGCAGGATCGAGCACGTCGGGGCGGTTGGTGGCTGCGATCAGGATGATGCTTTCGTTGGATTCGAAACCATCCATCTCGACCAGCAGCTGGTTCAGCGTCTGCTCGCGCTCGTCATTGCCGCCGCCGAGGCCGGCGCCGCGATGGCGGCCGACGGCGTCGATTTCGTCGATGAAGATGATGCAGGGGGCATTCTTCTTGGCCTGGTCGAACATGTCACGCACGCGGCTCGCGCCGACGCCGACGAACATCTCGACGAAGTCCGAACCGGAAATGGTGAAGAACGGCACGTTGGCTTCGCCGGCGACCGAGCGGGCGAGCAGCGTCTTGCCGGTGCCGGGAGGGCCGACCAAAAGCACGCCGCGCGGAATCTTGCCGCCGAGGCGCTGGAACTTCTGCGGATCGCGCAGGAATTCGACGATCTCTTCCAAATCTTCCTTGGCCTCGTCGACGCCGGCGACATCCTGGAAGGTGACGCGGCCATGCGCCTCCGTCAGAAGCTTGGCTTTCGACTTGCCAAAACCCATCGCACGCCCGGATCCGGACTGCATCTGGCGCATGAAGAATATCCAGACGCCGAGGATCAGGATCATCGGCAGCCACGAGATCAGGTAGCCGAACAGCGAATTGGAACCGTCGGTCTCAGGCCGCGCATTGATGGTCACGTTCTTGTCCTGCAGCCGCGAGACCAGCTGGGGATCGCCGGGCGAATAGGTCTGGAAGCTGGTGGAATTGTCGGTGTAGGTGCCGGTGATGCGTGCGCCCGCAATGGTCACCGTCTTGACCCGGCCGGCCGCGACATCCTGCAGGAACTGCGAATAAGGCACATCGCTCGAAGCCCCGCGCGTCTGCGGCGTCTGGAACAGATTGAAAAGCGCGATGAGCAGGACCGCTATGATCGCCCAGAGCGCGAGATTGCGATAGTTCGGATTCATCAATTGTCCCGTTGGCGTCCGCACGCGGACAGCATCATGAGAGGAAACTTGGGCCTAACATAGGGAGAGCGTCTCCCCTTGCCAAGCAGAACAGCACGTCTGGGTTAAGCTTTCGACCACCATCAATCGGCACTGTGGCCGCGCAATGGCGGAGCGGGAAGCGGTGACGCTCCGATCAGCCCTGCTGCGGCCCGCGCCGGCGCCAGATCGAAGGACGGCAGGAAGCGGGCAAAAGGCGACACGACCGGCCGTACCGCGAACCCTGGCGACCCCGGTTCGCCCTGCGGCAGACGAGGATTTTCAAGGGCTTGCCGCGATGCCGGTTCCGCAGCCAAAGCGGCGCGCATCAGGCTCGCCGGAGTTTCTCCATCATCGACCGCCAGCCGCTTCGCTGCTGCCGCACCCAACGGAGCGATCAACAATACGCCTGACCTGTCGTTCAATGTGATGTGGCGGCGGCCGTCCCACACGGTGTTGTCGGCGACCGTGGCAGCCTGCGGCAAACCCCGCGCCTCGCGGCGCATGAAGAGGCCGGCACGCCGGAAATCGACCACGGTCCGCGACAATGTGGCGCAAAGAAATCCGGCCTTCAGCCGGCCGAACAATGCCTCGCTACGCGCCTGGTCCGGCAGAAAGGCAACGCCGCCGGCGGTGCCCAGCAGGATACGCAACGCGTAGATGGCCGCCCGATTGTCGTCCACGGTCAGCAGAGCGGGATCGAGGCGGATGAGGCCGATGGCTGGCTGGCTGGCGAAGCGATGGATCAGATCGGCGGCGCCGGCGCCAAGCTGCCTGCGTTCGACGGCGGCCTGCCCGGCGAGCAGCAGCACATCCTCGATACGCCCGACAGTTTCGCCGGCAACAGCGGCGCGCACACGCGGCCGCTCGAAGGCCTCGTCGATATTGGTCGGATCATCGGCCCAGCCGACATGCTCACGCCGCAAGAAATCGCGAAGCGCCGAGCGCCGCGTGCCCAGAAGCGGGCGAACGATCCACTCGCGCCAGTCATAAAGGGTGGCCGGCGCCATGCCGGCAATCCCGCGGCCCGCCATGAAGGCAAACTCTCGGCCCTTATCCCGCGCCTGCCGCATCAGCACCGTCTCGGCCTGGTCGTCGGCGGTGTGGCCGGTCACGATCAGGCCGATGCCTTCCGCGCGCGCCGCCTGTGCCAGCAAATGGTAGCGCGCTTCCCGCGCCGCCGCCGGCAGACCAGTCGATGGTTTGCTTCCGGCCCAGACCAGGGTGCGGTGGGCAATGCCACGCTCCAGGCAAAGCTTCGCTACAGCTTGCGCCTCGGCTGCCGAGCCCTGCCGCAAGCCATGGTCGACCGTCGCTGCCAGCAGCTTCGCGGACGGCGCGGTTCGGTCGAGATGCTGTTTGAGAAGAAGAAGCAGGGCGGTCGAGTCGCTGCCGCCGGACACGGCCGCGACGGCGCCGTGGGTAAAATCGATATGCGAAAAAAGTCCGGTCGAAAGATCAGGCTCGGTGTCGAGCATCAACGCATGTCGACCAAAAGTGGTCCCAGCTTTGGGAATAAGACATGCCTAGGAAAAATCAGCACGCAGCCAGAGCCTTCTCCTGCTTGACGCGTTCCTTGAGTGCATTGGAGATATCGGGGTAGCGCTTGCCGACTTCGCTGAAGGTGGCGCAGGCAACATCGTGCTGCTTGAGACCGACCAGCGACACGCCGAGCTTCAACAGCATGTCGGGCGCCTTCTTGGCCTTCGGGTAATCCTTGCTGGCGGCGAGGAAGACTTCGGCTGCGTCGCGGTATTTCTGCTGGCCAAGCAGCGATTCACCCAGCCAGTAATGCGCGTCCGCCGTCTTGGCATCCTTGGGGAAGCGTGAGATATGATCGCGGAAACCCTGTTCGGCGGTGCTGTAATCGCCCGACAGGATGAACTGATAGGAATTGCGGTAGAGCTCTTCCGGGTCCTTGGTGGAAGGCAGCGCCGCGACGATCGTGCCACTGGACTTGCCGGCCTTGGCCGGTGCCTTGGTGGCCGGGGCAATATCTTGCGTCGGCGCGGTCGACTGGGTGTTGCCGCCGGCATCGATCACATTGCCGTTCTTGTCGACGGTGATGGAACCAAAGGTCTTTTCTGGCGCGCCGGTGCCCGGGATCACCTTGCCTGGATCGCCATCAGGTGATTCGACGATGACGTCCTCGACCGTCTTGCCCCCAGAGGATGCAGCAGCGCCGGCATCGGCGGGCGCGGCACCGGCATCGGCCGGTGCCTGCGTTGCCGGGACCGCGGCCATGTCGGTGTTGGTGTCAGTGGTTGCGTCGGACTTCTTCTTCGGCGCCGCTGGCGCCTGTCCGCCCTGCGAGCCGCCTTCCAGTTGCTGGAAGCGGAACTCGTTGTCTTCCTGCTGCTTGCGGATTTGCTCCTGCATCTGCAGGACCTGGAAATTAAGTTCCTCGATCTTGCCGTTCATCTGGCGCAGTTGGTCTTCCAGGCTTGTGACGGCAGTAGGATCGGACTGCACCATCTGAACCTGATCCGGGTTCTTCTTTTCACCGAAGAGCTTCGGCAATTCGATGCTGGGCAGATGGAAGGAAAACCCGCTGTCGGTTGATTGCCCCGTGCCGCTAGCCCCCAGGGCTGTGACGCCTGAAAGGAGCAGCAGCGCAAGCGTGCCGCCCAGAACCGATCTCAAATGCATGTGCCTCTCGCCGTGTGTCGTTGGTCTGTTTCGCGCCTTCCAACCAGAGTGGGACCAGCCAAGCGCCCTCGGCTCATAGCAGGGCGCGAGACTTCGGCCAAATTTTGTTTCGGACACCCAGATATGAAAAAGGCGGCCCGGAGGCCGCCTTTCGCGAAGCTGTGTTGTATTTTTGCCGATCAGGAACCGGCGCCGCTGAGCGTGGTGACGGCGCGGCGGTTCTGCGACCAGCAGGAGATGTCGTCGCAGACAGCGACCGGACGTTCCTTGCCGTAGGAAATCGTCTTCAGGCGGCTGGAGGCGACGCCCTTGGAGACCAGGAAGTCGCGGGTGGCGGCGGCGCGGCGGGCACCGAGCGCCAGATTGTATTCGCGCGTGCCGCGCTCGTCGGCATGACCTTCGACGACGATGGCGTACTGCTTGTACTGGTTCAGCCACTGCGCCTGGCGTGAAAGCGTCTGCTGTGCGTCAGCCCGGATCGAGGTCGAGTCCGTGTCGAAGAAGATGCGGTCGCCGATGTTGACGGTGAAATCCTGCGCCGAACCGGGCGTTGCGGCACCGGCGCCGTTGAGGCCAAGGTCCGCGGCGTTGTTCGGCGTCTTCTTCGAGGCGCAACCGGTGATGGCGAGCATCGCCACCAGCGCGATCATGGCCGGGTTTCTGGTAAGTGCTGCGATACGGCCCATGCCGCCTCTCCTTCGTATTTCGAGTGATCGTATTCGAGTGATTTCGTTGATCACCCAGTAACCACGTTTGGGTTAACCGGCATTCAAGAAACACGGTTAAAAATTGGTTTAGCTGCCCGCCCGCAACCTCTTGATCCAAGGCCACAGTTGGCGCGGACCCTAGGCGGAAATACGGCCAAAACGCGACGAAGGCATGGAAAGTGAGGAATTGAAGAACTGGGGAATTGAAGAAAAGAAGCGACAAATCACTTCAGCTTCTCCCTCAGATTCACCAGCATCCCATAGATCTGGGCATAGGATTGCAGCCATTCATCCAGTTGCGCCTGCGTGATGTACCCAAGGTCGAATGCGTAAGAAATCCACGTCTCGACCTCGCTGCATGACCCCAGGGCCATCGAGATGAATCGCGCGAATTCGGCCTTGGAGGGGGCCTGCTTGGCAAATCCTTCAGCCAGATTGGCGCAGATTCCCTTGCTGGAACGACGCAACTGATCGGCCAGTGCATATTGCTCAATCCTCGGAAAAGCGAGCGTGGCCTTATGGACGCCAAGAGAAACCACATAAGCCCGCTTGTAGACCTCCAGGTCCCTGGCCCGTTGAATGTAGCTCCCCACCTTCTCCATCACTTCAATTCTTCAATTCCCCAGTTCTTCAATTCCCCAGTGCCTCAATTCCCCTGCTATTCCAACAGCGGCGACCAGGCCGGGTCGGACGCGAAATTCGAGGTCGGGATTGGCTGTTCGTTGCGGCCGGTGAGGTCGACCGAAACCAGCTTCGGGCCGCCATTGGAGTCGCGGAAGAACATCAGCACGCGGCCGTTCGGCGCCCAGGTCGGCCCTTCCTGCTGGAAGCCGGACGACAGGATGCGCTCTCCCGAGCCGTCCGTCTTCATGACGCCGATCTGGAATTCGCCGCCGGTCTGCTTGGTGAAGGCGATGAGATCGCCGCGCGGCGACCACACCGGCGTCGAATAGACGCCATCGCCGAAGGAGATGCGGGTCTGGCCCGAGCCGTCGGCGCCCATCACATAGATCTGCGCGCGGCCGCCGCGGTCAGAGGTGAACACCACCTTGCTGCCGTCAGGCGAATAGGAGGGCGAGGTGTCGATGGCGGTCGAGTTGGTCAGCCGCGTCGTCGAGCGGCTGCGCAGATCCATGGCGAAGATGTTGGAATTGCCGTCGTCGCGCAGCAGGCTCATGATCACCTTCTGGCCGTCGGGCGAGAAGCGCGGCGCGAACGTCATGCCCGGGAAATTGCCGACCAGTTCGCGCTGCCCGGTCTCGATCTGCAGGAGATAGACGCGCGGCTGGCCGCTTTCATACGACATGTAGGTGATTTCCTGCCTGTTCGGCGAGAAACGCGGCGTCAGCACGATCGAGCGGCCATCCGAGAGATAGCGGACATTGGCGCCGTCCTGGTCCATGATAGCCAGGCGCTTCTTGCGCGCATTCTTGGCGCCGGACTCGTCGATGAACACCACGCGCGTATCGAAATAACCCTTCTCGCCGGTCAGCCGCTCATAGATGGCGTCGGCGATGATGTGGGCGACACGACGCTGGTTGGCATCATTGGCGAAGAACTGCTCGCCGGCCATCTGCTGTCCCGCAAAAGTGTCCCAAAGCCGGTACTGCGCGCGGATGCGGCCATCGGCTTCCTTGCTGACACTGCCGGTCACCAGCGCCTGGGCATTGATCACCTTCCAGTCGTCGAAGCGGGGGGCTGCGTCCGGGTTTGAGATCTTCTCGATGAAGGCGCTCTTGTCTATCGGCGCGAATAGGCCGGAACGCTTCAGATCAGCAGTGACGATCTGGGATATCTGGGCGCCAAGCGCGTCGCCACCCTGGAAATCCGTGATGGCGATCGGCAGCGGCTCGACATTGCCCTTGTTGACGTTGAGCTCGACGAGCGCCCATGCCGGCATGGGGATTACGGCCGTCATGCCCAGCGCCATGGCTGCAATCGTCAGGAGCGGCTTGAGGAAAGATCTCATATCTTCTCGCTTCTCTTCTCTGATTGGGTTGACGCCAGGCCTAAAGGCCGAGCATCTCCCTTGGATCGAAAGTGACCCGGATGTCGTTCCAGATATCCTGTTTGCCGGCAGGAACCTGCAGGCCGGCCACGTCGCATTTCTGAACCGCGCGAACCGCGCTTTCATCGAACTGCCGGTTGCCGCTCGACTTTTCGACGGACGGGCGTCCGTCGAGCTTGCCGGAGTTGTCCAGGTTGAAGCGCACGACGACGACGAAATTTTCCGAGCCTTCCAGCCCGACCGGCAAGGTCCAGCAACCGCCCAACTGGCTTTCCAGGGCGCCCTGCTCCGACTTCGACAACTTCTGGCCCTGATCCTTGTCGCCGCCGAGCGAGGCCTGCTGTGTCGAGCGCTTGGCGCCGCCGCCGGATGGCTTCTGCTTGTCGAGGAGAGCGGAGATCTCGGCAGCGTTGAACTGCTTGTCGTCGGATTTCGGTTTCGACGAGGCTTCCTTGACCGGCTTGTCGGCATCCTTGCGTTCCGGCGCCTTGGCGCTTTCAGCCTGGGCCGGCTGCGGCTTCGGCCGTGCCTCAGGTGCCGGCGCCGAACTCGGCAATTGCGTCTCTTCGGTCGGCGGATCCTTGGCTATGGCCTCGGCGACGGCATCCGGCTTGACCTCGGGCGTCGGATCTATTGCCGCGGTCTTGTCCTGCGGCGGCGGGGTCGGCGCCGGCTTGGCCGGCGTCGGCTTGGGCTCGGTCTGCTTGACCGGCTCGGGCTTGACCTCTTCCTTGGGCGTCGGCGCCGGCGCCACTTCCGTCGCCGGAATGGGCTTCGGCTTTTCCTGCGGCTTCGGCACGTCCTCGGTCTTCGGCTTTTCTTTCGGAGTCGGCGCCGGCGGCGGAGCCGAGGTCGTGTCGACCGGCTTCGGTTTGGCCTCCGGCGTTATCGGCTTGTCGGTGTCGACGCTGTTTTCGCCGATCTTCTGCGAAGCCGGCACGATGTCCGGACGCTGCGTCGGCAGCGGCGCCGGCTTTTCATGCATCACGGCCTTCTTGTCGCCCTGCAGCGTCTGCGCAATGGCTTCCATCGGCACGATATCGACCGCGACGGACTCGACATCGGCGGACGGAAGCGCTGCCGGCGCCGACAGCGTGAACAGGCCGAAGGCCAGCACCGCCGTATGTAAGATCACCGATGTGGTGAGGCCGGTCTTCATCTCGCGTCTATTGATCCTGTTCCTGCAGCGAAACCAGGCCGATATTCTTGTAGCCGGCGGCCGAAATGCGGGCCATCACCTTCATTGCCGTGCCATAGTCGGTGGACTTGTCACCACGGATGAAGATGCGCTCCTCGTAGCCGGTCTTCGAGATCGCCTGTAGCTTGGCCACCAGCTCCTCGATCGGGATCTCGGTTTCCTGCAGGAATATCTTGCCCGTGGCATCGATCGAGACGGTGATCGGCTGCGTATCGGCATTCATCGCCTTGGCCTGCGTGTCAGGCAGGTCGATCGGCACGCCGACTGTCAACATCGGTGCCGCAACCATGAAGATGATCAGCAGCACCAGCATCACGTCGACCATCGGCGTGACGTTGATCTCGGACATCAGCCCATGGTGGCGGCCGCGCCGCCTGTGGCCGCGCCCGCCGCGTCCCGCCATGCCTACGGACATACCCATCAGCTACTCCTCAGGCCTTCGGCGCGACTTTTTCATCGATTTGGCGCGAGAGTATGGCGGAGAACTCGTCGGAGAACCCTTCCATGCGCACCGCGATCTTGCTCGCGTCCGATGACAGCTTGTTATAGGCGATGACGGCCGGGATGGCGGCGAGCAGGCCGATGGCCGTCGCCAGCAGCGCTTCGGCGATGCCGGGCGCAACCACCGCGAGGCTGGTGTTCTTGGAGCCGGCAATGGCCTGGAAGGAGGTCATGATGCCAATGACCGTGCCGAACAGGCCGATGAAGGGGGCTGCCGACCCCGTGGTGGCGAGGAAGCCGAGGCGGCCCTCCAGCTTCTCCATCTCGCGGGTCAGCGCAAGGTCCATCGCCTTGTCGATGCGGGTCTGCAGCCCGAGCGGGGTCTTGGCGCCCTTCTCGAAGCTCTTCTTCCACTCGCGCATCGCGGCGACGAAAATGGCGCCCATGCCGCTGGTTTTACGGTCGGCAAGGGTACGGTAGAGCTCTTCCAGCGATTGCCCGGACCAGAAGACTTGCTCGAAGCGGTTCAGCGCCAGCCGCATGCGGCCATAGGCGACCAGCTTGTCGATGATGATCGCCCAGGTCCACACCGAGGCGCAGAGCAGCCCGATCATGACCAGCTTGACCACCCAGCTGGCCTGCATGAACAGCGCCCAAATCGACAATTGCGCGCCCGGGTCGGCGAGTGCGATATTTTCCATCGTTACGTCCTTAAGATTTCCGGGCGAAGCTGGCGGCTGGCCCCTGGCATCCCTTGTGGTCGGTTCGCACGAAGCTACCGGACGCCCCAAACCGTGCCGTTAGCGGCCTTTTCAGGGCAAATATTGGTGAAAGGAAGGCGCTGGATGGCGCCAATCTTCACCAATCTCTTCATGAACCGTTATGGTTAAGGATGGGTTAGTGAATAAGGCGCGGCGCATTGCCGCGCCTGGTGACGAGATCGATGCGCTTCCATTGCTTAGGAGTCCGTCTCATCCACGTGATCCGTGGGGTAGTCCTGCCCGCCATGGAGGACACGCAGGATGAGCACTTGCTCTGCGTCGACCCGGAACAGGATCGACGCGCGCCGTTCAAAGCCGACGACGCGGACTCCGGGGCCGATGGCGTCGCGAACGGAGCCGCGTTCCGGAAACGTCGATAGCGCCATGCACGCCGCCTCGATGCGGTCGATATAGGCGCCGGCACGCGCGGCACCGTTTTCCTGTTCGATGTAATTGTAGATGGCAAAGAGGTCGGAGCGCGCCGAAGGTCTGAAAACGACCTTATGCGTCACGCTTGGCGACCTTCATGCGGTCTGCATGGTGCTCGCGCAACTCCTTGAACACGTCCTCTGCCGGGATATCCGGGCGCGGATCGTCGAGCGCCTCCTGCACCTTGGCTCGCATGACGGCGGCGATGACTTGCTCCTCGCGATCAAGAGCGCGAAGCGCGGCACGCATGACTTCGCTCGCGGAATCGTACGCTCCCGACGCCAGGCGGGCGTCCAGGCTGCTTTGCTGGCGGCCGAGCGTCACACTTATGGGTTTGCTGGTTCTCATGGCGAATGCTTCCTTGTCCTACCCGTTGTAGCACAAGGTATGACACTGTCATACTACTTTCGGACGCTTACAAGCTCGGCTATCGGGCAAATCCGCTCAACCAGCCGAAACACCAGACTTGGGCATGAAGGCCGCGACCCATTCCTTGGGAAAACGCCTCGGCCGGCCGTTCTCGCCGATGATCGCCGCCTCGACCTTGGCTTCGACCAGCACTTCGTCGCCGCGCTTGAGCTGCTGGGCCATGAAGATGCGCGCGCCGGAAATGGTGTCGGTGCGGGTGTCGACGGTCAGGATGTCGTCGATGCGGGCGGGGATGCGGAAGTCGATCTCCATGCGGCGCACCACCCACACGATCTTCTCGCCGTGCTTGCCGTCGGCGAGTTCCGTGTGATGCACGCCGGTGAGCCTGAGATAGTCGGAGCGGCCACGCTCGAGGAATTCCAGATAGCGCGCGTGGTAGACGACGCCGGAGAAGTCGGTGTCGGCATAATAGACCCGCGCCATCAGCCGGTGGCCGAACGCCGTCAGCGCGCCGGAAAGCCCCGCCAGCAGCGTCGCCGATTCACCATGATCGCCCATTGCGCTTCCTTTTTCAGTCTCGACGAGGCACCAGTTCCGCGCGTGACATGGCATCGGATGGCACTGTTGACGGCGATGATCAAGCGTTTGATGGCGGCGCTGCTTGTGCTGATGGTTTTGGCTTGGCCCGGCCAGGCGGCGACTTTTACGATGAAGCGCGGCCTCAATCTCGACCAGTGGGTCACCTGGCCCGGCGAGGACCAATGGGGCGACGCCAAGGCGATCCTGCCCTATCCGGAATGGCGCAAATTCCTCAAAGACGACGACCTTAAGGCGCTGAAGGAGGCTGGCTTCGACTTCCTGCGCATGCCGGTCGATCCCTCACCCTTCCTGTCCGACCAGACAACGGCGTTGCGTGACGACCTCTATGCCGGCGTGCTGGACTCGGTGCGCATGATTAACCGCGCCGGGCTAAAGGTGATCGTCGATATGCACCTGATCCGGGCCGGCGGCAGCCGTAAGATCGGCATGGCTGAGGTGATGGGCGATCCGCAGACCTTCGACCGCTACGTCGACATGGTGCGCAAGATGGGTCGCACTTTGGCCAGCGAAGATCCCAGACAAGTCGCCTTCGAGCTGATGAACGAACCGATCGTCGATTGCGACAGCGACGGCACCAGCCTGTGGCCGGACCGCCAGCGCAAATTGTTCGCCGCGGCGCGATCCTCGGCGACCAAGCTGACGCTGGTGCTGACCGGCGCCTGCTATTCCGCCGCCTCGTCCTTGGAAAAGATCGATCCCAAGGCGACCCCCGATGACAATGTCATCTGGACCTTCCATTCCTACGATCCGTTCCTGCTCACTCATCAGGGCGCGACCTGGGCCGGCGATTTTATTCCCTACGTGACCGGCCTGCCCTATCCGCTGACATCAGTGCCGAAGGCGCAGCTCGACGTGACGCTTGACACCATCCGCGCCCGGATCAAGGCCGAGGCGCCGTGGACACGGCAAAGTGGCCTGCTGGCCTATCTCGACGAACAGGTCGCCAGCATGGACAGCCCCGACAAGCTGCTCGGCCTGATGGATGCGCCGTTCAACAAGGTCGAGGCATGGGCCGAGGCCAACGGCATCAACCCGGAAAACATCACGCTGGGTGAGTTCGGCATGATCCGCCAGGAATACGGCAATGCTTATGTGATGCCGGCCGAGTATCGGGCCGCCTATGTCAAGGACATGATCGCACGCGCCGAAGCGCACGGCTTCTCATGGTCGGTCTGGAGCTATGGCGGTGCCTTCGGCATCGTCGACGCCTTCAATGGCGACAAGGCCGAGCCTGACGTGATGGACGTGATCCGCTCGCTTCACTGAGGCCGGGCATGATCCCGAAAAGTGGATCCCAGTTTTCGGACAAGATCATGCCCAAATGTAAGATTCTAACCGAGGTCGATCTGCAGGATCTCCGGCCGCACGCCGAAACGCACCGGCATGATGCTGAAGCCGAGCCCGCCGGAGACGATCAAATTACGATCGTTCTCGACGACATGGCCGTAGGCGTAGCGATTGCCGAAACGCGACGGAACGACGGGCGAATAGCCGAACAGCCGCACCTGCCCGCCATGGGTGTGACCCGACAGGGTCAGTGAGACCCGCCACGGCACGGTCGGGAAAATGTCCGGCTCGTGGGCAAGCAGGATGATCGGCGCGGTATCGCCAACCTTGGCCAGCGTGCCGTCGAGGTCGTCGAGCCCCTTGCAGTCGTCGCCCTTCCTGGTCGGCAGCAGCGCCAGCTGGTCGGCCAGGCCGGCGATCCAGACGCCATGGCCATCCTTCTCCAGGCGCACGACATCGTTCTCCAGCACCGGGATACCGACCTTCTCGAGGGCCTTGCGCGCAATCGTCGGGCCGGCCCCGGCGCGCTGCGCGAAGCCGTCGCTCCACCAATCGTGATTACCAAGGATCGACAGGACGCCGAGCGGCGCCTTGAGGCCCGACAACGCGGATGCCCATTGCGATGGCGTCACCGGCCCCGTCACCAGAGGCATGCCGGCGATATAGTCACCCAACAGCACGATGACGTCCGGCTGCAACGCGTTCGCGTGTTCGCAGAGCGAGGCAATATGCTCCTGCGACATCCATGGCCGGCAGGCATGGATGTCGGCGAGCGCGACAACCCTCAGCTTCAGGCCATCAGGCCAGTGCGGCGGCTTCAGCGCGTAGCGCTTCACATGCGTCAAAAGCATCGGCTCGATGCCGACCGCATAGGCGCCGAGCGCGGCAGCGGTCAGGAACGACCCGCCGACAAAGCGCAGGAACCCGCGTCTGGTTATCATGGATTGGCTCCCAGCCCTTCGATCGCAGCGGTTCCCCGCACGCGTTCGATAAAATCCAGGATTACGCCGGCAAATCGGCAAAGACGCGCAGATTTTGCGCAGGACGGGTCACATATCCTTGATCACTGGCCTGGGAACCCGCGCCGGATCGCTTGGCGGCTATTCTTCCTGGAACAGGTTGATCTGCTGCTGTGCCAGATCCTTCGGCGCGTCGAGGCCGAGATGGCGCCAGGCATTGGCCGTCAGCATGCGTCCGCGTGGCGTGCGCTGGATGAAACCCTGCTGGATGAGATAGGGTTCGATGATGTCCTCGATGGCGTCGCGCGGCTCGGACAGGCCGGCGGCGATCGTCTCGATGCCGACCGGCCCGCCGCCGAAATTGCGGGCGATCATGGAGAGATAGCGCCGGTCGAGCGCATCGAGGCCGAGCGCGTCGACTTCCAGCCGTGTCAGCGCCTCGTCGGCGATCAGGCGGTCGACATGGCCGTCGCCGGCGACCGAGGCGAAATCGCGCACGCGGCGCAACAGACGGCCCGCGATGCGCGGCGTGCCGCGCGCGCGCCGCGCGATCTCCAGCGCACCGTCGTCGCCGAGCGGCATTTGCAGGATGCGGGCGCCGCGCCGCACGATCTGCTCCAGTTCCTCGACCGTGTAGAAATTGAGCCGCACCGGAATGCCGAACCGGTCGCGCAGCGGATTGGTGAGCAGGCCAAGCCGCGTGGTGGCGGCGACGAGCGTGAAACGGGCAAGGTCGATCTTGACCGAGCGCGCCGCCGGTCCCTCGCCGATGATCAGGTCGAGCTGGAAATCCTCCATCGCCGGATAGAGGATCTCCTCCACCGCCGGGTTCAGCCGGTGGATCTCGTCGATGAACAGCACGTCGCCTTCTTCCAGATTGGTGAGCAGTGCGGCCAGATCGCCGGCCTTGGCGATGACCGGTCCGGACGTCGAGCGGAAATTGACGCCGAGTTCGCGCGCCATGATCTGCGCCAGCGTCGTCTTGCCCAGCCCCGGCGGCCCGACGAACAGCACATGGTCGAGCGCCTCGTTGCGGCCCTTGGCGGCCTCGATGAAGACTTTGAGATTGGCCCGCACCGCCGCCTGGCCGACGAAATCGTCAAGCGTCTGCGGCCGCAAGGTCTGCTCGGCATCCTCGCCGCGTTTTTCCGGAGCAATGAGGCGCTCGTTCACAAATCCATCCTCGTCCTTGCTCGGGGCATTGCCAAGCGCATCCGGTCAACCGGCCTCCACGGTCACGGCAGGAGACTTCCAAGCCATACCATAGAGATCGCGGATGCTATCAAGCCGCGACTCACTGTAGCTGGCCCACAATAGTTGTTTCCTGAGCACTTCGCTGCCGTCTTTTCCATCGAACATGGCAAATGCGGCTCCCTGGAGCCTGCTATCGATCTCGGAGCGAACAGCTGCGGCGAATTCCTTTCGCTCCCGCCCCGACTGCTCGGCGACGAAGGAAGTGAGGACACCAAGGTGCCTGTTGAGCCCGTTGACCACCACGAGCTGATAAGCTCTGAGTTCCTCGGCAAGGTCGGGCGGCAGGAGGGGGACCACATCGTCCACCGCCCCTTCTGCCACCCATGCCAAGATGTTCTTTTCAAAAGCCAGACCAGACAGCGCCTTATGCCGCAGAGCATAGAACGCGGTCTTGAGCTTCAGTCTGTGGCCATCTTCGAAAGCGATGACGTAGCCTTCGATCCCCTCTTGGCTTCGCGCAATGGTAATAAAGTCCTTCATTGAAGCCACCGACTGAAGCGGCTGGATCAGCGGCACGCCGAATTGGTCGGCCAGCGACTGAAGCTCCTGGTACGTTGAATAACGGCCGGTCCGGTTGTCGCGCGCGGCCAGAAGCGTCAGGGACGGCTGATCATAGGCGATCACGACCCTGTTTTCGGGAGAGGTGAATTCGAAAAGCACCGTCATCCCTGCTTCGACGGCGTATCTCGAAAGCTGGCGAACATTGTCTCCAGCATGCGCGAACGCAGCCATGGACTGCGCCGTGACGCCCATGCGCGTCATGAACACCAGTTCATTGCGAACGATGCACGGATGGACCATCGATCCATCGAGCTTCGACAGAACGAGATGCGGAACTGTCCAGTCGATATCTTCGGGGCGCTGTCTCTCGCCAAGGTTGAAGAACTTGTGAAACGGGCGGGCAATAAGCCGTCCGTCCTTGGCGAACTTCAAGCCACGGCATTCGAGCGTCATTGCACTGCGGAAGGTTTCGTCGCCCACAAATCCATAGTCGATGACATCGTAGTCATCGAAGCGCGTTAAGAAGATGCCGATATTGCCTTGAATATGCGGCAGAACGTCTGTCACGGTTTCGATAATGGGGAACATCGTTCGCTCCAAATAAAAAAGGCCGCTTCTTGGAAGCGGCCCTGACGAATGGATTGCTGTATGAAGCTATCTTCGACAGTGCCGCAGGCACGCGCGACGTTCGGACACGGCCAGGGCCGATCCGGAGTTTATTTTATTGTTGGTCGCTGACAGGCGCACGGCGAATACTCTTGTAAAACCGAGCGCACCAAGAAGACCAAATCATGCCCGAAGTCAATCCGGGTGCTGAATTTCAGGGCTCACCGCGCCAGTTCCTTCAACCCGAAGCGGATCAGCTTCGGGGCATCCGCATCCTCGCCCGCCGTCTTCAGCGCCGCAGCAACCGCATTGGCGGCGGTGTCGCGCGAATAGCCGAGATTGACCAGTGCCGAGACCGCGTCGGTGATCGGTGCGGCTGCCACGCCTTCACCAAGCTCCTGCTTCAGGCCGATGGTGCCGGAGGCAGTACCCGCATAGGCCGGCGCCTTGTTCTTCAATTCGGTAACGATGCGCTCGGCCACCTTTTTGCCGACGCCAGGGGCTCGGCTGACCATGGCGATGTCGCGCAACGCAATCGCATTGGCGAGGTCGGCCGGCGCCAGCGTCGACAGTATGGCCAGCGCCACCTTGGCGCCGACACCCGGCACATTGTTCATCAGCAACCGAAACCACTCGCGCTCAAGCTGCGACTGGAAACCGTATAGCCGGATCATGTCCTCGCGCACATAGGTCTCGATGAACAGCACCACCGCTTCGCCAAGTGAAGGCAGCGCCGCCAGCGTGCGCGCCGAGCAATAGGCGACATAGCCGACGCCATGAATGTCCACGAGACAATGATCCTCGTCGATCTCGTCCAACGTGCCCTTGAGCTTGCCGATCATTTCCAACAGCCTCTCATGACGCAAGCGCCATCCGATAGGCCGCGCTCTGGCGGTGATGAGCGTGGCAAATCGCAATGGCCAGCGCGTCGGCGGCATGTTCGGTGTCGAAGGTCGCCTTGGGCAGCAGCACCTTCACCATCATGTGGATCTGCTTCTTGTCGCCATGGCCGACGCCGATGACAGCCTTCTTCACCGCATTGGGCGCATACTCGGCGACGACCAGGCCGGCCCGCGCCGGCACCAGCATGGCGATGCCGCGCGCCTGGCCGAGTTTCAGCGTCGCCACCGCATCCTTGTTGACGAAGGTCTGTTCGACGGCCGCCTCATGCGGCATTGCCGCATGCAGGACCTCGGCAAGCCCGTCATGCAATTGGCAGAGCCGCGTCGCCAGTGCCGCCTTGTCCTCGGAGCGCACGGTGCCGGACGCGACGAAGCGCAAGGAATTGCCGAGGCTCTCGACGATGCCCCAGCCGGTGCGCCTGAGCCCCGGATCGATACCAATGATGCGAATCGCGTCCCCCATCCGGTTACTTTACCTCCGGGGGACAGCGATGCCAGCGAAATGTGAACAAACCGGAAACGGCATCTATCGAGCCGGAAATATTCCGAAGCCGATTAGTTGCGGGCGAAAGCGGTGTTGAGCAGGCTGATCTGATCGGAAACCGGATTGGGGCGGCGGCCCATCGGCTGCATGTCGACCACCGCGCCGGCGCCGTAGATCTCGTCGTCCATGCGGCGCACCAGCGCCTGCAGGCGAAGCGAGCGGTTGACGAGGTCGAGGAAATCCTCGGGCAGTTCGGCCCAGCCTGCGGCTTCGTCATGCGCGGAAGCGGTATCGAGGCGCACCTTGGATTTTTCCGAAGCGACCTGGTCGCGGGTCATTTCGCCGGAATTGGCCGCACGCTGCAAAAGCAGCCAGGAGGCAACCTGCATCAGCCTGGTCGTCAGCCGCATCGATTCGGCCGCGTAGAGCGTGGCCGCCAGCCGCGACAGCTTCTTGGCCTCGGCGCGGCCCTTGCCGTCGAGATATTCAGCCGCCTGTTCGACCAGCCCCATGCCTTCCTGGTAGAGCGGTTTGAAGGAATGCGAAAAAACCCGACGCTCCGCCAGTTTAACGGTCTTCGCACTGCCCTTCGAAGGCTCGTTCATTGCTACGCCCCTGCACTTGCAACCGGCCGATTCGGTTCTCTGCCGATACACCCGGCACCCTATATAACTGAAGCTTGAAAATGCGCTTCGCCGGGGGTGAAGGCAAGCACATGTTTAACAGAAGGTTAACAGCGGACCGACGCCCGGCGTGCCACCGGAATGCGGACAAAAAAAGAGCCGCGGATAAGGCGGCTCTCAGGAGTTTAACAGGGAGGCGTCAAACAAAGTGGCTCCAACCACTCGGTAAGAATCCAGATCACTGGATGCGCATAGTAAACGCCTGTAAAGCTTAATGAACCTTTAACGGCACCGATGTTTTTTGACTGAACGCCCCATTCCTGTGCCGTAACAGCACAGCCCCAAGAACCCTATCGGCCTTCGATTCAGGCCTTTTTCCAGACCGCGGGCAGGGCGATAAAGGCAAACAGGAGCATGGCCGCGTAGAAGCCCATCGAAGACGCCGCCACCATCGGTTCGATCGCGGCATTGCCGGCAAGCAGGAAGTAGAGGCCGATCAGCAGGCCGATGCCGCTGATGGCCGTCAGCCAGAAATGGACGACGGCCAGCGTCTTTTGTCCGACCGCCGGAAACAGATGATAGAAGAAGGCGAAGACTGCCGACATCAGCCATCCCGCGACCATGGTGTGAGCGTGGGTCGGCATCTGGCCATGATCCTGGCTGATCGCCATGTGGATGCCGAGCGCCATCCCGCACAGTGCATAGATGATCGCCAGTGTGAAGAAATTCCGTGCTACCCCTTGCATGCTTGTCCCCTCGAATTGCCTTTTCCCGTTTTCGGGAATGGGTTGATCGTCAGGCGATTGCTGTCGCCACCGGGCTCCCGGTGTCGGCGCACTAGCATCGGCAGTGTTTCAAGACGATGTCGCGCTCCCCTGACGCATCCGACAATAGCATAATATGAAACCACGCATCGGCTTGTTGTTGGCAACCGCGCTGGTTGAAAGCCGCCGAAACAGAAACTGTTTTTCGCGACATCGTTCCGAAACAGGCGCCACGCTAAACGCCCGCTCCTCTGGCGGCCGGGGCATATCCGCTCCGCCGCAAAACCCGAAATATCCCAGGAGCAACCGATGGACTGGTATTCGATCGTCAAATTTCTCCACATCGTCTCGGCCATTTTGTGGGTCGGCGGCGGCTTCGTGCTGTTCCTGCTCGGCGTGCTTGCCGAGCGCGCCGGCAACATCGCGGACAAGCTTCAGGCGATGCGCGCCAGCGGACAGCTGGGCGGGTGTTTCTTCGCGCCGATGTCGATGCTCACCCTGATCTTCGGCCTGATCATGTGCAGCTTCTGGGTCGGCTTCTCCGACCTGTGGATCATCATCGGCCTGGTCGGCTACGCCACGACCTTCTCGATCGGCATGTTCATCTTCAAGCCGACCGGCGAGCGCATGGGCGCGATGATCGCCAAGGAAGGCGTCACCCCGGCTGTGCTTGCCATCGGCCAGCGCATGATGAGCGCGGCGCGCTTCGACTATGCGGTGATGCTGGTGATCGTCGCCGACATGGTGCTGAAGCCGACCATACATGATGTCGGCATCCTCGCTGGCATGATACTGGTCCTGGTGGTGGGCGCCACGCTGGCCTTCGGTGGAAGCCGCCGGCTCGCGGAAAGCGCCGCCTGACGCTGGCGGCGAACCGCGCGCGGCAGCAAATCCGCCGGCCTGTTACATCAGGCCGGCAAGTCCATCCCACAAAAGCTTCAGCGCCACGACCGCCACGGTCGCGTAGGTGAAGGGATAAAAGATCTCGGGCCGCATCCGCCGCACCAGCCAGGCGCCGGCGATGGTCGACAGCGGCGCCAGCGGCATCAGCACGGCCGATGCCGTCAGATTGGCGGTGTCGAACTGGCCGAGCGCGAAATAGGGGATGAGCTTCAACGCATTGGTCGCGGCAAAGAAGATCGCGGCCGTGCCCGACAGGACCTTGGGGTCTAGCCGGATCGGCAAGGCATAGACCTGGAAGGGCGGGCCGCCGACATGGGCGACGAAGCTGGTGAAGCCGGCAACCGTCCCCCAGATCGCCGCGGCCAGACGGTTGGGCTCGGCGGCATGGTCGGCGCCATGGCGGAACTGCAGATAGAGCCAGCGCAACACGAAGATGATCGCCACGGCGCCGACGATCAGCCGCACCGCCTCTTCGGTTACCAGTGCGGCCGTCAGCCAGCCGAGGCCGATGCCGATGACGGCGCCCGGCATCATGTCGACCAGCATCTTGCGGTCGTAAACGCCCCACCACGTCCACACCGAGACGATGTCCATCAGGCACAGGATCGGTAAGAGGATGGCGGCCGCCTGCACCGGCGGTATGGTCAGCGCCATCAGCGGCACGCCGACGAAACCGACGGCGCCGCCAAACCCGCCCTTGGACAGGCCGACCAGAATGACCGCCGGTATGGCGGCCGCGTAGAACCACGGATCGAGAAGCAGGCCTGACATGGGGAGAAACTGGTCTGGAGGGAAGGCGTCAGTGCCTGAATAACCCAGAATTGCGTTTCGGGCGACTGCAAATCCGGACCGGTTGCCGAACACCCGCCAATGTCCGGCTCGTGCCTATCGCCGCGCCGAGACCAGCAGGAACATCGGCCGCTCGAGTTCTTCCGCCAGTTCCGGCCTGGCCGTGATCTGGGCGTCCGTCGGACAGAATTCCTCGACATGCCCGATGGTGAAACCGGACCGGATCAGCGCGTTCAGCGTGGTGCCGATGGTGCGGTGGTGTTTCACCACGCCCTTGGCCAGCCAGTCGGTCCTGCGCGGACCTTCCACCAGATACCGGTCGACAGGCCATGTCCTGCGGCCTTCGGCATCGACCGCCCAGCTGGGCCTGGTCGGGGCCATGTAGATCGGATGTTCCGTCGAGAAGACGAAATGCCCGCCCGGCGACAAGGCCTGATGCACCGTCCTGAACAGGCGCGCGACGTCCTCGACATAGTGCAGCGCAAGCGAGCTGTAGGCGAGATCGAAGCTGGCTCGCGGCAGGCTGAGCTGGTCAAGGTCGGCTCGCTCATAGATGATGCCTGCGTCCGGGCCGGCCGCCCTCGCCCGGGCCAGCATCTTCTCCGACAGATCCAGCCCCAGGACGTGGCGCGCCCCATGCTCATGCGCCCAGCGGCAGAACCAGCCGAAACCGCAGCCGAGGTCGACGATGCGCAAACCGCCGACTTCAGGCAGCATCGCCCGCAACGCCGGCCATTCGGCGGCACCGTCCAGGCCTTCGATCGACCGGCCAAGCTGGCTGTAGCCCGCGAAGAAATCCGGCTGGTCATAGATATTCTGTGCCATGTCCGTCCTCGTCTCTCAGCCCATCATCTGACGAACTGACATTTGGTGGACTGGCCGCGCATTTCCACCATGGCCATGTGGAGTCAAGACGATGATGAAGTCCCGAGCGGTGGCGGCCGCCGCCGGATCGGTTGCGCCTTGATGATGGCGGTGCTTGTCTCGGCCTTATCGGCAATGCGGTCGAGAATGCCGTCGAGATCGCCGATCGAGCGCACGAACAGCCGCGCGACGAAACAATCATCACCCGTCACCTTGTCGCATTCGGCGAACTCGGCAATCTCCTCGATCAATTTCTGGACGATGTGCAGCTTGCCCGGCAAAGGCTTGATGCGCACGATCGCCTGCAGTGTATAGCCGAGCGCCAGCGGATCAATCTCGACCGTAAACGCCCGGATGACGCCGCGCTCCTCGAGCCGCCGCAGCCGCTCCGAAACGCTCGGCGACGACAGCCCGACCTGGGCAGCCAGCTCCTTCAGCGAGGTCCGTGCATCCCGCACCAGGATTTCGAGGAGACTTCGGTCGAGATCGTCAAGCATTTCAGATTTCTCACAAATTCGCGGAAGATTCCTAATATAATTAGGTCATATCCTCATACAACCTCTCCAATGAGATGGAAGGCGGACAACCCGCATGAGATTATGCGGTGTCAACAGGTTCAGAGGTCTATCATGAACGATACGGTACGTGGCACGGTCGAAATGTCGGCTGCAATGGCGATCCTGGGCACGATCGGATGGTTCGTCATCATGTCCGGCCAGCCGATCATGGATGTGGTGTTCTGGCGCTGCGCGTTCGGCGCGGTGACGCTGCTGATTATCTGCGCTTGCGTCGGATTGCTGCGCAACAGGCTCTCCTTGCGCGTCATCGGTCTCGCCGCGCTTGGTGGTGCGGCCATCGTCATCAACTGGCTGCTCCTGTTCAGCGCCTTCTCACGCGCTTCGATCTCGATCGCCACCGCCGTCTACAACACCCAGCCCTTCATGCTGGTCGGCTTCGGCGCGCTCTTCTTCGCCGAGCGGCTGACGCTGACCAAGCTGACCTGGCTGGCAATAGCCTTCGCCGGCATGGTGCTGATCGTCGAGGCGGCCCCTGACGCCGGCGATGTCGGCACCAACTATTTTGCCGGCATCCTAATGGCACTGGCGGCCGCCTTCTTCTGGGCCGTCGCGGCCATCGTCACCAAGAAGCTCAAGGGCACACCGCCGCATCTGATCGCGCTGATCCAGGTCTGCGTCGGCGTCGTCATGCTGGCGCCCTTCGCCAACCTCGCGCATCTTCCGGCCGATGCATGGAGCTGGGCCATGCTGGCGACGCTCGGCATCGTCCACACCGGGCTGATGTACATATTGATGTACGGCGCCATCCAGAAGCTGCCGACGCATCTGCAGGGATCGCTGTCCTTCATCTATCCGGTCGTCGCCATCCTGGTCGATGTCGTGGCTTTCGGCCATCGGCTGCATCTCAGCCAGATCATCGGCGCCGCTTTGATCCTGACGGCGGCGGCCGGCATGAATCTCGGCTGGTCGCTGTGGAAGTCGAAAGTGCCGGCGTAGCCTCCTCGAATGTGGATGGCTGCGACGATACTTTCGAACCCATGATCTCGCGGCGGATAACGCGTTGCTGATTTGCGCGGCGATCGCCGTCCGTGCGATGTGGATGCGGGCACAAAGCAACGGGGTAAAGGCGTGGCGCTCGGATCTTTTCAGGGACGGCTATTGCCCCGCGAACACATCCTTTGGAGCGGCATTCCCGCGCAGGGCCTGTTCTTCGGCAGCGGGGATATGTTTCTCATTCCGTTCAGCCTGCTCTGGTGCGGTTTTGCAATTTTCTGGACTTATACCGCAGCAAGGCAAGGTGCGCCGCTCTTCTTCGACGCATGGGGCGCAATGTTCATCTGCATCGGGCTCTTCTTCGTGTTTGGTAGATTTGCTGTCGACGCTTGGCTGAGACAGCGCATCTCCTATGCGGTCACCGACAAACGCATTCTCATCATGCGCACCGCGCCTTTCGCCACCTTCACATCGATCGATCTGGAGCGTCTTCCCGACATCCAGCTCACCGGCGAGGGCGAAAAGCGCGGCAGTTTGCGCTTCGGCGCAGCGGCATCGGTCTTCGGAAGTCCGGGCGGCTGGCCTCAGTCGCGCTATCGAAGTTTTGGCAGCTGGTCGCCGGCTCTCGACCCCGTGCCGCAGTTCCTTGGCATCGAGGACCCGTCGAAAGTCTTCGACATCGTCACGAAAGCCCGCAATGGTCTTCGCTCCACCTGATGTCGCCTGACAGCTGACGCCTGTTCAATTCCGGCAGTTTGCTCTATGCCGCAATCCAACCATCTTCGCCCGGCATAGGCGAAACCCGGGATTGAAGAACCATGAACGACGCCACACCCCCAAATCGCTGCCGCATCGTGCTGATCACGCCGCCCGGCGTGCCGGCCGCCCGCATCGCCACCGCATTCGACGGTGGCGACGTCGCTTCGCTGATCCTGCCCGAGAACGGCATGGACGAGGCCTCCTTCCAGGCCCTTGCCGAACAGATCGTGCCGGCGGCGCAGGCCGCGGGGGTGGCGGTCGTCATTGCCGGCGACACTCGCGTCGCGGGGCGTGTCCAGGCCGACGGCATCCATGTCGAGGTCTCCAAGGCCGAGCTTGCCGAGACGATCGAACATTTCCAGGCGAAAATGATGGTTGGCGCCGGCGGTGCCAAGACGCGGGACGATGCGCTCGAGCTTGGCGAGACGCGGCCCGACTACATCTTCTTCGGCCGCTTCGGCTACGACAACAAGCCCGAGCCGCATCCGCGCAACCTGTCGCTGGGACGATGGTGGGCCGACATGATCCAGATCCCCTGCATCGTCATGGCCGGGTCCGATCTGGCTTCCATCGAGGAAGTGGCGGCCACCGGCGCCGAATTCGTCGCGCTGTCGAGCGCAGTCTTCGCCGATGGCGTCGATCCGCAAGCGGCGATTGCCCGAGCCAACGCGCTGCTCGACGAAACCGCGCCACGCTTCGAGGACTGATGTGGTTCCGGTGAGGCTTCCCCTTCAGGCCTTGCTTGCAGCAGCCATGATTCAGGCCGCCGCCGCCGAAACCATCCCCTTGCCGCAGCCCAAGCCTGAAACCGGCGTGCACACCGACAAGCCGATCGAAAACCAGCTGCCGCAGCCCGCCACCACGGCGGAGCCCGCACCGCTGCCCTCGGCCGACAGCATCAATCCAGACCGTTTCGGGGCCAAGCCCGCGGACGCGGCTTATGGCGCCTTCCAGCGCGGGCTCTACAAGACGGCCTACAATCTGGCGCTGGTTCGCGCGCAAAACGGCGATCCGGCGGCGCAGACATTGGTGGCCGAAATCCTGTCGCGCGGGCTCGGCGTGCCGCTGAACGCGGCGGAAGCGGCGAAATGGTACGCTAGCGCTGCGGAACAGGGCGTGCCGGAATCGCAATTCCAGTACGCGCTGATGCTGCTCGACGGCCGCTACGTCAAGAAGGACACGAAAGAGGCCTACGCGCTGATGCAGGCCGCCGCCGAAGCCGGCAACCAGCTGGCGCAGTTCAATTTCGCACAGATGCTGGTCCAGCAGGATCCCGGCGAGGCGGGTCTGGCCAAAGCAGCCGCCTATTATGAGCGCGCTGCCGCGACCGGCCTCGCCGACGCGCAATACGCCATGTCCCAGATCTACGCCAACGGCGTCGGCGGCAAGCCGCGCGACGATGTGCAGGCAAGGCGCTTTTTGGCGCAGGCGGCACGGCAGAACTACGATACCGCGCAGATCGATCTCGCCGCCTGGATGATCGAGGGCCGCGGCGGCGCCCGCGACCTGAAATCGGCGTTCGGCTGGACGAAGCAGGCTGCCGAGGGCGGCAATGTCGCCGCCCAGAACCGCCTGGCAAAGCTCTATATGCAAGGCATCGGCACTGACCCGGACCTGGTGCTCGCCGGCGCCTGGTATATCGTCGCCCGCCGCGCCGGTCTCATCGATCCCGACATGGACGATTTCCTGCAAGGGCTGGGCGACGACCAGACCAAGCAGGCTCTGCAGAAGGCGAACCGCCTGCCTTGATGGCGGCCCGTGCAGTCATTGCATGTGATCGAGGACGACCTTGCCAAATGGCGAGCCATGTTCGAGATGGTGAAAAGCCTCTTCTGCCTCCACCCAGGGAAAGACCCGATCGACCACCGGCCGCAGTCCGTTCACGAGGAGCGCCCGGTTCATCGCCTCGAAGGATTCGCGTGAACCGACCGGTATGCCGCGCGCCGTGACCTGGCGGCGAAAGATGTCGAGCGGATTGATCGACCCGTCGCTGCCGCCGAGATAGCCGATGACGTTGATCTGGGCGCCGCGCGCCGCGGCCTTCAACGATTGCTCGAAGCTTTGTGGTCCGCCGACTTCGATAATGTGGTCGGCCCCGCGTCCGCCGGTCAGCGTCAGCACCGCCGTCGCCCAGTCCGGATCGCTGCGGTAATTGATGCCGTCATGCGCTCCAAGCGCCTTTGCCCGCGTGAGCTTGTCGTCGCTGCTTGACGTGACGATGACACGTGCGCCGGCTGCCGCGGCGAACTGCACCGCAAACAGCGAGACGCCGCCAGTGCCCAGGCTGAGCACCGTCTCGCCCGGCTTCAACTGGCCTTCGGTGAACAGCGCGTGCCAGGCCGTGACCGCGGCACAAGACAATGTCGCCGCTTCGACATCGCTCAGATGTGGCGGCGCGAGCACGGCCGCCTGTTCGTCCAGCCGAGCGAATTCGCTGAGCAGACCATCGATGGGACCGCCGCGTTGATAGGACGGTTCGGCCATGGCAAAGCTGCCGCCGACCCAGCGCTGCCAGAACGTGCCACAGACGCGGTCGCCCACCTTAAAGCGGGTCACTTCGGCGCCAACCGCGACCACTTCGCCGACACCGTCCGAAAGCGGTATCAGCGGCAGCGCAAAGGCGGTGTGGTAACTGCCACGGGCGATCTCGACGTCACGGTAGTTGAGCGCGGTTGCCTTGACCTTGATGATCATCTCCTGGCGGCCTGGTTCCGGCATTGGCCGCTCGACCAATCTGAGATTGTCGATGCCGCCGGGGGCCTGCAATTCGATTGCCTGCATTGTCTTCCCTTTCCTTTTGGAGATCCGTCGAAAGGAAAATCGCTTGCCAGCATCGTGATTTCAAATTCATAATAATCAGAATGATTATGCACTTGGAGCATTTTCGGAATGCTGGAAGAATTGCGCACGCTTGTTCTCTTCGCCGAGGAAGGCTCGATCCAGAAAGTCGCGCAGCGTCTGCCGCTGACGCAGCCTGCCGTCACCCGGCAGATGCAGCGGCTGGAGGATATGCTCGCGACAACGCTTCTCGATCGCCGGCAGAAGCCGCCGCGCCTGACCGCGGCGGGATTGGAGGTGCTGGCGCGGGCAAAGGACATACTGGCTTCGGTCGAGGCTCTGAAAGCGTTCGCCGCCGACGCCGAGCCGCAAGGCGTGCTGCGTGTCGGCCTGGCGCATGGCTTGTCCGATGCAGGCGTTGCCGGCGCCATCGCCGGCGCGGCTGCTGCGTTTCCAAAAATATCGTTGCGGCTCAAGACCGGCTGGAGCGCGGAGCTCATCGACCAGTTCGAACGCGGCCAACTCGATATGGCGATCGTTCTGCGGCCTGCCGATCATCAAGGCTCGGAAGTGCTCGGCACCGAACGTCTCTGCGTCATAGCCCAGGCTGGCGGCACCGAACCCCATGTCACGAACGCTCGCATGCCTTGGGTTCTTAGCCCCGAACCTTGCGACGCGCGTCAGAGCCTCCTCGCCAATTTGGGCGGCGAACGGCATCGGCTTGTTGTGGCGGCGGAAATCCAGGACCCGGCGATGCAGATGGAATGGATACGTCGGGGACACGGCCTTGGCCTCATGCCGTTGCGGCTCGCGGCGCGCGGACTTCCCGACGGCCTCGCGCTTGTCGATGTCGACCTTTCATTGCAGGTCGTGGCACTGCGCTCCCCGCACCTCAACCGGCTGGCGATGGCCGCACAGGCCATAGCGAAGGCCGTCGGCGAAGCCATCAAGATCGAGGCCTGATGCCGGCGAGCCGGCTGGGCTCCGTCCGGCGTCCCTTGCCTCTCCTGGCGATTTGTGGTCTTGGGAGCCCCTAAATCGCTTGTCCCGGCGAAAATCTCATTCCGGATCCCATCATCATGGCCAAGATCAATGGCAACGAAATCCGTCCCGGCTACGTCATCGAGCACGATGGCGGCCTCTGGGTGGCGGTCAGGACCAACACCGTCAAGCCCGGCAAGGGCGGCGCCTACAACCAGGTCGAACTGAAGAACCTTATCAACGGCACCAAGCTCAACGAGCGCTTCCGCTCGGCCGAGACGGTCGAGCAGATCCGCCTCGACCTGAAGGATTTTTCCTTCCTCTACGAGCAGGACGACGCGCTGGTGTTCATGGACACCCAAAGCTACGAGCAGCTCGAACTGAACAAGGATTTCGTCGGCGACCGCGCCGCATTCCTGCAGGACGGCATGATGGTGACGGTTCAGCTCTATGAGGAAAGGCCGATCGGCATCTCGCTGCCCGATTATGTGACCCTGACCATCACCGAGGCCGATCCGGTGGTGAAGGGCCAGACGGCGGCATCCTCCTACAAGCCGGCGGTGCTGGAGAACGGCATCCGCGTACTGGTGCCGCCCTTCATCGGCGCCGGCGAACGCATCATCGTCGACACCAACGAAATCACTTACGTGCGCCGCGCGGACTGACACGCGGGCACAGGAAGACACACTATGGCACGCTCAGCCCTTCTCAACGTCATGGTCCAGGCCGCAATGAAGGCCGGCCGCTCGCTGTCGCGCGACTTCGGCGAGGTCCAGAACCTGCAGGTCTCGCTGAAAGGCCCGGGCGACTATGTCAGCCAGGCCGATCGCAAGGCCGAGGACATCTTGTTTGCCGAATTGTCGAAGGCGCGTCCGGGCTATGGCTTCCTGATGGAAGAGCGCGGCGTGGTGGAAGGCGACGACAGCCAGCACCGCTGGATCGTCGATCCGCTCGACGGCACCACCAATTTCCTGCACGGCATCCCGCTTTTCGCCGTCTCGATCGCGCTGGAGCGCCAGGGCCAGATCGTCGCCGGTGTCATCTACAATCCGGCGATGGACGAGCTCTATACGACCGAGCGCGGCGGCGGCGCCTTCATGAACGACCGCCGGTTGCGCGTCGCCGGCCGCATCAAGCTGGTCGACACGGTAATCGGCTGCGGCATGCCGCATCTGGGACGCGGCCACCACGGCAATTTCCTCGTCGAATTGCGCAACGTCATGGCCGAGGTTTCCGGCATCAGGCGGCTTGGCTCGGCCTCGCTCGATCTCGCCTATGTCGCCGCCGGCCGTATGGACGGCTTCTGGGAAACCGGCCTGTCGGCCTGGGACATCGCCGCCGGCCTGCTCTTGATCCGCGAAGCCGGCGGTTTCGTTTCCGATATGGATGGCGGACAGGACATGCTGGACAACGGCTCGGTCGTCGCCGGCAATGAGGTCATCCAGCGCGCTTTGCTGAAGGCCGTGAAGAAGCCTCTCTCGCCGCGCTGAACAGCCGCAGTCGCAAAACCGCCACCTAAGCTTGAAATACTGTCCGGCGGTTGCCCAGATATGGGGTGACGCAGGACGATCGATGACCAACACACCGCCGCAACTCGACATTCCGTTCATCGGGCGCTGGCACTATTCGCGCGCCGAGTTGATCGCCGACGGAATCGTCCATGCCGTCGGCATCGTGTTGGCGATCGCGGCCGGTTCGGCACTGCTGGCGCTGGCGGCGTTTCGGGTCGGGCCGGGCGAATACATCGCCGCCACGTTCTATGTCGTTTCGCTGCTTACGGTTCTGTCGGTGTCGCTGGCCTACAATCTGTGGCCGGTGTCCTCCCCGGCTAAATGGGTTCTGCGGCGTTTCGATCACGCCGCGATCTATCTCTTGATCGCCGCCACCTATACGCCCTTTCTCGCCCAGCTCGACGCTTCGCCGCTGGCCCGCTGGATGATCGTGCTGGTCTGGATCGCGGCGGCGGCAGGCATCGCCATCAAAGTGTTCTTCCCCGGCCGCTTCGACCGGCTGGCTGTGGTCTTCTACCTCGCCATCGGCTGGAGTGGCATCGTCCTGGTCAAGCCGCTCGTCGAGACGCTGCCGACGACCTCGATCGTGCTCATCGTCGCCGGTGGCATCGTCTATTCCTGCGGCGTCATTTTCTTCGCCTGGAAGGGACTGCGCTTCCACAACGCGCTGTGGCACGGCTTTGTCGTCACCGGCGCCGGCCTGCACCTGGCGGCCATGGTCGACTGCCTGGTCATCAACCGGCTCTGACTTGGGTTTCGATCGCCGATCGCACGAGCGGCACAGGGGCCCCACGGCAATATTGCCAAGCGCCATTCAATTTGGTCACAATTCCGTTTAGAGTCGCCAACTACGTGATCGGCGGCGCTGGAGCAATTCCAGGGAAAGTGTGAGCGGTTTCCCGTTCGGAATTGCGTAAAGGCAAATAGAGCATCGGAAACGGGGCACGGATGGCTTTTCTCAGATCCTTCGGCATGGGCAGACGCTCCGACGTTCTGATCTACGATCCGCATAAACTGTCGAGTCCGCAGGTCTTCCTGCTGACCATGGTCATCTTCCTGGCCATCGTCGCCTTTATTGCCGCCATCCTGACCCGCCAGATCTCGACGGCTTTCGTCACCAATCCCGGGCTCAACGGCCTGATCATCGGCGTGCTCGTGGTCGGCATCCTGCTCGCCTTCGCCCAGGTCGGGCGGCTGTTTCGCGAGGTGCGCTGGGTCAACTCCTTCCGCGCCGGCTCGGAGACGACAGAACCGGTGCTGCTGGCGCCGATGAAAGCCATGATCGGCCGCTCCTCGACCATGGCCTTCTCGACCTCCTCGATGCGCACCATGCTCGATTCCATCGCCACGCGCCTCGACGAGAGCCGCGACACCTCGCGCTACCTGGTCGGCCTCCTGGTGTTCCTCGGCCTGCTCGGCACCTTCTGGGGCCTGCTCAACACGATCGGCTCGATCCGCGAGACCATCGAATCGCTCGACCCCGGCACGGGTGATGCCGCGGCGGTGCTCGATTCGCTGAAGCAGGGGCTGTCGGCACCGCTGGCCGGCATGGGCACGGCCTTCTCCTCCTCGCTGTTCGGCCTGTCGGGCTCGCTCGTCCTCGGCTTCCTCGACCTGCAGGCGGGCCGCGCCCAGACGCGCTTCTACACCGAGCTTGAGAACTGGCTGTCCTCGGTCACTGATCTCTCCTCCGACATCGTCGTCTCCGATCCGGCCAAGACCGAATCCTCCGACGAGATTCGTGTGCTGTCGGAGCGGCTGCGCAGCATGCAGGAGAATGGCGGCGGCTCCAATCCGCGCGTCGCCACCGCCATGGCCAATCTCGCCGACGGCATTTCCGGCCTGGTCAAGAACATGCGCTCCGAGCAGCAGATCATGCGCGACTGGGTCGAGGCCCAGTCCGATGAGCAGAAGGCGATGCGCAACACGCTGGAAAAGATCGCCGACGCCCTGAAGAAGCCCGGGGTGCACTGACATGGCGCTTGCCAGGGGCCGGCGCACCGATCGCCGCATCGACTACTGGCCGGGCTTTGTCGACGCGCTGTCGACGCTGCTGCTCGCCATCATGTTCCTGCTCACCGTCTTCGTTCTGGCGCAGTTTCTGCTCGGCCGTGAAATCTCCGGCAAGGACACCGTTCTCAACCGGCTCAACTCGCAAATCAACGAACTGACCCAGCTGCTGGCACTGGAGCGCTCGACGGCACAGGACAAGGACGATTCGCTCGCCAATCTGCAGGCGTCGCTATCGGCGGCCGAGGCCGAGAAGAGCCGGCTCGAACAGTTGCTGGCGCAAGGTGCCGGCGCCGGCGATGCCGCCAACCAGCGGGCCGCGGTGTTGGGCGGCGAACTCGACAACCAGCGCCAGATCAGCCAGCAGGCGCTGAGCCAGGTCGAGATTCTCAACCAGCAGATCGCGGCACTGCGCAAGCAGATCGGCGCGCTCGAGGATGCGCTCAACGTGTCCGAGACCCGCGACCGCGATTCCAACACCAAAATCGCCGATCTCGGCCGCCGCCTGAACGTCGCCCTGGCGCAGCGCGTGCAGGAATTGAACCGCTACCGCTCCGACTTCTTCGGGCGCCTGCGCGAGATCCTCGCCGACCGCGAGAACATCCGCATCGTCGGCGACCGCTTCGTCTTCCAGTCGGAAGTGCTGTTCCCGACCGGCTCCGAGGTGATCAACGATGCCGGCAAGGTCGAAATGAAGAAGCTCGCCGACGCCATCATCGAACTGCAGAAGGAAATCCCGCCAGAGATCAACTGGGTGCTGCGCGTCGACGGCCACACCGACAACAAGCCGCTCTCCGGCACCGGCCGCTATCGCGACAATTGGGAGCTGTCGACGGCGCGTTCGACCTCGGTGGTCAAGTTCCTGATCGAGAACGGCGTGCCGGCCAACCGGCTGGTCGCCGCCGGCTTCGGCGAGTTCCAGCCGCTCGATCCCGCCGACACCGACGAGGCGCGCAACAAGAACCGCCGCATTGAACTGAAGCTCACCGAACGTTGATTTCTCATCACGCGAACTCACGCGAATTTGTTCGCCGGCTCAACTCTAGGGCGCAGGCCGGAGCGGGCAAGGCCTGAAAAGATTATCTTTTTTTAATTACACTTCACGCCGAAGCGCTCCTAGCTTGCTGCGCAGGGCCGAGAACCGCCGGCGATGCCTCCCATCGCGACGCGACGGAACTGGACGACCCACGGCAGGAAGGCAGACGTAAGAACCGCTGCCTTTCTCTTCAGGAGGAGACGCGACGATGCGCTCTTTTAACCCCACGCTCAGAACTGCAGCACTGACCGCATTCTTCATCGCCATTCCGCTCGCCGGCGCCTATGCCGCGGGCCATCACAAGGGCGTTCTCGATGCCACCAACCCGACCGATTTGACGGGTCCGCGTGTCGAAGCCCTCATTGAACAGGCTCAAGGCGTCCGCCAGGGCATCGTCGACGCACGGCAGGCCAACAGCATCACCCCGGCCGTGGCGGCACACCTGGAACTGCGCACCGACCAGATCCGCCAGGCGGCCGAGAAGATTGCCGCGTCGGATCACGGCAGGATACCGGCCGCGCAGTATCATGACCTGCTGAGCCATCTCGACCGTGTCGACCAGCGCTTGATGATCTATACTGGCAGCGGTTTCCAGATGGGCGACGGCTCCGACGGCGGAAACTATCCGAACGGCTGAAGCCTCTAAGGGCCCAAGAGGAAGGGACCATCTGACGCCTTCGAGACCCCAATCCCGCGGGCGTCCTTTTTCCTCGCCTGTCCCGCTTGCCTACCAACCAAGCCAGACCGCGATCAGGGCGACCACCGCCGGCACGGTCTGGATGAACAGGATTTTGCGGCCGACCGTTGCCGCGCCGTAGAGGCCGGCAATCGCCACGCACAACAGGAAGAAAACTTTGACCTGAAAACCGGCGGCGCCGAGATAAAGCCCCCAGATCAGGCCGGCGGCGAGAAATCCGTTATAGAGGCCCTGATTGGCGGCCAGCACCTTCGAGGCATTGGCGAATTCCGGCGTCAGGCGGAATGTCTTGTGCCCGCGCGGCGTGTCCCACAGCACCATCTCGAGATAGACGATGTAGACATGGATCAAGGCCACCAGCCCGACCAGGATGTTGCCGATCATTTGCTCCCCCTTCATGCGTTGCCGCAGCATTTCATGTGTGGCATCGCCTGCGCAAGGTGCATCTGCCGGGCGGTATCCAGAGCAATTCCAGGAAAAGTCTGAAGCGGTTTCCCTTGGGAATTTGCGTCAAAACAAAGAGTCAGAGCAGGTTGCCGTTTCCGTGAAACGGTGAACTGCTCTGAGGGTTGCCAACGCTTTTGCGTTGGTGTCTTTTCGCGCCGTCCTCAATCACGGAAGCCGCCATGTCCTTTCAGAAACTCGACGACCTCGGCCACAAGCTCGAAGCGCTTGAGCACGCGCTGGCCATTCTCGGCGCCGATGAGGCGACGCACATGGCCGTCGGCGGCGGCGAGAAGCGTGCCGAGGCGATGGCGGCACTGGCCGGCATGTACCACACCAGGGCAACCGCACCGGAAATCGCCGACTGGATCACCGCCGCCGAAGGCGAGGAGCTCGACGACGAGCAACGCGCGGCTCTCGGCGAACTGCGGCGGCAATACACCAACCTGACCTGCCTGCCGGTCGAGTTCGTCGAACGCCAGACGACGGCGCGCATGCGCTGCGAGCAGCTGTGGCGCGACCTGCGCGCCAAGAACGATTGGGCAGGCTTCCAGCCGGCGCTCGAGGGCGTGGTGGCGCTGGTGCGCGAAGAGGCAGCTCTGCGCTCCGCCGTGCTCGGCCTCGCCCCCTACGATGCGCTGATGGAGCAATTCGACCCCGGCAACCGTACGGCGGACATCACCCCCGTCTTCGCGGAGCTGAAAGCCTTCCTCAAGGGATTCGTGCCGGAGGCGCTGGCGATCCAGGAAGCGCGGCTGCGCAAGCATCCGCTGAAGCCGCTTTCGGGCACCTATGCGATCGACAAGCAGCGCGAACTTGGCCTTGCCATGATGGCGGCGGCCGGTTTCGACCTGACGCACGGCTCACTGTCGGTGTCGCACCATCCCTTCTGCGGCGGCGTGCCCAGCGACGTGCGCATCACCACCCGCTACAAGACATCGGATTTCCTGTCGGCGCTGATGGGCGTGCTGCACGAGACCGGCCACGCGCTCTACGAGCAGAACCTGCCGAAGGCCTGGTCGCACTGGCCGCTCGGCAAGGCGCGCGGCATGGCCGTCCATGAAAGCCAGAGCCTGTTCGTCGAAAAGCAGGTCGGCCGCAATCCCGCCTTCTGGCGCTGGGCGCTGCCGGTGCTGGAAAGGCATCTTGGCGAGGCCTGGTCGCTCGACGACCTCCTGCCGCATGTGCATCGCGTCGAGCGCGGCCTGATCCGCGTCGACGCCGACGAGGTGACCTATCCCCTGCATGTCATCCTGCGCTACGAGTTGGAGCAGGAGCTGGTCGCGGGCAGGCTGGAGGTGGCTGATCTTCCCGAAGCCTGGGACGCCAAGATGCGCGACTATCTCGGCCTCTCCACATTGGACAACCCGGCCGACGGGCCGATGCAGGACGTGCATTGGCCGGGCGCCGCCTTCGGCTACTTCCCATCGTATACGCTGGGCGCGATGATGGCAGCGCAGCAATGGGCCGCTCTGACGCGCGAGCATCCCTCCGCCGACGACGATCTGGCGAAAGGGAATTTCACCGCCATCAACGACTGGCGCCGCAAGAAGATATGGTCGCAGGGATCGCGCTGGTCGACGCCGGAATTGCTCGAACGCGCCACCGGCGAAAAGCTCAACGCCGTGTATTTCGTCAATCACCTGAAGCAGCGCTACGGCGGATGAGATCGGCCATCGTGCCATCCCGATTTCGGTGACAAGCGGCAACAGCCGGCGAACAACAAGGCGATGAGGCGCCATCGCCTGGTGGCGATCTTGCAGGATCGCCTCTACTTTTCTATCACTGGTGGCATTAGACGGCACATTGCAAGACGTGCGGATCATGAGGGCGGGTGCTTTCCGGTGACATCTTCTGCGATCACGCGGCTTTTCGTCTTGATTGCCTTTACGGTTTTTTGCGTCCCGGCCTTGGCCGACGCCGAAATCCACAAGGGCAGCCCTGGCAGCTGGATCGACCGGATCGAACTTCCGAAGGCGGACCCGCGCTTCGACAGCCGGATCAAGAACGGCATCTCCAATCTTGTCTCGGAATATCAGATCCGGCAGCATCCTGGTGGCATCGAGGTATTCGACCGCTATGCCTACAGGATCGTCGACCGCACCGGACTCGAGCGCGGCGCCGCCATAAATTTCGAGTTCGACCCGGCGACGTCGCAGGTCACGATGAACTGGCTGAACATCATCCGCGACGGCGTCGTCATCGACCGGCTGCCCGGAGCCACCTTCGATGTGTTCCGGCGCGAGAAGGATGCCGAGAAGGGCCTGTTCGACGGCTGGCTCACGGCTTATGTGAATGTCGACGATGTCCGTGTCGGCGACATCATCGACTATGGCAAGACCACCGTCAGGACACCGATCGTCGGCGCGGATCTGTTCTTCCACTCGGTCGCCATGGCTTGGGGCGAACCGATAGCGCTCATCCGCGAGAAGGTCATCTGGCCGGCAAACCAACCCTTGAACATCCGCCAGGTGCGCACCGACATCCAGCCGGATGTCAAAACCGACGGGGCGTTGAAAACCTATACCTGGCAAAGCATCAACCCTGCCCCGGTCAAGCCCGAGGAGAACCTGCCGGCGGATTTCCTGACCTATCCGACGGTCCAGATCTCCTCGACAGCCAAATGGCAGGATGTCGTCGATGCGATGTTGCCCTACTACCGGCTCGACCAGGAATTGCCGGCCGCTTTCGCTTCGAAGCTCGATGACATCGCCGCCAGATACGCCAAGCCGGAAGACCGCATGATCGAGGCGATGCGGCTGGTCCAGGACACCATCCGCTATGTCAGCCTGTCGATGGGCCGCGGCTCCTATATTCCCCGCAGCCCCAGCACCGTGATCGCCTCGGGCTTCGGCGACTGCAAGGACAAGGCCCTGCTTCTTGCCTCCAGCCTGCGCCGGCTTGGCGTTGAGGCTGAGCCTGCCCTGACCGATCTCGACGACGGACTGGCGCTTGGCGACATGCTGCCGACGATCCGCGCCTTCGACCACGTCATCGTCAAGGCATCGATCAAAAGCCAGACCTACTGGATCGATGCGACCAATTACCTGCAGGGTGGCCGGGCCGAAAACCTTGTTCCGCCCGACTATGGCTTTGCCTTGCCGGTTGTCGCCGGCAGCGCGCGGATGGAACGGATGGAGCGCAAGGAGCTTTTCCAGCCGACCACCTTCGTCAGCGAAGCCTTCGATTTTCCCAAACTCAAAGGCGAGGCGCTCAAGCTGACGGTCAGCACGACCTACCGGGACGCGGACGCCGACTCAATGCGCTACAGGCTGGTTTCGCAATCGGCCACCAAGCTCGCCGACGACTATCTCCAATATTACAACCGGCAATATCCGGGGATGATCAGCCTGGTGCCGTTGTCGACAAAGGACGACCGTGACGGCAATGTCGTCACCACGGTCGAATCCTACGCGCTGCCCGCCGAGGATCTCGATGCCGATGATCTTGTCAAGAACTTCCCGTTGAAGGCGGATGTCGGCATCAGCAATCTGCCGGAGCCGGACATGGTTGGCCGGGCCGGCCCGATCTGGCTCGGCAGCCCGATGTTCAAGCGTCATCAGTGCATCGTCAGGAACCTGAAGGCGGCTTTTGTGGGCCCCGAAAAGTCCGACGACGTGATCACGCCCTATGTCGCCTTCAAGGCGCGCTGGTCGAGCACGCCGAGCGAATTTCAGGTCGACTGGTTTCTCAAGACGATCGGCGACCGGGTTCCAGCCAAGGATATCGGTTTGTATCTGAGGTCACGCAGGAAGATGAGCGACAATTCCTCCTGGAGTTACAATTTCGGTTATGCCGAACCTGAGGCGAACTGAGCCCTCCAAGCAATTCCAGGGTGAAACGGTTTTCGTCCGGAAATCGCGCTGGTCCGTGATTATTCCGCCGCGCCTCTGAAAGCGCTGGCGCCGGTCTCGAACTGCAGCTTGGCCAGCCTGGCATAGATGCCGCCCTTGGCGACCAGGCTCTGATGCGTGCCTTCCTCGACGATGCGGCCGCCATCCATGACCAGGATTCGGTCCGCCTTCAGCACCGTCGCCAGCCGGTGGGCGATGACGATGGTGGTGCGGCCCTGCATCAGCCGTTCCAGCGCCGTCTGCACCAGCGTCTCGCTTTCGGCGTCGAGCGCCGAGGTGGCTTCGTCGAGCAGCAGGATCGGCGAGTCGCGCAGGATGGCGCGGGCGATCGCCACACGCTGGCGCTGGCCGCCGGACAGCGTCACGCCGCGCTCGCCGACCTGGCTGTCGTAGCCGTTCTCGAGCTTGAGGATGAATTCATCGGCCAGCGCGTCCTTGGCTGCCGCCTCGATCTCGGTATTGCCTGCGCCCGGCCGGCCGAAGCCGATATTGTCGCGCGCGCTCGCCGCGAAGATGGTGACATCCTGCGGTACGATGGCGATGCGCTCGCGGACCGAAACCGGATCGGCTTCGCGCACGTCGACGCCGTCGATCAGGACCTTGCCGGTCTCGGGATCGTAGAAGCGCAGGATCAGCGAAAAGACCGTGCTCTTGCCGGCCCCCGAGGGGCCGACGATGGCGACCGTCTCGCCGGGCATGACCTGGAAACTCAGGCCGTGGACGGCGGCGCGGTCAGGCCGCGCCGGATAGGAGAAGGAGACGTCGTCGAAGACGATCGCGCCCTTGGCGACCGCCGGCAGCGGCTTCGGATCAGCCGGCGCCTGGATCGCCGGCTTCTCGGCCAGGATCTCGGTCAGCCGCTCGGCCGCACCCGCCGCCTGCGCAAGCTCGCCCCAGACTTCCGACAGCGCGCCGAGCGCGCCGGCGGCGAACACCGAATAGAGCAGGAACTGGCCGAGTGTGCCCGGCGATATCGTGCCGTCGAGCACGTCGCGCGAGCCGAACCACAGCACCGCCACGACAGACGAGAAAATGGTGAAAATGGCAAAGAAGGTGAGGAAGGAGCGCGCGAAGATCGAGGCACGCGCCGCCTCGAAGGCGGCTTCCACCGCACCCGAAAACCGCCCTGTGACCAGCTTCTCATTGGTGAAGGCCTGCAGCGTGCGCACGGCGCCGATCTGCTCGCTGGCATAGGCCGTCGCCTCGGCAAGCGTGTCCTGCGCCTGCCTTGACTTGCGGCGCACCGAGCGGCCGAAGGCAACCAGCGGCAGCACGATGACGGGAATGGCTGCTATGACCAGGCCGGACAGTTTCGGGCTGGTGATGACCATCATGCCGACCGCGCCAAGGCCAAGGATGACGTTGCGCAGCGCCACCGAGGCGGTGGCGCCGACCGCCGATTTGACCTGCGTGGTGTCGGCGGCAAGCCGCGAGACGATCTCGCCCGACTGGGCGGTGTCGAAGAAGGACGGCGACAGCGTCGTCACATGGGCAAAGACATCGCGTCGGATATCGGCGACGACGCGTTCGCCGAGCGTAATGACAAAATAGTAGCGGCAGGCCGATGCCGCCGCCAGCATGGCGGCCATCGCCACCAGTGCGGCAAAGTACTCGGCGATGAAGGTGGTGCTGGACGACGAGAAACCATGGTCGATCATGCGCCGCACGGCCAGCGGCAGCGCCAATGTCGTTGTCGCCGCGATGGCCAGCGAGATGAGGGCGCCGACGACCAGCGTGCGATATCCAGTGAGATAGGGGAACAGGCGCCTGAGCGGCTTGAGCGAGCGTCGGCGCTCGTCTGCGCTGCTTGATTGCGCCATCTCGATGTTTCCTCTAGCCGCTTAAGTTTTATGCGCTTCAATATGCGCTTGCCGCGGCCTTGTGATTCAATTCCGCCTGATGTATAGGCTCGCCGACCGTTTTAGAAGCCGTGGCTCCTCAATAGCTGCGGCTTCGAGTTTTAAAAAGAGGCGCATCGACGCAGGCTTATGCCCGTCAGCCGCGCCGGCAAGCCAGGAACCGAGCCATGAAGAGCGCTATCCATCCCGATTATCACACCATCAAGGTCGTCATGACCGACGGCACCGAATACATGACCCGTTCGACCTGGGGCAAGGAAGGCGATACGATGAACCTCGATATCGACCCGACGACGCACCCGGCCTGGACCGGCGGCCAGCAGACCCTGCTCGACCGCGGCGGCCGTCTGTCGAAGTTCAAGAAGCGTTTCGAAGGTTTCGGCCTCTAAGCCATTTCGACACTGCCGCAGATCAAAAACCCGCCTTCGAGGCGGGTTTTTTGTTCAACGAATGGTGGCACGAACAAAGTCGCCCTTGATGACGACCGAAGGCTTGGCACCAGCGGTGCTGGCAAGCGTGCTGTCGACGAAGGAGGCCGTGGCGGTGACCGAATAGCTGATCGCGGCCCCCTTTCCGAAAGACAGCGTGGCATCCAGCGCCTTGCCGGTGATGGCGATGTTTTCGTCCTGCCGGACGCTGCCAAAGGCGAGATTGGCTTTCAGCGCGTCGCCCTTGAGCTCGACGGTCGAGGCATGCCCGTCCAGTGAAACATCGGCCGCCTTGCTTGAAATGGCGATGGTGGAGAAATTCCCCGCCATGCTGGCCTTTAGCGCCGCCTGGTCGATCGACACCGAACTTTCCGGCTGAATGTTGGCGTTGATCTCGACCCTGCAGTCCGAAGGATCCAGCCAGGAGGAAGGCGCAACGACGATGCGCAATGTCGAGGCCTCCAGCTTCACGTCACTGGCGAGGCTGCAGTCATTGGCGAACCAGCTCGAATACCAGCGCGCTTCGCGGCTGCTGCCGATCGTCGCCTGGTAAGGGGCTGAGGCCGAAGTGGTCAGCCTGACGGAACTGGCTTCGCCGGATATGACGACGGCGCTCACGCCGGCGAGATCGAGTGTCTTGCCGGCATCGCCGCTTGCCGGCGAGGCGAGCACAACGCTGCCGAATGACAGTAGGCCAAGAATTGCGGATTTCATTGATATCTCCGATCATGTGTGGCGGTCCCCGCTGGACCGTGGCGTTGTCGGAATGACCCGGGACGTCGTTTTCCGCGACCTCGATCGCGATCCGGGACGACCGTGAACGCAATCCGGGTCATTGTCGGTCGCTGCCAGCCTTGGAACCACGCCTGCGATCATGATCTTCATTCCCCTGCCGTTCGTCGTCTCCCTGCTGCTCGTCATCCTGCTCATGCAGATGATCCGCGCAAACGAGGCCGACCTGCGCGAGAACATCTCTTTCATGCTGCTGATGACGGTCTACGCCTTGCAGTCGGTGCTGATCGGCATCCGCTGGGGTTATGATGCCAGGATCGTCATGCCGATCCTGTCGGTCCTGGCGGCGCTGATCGCGCCGCTTGCCTGGATCGCCTTCAGCGGCCTGACGAAGGAACGGTCAGAGCATCGCCTGGCACGGCTGTGGCCGCATCTACTACCGGCCTGCCTGGTCGCCCTGTTTCTGATCTTCTGGCGCGAGCCGGTCGGCCCGGTGATCATCCTGGTGTTCCTGTCGTATGGACTGGCGCTTCTTTGGCTTGCCCTGGCCGGCCCGGATATCCTTGTCGAATCGCGCCTCGACGGCGTCTTGCGGTCCTACCGATCGCTGTGGGTGACGGCGCTGGCGATCCTCGCGTCGCCCATCACCGACATCTTCATCAGCCTGGACATGCAGTGGAGCGGCGGCGCTCATTCCGGCGCGGTCATTGCCGGCGGCAATGTCCTGGCGCTGTTGCTGCTCGGCGGCGCTGCCGCGGTCGCCAGCGAGACCGCCGCTCCGGACGAAGACGAGGAAGAAGAGGATGGGACTCAGGAGCAGATCGCACCACAGGCAACCAGCGAAGACTCCGCGATCGCGGCGGCGGTCGACGCGCTGATGCGATCGAAGGAGCTCTACAAGGACGTTGATCTCAACCTTGGGCGCATCGCCAGGCGGCTCGGCCTGCCGGCACGGCAAGTGTCGTCGGCGATCAATCGCATCCACGGGTCGAGCGTGTCGCAATATGTCAACAACCAGAGGATCGACGAGGCGCGCCGCCTGCTGGCGACGACGGACGAACCGATCACCCGCATCATGTTCGACGCCGGTTTCCTCAGCAAATCGAACTTCAACCGCGAGTTCCTGCGCATCACCGGCCTGAGCCCGAAGGCCTGGCGGCTTGAGCACCAGCCGCCAGGCGGTGCGATGCCGGTTAAATCCTTGCCAGCCATATCCTTGTTGGCCACGTCTTTGCCGGAGGGAGGAAAATGAACAGGCGCGGCGCCATTTAGTCTCCGGCCAGTTCCCTCAGCGCCATGCGCTTGTAGGCGGCGACCAGCCTGTCGCCCTCCTCCCGCTCGACCGAGATCGCCAGCCGCATGACAGCCTCGCCCATTTGCCAGACGAGAAACGCCGCAGTCTCCAGGGCGACGGGATCGGCGCCGGGACGCAAGCGCTTCAGCACCGCCACGAGGAATTCAGCATTGGCCCGGCTGTCGGCGAGTTCGAGTTGGCGCAGCGCCTTGTCGGCCTGCGTGCCCGACCAGATGTCGCGCATCACCGGCTCGGCCAGGAACAGCCCGTAGTAAATATCGACCAGCTCTGAAAACGCCTGGTTCAGCCCTTCCACATCACTGACATCGGCAAGTGCCGCCGAGATACAGGCCTGGCTTTCGGCCGTGTAGCGCTCGGCCAGCGCCCAGATGATCGCCCGCTTGTCGGGGAAGAACTGGTAGAGCGACCCGATCGATACCCCTGCCCGATCCGCGACCTCTCCCATGCGCATGGCGTCGCTGCCTTGCTCGGCGATCAGTGCCGAGGCTGCGGCCAGCATGCGCTCCACCCGCTCGCGGCTGCGCTGCTGGCTCGGCGCCCGCCGTGGCGAAGCGATCTGCTCATTGGCCGGCGTGCCTTCCATGGACTGTCTCCCAACAACGCATTCGGCACAATGGCCGAGGAAATGGCTTGACTTGCAAAATACGAGGGTTTATCACGTTTTGCAAATGTGAGGATTACTCATGTTTTACAACAGAGGAAAACCACCATGACCGACACCAGACCAATCCTGATCCTCGGCGGCACCGGCAAGACCGGCCGCCGTCTCGCCGAGCGGCTGACGGCGCGCGGCATTCCGGTACGCATCGGTTCCCGTTCCGCCGAGACTCGTTTCGACTGGGAAGCGCCCGCAAGCTGGGCTCCCGCGCTCGAGGGCGTCAGCGCGGTCTACATCAGCTACTATCCCGACATCGCCGTGCCGGGCGCCGCCGAAGTGATCGGCGCCTTCGCCCGCCTTGCCGTGCGGCATGGCGTTCGCCGGCTGGTGCTTTTGTCGGGCCGCGGCGAGCACGAGGCGCAGCGCGCCGAAGAGATGCTGAGGGCTTCCGGGGCCGACTGGACGATCCTGCGTTGCGCATGGTTCTCGCAGAATTTCAGCGAAGGCTTTCTCGTCGAGCCGCTGCTGGCGGGCGAGGTCGCACTGCCGGTCGGACCGGTCGGCGAACCCTTTGTCGATGTCGACGACATCGCTGACGTCGCCGAAGCTGTGCTGACCCAGCCCGGTCATGTCGGCCAGCTCTATGAGCTCACGGGGCCGCGGCTGTTGAGCTTCACTGATGCGGTCGCCGAGATCGCCAGGGCGGCAGGACGCGACATCCGCTTTGTCAGAATTTCGCATGACGAGTTCACGGCCTCTGTCGCGTCGCATGAACTGCCACCCGAGATCGTCTGGCTGCTCGAGGAGCTGTTCACCCAGGTGCTCGACGGCCGCAACGAGTCGCTCACCGACGGCGTCCAACGCGTGCTCGGCCGTGCACCGAAGGACTTTTCCGCCTACGCAACCGAAACCGCCGCTAGCCGAATCTGGAGTCACTGAGATGATCAAGCTTGTTCCCGCCCTCACCATCATCGCCGCAATCGGCTCGGGCGTCGTCGGCGGCGTGTTCTTCGCCTTTTCCAACTTCGTCATGGCAGCACTTGCCCGACTGCCCGTCCCGCAAGGCATCGCCGCGATGAATTCGATCAACATCACGGTGATCACGCCGACTTTCATGACGGCGCTTTTCGGCACCGGCCTCATCTGCCTCGTGCTGATCGCCGCCGCTCTCTTGGGCTGGAGCCAGTCGGGCACCCATTGGCTGCTCGCTGGCGCCGTGATCTATTTCGTCGGCAACCCGATCGTGACCATGGTCTTCAACGTGCCGCTCAACGATGCGCTTGCCGCCGTCGACCCGGCCAGCAGCAATGGCGCCGCCGTGTGGGCGAACCATCTGAGCCAATGGGTGATGTGGAACCACGTCCGCACCGTCAGCGCCATTGTGGCGATGGCCTGCTTTATCTTCGCATTGCTCTAAGCAGTTCCAGGAAAAGTATGAGCGGTTTTCCGTCTGGAATTGCGTCAAAGCAAAGCGGTCGACGAGACGCAAAGACTCCGCTCAGGCGGGGTCTTTTTGTGTGTCACCCTTCGACGTGTGACCCTTGCGGTCGGCATGGCCGAGATCGCGATCCGGATCGATGACGTCGCGCACCAGCTGCTTCAGCTTTGCCGCGTCCGGAAAGCCGCCGTCGCGCTTGCGGTCCCAGACCAGCGTCTCATTGCAGGAGATGGTGAAGATGCCGCCGGTGCCGGGCACCAGCGTCACTTCGCCGAGATCGGTGCCAAAGGTGGAGAGCAGCTCCTGCGCCATCCAGCCGGCGCGCAGCAGCCACCGGCACTGCGTGCAATAGGTGATGACAATCCGAGGTTTCTCAAAAAGGCTCATTCATGTGTCTCGCGGGTACGGACGGTTGTGCCGACGATCCGATCATGGATCGGCTCATGGCCCAACGCTATCGATATTCCGATCCAGAGCGGCCAGATCAAAGCAAAGGTAGTAACGATTGCCAGCCAGGAATAGCTCGGCGCAGGTGCCGGAACGCTCCCCCAGGTCTGAAAGGCAGACCAGGCTCCTGTCAGTACGAGGGGGAAAGCGCCGAGAAACTTGATCAGCTGTCGACGAAACGCCTTTTGCAAGGGCAAGCCCCTTCTTTGCCACTTATCCCTGTCATACACGACGAGCACCAAAGCCCGCTTGCCGACTGATTGGCCAAAGAACATCTCCATGACAAGAAGATAGATCGCCAGAGCGGGTAACTGGAGGAAACCCTGATCCAATGCCGTAAGTCGAAACGTCTCCTTCGAACCAACTTTGATTGAAACCGTCTCGGACTTTGCAAATTGGGCCATCTTCGCCTTTCCGGCCGCGCAATCGGCAACTGGAACGTCGAAGTTATACGATTTGCACACTTGCCAACGTTCGGGCAGCAGACCGCCGTGCACCTTGCCCGACCTGCATACTTCTAAGAAGTGATCTTTCACCCCACCGCCGGCCACTAGGAACAGGCCAGCAACCAGAAAATAGAGGGGTATCATCACGACAAGGTAGTCGATGACCAAAGCGAGGAACCGACGCCATAAGCCACCGCGGCGAGGCCAAGCCATATCAGTGGCAACTTCAATCCTGTCGCCAGTCATCTCCCCTCCCGTCGATAACTCGATGAGCTATAAGTTGGGTGGGGAGTCCTTGGCTATGGCGTTCGCCTACACACTTCCGTGTGACGGTCAGAAACTTACGCCGCGCTGAGCTTGGCCAGTGTCTCGTCGTCGACCTCGAAGTTGGCGTAGACGCTTTGCACGTCATCGTCGTCCTCGAGCGTGGCGACCAGCTTCATCAGCGACTGCGCCCGTTCTTCATCGACCGGAACATTGTTCTGCGGCTTCCAGATCAGCTTCACCGATTCAGCTTCGCCGAGCGCGGCTTCCAGCGCCTTCGACACCTCGCCGAGATTCTCGAAAGCGCAATAGATCGTGTGGCCTTCCTCGTCGGTTTCGACATCATCGGCGCCGGCTTCGATCACCGCGTCCATGACCTTGTCGGCGCTGCCGGCCGATGCCGGATAATAGATTTCGCCGACACGGTCCCACATGAAGGACACCGAGCCGGTTTCGCCCATCGCTCCGCCGGCCTTGGTGAAGGCAGCGCGCACATTCGACGCCGAGCGGTTGCGGTTGTCGGTCAGCGCCTCGACGATGACGGCGACGCCGCCCGGGCCATAGCCTTCATAGCGCACGGCTTCGTAGTTCTCGGCATCGCCCATCGAGGCCTTGTTGACGGCGCGCTGGATGTTGTCCTTCGGCATCGACACGGCCTTGGCGTTCTGGATCGCCAGCCGCAGGCGTGGGTTCATCGATGGGTCGGGCGTGCCGCTCTTGGCGGCGACGGTGATTTCGCGCGCCAGCTTGGAAAACATTTTCGACCGCACCGCGTCCTGACGGCCCTTGCGGTGCATGATGTTCTTGAACTGTGAATGGCCAGCCATGGCACCCCTGTCGTGTTCTCGGCTAGAGCATCCTGCAGCCAGGTGGATCACCTCGCCTTTGCAAAAATGCTCGAATTCAAAATTCAGAGCGTCCCAGGTGCAACCCGTGGAAGCACGGCGTTCTCTGTCGGAATGGCCGGCTTATAGATAAATCGGCTCAATTCGTCCAGCCGCGCCGTGCTGCGGGCAACCACAAGGACGACTGCAAGCGCTCACGCCTCGAGATCCGACTTCAGCTGGTCGATGATGCTGAGCGCATGGCCGGCATATTGGCTGATCCAGCGGTCATGGATCTGCTTGATCGGCAGCGCATTGAGGTGGTTCCAGCGTTCCCGCCCGTCGCGGCGCGCAACGATCAGTTCCGCCTCCTCCAGCACCTTCAGGTGCAGCATGACGGTGCAGCGGTCGATGTCGGGAAAGGCGTCGCACAGCATGCCGGTGGTCTTTGGCTCGTCCTTCAACCGGTCCAGCATTTCGCGCCGTCGTGGATGCGCCAGCGCCTTGAAAACATTGTCGTCCTGGGATCGGCTTGACATGTTATGTTTCTATAACATATCGTCGAGCCAATCAAGCAGAGGAGCTGTGGATATGTCTCTCGGATTCCGCGTTTCTGGCCGCATCGGCAAACCGGTCGCCGAAGTCTTCGACGCTGTCGTCAATCCGAAGAAGCTGAGCGGCTATTTCACCACCATCGGCGGCGCCAGCGCGCCGCTGCAAACCGGCATGGGCGTCGTCTGGTGGGGCAAGGTACCGGTCGAGGTCGATGAAGTGGTCAAGGACAGCCGCATCGTGCTGCGCTGGGACGCCACCGACTCCGACGGCAAGCCGGCCTACAAGACCCGCATCGAGATGAATTTCGAACCGCTGGACGATGGCGGCACCTTCGTCACCATCGCCGAAAGCGGCTGGCAGGAAGGCGCGGCCGGTCTGAAGAAATCCTACCTCAACTGCGAGGGCTGGTCGCAGATGCTGGCCTGCATGAAGGCCTATGTCGAATACGGCATCAATCTGCGCGACGGCTATTACCGCAGCGAATTGAAGGGCGAACCCGCCAACGAGACCAATGTTTGAGCAAGGAAAAAACGGAGGCCCGCGATGACGAAAGCAACGCCATTCCTGATGTTCGAGGGCAAGGCCGAAGAGGCAATGGCCCTTTATTGCGAGACCATTCCCGGCAGCAGCGTCCTTGACATCACCCGCTATGGCGTCGGCGAGGATGGCCCGGAAGGCACACTGAAGCTGGCACGGGCGTCCATCGCCGGCCTGGACGTCATGATCTTCAACAGCCCGGTGCACCACGCCTTCACCTTCACGCCGTCGGTCTCGTTCTATGTCGACTGTTCCTCCTCGGAGGAACTGGACCGTATCGTCGAGACGCTGGCGAAGGATGGCGGGTTTCTGATGCCGCCTGACAATTACGGCTTCAGCCGCCGTTTCGCCTGGCTCAACGACAGGTTTGGCGTCTCCTGGCAGGTCAACCTGGCCTAGACGCCGCAAAATTTTCGAAGGAGGTTGCCATGGAGATCCGCGAAACCCCAACCGCCGAAACCGGCATGCTGATCCGTCGTCCTGTCGCCGAGGTGTTCGAAGCCATTGTCGATCCGGCCATCACGACCAAATTCTGGTTCACCCATGGCAGCGGCCGGCTGGACAGCAGCAACGAAGTCCGTTGGGAGTGGCGCATGTATGGCGCCTCGACGACAGTCCGTGTGAGCGAGATCGTCAGGAATGAAAAGATCGTCATGCAATGGAGCGATCCGCCGACAACGGTGGTCTGGACCTTCGCCGAAATGCCTGATGAGACGACCTTTCTCGAGGTCCGCAACTTCGGCTTTTCCGGCACGGGCGACGAACAGGTGAAAGAGGCGATCGGCTCGACCGGTGGCTTCACGCTGGTGCTGGCCGGCGCCAAGGCCTGGCTGGAACAGGGCCTGACACTAGGCCTGATCGGCGACCGCCACCCGAAGGGCGTGCCGGGGCGCTAGATGCCCCAGCATGCCGGTCTCAATGCCCATCGCCGGCTTTCGCCTTCTTGCGCCGCCGCGCCAGCATGTTGAGCCCCTCGACCAGGGCCGAGAAACCCATCGCCGCATAAATGGAGCCCTTAGGCACATGGTAACCCATGCCGTCGGCGATCAACGTCATGCCGATCATCAGCAGGAAGCCCAGCGCCAGCATGACGATGCTCGGGTTCTTGGCGATGAAGTTGGCCAGCGGCCCTGCCGCCAGCATCATCACGGTGACGGCCACGATCACGGCGATGTACATGATGGCGATCTCGTCGGTCATGCCGACGGCGGTGATGATCGAATCGATCGAGAAGACGAGGTCGAGAAGCAGGATCTGGAAGATCGCGCCGGCGAGGCTGATCTGCAGCGTTGCGCCCAGCATCGTGTCCTGATGGTCGTCGGGATCGACCGTGTGATGGATTTCCTTTGTCGCCTTCCACACCAGGAACAGGCCGCCGGCGATCAGAATCAGGTCGCGCCAGGAGAAGCCGTGGCCGAAGGCGGTGAAGACCGGCGTCGTCAGCTGGACGATGATCGAGATGGTGGCCAGCAGCACCAGCCGCATGACCAGCGCCGCCGAAATGCCGAGCCGGCGGGCGCGGGCCCGCTGCGCTTCCGGCAGCTTGTTGGTCAGGATCGAGATGAAGATCAGATTGTCGATGCCGAGTACAATCTCGAGCACCACCAGCGTCAGCAACGCGACCCAGGCCGTTGGATCAGAAACAAATTGAAAATGCGGCGCCAGAAATTCGATAAGCTGCATGGAGGTCGTCCCCTACGATCTAGAGCAGTGTCGCCGGCAATTAGGTACTGCGAACCCCTATATCAATGTCATGACCAGAAGGACGGAGCCGTTTCTTCCAATCGCGGCCCGCGACGAAACGGCGCGATCTTCTCGGTCAGCCCGGTGCGGTCGGAAATATCGACGCCGACCCCGCACAAGGTCGCCGGGCCGGTCGCAGCCTCGAAACGCCCCTTGGGCACTTTCGACAGGAACCGGTTGAGCGGTTCCTCCTTGTCCATGCCGAGCGAGGAATCGTAGTCGCCGCACATGCCGGCATCGGACAGATAGCCCGTGCCGCCATTGAGGATCTGGTGGTCGGCAGTCGGCTGATGGGTGTGGGTGCCGACGACCAGGCTGGCGCGGCCATCGACGAAATGCGCGAAGCACATCTTTTCCGAGGTCGCCTCGGCGTGGAAGTCGATCACCACCGCATCGGCCTGCTCGCCGAGCGGACAGGCGGCAAGCTCGCGCTCGCCGGCCTGGAACGGATCGTCGAGCTCGGGATGCATGAACACCCGGCCCATGATGTTGGCGACCAGCACGCGCGCACCGCTTCTGGCGATATAGACGCCGGAGCCGCGCCCCGGCGTGCCCTTGGGAAAGTTGGAGGGACGCAGGAAGCGTTCCTCGCGCGGCGCGAAGGCGAGCGCGTCGCGCTGGTCCCAGACATGGTTGCCGGTCGTGACAACATCGGCGCCGGCCGCGATGGTCTCGCGAAAGATCTCTTCGGTGATGCCGAAGCCGCCAGCAGCATTTTCGCCATTGACGATGACGAAATCGAGTTTGAAATCCGAGATCAGCCCAGGCAATTGCTCCCACACTGCCGTGCGTCCCGTCTTGCCAACCATGTCGCCGAGGAAAAGAAGTCTCATATCCACTTCTATCCAGAGGCACGGACGATAGGCAAGCGATACCGCGACTGGCCCTAACGCCGGCCGAAAGTGCCACGCTGCTGTTGAGGCGGCTTTGCGCTCGCGCCCGCAACGCCAACGGACGATGGCATCATGGGCGACGTCGACGGCGGCTTCCGCCCGCGCAACCAGAAGAACCAGATGTAGAAGATGGTGAAACCGCCGGTAACGGCAACCAGCAGCAGCCCACCGCGCCAGCCCTTCATCGCCGCGGTGTCGAGCTTCGATGGATCGGCGGGGTCGTAATAAAATTCGACCTTGTCGCCGACGGCTGCCTTGTAGAGGCCGATGATCTTTCCCTTGCCGGACCAGCTCATCGGCGCGTCGTTGGCCACATAGGTGACGGCGACATCGATGCCATCCGTGGTGATGCCGCTTTCCCGCTTTTCACTGTTGGGACTGACGGAGGTTACGGTGGCGACCGCCTGCTGCCAGGCGGTCTGGTGATGCAGAGAGGTTCCGATGATATGCAATGCCATCGCCAGCAGCGTCACCGCGATCAGGACGAACGGCATCAGCAGGAAGCGTGCAAAAACAAAAACCATGGTCGCCATCGGCCCGGACTGTATTATGGGAATACTATCCGGCGTATCTTGGAAACGCGTTAAGCAGATCGCGATCTTTAAGCGATGGCGAAGCGGCGCAACCCACTCTCGGTGAGTATTTCCGGGATGATGACATCGTGGTTCTCATCCGGCACCAGCGCCACCTCCTGGCAGTCGAAGGCTATGCCGACCAGCCGTGGCGGCAGCCCCTTGTCGATCAGTTTGGCGATGGCGCGGTCATAATAGCCAGCGCCGTAGCCAATGCGGTGGCCACGCGCATCGAACGCGGCGAGTGGCACCAGCATCACCGCGGGATCGAGCACTTCGGCCCCTTCATGCGGCCCGACGGTGCCGAACCCCATCTCGACCATCGGCGCGCCGCGCACCAGTTCGCGAAAGACGATGGTGGTCTTGTCGAGGATCGCCGGCAGGCAGAGCCGCGCGCCCTGCTCGCGCAAGGCGAACATCAGCGGCCTGACGTCGACTTCCGAGCGCATAGGCCAAAAGCCGGAGACGATCTGGCCCGGTTCGATCGCGAGGTGATCACGCGCCGTCTCGGCCATTTCGAGCGCGATTTCCACGCGCCAGAATTCATCGAGCGCATCGCGACGGGCGAGTGCCTCACGGCGCAGTTGTTTTTTCAAATCCTTCGGAGATGTCATGCGCGGATGATAGAAAAGGTCAGAACTGGATGGCGTTTTAGGAGGGACGTCTTCTACCCCATCATCCACCGGAATGCGTGGGCGCATACAAGCATACAATTAGTGACGATCCACACAACCGGTGGAGAGAGCGATCCCGGGAACCTACAAAGTAGGTGGGCGCCGTGTGAGAAAACCCACGGGTCTTCCCAGGGACAGCTCCCTAAGGATCGTTAAGGCCCCGGGGAAAATGTTCTCCTGCCGGGAAGCACAGACCGTCCCCCCCAATATAGGCCGCTCATCGGTCAAGCGCCAGTCAGACAGCCAGTCTCGGTGGCTTTATTCGCCACCCGCGTCGAACCCTTGCACAGGCCGGGCGGCGTCCTTACGCTCACCGGAATGAACCAAGGAGCAAAAATGCGTTTCGAAGGCACGGCGGCCTATGTCGCCGACAAGGATCTGATGGTGGCGGTCAACGCGGCGATCGCGCTGGAGCGGCCTTTGCTGGTCAAGGGCGAGCCCGGCACCGGCAAGACCGAGCTAGCCCGGCAGGTGGCGGCAGCACTTGGCCTCGACCTCATCGAATGGCATGTCAAATCGACGACGCGGGCGCAGCAAGGCCTTTACGAGTATGACGCCGTATCGCGGCTGCGCGACAGCCAGCTCGGCGATGCCAGGTTCAACGACATCAAGAACTACATCAAGCGCGGCAAGCTGTGGGAGGCGTTCGCGGCCGGCAAGAAGGTCGTGCTGTTGATCGACGAGATCGACAAGGCCGACATCGAATTCCCCAACGACCTGCTGCAGGAACTCGATCGGATGGAGTTCTTCGTCTACGAGACCGGTGAGACCATCCGCGCTGCCGTCCGCCCGATCGTCATCATCACCTCCAACAACGAGAAGGAACTGCCGGACGCCTTCCTGCGCCGCTGCTTCTTCCACTACATCCGCTTTCCCGATGTCGACACGCTGCACAGGATTGTCGACGTCCACTATCCCGGCATCAAGCAGAACCTGGTGCGGGCGGCGCTCACCCAGTTCTACGAGATCCGCGACGTGCCAGGCCTGAAGAAGAAGCCGTCGACCTCCGAGGCGCTTGACTGGATCCGCCTGCTGGTCGCCGACGACATCGCACCAGAGGATTTGCGCGCCGACCCCAAGAATGCGCTGCCCAAGCTGCATGGCGCGCTGCTGAAGAACGAACAGGATGTGCATCTGTTCGAGCGGCTGGCCTTCATGGCGCGAAGGCAGCAATAGCCAGGCAGCAATAGCGCTTTCCCCGGCCGTGGACCGTTGCTGCCGGCCGACCAGGAAGGCAGCTTCGGCGCAGAACCTTCGGAGGAGATGAAATGTCTGAAATTATTGTCCGCCCGCTCGCGCAGTCCGACCACGCCGACTGGAAGCGCCTGTGGACCGACTATCTCACCTTCTACGAGACCAAGCTGTCGGAAGAGGTCTATGATGTCACCTGGAAGCGGCTGTTTACGGCAGGTGAGTTCGAGCCCAAGGGTTTTATTGCCACGCTCGACGGCAAGGCTGTTGGCCTGACGCACTACCTCTACCACCGCTCAGGCTGGTCCGAGAAAAACAACTGCTACCTGCAGGACCTGTTCGCCGACCCCGATGTGCGCGGCAAGGGCATTGGTGCTGCGCTGATCAAAGCGGTGCAGGACGCGGCAGAAAAAATCGGCGTCAAGAACGTCTACTGGATGACGCATGAGACCAACACAACCGCACGCAAGCTCTACGACCACGTCGCGCGCCGCACCGGCTTCATCGAGTATGACCTGCTGTGAAGAAAGCTGACGATTGAAATTGCAGCTTTTGCGCAATATATTGCGCATGATCAGGAGTGTGGATGCCACTGATCGAGACCAATACGCGCAAGATCGTCTCAAGGCTTTTGCGCGACGGTTGGCTAAGTGTCGGCGGCGGCAAGCATGAAAAGTATGAGCATCCGGATCGACCCGAGGTGATAATCATCGTGCCTCGGCATCGTGAACAATCTCCCGGGGTGGCCCGGTCGATCGCCCGACTGGCTGGATGGATTTGAGGACGGACAGCATGACGCATTATGTCGGAATTCTAGATGGCGCGAGAGATGTCTGGGGGGTGCGGGTGCCCGATCTTCCCGGCTGCCATGGTGGCGGCGCAAGCCCCGAAGAGGCCATTGCCGATGCGACGTCCGCTGTGCGCGAATGGGCCGAAGCACGCTTGGCAAAACATCTGCCTCTGCCTGGATCCAGTACAGTTGCCGAGCTGCTCAACCAGGGTGAAATCGACAGCGCCTCAGGTGAATCCGCCGTGATGATACCGGTGCTGATCGACTCCGGCCGCCCCGTCCGGGCCAATCTATCGCTCGACGCCGGTCTCCTGGCGGCGATCGACGAGGAAGCCGGTCGGCGTGGCTTGACACGTTCCGCTTTCATTGCAAGCGCCGCCCGAGAGAAGATCGAGGGCCATAGATAATCGACCATGTTCATCCCCTTCTTCCTCGAACTGAAGGCCGCGCGTGTTCCCGTCTCGCTCAGGGAATATCTGTCGCTGCTGGAAGGGCTGGAAGCCGGGCTGGTCGACTATGACGTCGAGGGTTTTTACTATCTGGCCCGCGCCGCTATGGTGAAGGACGAGCGGCATATCGACCGCTTCGACCAGGTGTTCGCGCATGTCTTCAAAGGCATCGAGGCGCTGGGCGGGCCGGATGCCATTGATGTCGCCAACATCCCGGAAGAGTGGCTGCGCCGGCTTGCCGAAAAGCACCTGACAGAGGAAGAGAAAAAGCTGGTCGAGGCGCTCGGCGGCTTCGAAAAGCTGATGGAGACCTTGAAGCAGCGGCTCGAGGAACAGAAAGGCCGCCACCAGGGCGGCTCGAAATGGATCGGCACCGGCGGCACCTCGCCCTTCGGCGCTTATGGCTACAATCCCGAAGGCGTGCGCATTGGCCAGCACGAAAGCCGCAACCGCCGTGCGGTGAAAGTGTGGGACAAGCGCGAGTTCCGCAATTTCGACGATGCCGTCGAACTCGGCACCCGCAACATCAAGATCGCCCTGAAACGGCTGCGCCGCTGGGTGCGCGAGGGCGCGGAGGAGGAATTTGACCTGCCCGGCACCATCCATGCCACCGCCGAGCATGGCTATCTCGACGTCCAGACACGGCCCGAGCGGCGCAACGCGGTGAAGCTTTTGATGTTCTTCGATGTCGGCGGCTCGATGGACGATCACATCAAGAGTGTCGAGGAGCTGTTTTCGGCGGCACGAGCCGAATTCCGCCAGCTCGAATATTTCTATTTCCACAACTGCCTCTACGAGGGCGTATGGAAGGACAATCGCCGCCGCCATGCCGAGGTGATCCCGACCTTCGATCTCCTCCATAAGTATGGACCTGACTACAAGGTGATCGTCGTCGGCGATGCTTCGATGAGCCCTTACGAGATCGCCCATCCCGGCGGCTCGGTCGAACACTGGAATCCGGAGGCCGGCGCCGTCTGGCTTGGCCGCCTGCTGCAGCAATGGCCGAATGCGGTGTGGCTCAATCCCGAGAGCGAAAAGAACTGGGGTTACACCCACTCCATCGCCATGATCCGCGACATTTTCGGCGGCCGCATGTTCCCGCTGACGCTGGCCGGGCTCGAAATCGCGACGAAGCAGCTTTCTAGAAAGCACTGAGCAATTTCCGGAGCCACCATGACCTGCTTCCTCTGCCTGCAATGCGGCGTCCAGTTCACGGCGACGGAGACGCCGCCGCAACACTGCCCGGTCTGCGAGGACGAACGGCAGTTCGTGCGCTGGGAAGGCCAGGCCTGGACCACGCCGCAGGAGCTTGCCATAGGGCATGGGCTGGTGATGCGGGACGATGCCGGCGTGCTCGGCTTCGGCATCGAGCCGCGTTTCGCCATCGGCCAGCGGGCGCAGCTGGTGCAGACGCCGCACGGCAACGTTTTGTGGGACTGCATCCCGATGGTGAGCGACGAGGCTGTGGCCGAGATCAACCGCCGCGGCGGCTTGGCGGCCATCGCCATCTCGCACTGCCATTTCTATTCGGCGATGGGTAAATGGAGTGACGCGTTTGGCGGCGTGCCGATCTATCTCCATGCCGATGACCGCCAATGGATCATGCGGCCGCATCCCTCGATCGTCAGCTGGCAAGGCGAGACGTTGACCATAAACCCGTCGCTGACCCTTATCCGCTGCGGCGGCCATTTTGCCGGCAGCCAGGTGCTGCACTGGCGGCGCGAGGGCGGCAACGCGCTGCTGACCGGCGACACCGTGCAGGTGACGCCGACGCGCCGCCATGTCAGCTTCATGTACAGTTATCCGAACCAGATACCGCTCAACGCGACGGCCGTGCGCCGCATCGCGGCAGCACTGGAACCCTTCGACTTCGACGACATCCGCGGCGCATGGTGGGACCTGAACATCATCGGCGGCGGGAAGAATTCTTTCGCCACTTCGGTTGCCCGCTATCTCGCGGCGATCGCATGACAGGCCGAGTGAAAATGTGGGCAAATCGCGTAACAAATGCCTATGTTGGTGCGAATATGAGGTTGCAATCAACAACGAGCCGGCAAGGCTGAGGAGATCAAATGGACACCCACACCTACCCTGTCACCCGCACCGACGCCGAATGGCGCGCCCGGCTGACGCCGGAGCAATATGCGGTCATGCGCGGCCACGGCACCGAGCGGCCAGGAAGCTGCGCCCTGCTTTACGAGAAGCGCGCCGGTACATTTTCCTGCGTCGGCTGCGACCAGCCGCTGTTTGAATCCAAGCTGAAGTTCGAGAGCGGCACCGGCTGGCCGAGCTTCAACGATCCCGTGCCCGGCTCCGTCGAGAACACCATCGACCGCAGCTATGGCATGGTCCGCACCGAGTGCCATTGCGCGCGCTGCGGCAGCCATCTCGGCCATGTCTTCGAAGACGGCCCGCCGCCGACCGGCCTGCGCTACTGCATCAACGGCGTGGCGCTGAAATTCGAGCCGGCCGCTTGATCGGCATCTTATGGTTTTCGGCAAAGGGCGGCTTCGGCCGCCCTTTTTTCGTATGCGCAGGCTGAGCGCTTCAGGCAACAACTGTGGCGATCAGCCAAAGCGCCGAACCCAGCACCATCAGCGAAGCCTTGGCGCCGCCGGATTTCTCGGCCGTCCGCCACACCGCGATGGTGAGAAAGATGTTGTAGGGCACCGGCAGAAAATGCACCGCCAGCACCGCCCAGAGCGGCAGCTTCAGCCCGAGCAGCATCAGGGCCACCGACGAAGAGGCTATATTGAGGGCCGTGCCGACCAGCAGCATGTCGTGCCCGAACAGTTGGTCCAGCGGGACCTCGCCAAGCCAACGCGAGCGAAAGAAGCCGGCGTTGCGTTTGGCCCCTTCGGGCACCGCGCCCGGCGCATCGAGATCGTCCATCGGTCGAGCCTTCGCTAACTCAGCGTGTATAGAAAAAGCAGCTCGGACGGCGCAGAAATCTGCCGCCGGACCATGTATGATCACAGACCTGTGATCCGTATCGCATTCTGTCATTTGCGCAAATATGGAGGGGTTCGGAATGAGCGATCATGCCTACAACGTTCTCTTTCTTTGCAACGCCAACTCCGCCCGCTCGATCATGGGTGAAGCCATCTTGAATCGGGTCGGAGGCGCCCGGTTCAAGGCCTATTCCGCCGGCGCGCGACCGAAAGGCAGCGTCAACCCCTATGCGCTTCAACTGCTGGAAAGCCTGAGCTACGACACGTCCTTTGCCCGTTCGAAGAGCTGGGACGAGTTCTCCGGGGCCGACGCGCCACGGATGAGTTTCGTCTTCACCGTTTGCGATGACGCCGCAAATAAGAGCTGCCCTATCTGGCCCGGCCATCCGATGACGGCACTTTGGGCGGTGCCCGATCCCGCCAAGGCCAGCGGCACGGAAGCCGAACGGCATCTCGCTTTCGCCGACGCCTATCGCATGCTGAGCAATCGCATCGCGGTGTTCACCAATCTGCCAATGGGGTCGCTTGATCGTCTGGCCCTGCAGGAACATTTGGACGACATCGGCAGAGAGACCGCGCCGCCGAACTGAAGGGGTCGCTTGGCGAGTCGAGGCCGTCAGACTTGCGACCAGGCGTTTCCGACCACCGCAATGACGGCGCGCTCGACGCGCGAGCATTCCGTCACCAGCCAGTCGGTCATGGCAGGCCAGTTGTCCTCGGCATAGCAGTTGACCCGCCACATCGAATTGATGCCGAGGCCCTCGCAGCTTTGTTCCGGCCTGAGCTTCAGCCTGTCTTCGATCGCCAGCTGGAACGGCTTCAGCCGTGACCAGCTTTGCGTGGCGCCGAATTTCTCGTTACGGCCGAAGAAGACGCCGACATGGTTCTGCGCCGGCGCGACATACATGGAAATGACCAGGGCGAAGTCGGGCAGCCCGCGCTGCCAGAACCAGGGCCCGCGCCGCGCCAGCCGGGCTCTTTCTTCCGGATGCCGCTCCGCGAACAGCGTCCAGAAGCCGCGATGGCGGAATTCCGAGGCGCGGCGACCGCCGAAGTCGAATTCGCTCATGGTTCAAACCGTATCTCCGGCAACCGCATGGGGCACCGGGCGGCCAAAGCAATTCCAGGAAAAGTGTGAAACGATTTTCCCACAGGAATTGCGTCAACAAGAGATAGAGCAGTTCACCGTTTCCGTGAAACGGAGAACTGCTCTGGTCTTATTCCATTCCAAGCGCGGCCATGTACAGATCGAGGATGGCGTCCTCTTCCTGGCGCTCGGCCTGGTCCTTCTTGCGCAGCCGGATGATGGTGCGTATCGCCTTGGTGTCGAAGCCGGTGCCCTTGGCCTCGGCGAACACTTCCTTGATGTCGTCGGCGATCGTCTTCTTCTCTTCCTCGAGCCGCTCGATGCGCTCGATGAGGGCACGCAGCTGGCCGGCGGCAACAGTCTGGCTGGTCTCGGTGATATCGTCGGCCATGCTTTTCTCCAAAAAAGGTTCCGCGCCGCGACTCGGGGAGAGACGGCGGCAAATTCGAGCCGGTTCGATGCCCGACCGGCGGCGGCGGGTCAAGCTGTTATCGAACAGCTCACCAGGGCTGCCGACAGAAGCCGACAGCCCGCCCGTTCTTTGCGGACGCTTAAGCGAACGCGATCAACAGATCCTTGGCATCGATCTGGTCGCCGGCCTTGACCAGCACCTCGGCGACGGTGCCGTCGCGCTCGGCATGCAGCGCCGTCTCCATCTTCATCGCTTCGATGGAGAGAAGCACGTCACCAGCCTTCACCGCCTGGCCGGCGGCGACCGAAAGTGCCGAGACCACGCCTGGCATCGGCGCGCCGACATGCGCCTCGTTGCCCGGCTCGGCCTTGCGCCGCGCCTTGGCGGCGGAGGCGCCATGCGCCCGGTCCGGCACCTTGACGCGCCGCGGCTGGCCGTTGAGCTCGAAGAACACGGTGACCATGCCCTTGTCGTCGACATCGCCGATGGCAAGGCAGCGTACCACCAGCGTCTTGCCCTTCTCGATGTCGACGAAGATCTCGTCTTCGGACTTCATGCCGTAGAAATAGGTCGGCGTCGGCAGGACGCTGACCGGGCCGTAGGTCTCCTGCGCGCCGGCGAAGTCGGTGAACACCTTCGGATACATCAGCCACGAGGCGAACTCGTATTCCGAGAGCTTGCGCTCGAGCTTCTCCTCGATCTCCTTGCGGCTTGCCTTGAGATCGGCCGGCTTCAAGAGCGAACCGGGCCGTGCCGTGATCGGCTTGTCGCCCTTCAGCGCCTTCTTCTGCAGCGCCGCCGGCCAGCCGCCGGGCGACTGGCCGAGATCGCCGCGAAGCATCGAGACGACCGAGTCCGGGAAGGCGATGTCCCTGGCCGGGTTCTCGACATCGGCGACGGTCAGATCCTGGCTCACCATCATCAACGCCATGTCGCCGACGACCTTGGACGACGGCGTCACCTTGACGATGTCGCCGAACATCAGATTGACATCGTGATAGGTCTGCGCGACCTCGTGCCAGCGTGTCTCCAGCCCGAGCGAGCGCGCCTGTTCCTTGAGGTTGGTGAACTGCCCACCTGGCATTTCGTGCAGATAGACTTCCGAGGCCGGCCCCTTGAGGTCGCTTTCGAAGGCGGCGTACTGGTTGCGCACCGCTTCCCAGTAGAACGAGATTTTGCGGATCCATTGCGGGTCGAGGCCCGGGTCGCGCTCGGTGCCCTTCAGCGCCTCGACGATCGAGCCCAGGCAAGGCTGCGACGTGTTGCCGGAAAAGGCATCCATCGCCGCGTCGATGGCGTCGACGCCGCTCTCCACCGCCGCCAGCACGGTCGCCGCCGACAGGCCCGACGTGTCGTGGGTGTGGAAATGGATCGGCAGGTCGGTCGCCTCGCGCAGCGCCTTGAACAGCACGCGGGCCGCTGCCGGCTTCAAGAGGCCGGCCATGTCCTTCACCGCGATGATATGGGCACCGGCGGCCTGCAATTCGCCGGCCAGCCCGACATAATATTTCAGGTCGTACTTGGCCCGCGCCGGATCGAGAATGTCGCCGGTGTAGCACATCGCCGCCTCACACAGCTTGCCTTCGGCACCGACCGCGTCCATGGCGACGCGCATGTTCTCGACCCAGTTCAGGCAGTCGAAGACGCGGAACAGATCGATGCCCCCGGCAGCCGCCTGCTTGACGAAATGCTGCACGACATTGTCGGGATAATTGGTGTAGCCGACGCCGTTGGCGCCGCGCAGCAGCATCTGCAGCAACAGATTGGGCGCCGCCTCCCGCACTTTGCTCAGCCGCTCCCACGGATCCTCGGTGAGGAAGCGCATGGCGACGTCGAACGTCGCGCCACCCCAGCATTCCAGCGACAGAAGCTGCGGCAGGGCGCGCGCATAGGTGCCGGCGATATTGGCGATGTCGTGCGTGCGCATGCGCGTAGCGAGCAGCGACTGGTGGCCGTCGCGCATCGTCGTGTCGGTGACCAGAACTTCCTTCTGCTCGCGCATCCAGCCGGCGAATTTTTCCGGGCCGAGCACATCGAGCTTCTGCTTGCTGCCGCCGGGCACGTTGCCGTTGAGGTAGGGCACCACGGGTGCGGCCGCATCGGCCTTCGGCATCGGCCGGCCGCGCGTCTCGGGATGGCCGTTGACGCTGACATCGGCCAGATAGTTGATGAGCTTGGTCGCGCGGTCCTGCCGCTTGACCTGCTGGAACAGCTCCGGCGTCGTGTCGATGAACTTGGTCGTGTAGGAATTGTCGGCGAAGCTCGGGTGGTTGATGATCGCTTCGAGGAAGGTCAGGTTGGTGGCGACGCCGCGGATGCGGAATTCGCGCAGCGCGCGGTTCATGCGGGCGATCGTCTCTGCCGGCGTCGGCGCCCAAGCCGTCACCTTCTCCAGCAGCGGATCGTAGAAGCGGGTGATGACCGCGCCGGAATAGGCGGTACCGCCATCCAGCCGGATGCCGAAGCCGGTGGCGCCGCGATAGGCGGTGATGCGGCCGTAATCCGGAATGAAATTGTGCTCGGGGTCCTCGGTGGTGATGCGGCACTGCAAGGCATGGCCGTTCAGCCTGATGTCCTTCTGCGCCGGCACGCCCGATTGCGCTGTGCCGATGGCGAAGCCGTCGAGGATGTGGATCTGCGCCTTGACGATATCGATGCCGGTCACCTGCTCGGTGACGGTATGCTCGACCTGGATGCGCGGATTGACCTCGATGAAATAGAATTTCCCGGTATCGGCGTCCTGCAGGAACTCGACCGTGCCGGCGCCGATATAGCTGGTCTCGCGCGCGATCTTCAGCGCGTAGCCGCAAAGCTCCTCGCGCTGCGACATTTCGAGATAGGGTGCGGGCGCCCGTTCGACGACCTTCTGGTTGCGGCGCTGGATCGAGCAGTCGCGCTCGAACAGGTGCACGACATTGCCGTGGGTATCGCCGAGCACCTGCACCTCGACGTGGCGGGCGCGCTCTATCAGCTTTTCGAGATAGACCTCGTCCTTGCCGAAGGCGGCCTTCGCCTCGCGCTTGCCTTCCGTGACTTCCCGGGCGAGATCGGCCTCGGCGCGGATGGCGCGCATGCCGCGCCCGCCGCCGCCCCACGAAGCCTTCAACATCACCGGATAGCCGATCTCCTTGGCCAGTTTCTTGACCACCTCCATATCATCCGGCAACGGATCGGTGGCGGGGATGACCGGCACGCCGACCTCGATGGCGAGGTTGCGCGCCGCGACCTTGTTGCCGAGGCGTCGCATCGTGTCCGGCTTCGGGCCGATGAAGGTGATGCCGGCCTGCGCGCAGGCTTCGGCGAATTCGGGGCTTTCCGACAGAAGGCCGTAGCCGGGGTGGATGGCATCGGCGCCTGAAAGCCTGGCGACGCGGATCACCTCCTCGATCGACAGATAACTCTCGATCGGCCCCATGTCCTTGTTCAGGTGCGGCCCGCGCCCGACCTGGTAGCTCTCATCGGCCTTGAAGCGGTGCAACGAATATTTGTCTTCCTCGGCCCAGATCGCCACGGTTTTGAGGCCCAGCTCGTTGGCCGCGCGAAAGACGCGGATGGCGATTTCTGACCGGTTGGCGACGAGGATCTTCGTGATGGCCAAGGACTGGGCTCCAGCAGCGGAAGGGACGGGAAATCGGTGCAATGATTAGCGTGAAAATGCTGCAGTGCAAACAAAATCAACGCTGATTTAAACCGATTTAAATCAATTATCCGGCCAACACTCGCACGCCCCGGCCCGAACGGACGGAACAAGGACGACAATTTCGATCCTGGATGCGATCTCTTCCGCCTGGAAAAGCGGCAAGGATGGTCATCGGCCGCCGCAGAGTGCCAAAGAAAATGCCCGGCGCAACGCGCCGGGCATCATCGATATCAGACCTGCCTGAGCAGCTTATTTCGGGAACCAGGAATACTTTCCGTCGTCCTTCTTCTTCCACTCGTACATGATGTAGCCCGGCAGCTTCGGGTCGCCCTTGGCGTCATAGGCGAGATCGCCCAGAACGGTCGGGAACGGGCCGCTTTCATGCATCACCTTGGCAACGGCCTGCGGGTCGTTCGACTTGGCGGCAGCGGCCGCCTCGGCGACCACCTGCACGGCGGCGTAGGCGTAGAGCGTGTAGGCTTCCGGCTCGAAGCCCTGCGCACGGAACTTCTCGACGAGTTCCTTGTTGGCCGGGATCAGGCGCGGATCGGGTCCGAACGTGTTGAGCGTGCCGGCGACGGCGTCGCCCGCGATCGCGGCGAGTTCGTCCGTCACGATGCCGTCACCCGACATCATCGGTGCCTTGAGGCCCTGGTCCGCCGACTGGCGGATGATGAGGCCGGCTTCGGTATGCAGGCCGCCCCAGTAGATCAGGGTGACGCCGGCTTCCTTCATCTTGGCGATGAGCGCCGAGAAGTCCTTGTCGCCGACATTGACGCCTTCATACATCACTTCCTTGACGCCGGCTGCATTCATCGCCTTCTTGGTTTCATCAGCGAGGCCCTGGCCATAAGGGGTCTTGTCGTGCACGACGGCGACCTTGGCATCCTTGAAGTTCGCGGCGATGTAGGCGCCGGCGATGGCCCCCTGCTGATCGTCACGTCCGCAGGTGCGGAACACGTTCCACAGGCCACGCTCGGTGAACTTCGGGTTGGTCGCGGCCGGGGTGATTTCGACGATGTTGTTTTCGGCGTAGACTTCCGAGGCCGGGATCGAGACGCCCGAGTTGAAGTGGCCGATCACGAACTTGACGCCGTCGCCGACGAACTTGTTGGCGACCGAGATACCTTGCTTCGGATCGGAGACGTCGTCGCCGACTTCGAGCTTGATCTGCTCGCCGTTGATGCCGCCCTTGGCGTTGATCTCGGCGACCGCCGCCTCCGCGCCCTTCTGCAGCTGTGCGCCGAAGGCCGCGTTCGGACCGGTGATCGGACCGGCAACGCCGAACATTACATCAGCCCACGCGTTGCCACCGAACGCGACCAGCGCGGTCAGGGCGACGGCGGACAAAAGTGTCTTTTTCATTTAAACGCTCCCATTAACGGAGTGGGCGTGGATGAAGCTTTCATGCGATGCCCACCCTTATCGCAGAAAGCATAGTTTGCCGATTTTCAGGCACTTGTCACGCCGATTCATCCATGACGCGGCGTTAATGATGAACGTCAACCTTTCGGTTTCCAGCTCAAGATTGAAGCTCTTTCGTAGAGCCAATTATACTGTGTGACCATCTGGTTTGTTCGTGTGTATTGATAGCCGACGAAGCCCAATATCATCAGCACGATGGTGTCGACGATATAGTAGTGCAGCGAGAACATCGTGCCGCCGAACAGCGCATGATGGATGAAGCGGATGCCGATGCCGAGACCCAGCAGATAGGCGAACAGCTGGATGAAGGAGCGCCATGTCTGGGCGCTGGCCTTGCCGGTCATCCAGGCCGCCCAGCCGCCGAGCAGGCAGGTGACGAAGAAGAACTGCCAGATTGACGGTTCCTCGTAGAGAATGCCTTGCATGGTAAGGACTCCTGAACTCAGTGATGTCCGCCTTCGAGATAGGCGGCGCGCACTTCGGGATTGGCGAGCAGTTCCTTGCCGGTGCCGCTCATCGTCACATTGCCGTTGACCATGACGTAGCCGCGCGTCGCGAGCTTCAGCGCTCCGAACGCGTTCTGCTCGACCAGGAACACGGTCAGCCCTTGCGTGCGGTTCAACTCGCGGATGGCGTCGAAGATCTGCTTGACGATCAGCGGCGCCAGCCCCAGCGACGGCTCGTCGAGCAGCAGCAGTTTCGGTCGCGCCATCAGCGCGCGTCCGATCGACAGCATCTGCTGCTCGCCGCCCGACAGCGTGCCGCCGCGCTGGGCGATACGCTCCTTGAGCCGCGGGAACAGCGTGAACACCTTCTCGACGTCCTCGTCATAGTGCTTGAGGTTGTCGAGGCTGGCGCCCATCTGCAGGTTTTCCATCACCGTCATGCGCGGGAAGATGCGGCGACCTTCCGGCGATTGGGCGATGCGCATGCGTGCGATCTCATGCGTCGGCAACTGGGTGATGTCGGTGCCGGCGAAGGTGATTGTACCGGTGCGGGCACGCGGGGCCCCGAAAATGGTCATCATCAGCGTCGATTTGCCGGCGCCGTTGGCGCCGATCAGCGCGACGATCTCGCCCTCCTTGACGGAGACATCGACGCCGTTCAGCGCCCGGATATTGCCATAGTAGGTCTCCACGCCCTTGATATCGAGCAGCGTTGTCCCGGCCATTATTTACGCCCTCCACGCGGCTTGGCTGTCGAGGCTTTTCCGGTCGGCTTGGCCGTGGCCCGCTCGGACGGCTTTCTTGGCAGATTGGCCTTTGCATCGACCTGCGCCGCCTTCGAGGCACCCTTCGACACCGTGACGCGCTCGCCCTCGCTGTGGCCTACGGTGTCGCTCACCGGTCCGGCCAGGTATGAAGACGATGTCCCCGGGCCATGCGCGGCATCCGGACCTATGTCGAGCTGCTCGATGACGTCCTCGTCACCGACCTCGGTCAGCACAGTCTCGACCTCCTCGTCGTCGACGCCGAGATAGGCCGCGATGACGCGTGGATCGGTGCGCACCGATTGCGGATTGCCGTCGGAGATCTTGCGGCCATATTCCAGCACCACGACATGGTCGGAAATCTGCATGACCACCGACATGTCGTGCTCGATCAGAAGAATCGAGGTGCCGGTGTTTTTCTTGATGTCGATCAAGAGCTCGTTGAGCGCCGCCGATTCCTTCGGGTTGAGGCCGGCTGCCGGCTCGTCGAGACACAAAAGCTCCGGACCCGTGCACATGGCACGCGCGATCTCGAGGCGCCGCTGTGCGCCATAGGGCAGATCGCCGGCCGGATCGTCGGCGCGATCGACGAGATCGGCCTTCTCAAGCCAATGCTTGGCCAGGTCCATCGACTCGGCTGATGCCTTGCGGTAGCCGCTGAAGCCGAACAGGCCAAGCACCGTATAGCCCGATGCCTTCATCAGCTTGTTATGCTGGGCAACCAGAAGGTTCTCCAACAGCGTCATGCCCGAGAACAGGCGGATGTTTTGGAAGGTGCGCGCCACCTTGGCGCGCGCCGGGATCTCATGATTGGGCAACCGCTCCAGCAGATAGCTTGAGCCGTCGGCCCGGTTGAGCGTGATCATGCCTTCGGACGGCTTGTAGAAGCCGGTGATGCAGTTGAACACTGTGGTCTTGCCGGCGCCGTTGGGGCCGATCAGCGCCGTGATCTCGCCGCGTCTGGCGGTGAAGGAGAGGTCGCCGATGGCGATCAGGCCACCGAACTTCATCGACAGATGTTCGACCTGCAGGATGGCGTCGTTCATTTGCGTGGTCGCATTCATCAGCCGTGGCCCTCCTTGGTGAAGGAGCTTGAGACAGCCCTTCGCTCCTTGAGGAAGGCGGTCGGTTCACGACTGCCGACGAAGCCGCGCGGCTTCCACAGCATGACGATGACCATGGCCATGCCGAACAGAAGCATGCGGTAGAGTTCAGGGGTGAAGTCCGGCCCGAAGATCTGCTTGAGGAAGTCGAGTTCGCGCAGCGCCTCGGTGCCGCCGATCATCACCATCGCGGCAACCGCAATACCAACCAGCGAGCCCATGCCGCCGAGAACGACGATGGCAAGGATGATGGCCGATTCCAGGAAGACGAACGATTCGGGACTGACGAAGCCTTGCCGGGCCGCGAAGAACGAGCCGGCGAAACCACCGAACATGGCACCGGTGGCGAACGCCGTCAGCTTGGTCGTGGTGGTGTTGATGCCGAGCGAGCGGCAGGCGATCTCGTCCTCACGCAAGGCTTCCCAGGCGCGGCCGACCGGCAGACGGCGCAGCCTGATGGTGACGAAGGCTGTAAGCAGGCACAGGCCCAGGATCAGATAGTAGAGGAAGATCTTGTAGTAGGCGCTCGAGGTCGCAATGTGCAGAACCTTGGCAATGTAGTTGGGGTCCGACACGTTGAAGGTCATCAGGCCGAAGAAGGAAACCTTGGGAATGCCGGAGATACCGGCCGACCCGTTGGTGACCTCGCGCCAGTTGATCAGCACCAGGCGGATGATCTCGCCGAAGGCGAGCGTCACGATCGCCAGATAATCGCCGCGCAGGCGCAGCACGGGGAAACCGAGCAGCACCCCCCACAGCGCCGCCATGCAGCCCGCGGCCGGCAGCAGGATCCAGAACGACAGGCCGAATTGCGTGGCGAGAAGCGCATAGGCATAGGCGCCAAGCGCATAAAAGGCGACGTAGCCGAGGTCGAGCAGGCCGGCAAGGCCAACGACGATGTTCAGTCCCCAGGCCAGCATCACATAGATCAGGATCTGGATGCCGAAATTGTCGACCCATTTCAGCGAGCCCTGCAGCCCTCCAGCAATCGACCAGGCGTTCAGCGACAGCACCGCGACCACGAGGATCGGGTACAGCACCAGCGCCGTGATGCCCAATTTGGTGAAGTTGGCGTGAATGAAGGCGCGGAAGTAGTAGATCACGCAAGCCAGCACATAGATGACCGCCAGGGCGCGCAGGAATTGCAGATAGCCGGCCGGTTCTGCCCCCACCCATCCGGCGAGGGAGCTATTCAACGCGAACAGCAGCACCACCGCGACGACAGCCACGATGAACGCAGGCAACTGAAAGAACCGTGACCCCACGCTGGCCGGCAACAGACCGGTGGCGACGTTGGCGATCTTTTGATTGGCCATGAAGGGCTGGCCATAGGCGACATAGAGGAAACGGCCGACGGCCGTGGCGATCACCACGGCGGCGAGCAAGCCCCAGCGCTGAGTCAGGACCAGTTCATTGGACATGTTCTGACCGGTCTTCAGCCCGATGAACAGCACGAACAGGCCAAGCGCAATGGCGCCGGCATAGAACGCTTCCTTGACAGCGCGTTGGATGGGGGTGGCGACGATGTCGCGCTCCGGAGATATGGTAACGGCCATGATCTCAGACCTTTTCGACTTCAGGCCGGCCCAGAATGCCGGAAGGCAGGAAGATCAGCACGATGGCCAGGATCGAGAACGCCGCGACGTCCTTGTAGTCGATCGAGAAATAGGCCGACCACATGCTCTCGATGAAGCCGATCAGCAGCCCGCCGAGCACGGCGCCCGGCAATGAGCCGATGCCGCCAAGCACCGCCGCGGTGAATGCCTTCACACCCGGCACAAAACCGTCGGAGAAAGCCACCACGCCATAGTACATCAGGAACAACGTGCCGGCGACGGCGGCAAGCGAGGCACCCATGATGAAGGTGATCGAGATGGTGCGGTCGACGTCGACGCCGAGCAGTGCGGCCATCTTGCGGTCCTGTTCGCAGGCGCGTTGCGCCCGGCCTAGCGAGGTTCTGTTGACCAGATACCAGAACAGCACCAGGAGCAGCGCGGTGACGATGACGATGATGATCTGCTTCAGCGACACGCTGACGCCGTCGATGTTGTAGACTTGGCTGACCATCGGCGGGATCGGCTTGTTGCGCGGGCCCTGCGTCACCTGGACGAAGTTCGACAGCGCGATCGACATGCCGATGGCGGTGATCAGTGGCGCCAGCCGGAACGAACCGCGCAGCGGCCGGTAAGCCACCTTTTCGATCGTCCAGTTGTAGAGGCTGGTGAGCAGCATCGCCACGATCATCATGACCAGCAGCGCGATGACCACGGGCACCGAATAGAACATCGCGCCGAGGATGAGGAAGACGATCAGCGCCGTGAAGGCGCCCACCATGAAAATGTCGCCATGGGCGAAGTTGATCATGCCGATGATGCCGTAGACCATCGTGTAGCCGATCGCGATCAGCCCATAGATCGATCCCAGCGTCAGCCCATTGATAAGCTGCTGGACAAAGTACTGCATGTGTACATGGCTCCCCTGGAATGTCGCCCATGCAGACGCATTCCTTTTCGTATTTCCCCTAGTCGTAAAGTTTCGAGCCCGGATTGCAACGTGATTTTTTTGACTGCCCCGCGTGTTTCTGATTCACGTCGTTTCGACCGCCCGTTTTTTGCACCCGACCCCTGGACTACCGCGGACCCTATCATTGGCATAACGCAATGTCTTTGACGATTCGGCCGCATCATGCGCCCCGTTTCGAAGAAATCGCCGTCAAAATTAGGTGATAAGAAGAATCGTTGCGTTCCTGACACGGTTCGTTTTTTCGCCACACTCCTTTCCCCAAGGTCAGGATTCCTCCTGGCTGGCCTCAAAGCCATGCTCGAATGGATCGCGGTCGCCCGCGAGCATCACATTCAAGCGACTGCGCCTGTCTGGCTGCCGATCGAGGAAATTGCCCTACTCCCGATCAGTACGCCGATCCCCCGTCTTCGCTCAGCGCATGCCGCTCCGTGCCCTGAAGGGGAGGATTGAAGACACTCACCAGGATCATATCGCCGGAGGCGTCGGCACGCAGATAGTGGTCGTCATGTTCGTCGAGCACATAGATCGTGCCCGGCTCGATGCGATGCACCGCACCGGACATGTCTTCGACCTCACCAGCGCCGGCGATGCAGTAGCAGGCCTCGAAATGCCTGCGATACTGGAGGCGCGATTCGCTGCCGGCGCGCACGACAGTGTGGCAGACGGTGAAGCCCATGCCGTCCCGCTGTGTCAGCAGGCGGTGGCTGGTGCCATTGCCCCAATCCACGAAGCAGTCAGATTTTTCTACATCAGCCAATTGTCTGGTGAACATGTTTTCTTTCCCTGCAGATCGTGGCCCGAGCCAGGAATGCCAATAGGGCCGCTGGAACGGATGCAGGAGTGCCGCAACGTGCGCGGACATTCAAATGATTGCTTCTCACCTGATGTGTTAGTAAATTTTACAGATGGACTATATCCCACTGAATGCCATCCGCGCCTTTGAGGCCGCCGCCCGTCGCTTGAGCTTTTCGGCGGCGGCCGAAGAGCTTCACGTCACCCATCCGGCCATCAGCCACCAGATAAGGCGGCTCGAAGAGTGGCTGGGCACGCCTCTGTTCCACCGGGACGCACGCAAGGTACGGCTGACGGATGCCGGCGTGATCCTGCAGGCGTCGGCGAGCGGAGCCCTTGCCGAGCTTGGGGCCACATGCCGGCGCATCCGCCGCAATGCGGGGTCGGCGACACTATCCGTCGGCTGCATACCGTCCATCGCCAGCCGCTGGCTGGTTCCCCGCCTGCCGGACTTCACCGCCAGCCATCCCGATATCGGCATGCGGGTCGCTTATGCCAAGGCCGAGGACAGGCTTGGAGATGGTGAGAACGATGTGCTGATCACGCTCGGAGCCGATCCGACGCCTGGCGTCACCAGCCTCAAGCTGTTTTCACGCCTCAACCGGCCGGTGTGCAGTCCGCATTACCTGGCTGGCAGGCAGCATCTGCGGACAGCTTCGGATATCGCTGCCGCCGATCTTTTGCATGACGAAAACCGGCAGGGCTGGCGCGAATGGTTCTCCGAGGCCGGACTTCCCAATGTCGATGTCGGCAACGGACCCGTCTTCGCCGACTTCAACATTCTTGCGACTGCGGTCATTGCCGGCCACGGCGTGGCGCTTTGTCCGGTCGACGTCTTTCGCGACGAACTGAAGCGCGGCGACTTGGTGGTTCTGTCTGATGTCTCGACCAACCGCGACAAGAGCTATTTTCTGACGATGTCGGTGGATGCCTCATCAGCCGCGCTCACCTTCGCCGACTGGTTCCGCCGGGCAGTCTCGGTCGATGCTGATGATCAGCGATCCGCTGGTATCACTTGACCACGAAACCATGCGCGAACGGATCGCGGTCGTCGATGAAGATCGTATTCAGTCCGGTCATGCGCGCCCAGCCGCCGATCGAGGGAATGATCGCCGGCTTGCCCGCCACCGTGACCTCCTTTTCGACCTTGCCCTTGAACAGCGAACCGATGATCGATTCATGCACGAAGGCGTCGCCGGCCTTGAGCTTGCCCTTGGCATGAAGCTGCGCCATGCGCGCCGAAGTGCCGGTGCCGCACGGTGAGCGGTCGATGGCCTTGTCGCCGTAGAAGACGGCATTGCGGGCGTCGGCCCCTTCCACCGTCGGCTTGCCGGTCCACAGCATATGCGACAGCTTGTTGATGCCGGGGTTTTCCGGATGCACGAAAGTGTATTTCTCGTTGAGCCGCTGCCGCACCACCGGGCTCCAGGCGATGAGGTCGCCGGCGGAATGGTCCGCCATGTCGCGATAGTTCTTCTGCGGCTCGACGATGGCGTAGAAATTGCCGCCATAGGCGACATCGACGCTGATCTCGCCGAGCCCGGGGCATTCGACCGTCAGACCTTCGGCATAGAGGAACGACGGCACGTTGGTGATGCGCACCTCCTCGACATACTCGCCGACCTGTTTGTATTCGGCGATGACCAGGCCGGCCGGCGTGTCGAGCCTCAGTACGCCCGGCGTCTTCGGCTTGATCAGCCCATGCTCGATGGCCATCGTCACCGTGCCGATGGTGCCGTGGCCGCACATCGGCAGGCAGCCCGAGGTTTCGATGAACAGGATGGCTATGTCGCAATCCTCGCGCGTCGGCGGATAGAGGATCGAACCCGACATCACGTCGTGACCGCGCGGTTCGAACATCAGGCCAGTGCGGATCCAGTCATATTCGGCGAGGAAGTGCGCCCGCCGTTCCATCATCGTCGAGCCCTCGAGCAACGGGCCGCCGCCGGCGACCAGCCGGACCGGATTGCCGCATGTGTGGCCGTCGATGCAGAAGAAGGATTTCCTGGCCATGGCGTTCCTCGAAAATTCAAAACCGTTGTGGACTGAAAGGGGCGAGATCAACAGGCGCAACCTGCCCCAGAATGATTTCCCGGATCAACCGTCCGGTCGCCGCGGCCTGGGTCAGGCCGAGATGGCCATGGCCGAAAGCGTAGACCACCGGCCGGCTTCCCGACGCCTTGCCGATGACAGGTACCGAATCCGGCAGCGAGGGCCGGAACCCCATCCATTCGCGCCCGCCCGAGGGATTGAGTCCAGGCAGGAATTGCTGCGCCTTCCGCAGGAGCGCTTTCGACCTGGCATAGTTGGGCGGCCGCTCGATGCCGCCGAGTTCGACGGCGCCGCCGACGCGCAGGCCCGTTTCGAGCGGCGTGATGACGAAGCCATGGCCGGAGAAGATCAGCTGCCGCTTCACGTCGAAGGCGCTTTTGGGCAGCGTCGTGTTGTAGCCGCGCTCGGTCTCCAGCGGAATGCGGTCGCCAAGCTGCCGTGCCAAAAGGTGCGACCATGCACCAGCGGCGACGACGAGGTGCCTGGCCTGCCTGGTCGTGCCGTCGGCCAGGGTCAGCGTCGCGCCATCCTGGTCCGCCGCGACCCGGCTGATCCTGGCCATTTCAAAGCGGGCGCCCCTGGCCTCGGCGTAGGCCCACACCGCCTTGCCAAGCAATTTCGGATCGGAGACGGTCTTCCAGCCCGGCACGAAGGTGCCCTTGATGAAGCGCGGGGACAGGCCAGGCTGCAAACCGGCCAGGTCCTTACCCTCGACATGGCGGAAGCCGATGCCGAAACGCTCGCGCGCGGCCCAGCCGGACAGCGAGGCGCGGAACTCGGCCTCGCTTTCATAGAGTTCAAGCGAGCCATCCTCGCGCAGCATCGGCCGCGTGCCGGAGCGATCGAGCAGATCCATCCATTCCGCTTCGGCGAGCTTCATCATGCCGGCCTGGGCGGCGAGGCTCGCTTCGTATTTCGCCGGCGCGCCGGCGCGCCAGAAGCGGATCAGCCACGGCAGCAGCTTCGGCAGATAGGCGGGCGGAATGCTGAGCGGACCGAGCGGATCGGCCAGCCATTTCGGCAGGTTCTTGATCATGCCCTTGTGTGCCAGCGGCAGCACGTCCGAGAAGGCGAAGGCGGCGGCGTTGCCGGAGCTCGTCTCCTCGCAGATGCCGGTTCGGTCGAAGACCGTAACGTTCCGCCCTGCCTCGGCAAGGAAGGCCGCCGCGCAGATGCCGATGATGCCGCCGCCGATGATGGCGATGTCCTCGCCTTCCCCATGCGAACGGGGAGAAGGTGCCCCAGTGGCGGAGCGTCGCTCCTGTTCCGGGGATTTGGAATTTCCTGGCACGTCGGTGCTGTCCCTTACTCGGCTGCCACCAGTTTGTCCGCCGATAGAGGAGACGTCTGGAGCGACGGCAGCTTCGGCCGCACCGCCAGCGCATCCCGTATGATCTTCTCCACCGCCTTGCGGCGCTCGCCCGACAGCGGCTGGCGCGGCATGCGCACCCGGTCATTGGTACCAATCGCCAGCACTTCGGCAAGCTTGATGTTTTGGACCAGATAGGTCGAGACATCGAGGTCGAGCAGCGGCCGGAACCAGCGATAGATGGCGAGTGCCTCCTCGCGGCGCCCCTCTCTCATCAGCTGGTAGATGGCGACGGTCTCGCGTGGGAAGGCGGTGACCAGGCCGGCCACCCAGCCGATGGCGCCGACCGACAGCGCCTCGAAGGCGAGATTGTCGACGCCGGTGAACAGATCGTAGCGGTCGCCAAGCCGGTTGATGATCTCGGTCGAGCGCCTGATGTCGTCGGAGGATTCCTTGATGGCGACGAAGCGCTTGTCCGATGCCAGTTCCTCCATCTGGTCGACGGTAACGTCGACGCGGTAGGCGAGCCGGTTGGAGTAGATCATGACCGGCAGGTCGCCGGCCTCGGCGACCGCGCGCAGAGCCGCCACCGTTTCTTCCGCATTGGTGTGGTAGATCGGGCTCGGCACCACCATCAGGCCATTGGCGCCTTCCTTGGCGGCGCGCCTGGCGATGCTGGCCGCTTCCCGGGTGCCCGCCTCATTGACCGTCAGCAGCACCGGCTTCTTGCCAGCGACTTTCTGCGCCGTCTTCAGCACCTCGATCTTCTCGTCAGGCGATAGCATCGGCCCTTCGCCGAGCGAGCCGCAGACGATGATGCCGTCGCAGCCGGCCTCCATCTGCAGGTTGAAGCAACGCTCCATCTCGGCATGGTCGAGCCGATCGTCGGCAGTGAATTTGGTCGTGACGGCGGGGAAAACTCCGGTCCACATGGCTGTCTCTCCAAGTTGATATATCAGCCGTATATCTATTAAGAGCTGGCCTGTCAACGCTGACTCCATTATGATATATGAAAAATATATCAGGAGCCGGCCATTGATCTCCCCGCTGATATCCATCGAGACGAACGCAACCTTCGAGCCTGCGGCGACGAAGGCCTATCGCATGCTGGAGCACATGATCGTCACGCTGGAACTGGCGCCGTCGAGCTTCGTCACCGAAGGCGCGCTGATCGACAAGCTCGGCCTCGGCCGCACCCCGGTACGCGAGGCGATCCAGCGGCTGGCTTGGGAAGGGCTGCTGGATGTCCGGCCACGCGCCGGCATCGCGATCGCGCCGCTGCATCCCGGCGACTGGCTGCGCGTGCTCGACGCCCGGCGCGGCGTCGAAGTGGTGCTTGCCCGTTCGGCCGCCCGCTTTGTCACCCGCGAGGCCGCCGACCTGTTTCATGAGGCGGCGCTTGCCATGCAGAAGGCGGTCATCTCAGGCAACGTGCTGGCCTTCATCCAGGCCGACAAGGCGCTCGACGAGGCCCTGGCGCTGGCTGCTGACAACCCCTTCGCCGCCCGGTTGGCCGCACCTCTGCAAACCCACAGCCGCCGCTTCTGGTTCCGCTACAAGGCGGATACGGGCCTGGCCGAATCCGCCGAGCATCATGTCGCTCTGATCCGCTCGATCCTCGACGGCGACGAGGAGGGAGCCGCCAAGGATGCCAAGCGGCTGATGGCGCTGCTGCGCGGCCATGCCGAGGTCGCCGCGACGCGCTGATTGAGCAGTCAGATCCCTTGCGTGGTGGTGATGGCGGTATTCTCCCACCCGTCACCGGTTGCGAAAATGCAGCTTCGGCCCTGCACGTCGGTCACCAGCATCGACCAAGTCCCACTTGCCGAAACATAGACCTCGACAATGGCGGCCTGACCAACCACACCGTAGCCGATCTGCTTTTGTTGCAGGGCCTTTGCCAATGCCGCGACGAGGTCACTGTGGCCGCCGCAGATGAATTGCGCCTGCGCCGATAGCGTCGACAGCGCCAGCGCGATGCCGACCGCGGCTATCCTGATCCATCGAAACGAAAATTTGTGTGCCATCTGGCACCTCCTTCGCCTTCGCGTTCCGGCAAAGGGAGGCACATGAGGCAGCCTCAATACACCGAAACACTCCAGGCCGGGTTCGACGTCTTCATCACGTCACTCCTTCTGGTTTCCGGTCTGTCGTCAGGGGAACTTTATCATTCCCTGGAATCGATATGGTGAGGCCCCGATCCGAAAACAAGCGCCATTTCGGAGCTCGGGGCGCGTTGCAGGACGAAGACCCGCGTCAAGCTTCCGCAGGTTCGCGAAGTGCCGCCCATTTCAGCAAGGCATCGAGAGCCGGGCACAGAGCCTGGCCCCAATCGGTCAGGCAGTACTCGACCTTGGGCGGCACTTGGTGGTGCACGATCCGGCGCACGATTCCGTCGGCCTCCATCTGCCGCAGTTGCTGAATCAGCATTTTCTGCGAGATCGCCGGGATCGCCCGTTCGAGGTCGGAAAAGCGCAGCACCTTGCCGCCGAACAGGTGAAACAGGATCACCAGCTTCCAGCGGCCTTCGAGAATGCGCAGCACATTCTCGACGCCGCTCGCTGCCGAAGAAGGCGTCAATGACTCGGGCTTACCTTCAGGTAAGTACCTTACTTTTTCGTCGGTTCTTGTCATTTCACCAGCATATCTCATTTTAGGAACCGGACAAGCGCCGCCGGCCTCGACGGGCGGCGGCAACGCGCATCGGAGACGACAGCATGATCGCAACCCTTCCGCAGCCACTGGCCGATTATTTCGCCGCCAAGAACCGGCATGACATTGACGCCATGCTCATTCCTTTCTCGCCGGACGCCACGGTCAGGGACGAAGGCAGAACCCATCGGGGTCCAGCCGCGATCCGCGGCTGGATGGAGGAGACGACACGCAAATACCGGGTGACCGTCGAGGTCGCCGAGGCGACCGCCAATGGCGATGCATGGCGAATCGCCGGCATCGTGTCGGGGAATTTCCCAGGCAGCACTGCGACGCTCCACTATAACTTCACGCTGGCCGACAACCGGATCGCCCTGCTGGAGATCGGCGCATGACCATCGTCCAGAAATTTGCAATCGACGACCGGGAATTCACCGGCAAGCGCGTTCTGGTTACCGGCGGTACCAAGGGTGCCGGCGAAGCGATCGTGCACAGGCTTTCGGCGGCAGGTGCTGTCGTTCTCACGACCGCCCGCTCGGCGACCGAAGCATGCCAGCCGAAGCTGTTCGTGCAGGCCGATGTGAGTACTTTGGCGGGTACCGAGACGGTGGTCGCGGCCATCATGGAACGGCTTGGCGGCATCGACATCATCGTGCACAGCGTCGGCGGGTCGAAGAGCCCAGGTGGCGGGTTTGCCGGACTGACCGATCAGCTCTGGCAGGACGAGCTCAGCCTCAATCTGCTGGCGGCCGTGCGGCTCGATCGCCTGCTTGTCCCACATATGATCGAGCAAGGCGCAGGCGCGATCGTTCACATATCGTCGATCCAGCGCCGCCTGCCGTTGCACGAATCCACCATCGCCTATGCGGCGGCCAAGGCCGCCCTTTCGACCTACAGCAAGGCGCTGTCCAAGGAGCTCGGCCCCAAAGGCATCCGCGTCAACGCCGTGGCGCCGGGCTGGATCCACACCAGCGCTTCGGAAGCCATGGTGAAGCGACTGGCCTCCCACTCGGGTTCGGATCAGGCAACCGCCCGCCAGAGCATCATGGATGCGCTGGGCGGCATCCCGATCGGCCGGCCGGCATGGCCGCAAGAGGTTGCCGAACTTGTGGCATTCCTCGTCTCGGACCGTGCGGCATCGATCCACGGCGCCGAATACGTCATCGATGGTGGCACGATTCCAACAGTGTGATGCCGCGCAAGAAACAAAGGGCGCGGCCAAAGCCGCGCCCTTAACTCGATGAAAATCCGAATTCAGTTCATCGTCGGAATGACGAACTCGGCACCGTCCTTGATGCCGGACGGCCAGCGCGAGGTGACCGTCTTGGTCTTGGTGTAGAAGCGGAAGGCGTCCGGGCCGTGCTGGTTGAGGTCGCCGAAGGACGACGCTTTCCAGCCGCCGAAGGTGTAATAGGCGATCGGAACCGGGATCGGCACGTTGACACCGACCATGCCGACCTGGACACGGCTTGCGAAGTCACGAGCGGCGTCGCCGTCGCGGGTGAAGATGGCGACGCCATTGCCCATCTCGTGGTCGTTGGCGAGCTTGATCGCGCTCTCATACGTCTGCGCGCGCACCACCGAGAGCACCGGCCCGAAGATCTCTTCCTTGTAGATGCGCATGTCCGCCGTGACGTTGTCGAACAGGCAGCCGCCCATATAGTAGCCGTCCTCATAGCCCTGCATCTTGAAGCCGCGGCCGTCGACGACGAGCGTGGCGCCTTCCTTGACGCCGGTGTCGACATAACCTTTCACGCGCTCCAGTGCCTGCGCCGTCACCAGCGGGCCGAAATCGGCGGCCGAATCCGTCGACGGGCCGACTTTCAGGCTTTCCACGCGCGGTACCAGCTTTTCCATCAGCCGGTTCGCGGTGTCGTTGCCGACCGGAACGGCCACCGAGATCGCCATGCAGCGCTCGCCTGCCGAGCCGTAGCCGGCCCCGATCAGCGCGTCGACGGTCTGGTCCATGTCGGCGTCGGGCATGATGATCATGTGGTTCTTGGCGCCACCAAAACACTGCACGCGCTTGCCCGCCGCGGTGCCGCGCGAATAGATGTAATGCGCGATCGGCGTCGAGCCGACAAAGCCGACGGCCTTGATATCGGGATCGTCGAGGATGGCGTCGACCACTTCTTTGTCGCCGTTGACGACGTTGAGGATGCCCGCCGGCAGGCCGGCCTCGAGGAACAGCTCGGCGATGCGGATCGGCACGCCCGGGTCACGCTCCGACGGCTTCAGGATGAAGGCATTGCCGCAAGCGATTGCCGGCGCGATCTTCCACAGCGGGATCATCGCCGGGAAGTTGAACGGCGTGATGCCGGCGACGACGCCAAGCGGCTGGCGCATCGAATAGACGTCGATGCCGGGGCCGGCGCCATCGGTGAACTCGCCCTTCATCATGTGCGGCGCGCCGATGCAGACCTCGACCACTTCGAGGCCGCGCTGGATGTCGCCCTTGGCGTCGGCGATCGTCTTACCGTGCTCGCGCGCCAGAATGTCGGCCAGTTCGTCATAGTCGCGGGCGACCAGTTCGAGGAATTTCATCAGCACGCGCACGCGGCGCTGCGGGTTGGTGGCGGCCCATTTCGGCTGTGCTGCCTTGGCGTTCTCGACCGCCGCGCGCAGTTCCGCCTGCGAGGCGAGCGCCACCGTGCCGCGCACGGAGCCATCCATCGGCTGCATGACGTCCTGCTTGCGGCCGCTGGTACCGGCGACACGCTTGCCGCCGATGAAATGACCGTATTCGATCATGATGTCTCTCCCTTGTTTGTGATGGGTGCATTGTCCGCCTTTGTGGTGGCGAAGGCAACGCGAGGGAGAACGCAACCGTTGTGCGAAAATTAGATATCGATTGACTGGCGAGCATCAATTCTCGCAAATGGCCGACAACAAGATATCTCCTGGGGGATGCCCGTGAACTGGGATGACGTCCGCATCTTTCTCGCCGTGGCGCGTGCCGGCCAGATTCTCGGCGCCGCCAGGCGGCTGGAGCTCAACCACGCCACCGTCTCGCGCCGCATCGCAGCACTCGAGGACGCGCTGCGCACAAAACTCTTCCGCCGGCTGACCACCGGCAGCGAGTTGACGCCCGCCGGCGAGCGGTTCCTCGATATTGCCGAGCGCATGGAGGGCGACATGATCGCCGCGCGTTCGACCATATCAGGCGAAGGCGACGATATCTCCGGCACCGTGCGCATCGGAGCACCCGACGGCTTCGGCGTCGCCTTCCTGGCCAGACGCCTCGGCGAACTGACCGCGCTGCACCGCGAGCTGACGATCCAGCTCGTGCCGGTGCCGCGCTCCTTCTCCCTGTCGCGGCGCGAGGCCGACATCGCCATCACCGTCGAGCGGCCGACCGAAGGTCGGCTGGTGGCGGGCAAGCTGGTCGACTATTCGCTCGGCCTGTTTGCCTCGCGCGCGTACGCAGATGCCAATGGCCTGCCCAAAACAGCGGCCGAACTCGGCCGGCACACCCTCATTGGGTATGTGCCTGACCTGATCGTCAGCCCATCGCTCGACTACGCCGCCGAATTCAGCGCGGACTGGCGCACCAGCTTCGCCATTTCCTCCGCACTCGGCCAGGCCGAAGCGGTGCGCTCGGGCGCCGGCATCGGCATCCTGCACACCTTCGTCGCCCGTTCGATGCCCGAGCTGGTGGCCGTCGATGTGGTGGCGCCCATCCGCCGCGCCTACTGGCTGGTCTATCACGAATCGGTCAGGCCGCTGCGCCGCATCCAGATCGTCGCCGGCTTCATCACCAAGGCGGTGGAGCGGGAAAGAAGCCTTTTCCTTTAGAAGCGCTGTCAGAGGCGCCTGGCAGGTGCAACACACGACGCCTTTCCCTTGCCACAAAACCGGCCAGTGTGGCATCAGGCGTGCGGTCGCCGGCCACGAGGCAAGGCCGCCGGGTGGGGAAATCGTTCAGAAAGCTGGCGCGGATAAACATGCGAGCCGTTCTTGCCATCCTGCCGCTGCTTTTCGTCTCGGCCTGCGCCAACCCATGGGCCAAGGTGCCGGAAGCCGAATTGCCCAAGCCGATCCGCTACGCCATGGCGCGCCCCTCGCCTTTCGTCATCGGCAATTATTGCGGCCCCGGCACCCGCACCGGCGATCTGTCGGCCCGGCCGGTGAACCGCCTCGACGCCGTATGCCAGGTCCATGACGCCTGCTACATCGCCCGCCACAATCATTGCGACTGCGACTCCGCGCTTATCACCTCCGCCAGGGCAATTCGCGACGACAAGACGGCGCCACGCAAGATGCGCAGCGAGGCAGAATTGCTGATCGCTACCTTCGCCATTCCCGTCTGCAAGGTGTTTCCACAGGGCTTCATGCCGCCGCGCGACCCGGCACAGTTGAGCGCGATGAAGGCCGGAGCCGCCGGTTGAACCGCAGCGCATCCATCATCCTTGCCCTAATCGGGCTGGCCGCCCTTGCCGGTTGTACCGGCACAGGCCGCAATGCCTGCGACCTCCTGCCGGGACAGGAAGCCTGCGCGCGGCCTTCTCTGTCGGCCGGCACGCCCGGGCCGCAGGTCGCGGCGTCGCAGTTTTTCGGCGATGCCGGCGCCAGTGACTACGAAAGACGGTTCCTGGCGCTGCTTGCCCACAATCAGCTCGGCGCCATGGACCGCGCCAACGGCACCGGCCCATTCGGGCGCAACCGGCGCGACGTGCAGAACAGTGACTTCCAGGCGACCTATTCGACGCTGCAGCAACTGGCCGGACCGGTCGCCAGGGCGCATCTGCCGCCCGCCAGTGGCGGCAGCGGCGAGGGCCAGTTCGACGGACGCTGGCGGGTGTCGCGGCAGACGCTTTACATCGATGCGGCGGCGCGGCCCACAGCCCCCAAGACTTTCGATTTCTCCGGCCTGCAGGCACGCAGCACCGAGATCGTCGTGCGCCAGGTCGGCGAGCAGCCTGCCGACATCGAGGCCACCTGCGACGGCGCGTTGGCGATCCGCGACGCCGGCGCCTCGCGCACCATCGCCGCTGGCGCGGCATTTCGGTTCCGCCTGTCTGGCGAGGACGACGCAGTCAGCCTGTTTCCAAGCGACAGCCTGAACCGCTGCACGGCAAGGATCCGATCCAGCCTTGCTTCGGCCGGCGCGCCGCTTACGATCCGGCGCGAAGAGGCCGCCGATCCCTCGCTCGCCAGCTTCGACAGCCGCTACGAGCGTTGCCCGGTCCCCGACAGCGCCGGCCTCGACGCGCTTGAACGCGCCTTCTATGCCAGCCGCTGGCTGTCGCAGACCTGCGCCCTGCCGATCGGCGCGCCCAAGCTGCTGCGCAAGTCGCGCGACGGTTTCAACGCCAAGGTCGAGGCGCTGATGGGCGCGCCTCTGTCCGATGCGGCAATAGACAAAGGCGACCCCGATCTGCCGCTCGATTTCTCCAGGGCACCAAGGCTGAAGCTGATCTATCTGTCCTCGCTCGAATTCAAGGCCGACTTTTCCGGCTGCATCATGGAGCGGCTGATCCGCCATCATGCCGCGCTGGGCACCAAGGTGCGCATCTTGGTCACCGACGTGCTGGAGCGCGAGAAGGACGACGCCATGCTGCACCGGCTGGCGGCCGAGTTCCCCAATGTCGAATTGCAGGAGTACCGCTGGCGCGCCGACCATGGCGCGCCGATCGACGAGCAGATTTCACAATTGCACAAGACCCATCATATCAAGATGCTGGCGACGCTGGCTGAAGACCCAGCGCGCTCGCGCGTCATCATCGGCGGCCGCAACATCCATGATGGCTTCCTGTTCCATCAGCCGATCGACCTGTCGCGCTATCCAGACCTGCAGCAATACGGCAAGACCGACGGGCTTTCGCTGAACTACTATTCGAACTGGAGCGACTTCGACATCGAGTTCGCCGACAGCGCCACGGTCGAGACGCTCGCCGCGCATCTGTCGACGATATGGTTGCGCGACGCCGACACCAATCTGGCGCGCCCCTTCTCCATCCCGGTTCGCGGTGATGGCCCCCAAGGCAATGCCCGGCATTTCATTTCGGTGCCCTATGAAGACGATCATGCGCTGGAGGCCTATTTCGTCGAGCTGGTCGATGCCGCTCAACACCACATCCAGATCGTCAACCCCTACCTTAATTTGACGCCGAGCCTCGCCCAGGCCTTTGACCGGGCGCTCGCCCGCGGCGTCAAGATCGACATTGTCGGCCGCATTGATCTCAAGGGCGATATCGGCGGCAGGTTCCTCACCGCGCTCAACAAGCTGTTTGTCGAGAAATATGGCGACCGCATCAACATCCGCGAGTTCAAGGCGCCCGACGTGGTGCTGCATTCCAAGATCATGATGATCGACGAAAGGCTGGTCGCCATCTCCTCGGTCAACCTCAACAACCGCAGCTTCTTCCACGATTCAGAGAACGGCATGATGGTGCTCGATCCCGCCTTCTACATCAGGATGAAGCCGATCTATGACGACTATCTCGCCCACTCGAACCCGGTTTCCACCAAGGTGACGATCCCGTGGGCCTATCGGTTGCTGTTCGATGAGGCCTGGGTCAGGCAGGCGTTCTGATGCCATTCCAGGAATAGTGTGAAGCGGTTTTCCGTCCGGAATTGCATCCCCCCCAGAGGACGCGCCGCGCCTATTTCAGGTAGCGCTCCTGCGCCAGCGCACGGGCATCGATGTCGGGCACCTTGTTGGACATGATGTCGGCCAGCACCTTGGCCGAGCCGCAGGCCATGGTCCAGCCGAGCGTGCCATGGCCGGTGTTGAGGAACAGATTGGAAAGCTCGGTGCGGCCGATCAGCGGCGGCCCATCCGGCGTCATCGGCCGCAGCCCGCACCAGAAGGTCGCCTCGCGCATGGCGCCGGAGCCGGGAAAGAGATCGCCGACCGAATGTTCGAGCGTGCGCCGCCGCGATTCATGCAGCCTGAGGTCGAAGCCGGAAATCTCGGCCGTGCCGCCGACGCGGATGCGGTCGCCGAGCCGGGTGATCGCCACCTTGTAGGTCTCGTCCATCACGGTCGACACCGGCGCCAGGACGGCATCCTTGATCGGCACGGTGATCGAATAGCCTTTGACCGGATAGACAGGGATCGACCGTTTCATCCGGCGCATGAAGCCCGCCGAGTAGCTGCCCAGCGCCATCACATAGGCTTCGGAGGCCTTGAAACCCTTGCTGGTGCTGAGATTGGCAATGCGGTTGCGGCTGCGGATGACGCGCCAGATCGTCGTGTCGTATTCGAACGTGACGCCACGCGCGACACAGAGCTCGGCCAGTTTCTCGGTGAACATCTTGCAGTCACCGGTCTCGTCATGCGGCAGCCGCAGCCCGCCGACGAACTTCTCGCGCACACCGGCCAGCGCCGGCTCCGCCGCGATGCAGCCGTCCTGGTCGAGGATCTCGTAGGGCACGCCATATTTCTTCAGCACCTCGACATCGCCGCCGGTGCCGTCGAGCTGCTTTTGCGTGCGAAACAGCTGCAGCGTGCCCTGGGTCCGCTCGTCATAGCTGATGCCGGTCGCCTCGCGCAGCGCCTTCAGCGTGTCGCGGCTGTATTCGGCCAGCGGCACCATCCGCGACTTGTTGATCGCATAGCGCTCGGCCGTGCAGTTGCGCAGCATCTTGACCAGCCAGGTCCACATATGCGGGTCGAAGGCCGGCCGCACCACCAGCGGGCCATGCTTCATCAACAGCCATTTGATCGCCTTCAGCGGAATGCCGGGTCCGGCCCAGGGCGATGCATAGCCGGGTGAAATCTCGCCGGCATTGGCGAAGCTGGTTTCCAGCGCCGGGCCCTTCTGGCGGTCGAGCACAGTCACCTCGTGGCCAGCCTCGGCAAGATAATAGGCCGTGGTCACCCCGATGACGCCGCCGCCCAGCACCATGATCTTCATCGTTCACTCCTTGCCGCGCCGCGCATCCTCAGGACGCCCATGGACGCGACCGCATTTCTCGATTTGCGCATGATCCCAAATGAAAATCGATGCCGATTTTCGAGACCCATGCGCTGTGGCCCATTCACGCCGCCGAGGGACCGGGGTCGTCGTCTTCTGTCTGCCGCATTCCGGCCGTCTCGCCAAGAGGCCGCCAATCGTCTTCGGCGCTGTAGACAAGAGTGAGCCCGTGCGGTCGTCGCCCATCGGCCCGGTCCTTCTGCCTGACCGCGCGCCGGGCAGCCTCCGGCTGGTAAAGCACGGCCTTGATCAGGATCGACTCCCGTCGGCCATCGGCGTGCTCGATCAAAGCCGTTTCGCCCTGCGCCATGCCTAGCATGCAGAGCCCGCGCCTCGTCGCCACCGACAGGCTGGAGCCGACCGGTCCGCGCACCTCGTTCTGCACCAGGGTGCGCGTCTCGGTCTGACCGGCGTCGATGCTGAACACCACTCTGCTATTGAGCGTCACAATACCGGGCTCGACCGAATCGAGCGGAACGACATCGGCGCTTGAAAGCTTGTGTTCGAGCATACGCGCGATCGGATCCGCGAATGCCCGCCGGCGCGCCAGCATGACTTCGAGGACTGCGAAGTCCTTCGTCGTCAGGCAGCAATTCGTGCTCGTCATCATCGCCTCCACGATCAAGGCCGTCGCGGGCCGGAGGGCGGCGTATCGACGGCTTCAACGGTCACCGACAGTTCCCGGCCGCCACGGCTGCTCCAACACACCGCCTGCCCGATGGTCGCGCCGATGAGCGCCGTTCCCATCGGCGTCAGCACCGAAATCCTGTTTTCGGCAATGTCGGCTTCGCCGGGATAGACCAGCATGATGCGCTGGGTCTCCCCGCCGTCGGCACGGACCGTCACGATCGAGCCCATACGCACCACGCCGGCCGGCATCGCCGCCGCGTCCGTGATGACGGCCCGGTCCATTTCCGAAAGCAGCTCCTCGGCCGTCTCGGGGGTGCGATCGAGCAAGGCCCTCGCCAGGCTGGTCAACCTGCCGTGGTCGGTATCGCTGATCAAAATCTGGCTGCTTGGTCGCAGTCCGATTGCATGTTGCATGGCAAACCTCATGGATCGGCGCATCGAACGAATGCGCGCTTGCCACCGCGCTGACGGCGGCGTGATGAAAAGCCGGCAGCCGCGAAAAGCTGCACGACTTGATGGCGATGGTGGATGTATGGATGCCCCGATAAGGACGGACGCCGGAAGGCGGCCGCGCCGGGGCTACGATCCCGCGATCGGGCAGACCCTGAACAAGGTTCTGGTATAAGCGAGGTTGCTCATGCTCCGAACCTTGCCGACAGGCGCCCGCTTGTCAAGCGCGGCCAAACCGCTCAACCGCCGACATAATGGCGATAAAAGCGCGGACCGAGACTGGCCAGGATTTCATAGCCGATGGTGCCGGCATGGCCGGCGGCATCGTCGACGCTCTGCGAGGGGCCAAGCAGCTCGACCAGATCGCCCTCGCGCAGCCTGCCGGGCGGCAGAGCGGAAATGTCGAGAATGATCGAATCCATCGACACGCGCCCGAGGAAAGGCAGACGCAGTCCTGCGAACCAGGCCGCCGAAGCGGAGCGGCGCAGCCAGCCATCCGCATAGCCGAACGAAATCGTCGCCAGGCTCAGCGGACCGTCCGCGTGATAGGTGTGGCCATAGCCGATGCCGGTGCCCTTTTCGACGCGGCGCGTCTGCGCCACCTTGGCCTGCAGCCGCACCACGGGCAGCATCGGATTGGGTTCGCCGGGCGTCGGGTTGATGCCGTAAAGCGCCGCGCCGGGGCGGGCGAGATCGTAATGATAGGACGGCCCGAGAAAGATGCCGGAAGAATTGGCAAGCGAGGCAGGCGCCCGGGGCAGCATGGCGCGCAGCCGCTCAAACGCCAGCCGCTGCTGTTCATTGGCCGGATGATGCGGCTCGTCGGCGCAGGCCAGGTGGCTCATCACATATCTGATGTCGATGCCGTCGAACGCGCTGCTATCCCCGGCCAGTGCCTCGACTTCGGCTGGCGCCATGCCGAGCCGCGACATGCCGCTGTCGACCTGGAGCGCGGCCGGCAGCCGGCGCCCGGCGTCGTGTGCCACCGTGCGCCAGGCTTGCAACTGCGCGCCACTGTTGATGGCCGCGCAAAGCCCAGCCGCCACTGCTTCCGGCTCGGAGCCCGGCGGCAGCCCGTTCAGCACGTAGATGTCTGGTCCGGTACCGATCGCCTTGCGCAACGCGATGCCTTCAGCCAGCAGCGCGACGAAGAAGATGTCGCAGCCTTCCCGGGCCAACGCTGCTGCCACCTGGGCCGCGCCGAGGCCGTAGCCATTGGCCTTGACCACGCCGGCGCAACGCACGCCGCCCAACCGCGCCTTCAGCCGCCGGTAGTTTTCACGGATGACGCTGAGATCGATGGTCAGGATGGCGCCAGCCGCCACTTCGCTGACCGGCCAATCGGTGACGGTTTTCGCGGCATTCCGGTTGACGGTGTCGTTCATGGCGACCCTCATTGCATCGGCCATCAATACGATCCCCGCACCGGCGCGGCAACCGCGACGCGCCGCTACCGCGCCAGATGGCTGAACGCCGCCACCACCTCTTCATAGACCTTGCGCTTGAACGGCACGATCAGGTCGGGCAGGTCCTGCATCGGCCGCCACGACCATTTGTCGAATTCGGCGGTATGGCCTCCCGGCGGCGGATTGATCTGGATTTCGCTCACATCGCCATGAAAGCGGAAGGCGAACCATTTCTGCGTCTGGCCGCGATAGCGGCCCTTGAAGGCAATGCCGACGAGATGATCCGGCAGGTCGTAGTTGATCCAGTCCGGCGCCTCGGTGAGCAGCGAGACGCTGCGCATGCCGGTCTCCTCATAGAGCTCGCGCTCCGCCGCCTGCAACGGTTCCTCGCCCTTGTCGATGCCGCCTTGCGGCATCTGCCAGAGCTGCGTCGTGCCGGCGAATTCGCTGTCGGGTTCGGCGATGCGATGCCCGACCCAGACCAGGCCCTCGCCATTGAGGATCATCAACCCGACACAGGGGCGGTAGGGCAGCGTTTCACGATCGATGTGTTTGGTCTTTGACATGCCCCTTTCAACCACGTTGGCTGCGAGGAGTCACGATGCATCGAGGAATCGATCGCGATGCCGGGAATCTTCAAGCAAGGAAGTACAGAAAGACTCGACTCCATCTTTTGTTTGCGCCACTGTGTATTCGGGGGATAAGAAGATGTCTTTACAAATGTTGAGGGCGTTAGCCCTTGTATCCATTCTGCCCATGGTCGGCGGATGCCTTCCGCAATCTGTGAAAGGTTGGCCATACCGCAACGGTCCGGACCCGGTCATGCCATATGCGGCGGTAAAACCACATCTCGACAATCAAGTTCAGATCATGAATGCGTTCAAGAGCAACGTGATCGGATATGGCGGCGCTCAACCCGAGAGCAAGATTTGGTATTACACGGCGCTGGAGGGATATAACTTCGTGGACGGGGAGTGCGATCAATACATGGATGAGCTCTACGCGCTGGACCATGGGCGTGATCGCTTCAAATCCGCTGTCGACAGCACCGGGCTGCTGGTGAACGCCATAATGGCGACGGATCCGTCCTCCAAGGTCGCGATGTCTATCGTCGCGCAAGCGTTTGGCCTGGCCAGCAAATACGTCGACACATTCGCAAACAGCTATCTGTATTCCGGCCACTCGTCGACCGTCCATCACGTGGTCTCGGAGATGCAAGCCGCCTACCGCAGCAAGGTCGTGCCCTCGGCCATTACATCTGAACCCGAAGCCTATCAAAGCATCAGGGGCTACCTGGAACTATGCCTGCCGCCGACCATCGAGGCCAAGATTGACGAAGCGCTTTCGGCGAGCAAGGCCAGCACCCCACCCAAGGAAGAAGACGGCAACCCCAAGCCGTCGGCAGCGCCGTTGGTAACGCTCACCGCGCCGCCCACCGACTAGAGCAATTCCAGGAAAAGTGTGTGCGGTTTTCCCGGGGAAAGCGCGTAGCGCTCTCCCTTGGGAATTGCGTCAAAACAAAGAGTTAGAGCAGTTCGCCATTTCCGCGAAGCGGTGAACTGATCTAGATCCTTCCCCGAACCGGGTGATCGCTCGCGACGGGCCTTCGCGGTGTCGCGGCTTCGTCACCTCTTTTGCGGATCGATCGCCACTGCTGAAATCGGCACGATCTCGATGCCGCGTTTCTTGGCCTCGGCAATCCAGGACGACACGGTGTCGACCGTCAGGTCGAAGGCCGAGCCGATGCCGACGGCAGAGCCCTTGGCCCGCGCGGTAGCTTCGAGACTGTCCAGTTTCTTCAGGATGGCGCCGCGATCCTGCACCGCGTCGATCGCCGTATCGCCGGCGACGAAGGGCACGCCGTCCTTCAGCGCCAGGTCGGGCGCCAGGCTGCGCGCCGACGAACCATCGTCGATATAGGCGAGACCCCGTTTGCCGAGTTCGGCCATGAACGGCTCCATCGCCGCCGTGTCGGCGGAAAAGCGTGCGCCCATATAGTTCATGACGCCGGTATAGTTCGTCGTCCGCGACAGCGCCCAGTGCAGATTCTTGAGATTCTCTTCGGCGCTCGCCGCCACGGTCAGCGTGTTGCGGCCGGGGTTGACATTGGGATAGTCGAACGGTTCGAGCGGCACCTGCATGACGATCTCGTGGCCGCCCTGCCGGGCGGCCTGCATCCAGCGGCCGATGCTGTTGCCTTGCGGGGCAAAGGCCAGCGTCACTTCCGCCGGCAACCTGGCAATCGCCGCCTGGGTGCCGGTCTGCGACACGGCAAGCCCGCCGATGACGATTGCCACCCGCGCACCGCGCGCGCCGGACCACGGCCGCGCATAGACATCGAAGGGCCGCCTGCCATCGGCGGAGCGCATCGGCAAGGGTCCGGTGTCGCTGGTTTCGATCAGCGCCTTGTCGGGAAGATGCGCGACCTTCAGGTTCTGCCCGACGGTCGATGGATCACGGATGATGATCGCCGGCTGCGGAGGACCATCGCCCTCCTCCTTCTGCACATGGATGATCTGCGGACCACCGGTCTTGGTTGGCGTTTCAACCTTTGGCGCCGCGACAGGAGTCAAGGCGGATGGCGCGGCAGCGGGCTCGGCCGCCGCCGTCACCTTCGGCGTCGAAACGGCGACCTCTTGCGGCTTGCGAAATGGCTTTTCCCTGAGGGCTATCGCGGCCGAGGCGCCGACCACCGCCAGCACGACAATTGTCGGCACGATCACGCCCGCACTGACCTTGCCGGCAGCGCGCGGCGCCCGGACGGCCTGTCCCAGCGGGCGTTCGATGTCCTTGCCGATATCAGCCAAGCCCTGTCCCCGGAGCACATGATTCCGAAGGCGCCCCTTCGGCGACATACGCGAATTCATCAACCCTGGCGCGCCACTGGCACCGTATCTGGAGGCCTTGTCTTGCCTCGCCGAATCAAACTGCCGGAACCTTTCGGTCCCGGCAGCATCGCATTGCTTCGTTCAGCCGGCCAGAGCTGGCCAGCCAAGCCGTTACTGGTTGAGCACGGCCTTTTCCGGATTGGGCGGGAAGGCCGGGTCGGTCTTCTCGCCGCGCAGCAACTGCTCGGCGAAGATGAGCTGCAGATCGTCCTTCGGATCCGGCGGCACATAGGCTGCCGAGCCCGAGCCGGTCGAACTCTCGTCGGCGCCCTTGATGTGGCCCTTGAGGTCGGACTCGCCGCGCGTCAAATCCCTGCCCTGCAGTTCCGGCGGCAGCGGCTGGTCGACCTTGATGTCGGGCGTGATGCCCTTGCCCTGGATCGACTTGCCCGACGGCGTGTAATAGAGCGCCGTCGTCAGCCTGAGCGCGCCATTCTCGCCGAGCGGAATGATGGTCTGCACCGAACCCTTGCCGAAGGACTGCGTGCCGACCACCGTGACGCGGCGCAGATCCTGCAGCGCGCCGGCGACGATTTCGGAGGCGCTGGCAGAGCCGCCATTGACGAGCACGATTATCGGCTTGCCGTTGACGTCGTCGACCTGCTTCGGCTTGGCGTCGAAGCGGGTGACGTCCTTCGGATCGCGGCCGCGCGTCGAGACGATCTCGCCGCGCTTGAGGAAGGCGTCGGACACGCTCACCGCCTGGTCGAGCAGACCGCCCGGATTGAGGCGCAGGTCCAGCACATAGCCCTTGAGCTTGTCGTCCGGCACCTGCTTCTTGATGGTGTCGATGGCGCTCTCGAGGTCGTCATAGGTCTTTTCGGTGAAGGAGGTGATCTTCATGTAACCGATGTCCTTCTCGACCCGGAACTTGACCGCCTTGACCTTGATGATGTCGCGGACCACCGTCAGCTCGATCGGCTTGTCGGCACCCTGGCGCAGGATGGTGAGCTTGATCGGCGTGTTGACCAGGCCGCGCATCTTGTCGACCGCGTCGTTGAGCGTCAGGCCGCGAACCTCTTCACCGTCGATCTTGGCGATGTAGTCACCGGCCAGCACACCAGCCTTGGCGGCAGGCGTGTCGTCGATCGGCGTGATCACCTTGACCAGGTCGTTCTCCATGGTGACCTCGATGCCGAGGCCGCCGAATTCGCCCTTGGTCTGCACACGCATGTCCTGCGCCTGTTCGGCGTTCATGTAGGAGGAGTGCGGGTCAAGCGACGAAAGCATGCCGTTGATGGCGTTCTCGACCAGCGACTTGTCGTCGGGCGGCGTGACATATTGTGCCCGCACCCGCTCGAAGATGTCGCCGAAGATCGCCAGCTGCTTGTAGGTCTCCGATCCCGCAGCGTTCGCCGACGAGCCAGGAGCACCATAGACAAGGCTCATGGCGGAGGCGCCCATCAGCGCACCGGCAAACAGAAGCGACAGTTTCCGCATCATTTCACGTCCTTCCAGAAAAACGGTCCGCCCACCATGGGGCCGGATCGACGGGTTTTCCATCCTTGCGGAACTCGACATAAAGTTCCGGCGTGGCATTTCCATTCTTCGAAACCGAGGTGCTTGCCACCCGGGCCTCCCCCATCGCGCCGACCGGCTCTCCTGCGAGCACCGACTGGCCGGTCACGACGCTGATTCTGCTCATCCCCGCCAGAACGACATGATAACCGTCGCCGGCATTGAGGATCAAGAGTTGACCATAGGAGCGAAACGGCCCCGCATAAAGCACATTCCCATCCGCCGGCGCGGTAACGATGGCTCCCGATTGTGTCGCAAGCATGTCTCCAAGCATCACCGCGCCGTTACCGTCATCGGCGCCGAAGCGGCGCTTGATGCGGCCGGTGACCGGCAGCGCGATCTGCCCCTGCAGCGCCGAAAAGGGAGCAGCCGCGGTGAGCCGATTGCCTTCGGGGACCGGCAGTGCTGCCAGCGATGCCGTTTTGTCACCACCCGTCTGATCGTCACCCGGCTGAGCGGCGGCGGCTGCCTTTGCGGCATCCGCGGCCTTGCGGGCCTTGTCGGCCTGCGCTTCAAGCGAGGCAATCAGGTCCTTCAGGCTGGAGGCCTTGGCCGCCAGTTGCTCTGAACGCTGCCGTTCGGCCGCCATTTGCGCCTGCGTATCGGCCTCGAGCTTCTGCTTGGCTTCCAGCAGCATGCCGAGCCGCTTCTTTTCCGCCACCTGCTCGCCGACGGCCTCCGTCAGCCGCGCCCGCTCGGCCTCGATCGAGGCGGTCACCCGGGTCTGCTCCTTGAGGTCGGCCAGCAGGCTGTCGGTCTGCTGGCGCAATTCCGGCACCACGGCGCCGAGCAGGATGGCGCTGCGCACCGACGACAGCGCATCCTCCGGCTTGACCAGGATCGCCGGCGGCGGGTTGAGGCCCATGCGCTGCAGCGCGCCCAGCACCTCGGCCAGCACGTCGCGCCGCGCCACAAGCGAGGCGCGGATCTTCTGCTGCTGGCCCTTCAGCCCTTCCAGCTTGGCACCGATGTCCTCGATGTCCTGGCCAAGCTTCTGCTCGGTCATCGCCGACTGGATCAGCGCCGCGGTGATCGAGGCATGGTCCTTCTTGACCGCGGCGATATCGGCGGCGAGCTTGGCCAGCCGTTCCGACGACAGCGTTATTTCCTTGGAAACCTGTTCGTATTCAGCGCGGCTCTGGTCCGGATCGGGCGCCATGTCGAGCGTGTTCTCGGCCCGGGTGGCATGCAACGACAAAAGCACCGCCACCGCCGCGATGCCGCAGCGCGCGCGCCCAAAGCGCCCGGTTGATGAGCCCGCTGTTGAGCCCAGTGTCGATTTCCAGCCTTCAGACATTCGCGATCTATACTATCCGCGGCTTCGTTAACGAATCATCAACCATGTTTGGGAGCCCGTCTCCGACTGCATGTTGCCCAAAAGTGGTCCGCTCTTTGGGAAAACGGCACGCATAAAAACCAGAGATTTTCCATCTTGCGCGGCATTGGGGCGGAAATCCGGGCAATGGGCGACGAATCACGCTGCCGGCAACTGTAGCGGCAGGCTCACGAGCGATGATAGGGGTGGCCGGAAAGGATTGTCGCCACCCTGTAGAGCTGCTCGCCCAGCATCACCCGCACCAGCTGATGCGGCCAAGTCAGCGCGCCGAACGACAGCACGAGGTCAGCCTGGTCGCGCAGCGGTGGATCGTGGCCATCGGCGCCGCCAATGGCCAGCACCAGCGCCTTGCGCCCACCGTCGCGCAACTGTCCGATACGATTGGCGAAATCCTGCGAGGAAAGGCTCTTGCCGCGCTCATCGAGCAGGATGAGCGCCGTGCCCGGCTGCAGCTGCGCCTGCAGCCTGGAACCCTCGTCGCGCTGGCGCTCGGCAGCGCCCTGCGACCGGCCCTCGGCGATCTCGGTGATCCCGGCGAATTCCAGCCCGACCGCTGGCCCGCTCTTGGCGAAGCGCTCGAAATAGCGGTCGGCCAACTCCCGCCCGGGGCCGGCTTTCATTCGGCCCACGGCATGAACTGAAATCTTCATCCCGCCTCTATAAACCCCGTGAAGGGCTTAGTGGAGGGTCTCTTCCTCGAGATCCGGCGCCTGCCACATCTTTTCGAGATTGTAGAATTCGCGGACTTCGGGGCGGAAGACATGGACGATGATATCGCCCGAATCGATCAGGACCCAGTCGGCGCCGGACAGCCCCTCGACGCGCGCCGTGCCGAGGCCGGCATCCTTGAGCGCCTTGAGGAGATGGTCGGCGACAGCCGAGACATGACGGTGCGATCGACCCGACGCGACGACCATGTAGTCGCCGAGGCTCGATTTCCCCTGAATGTCGATTGAGACAATATTTTCGGCCTTGGAGTCTTCCAGACTGGCAAGGACTGTCTTGATGGCGCGGGACACGGCGTCGTCTACGCTGATCCCGGCCGGCGAAGGCATGATGTCGGCCTTCTTCCGCAGTGCTGTTCTCAGTGTATTTCCTTTCGCAGCAAGAACAACCAAATCACCCCCAAAAGCAGGTGACACCACTTAGATAGGCAGAGTTCCCTGACAGTTTCAAGACGCAGCCCCAACTCACGCGAACTCGCCGGTTGCCCACTTGTTCCACATGGCGGGCAAAAAGATCGGAACCCAGGCGTCTGGCATGGGTTATCGGCTGACCGACCAACCGGAATCCAGCCATGCCGATCGACCCGCAAAACACCCTTCTCACCGTCCAGGCCGGCCTGGCACAGCTCAGCACGTTGATCGTCTCCTATTCCTTCTCGGCCATCGGCGCGATCATCCTGCTGGTGGTCGGCTACCTCGTCGCCGGCCTCGCCGAGCGTTCGATCTTTGCCGGCCTCGGCCATATCCATGGTTTCGATGCGACGCTGCGGCATTTCTTTTCCAAGATCGTCCGCTACGCGATCCTGATTCTTGTCGTCATCATGGTGCTCGGCCAGTTCGGCGTGCAGACCGCCTCGATCATCGCCGCGATCGGCGCCATCGGTCTTGCCATCGGCCTGGCGCTGCAAGGCACGCTGCAGAACATCGCCGCCGGCATCATGCTGCTGGCACTGCGGCCGTTCCGCATCGGCGAATCCGTCGAGGTTGGCGCCATATCAGGCTCGATCGAGGAAATCGGGCTGTTCGCTACCAGGCTCAGGACCGCGGACGGCGTCTACATCCTGGCGCCCAATTCGACATTGTGGAACCAGCCGGTGCGCAACTTTTCGCGCAATGGCGTGCGCCGCGCCGACATCAGCTTGAGCATCGGCTCGTGGAACGACATCGATGGGGCGCAGAAGACATTGCTTGCCATTGCCGCTGCCGAGAAGCGCATTCGTCGCGAACCAGCACCGATCGCCTTCGTGGCCAGCCTCGGCGACACGACCGTTTCGCTCACCCTGCGCTATTGGACCGCGGCCGCCGACTACTTCTCCACGAACATCGACATGACGAAACGCGCCAAGCAGGCTTTCGACAGCGCGGGCATCTCCATCCCGCTACCGCCACCGGAAGCGCCGGTGACCGAGGCCCGCAAGCAGTAGAGCAATTCAGCCCAGACCGCGAAAAAAGGACTTCAGTCCTTGACCCGGCCTTGCGGTTCGTCGGTGGTGAAGGCGAGTTCGACGGGCAAGGGCGCCTGCGCCGACATCGGCGTGAAACTGCCCGTAGCGGTTGCCGGGACCGGCCGAGCCGCTATTACCCGCCATAGCACGAACAGGCAAAACAGCGCGGCGATGATGATTCCGACATAGATGAACGTCGCGGTGCCGAAAACCACCGAAAGCGCCGTGACGATGCCCGGCACAACGAAGCCGGCCAGCGACCAGGCAAACAGCATCGAACTCGACAGGGCGAGAAGCTCATCCTTCTTGGCGCGGTCAGCGGCATGCGCGCTTGAGAGGGAATAGATCGATTCCGCCGCACCGTCCCAGATCAGATAGATCACCACCAGGACCATCAGCGCACCGCCGTCGAACACGATGGCGAGCACGCTGGCGACAATCGCCAGCATCGCGGCGCCGGCGAGCACGAAGCGCCGATCCGTGCGGTCCGAAATCCAGCCAAGAGGGATCTGCAGGATCAGCGTTCCAACCGGCATCGCCGACAGAAGCAGCGCGACGTCACCTTGCGTGTAGCCCTTGGCGGTGGCGTGTATGGGCGCAAAGCCCGAGATGATCATCGACAAGCCACCGACCGCCAGCATACCGGCGACCCCAACAGGCGAAATGCGCCATGCTTGCCGCAACGCGACAGAAGCCGCCTGCGGCGCTGGCGGCTGAGCAAGGCGGGTCATGCCGACGGGCAGGATCGACAAGGCCGTAAAGGTGATGCCGATCAGAGAGGCTGCGGCGGTGTGGATGTCGACGATTGCAAGTGTCGCATAGCCGACACCCAACCCGGCAACGTAGGAGACGTAGAATACCGCCATAACCCGCCCGCGTATGGCATTGGGGAGCGCGTCGTTGAGCCAGCTCTGCGCGACGATGAACAGGCCGCATATGGCAAAACCGTAAAGGGCACGCGCGCCGATCCACAACAGGGGATGCGGCCCGGCGCCGATGGCCGCGTTGGAAAGCGCGATCAGCGCCGACAGCACCATGAAGGCGCGGGCGTGGCCGACCCGGCGCACCAGTGGTCCGGTGAGGATACAGCCGGCAAGGCCGCCGGCCGAAAGCCCGGTGACGATCAGCCCGGCCCAGGTCGGATCGAAGCCCTCGACACCAAGCCGGACCGGGATGTAGGCGAACATCAGCCCGTTGCCGATGGCGATCAGCGCCATCGACACGATGACGCTGGCAATCGCGATCAGCGGCGTCGCCGCGCTGCCATGCTCCGGCTCGATCGTGGGTTGGGTTTTGGTTTGAATTGCCATTTCAGGTCAGCATCGCCGATCGGCTGGGCACGCGCCGCTGTAAAAACGACATGGCCGGACAGCTGAAACGCTGGCACTTCCCTTAGCGGAGAAGCTTACCCCTTCGCCATCTTCCGGATCGCGCTCGACGACAGCGACGAGCGCGGGCCGTGGATGAAAGTCCAGGCCGGTGCCTGCATGCGGGCAAGCAGCGGCGCGTCGCCTTCGTCGATGCGGGCATAATCGAAGGTCTTTGCGACGACCGACGACAGGAACGACAGCGTCGCGCCCGGCCGGTCAATGACCGCGATCGGGAAGGTCAGCACGATCTCGCGCCAACGCTGCCAGCGGTGGAAGTCGCGCAAACTGTCCGCCCCCATGATCCAGACGAAATCGACGCCAGGGTTGCGCGCCTTGACCAGCGCCAGCGTGTCGGCGGTATAGCGCACATGATGCGCCGCCTCGAAGGCGGTGACCTTGATCTTTGGGTTCCTGGCGATCTTCTCCGACAGCTGCAGCCGTTCAGTCAGCGGCGCCAACTCACGCGTGTTCTTCAGCGGGTTGCCCGGCGTCACCATCCACCACAGCTGGTCGAGCGCCAGGCGCCGCAGTGCAATTTCGGCGACCAGCGCATGGCCAGCATGCGGCGGGTTGAACGAGCCACCGAACAGGCCGACCGTCAGCCCTTTTTCGGCATGAGGCATCTTCAGGTAACGGGAGGGGACCGCCGGTTCGGAAGATGCCAGCATCGCCTCAGGCTCTAGCGACAAAAAGCGTCAAGGCCTCACCTGTCCCGACCCGCGCACGCGGTATTTGAACGAGGTCAGTTGCTCGACGCCGACCGGCCCGCGCGCATGCATCTTGCCGGTGGCGATGCCGATTTCGGCGCCCATGCCGAACTCGCCGCCATCGGCGAATTGCGTCGAGGCATTGTGCAGCAGGATCGCCGAATCGATCTCGTTAAAGAACCGCTCCACCGCTTTCGCGTCCTCGGCGATGATCGCCTCGGTGTGATGCGAGGAGAAGGTCTCGATATGTTCGATCGCACCGCTGATGCCATCGACCAGCTTCACCGCGATGATGGCGTCGAGATATTCCGTCACCCAGTCGGCGTCGGTCGCCGGCCTGGCGTCGAAAAACACCTTCAGCACCTCCTGATCGGCATGGATCTCGCAGCCGGCGGCGCGCAAAGCATCGAGGATCGGCACCAGATGGGTGGACGTCACCGCACGGTCGACCAGCAGCGTCTCGGCGGCACCGCAGACGCCTGTGCGCCGCATCTTGGCGTTGACAGCGATCCTGATCGCCATGTCGAGATCGGCGGAGCGGTCGATATAGAGATGGCAGATGCCTTCGAGATGGGCAAAGACCGGCACCCGCGCTTCGCTCTGCACCCGCCCGACCAGGCTCTTGCCGCCGCGCGGGATGATGACGTCGAGCGTGCCGCCGAGGCCCTTGAGCATCTCGCCGACGGCGGCGCGGTCGGTGGTCGGCACCAGCTGGATGGCGTCTTCCGGCAAGCCGGCGGCTTTCAGCCCCTCGACCAGGCAGGCATGGATGGCGGAGGACGAATTGAGCGAGTCCGAACCGCCGCGCAGGATCACCGGATTGCCGGCCTTGAGGCAGAGCGCACCGGCATCGGCCGTGACGTTGGGCCGGCTCTCATAGATGACGCCGACGACACCGAGCGGCGTGCGCACGCGCTCGATCTGCAAGCCGTTGGGCCGCTCCCAGGCAGCGATGACATCGCCGACCGGATCCTTGAGTTCCGCGATCTCGCGGATGCCATCGGCCATGGCGCGGATGCGTGCCGGATTGAGCTTCAGCCGGTCCATGAAGGAAGCGGAAAGCCCGGACTCGTGGCCATTAGACACATCGATGGCATTGGCGTCGAGGATGTCCTGCTCACGGGAAATGATCGCGTCGGCCATGGCGACAAGCGCGCCATTCTTGGCGGCAGTGGCGGCGATGGCCAGCGGTCCGGCAGCGGCGCGAGCGCGACGGCCGATATCGGCCATCAGCGCCACGGTGTCGTCTCCGGATTTTTCATGCAGCTTCAGCATGGCTCATCCTCCGCTTATGTCGCCTCCGGCGTGACTCACCACGAGATCGTCGCGGTGGATCATCGCCGAACGCGCTTCGTAACCGAGCACGGTTTCGATCTCGGCCGTCTTCAGGCCTGCGATCCTTACGGCATCGGCGGCATCATAGGCAACCAGCCCGCGCGCGATCTCGCGGCCCTCGGGCGACAGGATCGCCACCGTGTCGCCGCGCGAGAAATTGCCGCTGACCAGCTTGACGCCGGCCGGCAGCAGCGATTTGCCCGATGTGAGCGCGCCGACAGCGCCGGCATCGACGGTCAGCCGGCCGGCCGGTTCGAGCTGGCCGGCGATCCAGGTCTTGTAGCCTTTCACCGGATTGGCGCTCGGCTTGAAGAAGGTGGCGCGCTCGCCGCGCTCGATCGCCATCAGCGGCGACAGCCGCGTGCCCGAGGTGATGATCATCGCGGTGCCAGCGGCGGTGGCGATCTTGCCGGCATCGAGTTTTGTCCGCATGCCGCCGCGCGACAGCTCGGAGGCGGCCGCCCCCGCCATCGCCTCGATATCAGGCGTGATGCGGTCGACCACCGGAATGAATTTTGCTCCTGGATCCTTGGCCGGCGGCGCCGTGTAGAGCCCGTCAATGTCGGACAGCAGCACCAGAAGATCGGCGCCCATCATCGTCGCGACGCGCGCGGCCAGCCGGTCATTGTCGCCATAGCGGATTTCGGAGGTGGCGACCGTGTCGTTCTCGTTGATGACCGGCACCGCCTTCATCTTGAGCAGCGTCGAGATCGTCGCGCGCGCATTGAGATAGCGGCGTCGCTCCTCGGTATCGCCAAGCGTCAGCAGGATCTGGCCCGATTTCAGCGCACCCTTGCCGAGCGCATCCGACCAGGCGCCGGCCAGCGCAATCTGTCCGACGGCGGCAGCCGCCTGGCTCTCCTCGAGCTTCAGCGCCCGCTTGCCGAGGCCAAGAATGGTGCGGCCAAGCGCGATGGCGCCGGAGGAGACGACGAGGATTTCGGCGCCGCCCTGAGCAAGCACCGCGATGTCGTCGGCGAGCGAGTCCAGCCAGTCGCGCTTCAGGCCGCTCGCGCGGTCGACGAGCAGCGCCGAGCCGATCTTGACGGTGATGCGCCGGTATTTTTTCAGCGACTGCATGGCCTTACTTTTCCCAGCGCGTCTCGACCACGGGCGCGGCCTCCGCGCGCGCCTCGGCAATCACCGTCATCAGTGCCCGCAGCACGGCCTCGACCCCTTCGCCGGTGACCCCCGCCCGCCGCCGCCCGCCCCCCCCCCCCGCGGCGCCCCCGCGCCCCCCCGCTTCAGCGAGGCGACCTTCTTCTTGCGTTCATCGGCATCGAGCGTATCGACCTGCGAAAGTGCCAGTATCTCGACCTTCTCGACCAACCCATTGCCATAGGCATCGAGCTCGGCGCGCACGGTTTTGTAGGCCTTGCCCGGATTTTCCTCCTGCGCCGAGACCAGGTGCAGCAGCACGCGTGTGCGCTCGACGTGGCCGAGGAAGCGGTCGCCGATGCCGACGCCCTCATGCGCGCCTTCGATAAGGCCCGGAATATCGGCGATGACGAATTCGCGCGCATCGATGCGGGCAACGCCGAGGCCGGGATGCAGTGTCGTGAACGGATAGTCGGCTATCTTCGGCTTGGCGGCGGTGACAGCGGCGAGAAATGTCGACTTGCCGGCATTGGGCAGCCCGACCAGCCCGGCATCGGCGATCAGCTTCAGCCGCAGCCAGATGTTGAGCTCCTCGCCGGGAAGGCCGGGATTGGCGCGGCGCGGCGCCTGGTTGGTCGAGGTCTTGAAATGCTGGTTGCCGAAGCCGCCATTGCCGCCCTTGGCGAGCAGGAAGCGCTGGCCGACCACGGTGAGGTCGCAGATCAGCGTCTCATTGTCTTCCTCGAACACCTGGGTTCCGGCCGGCACTTTCAGCGTGACGTCGGCGCCCTTGGCGCCGGTCATGTTGCGGCCCATGCCATGGACGCCGGTCTTGGCCTTGAAATGCTGCTGGTAGCGATAATCGATCAGCGTGTTCAACCCATCCACCGCTTCCAGCCAGACATCGCCGCCACGCCCGCCGTCGCCGCCATCCGGCCCACCGAACTCGATAAACTTCTCGCGCCGGAACGACACCGAACCGGCGCCTCCGTCACCCGAGCGGACATAGACCTTGGCTTGATCGAGAAATTTCATGGGACTGCAGTTTCTTTTATTGGCCTTGCGGCATTGCTCTAAACCTTGGGCCTTGCTCTAAACCAAGGCGCGGCCAAGGGCGAGGCCGTTTTGTGACAATGGCCGCTTGGGGTCGGCCGGAGAAATCTTGCTATGAAGCTTGTAACCTATAACATCCAATACGGCATTGGGCTTGATGGGCAATACGATGTCGCCCGCATTGCCGACGCGGTGCGCGGCGCCGATGTGATCGCGCTGCAGGAGGTCACCCGCAACAATCCGAGGAACGGTGGACGCGACATGGTCGCCGAGATCGGCGAAGCGCTGCCCGATTATTTCGCCGTCTATGGCAGCAATTTCGAGGCCAATATCGGCTCGCGCATCGAGAACGGCCGCGCCATCACCACCACCTTCCAGCTCGGCAACATGATGCTGTCGAAGTCGCCCATTCATCTGTCGCGCAACCTGCTTTTGCCGCGCAGCCGCAGCTTCGAGATGATGAACTTCCAGCGCGGCGCGCTGGAAGCACTGATCGAGACGTCGCTTGGCTTCATCCGCTTCTATTCCATCCATCTCGATCACCGCAGCCCGGTCGAACGCGCCAGCCAGATCCAGTTCCTGCGCCGCCGCCTGTTGAACTATGCGCTCGAAGGCGGCGCGCTGTCCGGCGTCGCCGAGATCGGCCTGCCGGAATTGCCGCACCCCGAGGCGTTTGTGGCCATGGGCGATTTCAACATGCTGGCCGGCTCGCCCGAATATGTCGAACTGGCCGGCCGGCCGGACCACCAATTCGGCATGCCGCTGACCGCCGATTTCGCCGTCGATGCCGCCGTGCGCCTGAACGTCACTGGCGACGATCTCGTCAGTTGGGTCGACCCCAAGGACCCGGCAAACACCAGCCGCCACAAGCGTATCGACTACGTCTTCACCAGCGCCTCGCTTGCCCGGTCGTTGCAGCGCCTGTGGGTCGACCACAAGGCAACCGGTTCGGACCATCTGCCGGTGTGGGCCGAACTGGGCTGACGGCTGTTCATCCGGCTGCGTTTTCGCGTTCGACGATCGCCATCATGATCGTATCGCCGTATTGCCCGTCGATACGGATAGCGTCGCGCTGCACACCCTCCCTGACAAACCCGACCTTGTCGTAAAGAGCGATGGCGCGGGCATTGTCGGCATGCACGGACAGCTCGACGCGGACAAAGCCGGCCTTGCGTGCCTGCGCCAAGGTCTCATTGATAAGCCGCAGTCCGAGGCCACGCCCGCGGTGGGAGGCAACAATTCCCATTCCGAGGGAGCCGCGATGGGCGTGGATGAGCCGGTCATGGCGTGAGATATCGCACCAACCGACAACCCCGCCGCGAACAATGGCGACGAAACCTGGATCGCCCGCCGCGATACGGTCCAATACGAATCGCCGGGTTTGATCCAGCGGTGGCGCCTCGAGGAAGGACAGGTACTTCCGCTCACGCGCAACGAGATCAAGCGCGCGATGAAAGCTTTCGATGTGACCAGGCGTTATCGGCGCGATCGCGATCGTTTCAATATCGTTGCTGTCATCGACCATTGGCTTGACCGGCGCCATCCATCAAAAGTGGACCCAGTTGCGCAGGCTGATCCACGTCTTGCGATCCAGCCTGTAGCGCTCGACCGGCACCTGGCCGGCGACGATCGAGTTCAGCATGCCCTGGCCGGCATACTGGAAGCCGCACTTGTGGATCACCCGGCGCGAGGCCGGATTGATGACCCGCGTCGAGGCATGCAGCACCTGGACCGACGTCTTCTGGAAGGCGAGGTCGACCAGCGCGTGGGCGGCCTCCGTCGCATAGCCGCGCTTCCAGTAGGGTTCGCCGATCCAGTAGCCGAGTTCCAGCCCGCGATCGGTGGTGTTGAGCCCCGCGCAGCCGACGAAAGTGTCGGTGCCGGCCAGCGTCAGTGCATAGGCGATACCAGCGCGGCGCGACCGTGTCATGGCGAGAAAGGCCCGCGCCTCGGCCTCGCCATAGGGGTGCGGCATGCGCGCCAGCATTTCGGCGACATGACGGTTGTCGGCAAGCTCGACCAGTTGCGCGATGTCGCTCTCGCGCGGCGCCCGCATCACCAGCCGCTCGGTGACCAGCACCGGGCAGTCTATCGCGTAACTTTCGTCTTCTGAGTCTTCCGCTTCGGCAACCATTTCAAAGTCCTCCAGGCAAGAAAAAAGGGAGATGGAAACCCATCTCCCCTGATCCTTTTCCTGGCGTTGCCAGACACCGGTCCCGAGATGGGCGCCGGTGTTCTAGTGCGGAACCGGCTACTCCGCGGCTTTGGTAATCGGGTTGACCGATACGTAGGTTCGGCCGTTGGCTTTTTTGTTGAACGTCACGGCGCCGGATTCGAGCGCAAAAAGGGTATGGTCCGTGCCCATGCCGACATTGACGCCGGGATGCCAGGTCGTGCCGCGTTGACGAATGATGATGTTGCCCGGGATGACGGCTTCGCCGCCGAACTTCTTCACGCCCAGACGCTTGGAATGCGAGTCGCGACCGTTGCGCGACGAGCCGCCAGCTTTCTTGTGTGCCATCTAACTAACTCCGTTGCGCCGCAAGGCGCCTAAAAGGCCTTATGAACGCGTTCGCGTTCCGTTTCAAGTCCGATCCGGCTGATGTTTCGCCGGAAAAATTACTTCTTCGCCAGTTCCTTGGCCTGTTCACGCCAGTCCTTGATCTGGTCGGCGCTGAACGGCATGTGTTCGTCGATCTTGGCGACATCCTTGTCGGTCAGCTTGGCGAGCTGCGCGAAGGTGATGATGCCCTGCTCGTTAAGATCCTTGGCGGCGACCGGGCCGATGCCCTTGATCACGGTCAGGTCGTCCGGCTCGCCCTTCGGCGCCTTGAACAGCGGCGCGGCGGCCGTCTCGGCCGTCACTTCTGCCTTGGGGGCAGCTTCCTTCTTGGCCTTGGCTTCCTTCGGCGCGGCCTCGGCCTTCGCCTCGGCGGCAACCTCAGCCTTGGCTTCCGCCTTCACGGCGGCCTTCTTGGCAGGCTTCGCGCCACCCAGCAGGATCTCGGCGATCCGCACGGTGGTCAGAAGCTGGCGATGGCCGATCTTGCGGCGCGAATTCTGGCGGCGGCGCTTCTTGAAAGCGATGACCGTGCGGTTCTTGCCCTGCTCGACTACTTCGGCGGTGACCAGAGCGCCATCGACGAACGGCGCCCCGAACGTGACATTCTCGCCCTCGCCATGCGCGAGCACGTGGCCGATCTCGACGATATCGCCGACATTGGCTTCGACTTTTTCGATCTTCAGGAGATCGTTGGCGGCAACGCGATACTGCTTACCGCCCGTTTTAATGACTGCGAACATTTTTTGCCTTTCGCTGTTCGGTCGGCCTCGATGAACCGCCTGAGGCGGTTCGGCCGTCTTTTTGTCAGTCTGCGGGTTCAAAAAACAAGCGGCGCGGAAGAACCCTCCACGCCGATTGCGCGCTGTCCCTAACCGAAGGTTGAGGTGGAGTCAAGGCAACAGCCGTTGCCGAGAGGCGGGCAACCACTGATCGCGTCAACATGACTGCCGGCGTCACCGTCGCTTGGCGGCGAGGCGTGGACGGCCGTGGACCCCGGCATGGACCTGCCATGAATCCGCTGCCTCTCCGGCAAGCCAAATAACTGGTGGATTTGGCCTTGTAACCTGCCCGATCAGCCGTTATCTAGTGCGCCGCGCCGGCAACGGCCGACCATGACCGCGGAGAGGTGGCAGAGTGGTCGAATGCACCGCACTCGAAATGCGGCATGGGTGCAAGCCCATCGGGGGTTCGAATCCCTCCCTCTCCGCCAATGTCATCTGATTTCATTGAGTTTTTTCGATTTTTCTTAGACTGCCATAAACTCAGCCATAAGCCCGCAAGAAGGCGCCGGTGAGCCATTTTGCGATCCGGGCTGGCCTGCTAACTCGCATCCGGATAAGCAGCCAAAAGGCGATGACGGGGTTATCATTTCGCAATTTGGGCACTCGGGCGAAGGCGCGAAGCTGGCGCAGTGGACGTTGCGGTTATCCTTCACTACCCGGTGCTGAAATTCACGATTGAAGCTATCTTGCTTGCCGACCAATCGGCCCACCTCTATGGAGTGGCCTCGTGCTGCAAGGGGGGACGAACGATTTATGGATATCGAAGTCATACTCGGCCAGTCGGAAGAGGTGCCTGAGGTCGACATACCGGATCCACACCCGGTGGATCCCGACGAATTCTTTGCAAAGAACGCATTCCGGATCGTCTTCCAGACGAATAATTTCTTCCTGCCCCAAATCCGCGATTTGATCGAGAAGGGGGAGGTTCTAAACCTGCGTCCGGAGTATCAGCGGAGACTTCGCTGGTCGGCGGCGCAGAAGTCGAAACTCATCGAATCGCTGCTACTGAACATACCTATTCCGCCGGTATTCCTGTACGAAAGCGACGCTGCACGGTACGAAGTCATGGACGGACAACAGCGACTAAATGCCGTAAGGGAGTTCCTCGCCGGCGATTTCTCGCTTACCTCGCTGACAGTGCTCAGGCCCCTCAACGGCATTCGCTACTCAAGGTGCCCCCCACGTATTAAGAGGGCATTGGACCGGGCCAGCCTTTCGGCAATCGTGCTCTTGCTAGAAAGCGATGCCGAGACGACCCAAAATCGGCTCACTATGACCGACATCCGTCGCTTCATCTTCGACCGTCTGAACACTGGCGGGACGAAGCTGAACCCACAGGAAATTCGAAATGCCCTCAATCCAGGCCCGTTAAATCGTATAATTATCGAACTAACGCAGAATGATCTTTTCACGCGTGTCTTCGACATCCCTCCCTATATCGAGACTGACCCCAACGATTACTATGAAAACCCAAAGCGCCAGAAGAATATCCTCTATTCAAGTATGGCTGATTGCCAGCTTGTGTTACGGTATTTCGCCTTGAGGGACGACGCAAACATCCGCGGCTCAATTAAATCTATGCTAGATCGCGCTATGGAGATTCAGGTCACTGACGATCAGGCAAATTCCCTCAAGCAAGAATACATCGAGCGCTTCTCTTTCCTGTACGCTCTGTTTGAAGGGAAGCCTTTTATGCTTCCGCCTGATGAAAAAGGGCGAGAGCGGGTGTCCGCAGCGATCTACGACGCCTCGATGGTGGCCATCAATCGACTGTGGGCCGTGCGTACGGAGATTCTAGCAGATGCGGCAAATGTACGGCATCGTATGGAGGCAACCGGAGCAGATCCCGATCGACTTGCCATCTTAACCGGTCAGGGCAACACAGCCAACGCTGTTAGGGAACGCATCGACCTTGTGCGATCGATTTTCCGACCGGAGTGACCGTCGTGGCCACCGTCTTTGAGGCTATCGCTGAGGACTTTGCTGAGGACCTAAATGCGATACGGAGTTTGATCGCCGCGTTCTCCGATGCGAAACAACCACCCAAGACTCGGATAGCCGCGGCGAATTCCGCGACGCTTTTGGTGGCCGCTACCTTTGAGGAGTTCGTCCGCGAGATGGCCCGTGAGTACGCGCGAGCGGTCGTTCTCGGTTCGGAATCGTTCGAGAAACTTCCCCCAAATTTGGCCAGCACAGCCTGGAAGCGCACGATGGACGGCCTCAGCAAAATCAAATTCGACGGCCATAACAAATCGGGCACCGACTTCTTCGGCGTCGCGCAGGCGCGCTTCGCGTTGATCTATGAGTTCTGCAAGGGTGACCTCTCCAAGGACATCTACCGAGACCTAATCCACAATGAGAACAACATGCGCCCGGTACAGATCAACGGCCTCTTCAAGGTGTCCGGCATGAAAGACATCTGCACCCTGTGCTCCGACAAGCAACCGTTTCTGAGCGTCTTCGGCGAGACGGAACCCGGAAGGGCGCACGGCAAATTTATGTCAGCCTTGGAGAACTTCTTCGAGCGGCGCAACGAGATCGCGCATGCTCTAAACCCTCGGCAATCCAGCAGTCCGGAACAGATCGCCAACGACATTGAGGTCTTTGAAGGCTTTGCAATGGCTATGCGTGAGACGTTGAATGCAATGGCACCGCAACCCTACGCGGGGTCGATGGTAAGGAATCATTCAGCGATCGCCCCAGAGGGTGTTGCCTCTTCCTCACCGCTCGCTGACGAGACGACGCGGCTGAGTAGAGTCGCGAATTGGTTTTTATCTCGCCTACAGTAGCTGCGGTCGACGGCGACCCCGGATAGCGCGCCGCTGCGAAGCCACACTCCGCGCGAGCATAGGCATCGATTGCAGATGTCAGAAATTTCGATACAACGGGGTATGATTGACCAGCTTTTGCCGGAAGCGCGCAGCGCGCTCATGGCGCGCGTTCGCCAGAAGAATACCGAACCCGAACTTGTCGTTCGTCGTATCCTACACTCCATGGGTTATCGATTCCGCTTACATCGCAGAGACTTGCCCGGAACGCCCGACATCGTGTTGCCGGCGAAGAGGAAAGTCATCTTCGTGCACGGTTGCTATTGGCATGGTCACACGTGTCCGGCGGGCCGGCTTGCGAAGACACGCACCCAGTTTTGGGCTGCGAAGGTCCGCTCAAATCGCGCACGCGATGCACGGAGCATACGAGCCTTGCGTCGAGTGGGCTGGTCGGTCGCTATCGTGTGGGAATGCCAGACGAAACGAAAATCCGAAGTCGAGCTTCGCGTTCGTCGCTTTCTTTCCGAAATGGCCTACCTCAATCGCGCCTGAAGTTCGGCCCAGCTGCCGCTTTTCCTTATGTCGCTTTCTAACGCCAAACCGATATCTATCCTGTACCCGAGCGAGCGCTGCCGACCGGCCCATTCCTTGGCCGCCGCATTTTTGAGGCGATCTTCGCTAAGGGGATCCGACCATCTGAAGTCCGCCTTCGGTTCCAGCAGCAGATAAGATTCGTGCTCGCCGACTCTGTTCAGCACCACGAAGTCAGGCCTGTACCTACCCGCCGGCGTTTCGATTTCCATCCTGAACGGGTCGTTCCTCACCCACCACACGACATCCTCCGCACGATCCAGGAGCAACGCTGCGAGAGCCTCCGGCTCGGAATCAAAGGCGTATGCCTCGTGACCGCCTCTTCCCCAACCCCTATAGAGCAGGCGCCTCCGGAAACTTCCAGGAGCGAAAATCGGCAGGTCGGAAACAGATATCGACGGAGGCTGCGAACCGGAACCCATCATGACCTCGAAGGACCCTACATAGTCGGAGAATGTAAAGACCTTTTCGGCCCGGCTCTCCCCATATTCGGGCGCCGTCAATTTCGCGTTTCGACGAAGCGCGGCGGCGACTTGCTCCCCCACCTCAGACGGATCGAAATCGACCGGACCGTCTCCCGGTCGAATCGTAGACAACCACTCCAGCACTATGGCCTGGACTCGACCTGTGTGCTTCTCGTCCGAAAGAAATGCTGGTAGCGCGCGAATGCATCGCAAGGCAGCCGCGCGGGCAAATCGGATCCGCTCGACTCGAACGCGACCAAATCCGAGCCTGGTTTGAGCCGCCATCAAATCCACCTCAGTCACGATCGCTTCCGAGACATGGCGCAGCGCCTCTGGAGAAAGCCTCAAATCAAGCTCTCGGGGCAGTATCCGCAGGTCGGCGCAGCGCAACGAAGGGCTGCCAATGGCTTTGACAGGAACCGGCACCAACTCCGGATCGGCTTCGTCCGACGTGGTGATCTTCACTCCCCCGGCGTCGGCGGTCGCCGTCCGCGTCCATTCGGTTGCCTCCGCCACAATCCGCTCAAGCTTTTCTCGTCCGAAACAGACAACGTCCAACTCATCCAGGACGGGTCTTCCGATCCGCCTTCCCGCAGGCAACCGGAGACCACGTCCCATAGCTTGCAGCGCACCCTGGAAGGTGGCCATCGCTCGAAGCGGTGTGACCACGTAGACGTTCGTGACATCCCAGCCTTCGCTTAGCTCAGCCACGTTCACCACCACTCGGACGGGATTGCCGACGCTCTCAATGCTGAGGAGCCGCTCAAGTTCCTCTTCGGACTTTGTCATCGCGGAATGCGTCAGAAGAACCTCGTTTTCGGTCACTCGCCCCGTGTCTATCAGCCAGGTTGTGACCTCCTCTGCATGCGCGATGTCGCGAGCGAAAAAAACGCACACCGGTTTGACCTGAGGAAAACCGTCGCTAAGCGCATCAGCCGCGGCCTGCCGTTTTCGCTCCAGTCGGTCCAACGAGTAGTCGATCGCGGCCCGATCAACGTCTTCGTCTCCGAGACCGGTGGCGTCGAACGTGCGAACACAAATGTGAACGTCCTTGGTATACAGTCCATCCCTTAGGGCTCGCCGCAGAGGATAGTCGTACAGAATGTGCTCGCCTTCCTCGCCCCGCGGGGTAGCAGTCAGTCCGAGTTGAATGGCAGGCGACAGTCCACGGATAGCGGCGGCCCAAGCCGTCGTTTCGCTTCTCGCCTGGCGGCCGACATGGTGGGCCTCGTCCACTATAACGACGAGGTCCTTCCTGGCCGAAATGGCCTGGGCCGGCGACTGACCGGCGAACGCCACCGGACGCGTGAACCGGTCGCTGCTCGCGATAAGTTGCGGCGAGAGTAGGAAAATCTTGGGCCCCTGGGCCAGGAGGTCGCCCTCGAATTCGAACCCCCGCGGCCCGTCAATCTCGTCAGCCCGGACGATGCTCGGTTCCGGAACGAGATTGGGATCGACAAACAGATACTCTCGGAAGCGAACGTCGAAGGCGCTCTCGAAACGACGCAGAACGGCGCGCCGAGGAGCCAGGACCAAAAACGTTTTCGCCTCGCCGGTCAGCCACAGGAATGCGATTATTCCTCCTGCAAGCCTCGTCTTGCCGACTCCTGTCGCGAGTGCGAACGTGAACACCGGATGGAAGGCGTGTCTCCAACCTTCCCGGACGGCGAGAAATTCTCTTCGCTGCTCCAGTGTGCAATCGCAGAGCCGCGTAGGAAGATACAGGAGAGCGTCCCGCAACGCTCGAAGCGCCTCGGCCTGAGGTGGCCGAAGGTTCATCGTTCGCACCACGAGTTCACACGCTTCACGCAGAAGCCGATCCCTATTCATGCGGCGCCCGCGGACAGCACCAGCGAGAACGGGATACGGCGAACCTCTAGGCGCGGATCCGAAACATGATCGGGATCGGCGGGGCCGCGGTGGAAATAGATACGCACTCTTCCGCCCGCATCGACGTGTGACGCAAACTCGCGGCCGACTTCTTCGACGTCCGGGCGATCGAGCCACTCGTTGGAGGAAAAATACACTGCGACAACACGACTGTCCCAAGACTTCCCGAAGACGCGTCCTTTCGGCGCGACAGGGACCAGACCTTCCACCGAAGCCAAGGCCGAGAGAAACTCGGGAGATCCGACCGGATATCTCTCGTAGTCGATTGACACCGTCGACAGCTGTGGATCGACTTCGGCAAAAGTCTGACCGGGCCTCAGGACGAAAACTGAACCGCCATTATCTGGCGGTCGAGGATTCCCGTCGACAATGTACCCCGTGCTCGGCACGTCGGATTGCGTGACCGAGAACGACAATGAGTCAGGCAACGGATGTGCGCCTTTGGCCGCGAGAGCAAGTCGCGGTAGCCAAACTGCCTCGGCGAGTCTGTCGTCGGGTGGCATTGCGACGAAGACTGCTCGTCGCCCTGCCGCCGTCGCTACTGCGGCCATTTCGGCAGCTGGGGAACCGATATCGACTACCGTCGACGTGCCCTCGGAGAAAAGAGCCAATAGACGGGCCATCAATTTGGCCGGCTTTGCCGTGGCGACTATCTCGGAGACGATACCGGCGGCGCGCAAGGCGCCTTGTTCCTTCTTTGCGTCCTGAGAGTAGTCGACTTCGGTAGGATCGCCCTCTTCTCCGCCCTTTCGAGCTCTTCCGAACCAGATGCTTGTTTGATTCAGGCGGCTTTCGTCCCCGTCTTCGTAGATTTTGAGCGCGGGAATGGCATCGTGTTTGCTCTTGAAATCCACAGCGTCCTCAGCGGCCCTCGACATAAGCGTCGAGAAAGGAAACTCCCAGTAGCGCCCCTTTCCGCCGACGGCTGTCTTGCCCGGCCTCGTCGTTCCGATCCATGGCGCACCGCCAGCGCCTGAGATGCAAGCCGAGTACACTGCGCCGACTTTGCCGATCGGGAGGGCAGAGGTCTCGATCCGGAGGGGCCCGTCCGAATCAGGTCCACCAATGAAGTTGCCCGCGTCGCCACGCACGGCCTTGAGCCACGGAATTTCTGCAAGCGGGGGCGCAATCCCATTGTCCCGTATCTCGATCTCAAGCGTTTTTTCAACCGACTTCTCAGCGCTATCGGTCAGTCGAACGCTGAAGTTCCAACAACCTGCTGCCTCAGGTTGGCCCCAGACAACCCCGGTTTTAGGATTGATCCGCCACAATCCCGGAGGAAGCGTGCCGGACGTTACCTCCCATCTATAGGGACATACATGCACCTCGTAGTCGCAGTCGGGTTTGTTGGCGCCTTTTTGTTCCGCCTTCCACGGCCCGCGCGGATCACCGTCTCGATTCGCGAATCCTTTTGCCAACAGCCGGAGAGAAACTGGCGGAAGGCTGTCCATTCGACGGGCATAGATCAGGATATTGTCATGGATCGGAGAAATCTCGCGCATGTTGGGCATGTTGCGCGGGCTATAGCCCTTCTGCCATGCGACCGTGCCGACGTGGTTCTGAGAACCTGCGAGTTCGTCCAGCAAAAGCTGCGCGAATGCAGTCTCGTGGATACCGCATAGCACCGCGATAGCACCGCGATCTTCAAGCAGGCCGAGCGCACGACGCAATAGTGCGCGCGCGACAGAGAGCCAAGTGTCCAGTACCTTTTCGCGATCGGTCGCATCGAACGATCCGGCATTCGTGCTGATACGCGGCAGGTCGACGTAGACCAACCTCACTTGCCGACCGATCTGTCGCCGCAGCGCGTCGAGCGAGGCGCACGGGTCACCAAGAACGAGCCAGGGGTCCGACTCCGAATTCCCTGTCCCGCCTGTCGGCAGCAGTGGAATCGCTCGGGCCCCAGTCACCGAATCCGCTTCTTCGAGAACCACCCAACCGCTTTCGTCCCAACGGACGGCGGCTCCGCGACTCGGCCAATCAAGGCCGACGCGAAGCCGATTTTTCGGCTCGTAAACGAGGCTCTTTCCCGGTGCGAGATTAGTAGGCAAGTCACTCATTTCGTCTCTCTCGTCTTCCCGGGCCACCGGTACCGGCCAGCGGTGCCACTTGGCCTGCGATCGGTCCCAATCCTCTATTGCCTGAGCGATGGTTTGCCATGGCGAAAGACCCAGCATCGACGAGGTACGCGGATTCGCGTGGGTTCGGCGAGAGAAAACCCGATCAAAATAGTCGTGCACGTCACTTGTCGTCTTTCCCCTCGCCCCAACTATAAAGACACGTCTGCGGGTTTGAGGTACACCATAGTCGGCGGCGTTAAGTACAGCGAGTGCTACCCCGTAGTTTGCAGGGCCGCCGGCGTCCCTTAGTCGCTCGACCAAATCCTTCGCATAACTTTCGTTCTCGCCCGACAAAAGCCCGGGTACGTTCTCGAAAACGAAGCCATTGGGAAGGACTTTGGCTACGATTTCGGGGGTGGCCCCGAGAACGTCGCGATGGTCGTCCGAACCGAGCCCCTTGCCGGCATGCGACCACGGTTGGCATGGAGGTCCCCCGGCAAGAACGTCCACGCGTCCTTTGTATGCGGTCCAATCAATTTCCCGGACGTCGGCTTCCAAGACGACGCGCCTGTCGAATTCGCCACACTCCCTCAAAACCTCGCAGGCTACGTCCCACTTTTCAATCAAAGCTAGGTGCTTGAGCCCCAGAGCCGTTTTCTCGCCAAGCGCGAGTCCGCCGAAGCCGGCACAAATCTCCAGACCGGTCTTCGGTCGCGTTCCGATCAAACTCGGCAACTCGAGAAATACAGCCTCGCTCAGCGGCGGCGGAACGGCATCACCATACCCTCTTAACAGCAATAATTCGTCCTGGACTGCAGGACGTCCCCAATCCGCCGGAAAACCTTGCAGTGTGGCCACCTCAGATGCGAGGAGGCGCCTGTAGCGACCTTTTGCTCGATCCAACAGATGCGCTTCCTGCGGGTAGCGCCACCATTCTCTGCGCGCAGTCGAAGCGGGACGAGAAGGCTCTTGCGGTCGATGCTTCGGGTCGAGAGCCACTGCGATCGACCAACTCGGCTCGGCCAAACGGTCCTGCATTTGCACACTGGGTTCGTGCGCTAGTTCGCCAGTATCCCCTGGACGTCCGTCGAGCCATTCTTGAACTTTGTGCACGTCGTAGCGAACACTGCGGCCAAACTTTATCGTGGGCAAACCCGCCTTGCGGAGACGCCAAAGCGATGTCCTTGGAATACTGAGTAGGCGAACCAAATCCCGCTCCGTAACGAAGCGCCTCGCTCTCGCTTCGTCGAGTCCTAAAAAGAGTTCTCCGTTAGAAAACATTGGAACATCCTGGAACAATCTGAAACAGAGATATCCTTAGGTCGACACGAGCGTCAACGGATAGAATGCCTTCGGATTCACTATCCCCAGCACAAACGCGCGCATCAAGTAGCTCTGTCTACTGCATCCTTTGGCGAGCCTAATCGGATCCCGCAGCCGACTCAATCTCAGCCGCTACCGGCCGTCGCCAGGGTTTACGCCGCCGCCCGGTCATTCGAACAGGAACCAATCGACGTGCCGAAAGTCCTGTCGATCTTGGATGTTGCGTCATAGTTGTTTGCGGTGAGACCCGACGAGGAGGGGCCGCCTCGCGGCACGGCGGGAGGTTGCCGTCTCCCGTTGGCCGCTTCGCGGCACCGCGAGCGCTGTCAGTTTTCGCCGAAATCTACGCCTCTAGTCAAACGTGTATTCAACGCAAGCGGCTTGTGAGGAAAGCAAGAAACCGGAAAGCTCCTGCAGGTGCTAGCGGTCTTTAAGGAAGGCCCGAAGCTTGTCGGCCTCGATGAGCCGCCGCTTCCCAATTTTAACGGACGGCAATTCGCCCATGGCGACTAGCTTCCAAACGTAATCGACTGACAAGGACAGCGCTTTCGCGGCTCCCGGTACACTATAGGCGAGTTTCTCTGGCTCCGCTTCGGGCCGCTTCGTGCGCGTAGGGGCGGATAATAGCGGACGTTCCTTTCGTGGCGTCCAATAGCCAACCCAGAAGGTACCAAACTGTCAATCTAGACAACAAACAAGTGCTTGTTTCTAAAACACAATCTGTTTGCTTTTTTGGGAAAGGCGACCTCAGAGATGCGCCCCTCCGGGGTAGGGGTGTAGCACCAGAGGGTGCTGATTATTAATGCGCGCCCCGTCATAGCCCTCTGGCGGGGGGTGTTGAAAGGCCGGCCGATAAACGCGCAGATTACCCTTTCGTTACGGGAAGACGCTGCGGAGAAATGCAACGACATAGCCCGACTTTAGCACGTGAAAGATTTCCCGCCCGCCCTGCACGACGATCCCCGCGAAGTATGCTCGGAGTTCCGTCCCTGCCAACTGAATTACGAACGCTGAGCCTCCGCTCATGCCGTCCGGATCGATGGCAATCGGGCTTGTTGAACGCACCGGATCAACGCGTCGTCCTTTGGCTGTCCATCTGGTAGGCAGGGGACATCTAGGCGGGATAGCCCTAGGTGTCGTTTCGTTTCCAACTCGTAGGCCTGGCCGGCGGACGGATAGCCGGTCAGAAGCATCGCCATGATATTTGTGACGGGTGTGTCAGGTGGCAATTCTGTCAGGTCAAAGAAGCGCCTCTTCAGATCGGGATGTGCTGCGACGGGCTCCGTGAAATCAAAGGCAGCGATGTCATTCGCATCGGTGTCTGGGCGCGGCTGATAGGTCCGGAAGCCTCCCGACGTGACGAGCAGCCCCCCGTCATCTTTCAGCATTGCCACTCGTTGGGGGTCTACCCCGCGTAGCTGGTGATTGCTGCAAAGCAGGATGTATCGTCCGTCGAAGCGGACGGCGGTCGCGGACCCAACTAACGAGACTTCGTACGTCTCATGATCGTTGTGTACGACGAGATTAAATGCGTATCTCGACAAGGCCCGCTGGATCGATCTCCCCGGTACGACGAGCTCGTTTAGCCGCACGCTCAGCCGGGTGAAATCCTGGATCAGCCTCATTCTTTTTTTGAAGCTGGATACCTCGAAGGCGCACCCCAGAGCGGGGGGGGGTAGCGCCTGAGGGTGCTGATTACTAAAGCGCCCCGCTGCATCGGCCCCGGCGGGGGGGGTGTTTGGGGACTCTCAGCGGGCTCTGGCAAGCTGACAGCCGTCGTCACGTGCACGTGCGGACCGTGCCTTCCTTCAAGAGCTTCTGCCAATCTGGCCCAAGCGTGTCGCGGGCAGAAACTGCCTGGGCCGCGCCCGGCTCGCCTTCCCTGAACATCTTCACCCCGAGCGATTGATGGTGGCCGCCTGACACAATAGTGGGACCAGGGATGTATTGCGTGTTGGCGTTGAACGTCGCCATGTTCCCGTACACCGAGGCGGTGCCCATAGTCTGGTAACTGCCCGGCATTTGAGTTACGCGGACATCGTTGCTCGCCGCCGCGTCATAGATGATGTAACGATCATACCCGGCCTTGAGAGTGTCAATTGCCGCCTGCTTTTGCGCGACTCGCGCGGCACCGATGCCGCCGCAGACTGGTGCGGCCGAAGTTTGGACAATCTCCGTACTGGCAGATGTTCGGATGGCGCTGCTGGCCGCACACGCTGACACAAGCCGCACGACAGTGCGAGCGCAATAGAATTGGCTTTCATGATGTCCCCTGCTCCTAACCCACCTCGACTAGAACGTGGGCATACGGCCCTGACAATCATTGAGCAGAGCAAGTCGTCGCCTCATTTGGTTGGGCTGCCCGAGAACTCAACCTACTCCGGAGGCAATCCAGCTTTTGCTCTCATTTCTGCATAAAGTTCTGGGTATTGCTGCTTCAGGCGTCTGGTCGCATCGGCGGACGGAACAGCAATCTCACGGATAACTTTTCCAGCCGGCACCAAGACCTCCACGCATGGTTGGTCCGTTCTCTCACTGTTCCAGTATCGTTTCGCCAAAGCCGGGTCAGGCTCTTCCCGGCGCAAAATCGCAGCATCGATTAGGTCAACCAGATGCATGTCGCCCCAATGGACGATCTCAGCGCGTTGAACTTCGACCTCGTAGAGCCTGCGTGTACTGCTATCCATTCGGGAGTAGTAGTTTTTAGCACACTCCTCGCTATCAAATAGCATCAGGTATTCCAGCCGCCTGCTATATCCGTCCGGCCGTACCGCATCCAAAAAGGCGGTAACTCGCCGAGCATTTGGAGTTTGGAGAGCGTCGAATTCACCGGCGCGCGTTATGGGTTGGCCCGGCAGGAAAGGGCGCTTGTCCGCTCGATAAAGTCGCTTGGTCCGCCCCGCCGGCTGGCTATGCATGATCGGTTTCTTCTTTCTCATGTCGGTGACTCTATTTCCTTTCGGAGCGATCTGAAACCTGGCTGCCTGTCCTCGTGGACATCGACCTAAAGAAAAATATTGGGTCGAGCCCGATGAAAATTGATCCCTGCCTTCAGAAGGGTACACCTTTCGCGAACCGCTCTTTGTCTGGTTCGATAGACGCTTGTTGACAACTCAAATCGAACCGATAATAACAGAACCATCCAAAACGAACCGAAAGGGAGTTCACTGTGTTTGTCCGTGCCTACCTTAGAGCATCCACCAAAGAGCAGGACGCTAGCCGCGCCAAAGCCCAGCTTGAAAGCTTCGCGCGGGATCACGGGTTGTGGATCGCGGCTACTTACATGGAGAACGAAAGCGGGGCGTCTCTCGCGCGGCCGGAATTGTTTCGTCTGCTCGGTGACTGCCAGCCTGGGGACATTCTGCTCATTGAGCAGGTGGACCGCCTAAGCCGTCTCAACGCAACTGACTGGGAGCGGCTCAAAGACGAAATTCGGCGAAGGAGCCTGCGGATTGTGGCGCTGGACCTGCCGACGTCGCACGGCATGGCGACAGCAAAGGAAGATGATTTCACGGCGCGAATGTTGGAAGCGCTCAACGGCATGATGCTGGACATGCTGGCGGCAATCGCACGGAAGGATTACGAAGACCGCCGCCGCCGGCAAGCGCAAGGCATTGCCAAGGCCAAGGGCGAAGGGCGCTATCGCGGCCGGCCGGAAGACGGTGAGCGCAACGCGGCCATTGTGAAGATGCTAAAAGGGGGCCAAAGCTGGTCCAGCATAGTGGCGGCCACCGGAGCATCCAGAAGCACGCTGGCTCGCTTGTCCAAGCGGGGCGACAACGGGGCGCAGGTATCGCAAGAGGGGCGGAGCGCCCCGGCGCGGGGCTAGCCATCGCTCTCGATTGCAAGGGGCGTAGGGAACGCGGGTGCTGCATCTACAGACTCATGGCGCGGGAGGGCTGCCAGGGAAACCGTTTCTTGTAAGAAAGCGGTTGGCAACATGACAGCACCAGAAAAATCTAAAACTCCCTCCCGATTGCAAAAGGCTAAATAGAGGCCCAATCAAAGCGGCCCGCGTATCCTTCGGGATGCGCGGGCCGTAAAATGGACGAATGCCTATGCCAGTTGTATGGTCGGTGGCAATGCAAGTGGGGCCAGCTGGGAAAGCACGGCGGTCGAGACGGTTCATTTACCGCAACTCGGCATCACCGGATGAGCGGGTTCGATCCCCGCCCTTGCAGGATCACCACGCTTGCCGCCCTGGGCGAAACAGTAGATCAGCGCCTTTTCCCCAGGCGTTTAAACATCACTCTCGTTTGCAAGGGGCGCAGGGAGCGCGGGTGCTGCATCGATAGTTAGCGCCTCGCCTGTGTGTTGGGAAGCCGCAAGCGCTGACAAGCGCACGAGCGCTTCGAGGTGAGCTTGGCCATTATCGACAGTCGCTTTGACATCAAGCGTAGCATGAGGCTTGCCCAGAGAGCGGTTCAAGACTTCCTGTGCGGCCTGGAAGCGCAATTTGGGATCGTCGCATTCCAACGTTTCAGCCATGATTTCTACCGCACGGGGGGTTAGACGCCCGAGCATTTCCTTGACGTGGGCGGGGGTCGCCGCGCGGCCGCCGGGATTGCCGCTTTGACCCTTGGCGAACCTGCCCCTTTCAACCCGCTCGATTGCCTGCTTTTTGTTTGTGGTTTCCATTGCTGTTCCTAGAGAGCCGGTCTCGTGCAACCGACGTGTTTTGAGGCGCATTTTGACGCAAGAGACAAAATTGTGTGGGACGTGAATTTTTACAACCTATAAGTGTCTACAACCGGGAAATTTGGTTGTAGAGGTGTTTTTGGGGCTTTTCGGGAAAACCGGCCTTGTAACAAGCGGCGTAACCCTTGCACGGCAAGGCTTGTGACATGTTACTGACAGACCCCCGAGAAACTTTTTCAAAATCGACGCGTTAACGGCTGTAAGATTTCGCGATCGATTTGGCTGTAACTTGTCGCTGAAGGTGGAACGCCTCAAACCATTGCACGGCAAGGCTTGTAACTTGTTACATATTTTTCTCTCTCTTTTTCTAGAAGATGTAATTAGAAGTATAATGAGGGATATAGGGGGAGAGTCCTGGGAGAAGTTTTCAAACACCCCCTGTAACGCGAACAGCGTAACAACCCCTGCTCCCGCTTTGTGCGACCATTTTCCGAACGATGCAGAGGGGATGAAGGAATTGCACTGGGGGCTGACCTATCAATTACCTATCGGACTGGCGAGAAAGCAGCGCCAGCGTGCGCGGACTGAGATGCCGCTGTCAGACACTTGCCGACACCCAAAACGCTTCCACGGTCTTCCCTGAGTCAAACAAAGCCTATCGGGAAATTTCGCGCAACAAAGCCAAGGCTAGCACCCGCCGACACGGGAAACGGGGGAGGATAACCAGTCCGCTGTCCGAGGGCGCGGCCCCCTGGGCGAGCACGGGATTACCGCTGCCCCAAGGGGATACCCCTGTCCACGGGATTACCCCTGCTGCCGGCGCTGGGTCACGGCGCGGCGCGCCCTCTTTTCAGCCAGTTCTGCCTCCCAGGCGTCACGGGCCATCCTCCTGAACTCATCATCCAGGAAATCCCTAGCATCGTGCCCGTAGGGAAACAGCAAGCCAGACCCCACAATAGTCCACTTGGCACCAGCCCTTAGACCTGTAGGCTGTATTAGGGTCCGAGCATCTGTTGAGCCGTAGCGCCTATGCCAACTCGCGAGGTGCGAAAGGATTGCTTTGTCAACTTCCTCACGCGGTGCGGCATGATAGGCCGCAAGCGTTTCGTCTAAAATCGACCGGGCAACCGATATCAGCGCTTCATGGTCCTTCTTAGCGCCGGTTGTGTTGGCACGAGCAATAATCTCGTCAATGGCGCGCTCGGCTTTAGGGGTGAGATAGTGCCGTGGCACGAACGCGCCCAGGAATGACTCGGGACGACGGTGCATAGCGAAAACCTTTCAGTTCAGGGTTGGAGTGTGTTCGGAGGCCAGAGGGTCAAAACCCCTAGCAAAGCAAGCCGCCGCCCAGGCGCGGACCACGGTTTCGGGGTTGTTGGGGTCAAGATCGGCTCGTGGTGGCGGCTCGATCCCGCTGGCCCTCGCGTATTCAATATCTCCCGGAGAAAGCGGCGCTGCCGCGCAGCGCACAAAAGCCGAAACGATTTCCTGGTCGAAATCCGTCATTGGGCACCGCCCAACAGCCGCCCTGCGCGACCTGCCTGGAAGGCGGATTGGCGCAAGAGCCGGCTTTGTGCCGGGCTGAGAATTTGGGCGGGATTGAGTGCCCGCCGGGCCGCGCCAATGCCGTAAGCGGTTTCGCCCACGATGCGCGGCGATGACAGGGCAAGCGTCGAGAGAGCAGCCGCCAGGGCCGGCGGACTAGAGAGCAGCGCCGCCCCTGGCACGGCATAGCCTGCGCTGGAATGAAGAACGCGGGCAAGGCCTTGCGGCTCTAGGGCTGACATAGCGCGACCGGCAAGCATCCCTGGTAGAGGCGGTTCTTTCTGGGCGAGCTGATCGACAAGGTTCTGGCGAGTGCCGAAGTTGGTGCTGACATTGCTACGGGTCGTTGACAGGAGCTTGCGAAGGGCGGTGTCGTCCGTCGTGTTTTCGCCCAGGCTTAGCGTCTTCCTGATTTGAGTGCTGTTGTCAGCCGCAACCTGATATGCGCGCATCGCTGCGGCATACGACGGCACTTGCGCCTCAATCTCACCTTTGACCTTTGCGTAAACATCGTTGGCGGTCTTGCGCGCAAGCGAGCCAGGGTCTGTGCTTTGGCGAGTGTCGTTGAGAAGCTGCTTCAGCGCGTCGAAGCCAATAGGCGTATGGTATTCGGCGGGGTCAAGCTGCTTCCAGTCGTTGACAATCGACTGCATCTGATCGACGGCTTTCGCGCCATCGGGGTTTTTAACGACACCCTTGAAGCGAACCTTGTCGTTCGCATCAGAAAGCGCCTTATCGATCCCGGTGAAGTCCAGCACGGTCGGGTCAGCCCGAGCCGGTGTCATGTCGATATTGTACTGGCGGGCGCGGTCGGTATCGAGCTCGCCCAACGCGTTTTTGGCGCGGTCGAGGATATCTGTGGCCGGGGCGCTGCCGCGCATCTGCTCAAGCGCTGCGGTGTTCCCTTCCAAGCCAGCGCGTTGCATCGCCCGGATTGCATCGCCGCCGACGCCAGTAGTCAAGCCCAGGCCAACCGAAGCCGTTGTCCCTACCCCACGCCCGACCTTGCCGATGACACGGCCGGCGTTTGTCAGCGGGTCCACGATGTCAGCGGCGGTGCCGGCGGCGCGTACGACGGTGCCGAGCACGCCCGGAGCCTTCGCGCCGATCAGCGAGCCGCCGGAGAAGACCGTGGCCAGGTCTGACAGGAAGCCGACAGGGTCTTGCGCCATCGTGCGCTTGAAGTTCTCGATACCGCCGTAGCGCTGCGCGAAAAACTGGCCCACGGCGTCAGCTGCGGACTGATCAGCGTTGCCGATTCCGGCCTTCGCCGCGACACCCCCGGCGATGTCACCGATGGACTGCGCGGTCTGGATAGGGTGCAGCACGGGCTGCGCTAGGTCCGACGCGAACTTCCCCGCACTGGGCAGGAAGTTGTTGACAGCGCCTGACAGCACGTCGGCGGCCGACATCGCCTCCTGCGGGCCGGCGGAAGCCGTGTTGACAGGAGCCTGCGGCGCAGCGACCGGAGCCTGGCGGTACTTCGCCCACGGCCCATCCGGCACCGCGTCAGGCTGTGCGGCCGGCGCGGCGTATTTTTCCCAAGGCTTCATCTCAGCCATCTTTACTTCGCCCCGTGCGCTGAGATGCCGGATGGCTGGGCGTCGAACCAAGCGCGCGCGTCTTCTATCGGGATGACGGTACGGGAACCGATTTTCTTTGTTTTCAAGCGCCCGGCTTGAATTTCCATGTACGCCTTTGAGCGTCCGATTGCTGCCCAGCGGGTGAAATCCGGGATAGAAAGCGCACGCGGCTCAATGGTGGGCATTGCTGTATTCCTTCAGACTGCGTTGGATGCACCACCATCCAGCCCAGGCCGCAGGAACTCAACTTATTGTGCCAAACAGGGGGTCGTTGCCCCTATATTTTGTCTCACGGCGCGCTGTCAGCAATGCCTACGCGCGTTAACCAGGAAGGCGGTTAACGTTGGTCGTGGCGAATGCCGCGCTACCGCCTTGGGCTTGTTGCAACTGATTTCTCGTCAGTTGTCGCCGGAAATTTGTATGCGACAAAGCCGAACAGCGCCGCGCAAATCAGATCGATTGGCATCCAAACGGCCCGAGAGAGGAACACTGGCAAGAACGGATTGAAAGCCAAGGCGACGAAAAACAATCCGTACGCCAACCTCTCGTCGCCGGTCGACTTTAATCTGATGCCGCAATAAATACCTGCGGCGAAAATCCCCAGGCGAAGCAGCTGATAGTACCCGTAGGGCAAGGTCAGAATTGCGGCTACCAGGGCAATGACCGCGCATATGGCGATGATCCGAGTCATCCGCGTGCACGCTCCGCAACGCCGCCGATAGCGGCGACCAGTAGGCCAGCAATCATGAATGCAAGCCCAGGGAAAAAGACGGGTACGACAATCCAAAGCGGCCATTCCCAAGCGAAGTAGGCTCCGTAGCCGCCCACCACCATGGCTGCTGCGATGAGGAGGCCCGCGCGGAATATGATCACGCTAACAAAAAACAGGACCGGCACCCACCAGCCGTGCCAGCCGAACCATTCGCTAGCACCGGCCTCGAATGCTACGCTATAAAAAGCAAGTGCGCCGATGCCAATCGCCATCGCACCAAAGACACCGACAACGCCCAAGACTGACGTGACAAAATTCTTCATTATTGCTTCCCCCAAATACCCGTGACGAAGATTGCTTAAAGTCGACAGCATGACAAGTCTTTTCCGATTTATCTTGTTGAACGCCTGCAACCAACGCGTCTAGATGTTGTAGTGCTAAGGCAACGCGTCAGCGCTGACAGCTGTTGTCACGAACGCCGCCCAGTCGTCCATTAATATGCGCCGCTTCGCCAGGGCGTCACCACGACGGTACGCACGCTCGGTCGCGTCCCCAACCGCGTGGGCAAGGGCAGCCTCCGCCACTTCGCGAGGGGCGTCGGTTTCCTCGGCCGCCCAGTCTCGGAACGCTGACCGAAAGCCATGCACTGTCACGGTATTTTGCCCGCATTGCCGCAGCATCATGGCTAGCGCCATTTGCGAAAGCCCCTTGTCCTCTTTGGCCCCCGGGAAGATGAAGCCGCCAGGAGCAGTGCGAGCAGGAACCACGGCGTTTAGGATTTCCAGCGCGCGTGTTGAAAGCGGGACACGATGCTCGCGTCCGGCTTTCATCCGAGCGGCGGGAACCGTCCACACGGCGCTTGCCGCGTCGATTTCATTCCAGCGGGCGGCGATGACCTCCCCAGTACGGGCGGCTGTCAGGATGAGGAATTCCAGCGCCAGCGCTGAAACCGAGTCGGACTGGCGCAATTTAGCGAGGAAGGCGGGGACGTCTCCGTAGTGAAGCGCCGCATGGTGCCCGCGTGATAGCTTACTCTGGCGAGAGAGTAACTTATCGAGGTGGCCACGCCATCGGGCGGGGTTCTCTCCACCACGCAAGCCTTGTGCCTTCGCGGCGTCAAGGATGCGCTCGATACGCCCCTGTGTGCGCTTGGCGGTCTCGGGTTTCGTCGTCCAGACCGGTTGCAGCACGGCCAGCACGTCGGCGGTTTCGATCTTGTCCAAGGGAAGTCGTTGAAGGCGCTTCGCATACACTTTCATCGTCATCTTCCACTGCGCAATGTGCTTGGCGTTGCGAAAGCCTTTGGCCTGTTCCGCAATGAACGTGTCCGCGAATTCGCCGAACGTCTGCGCTTTGGTTTGCTGTTCCCTTTCGCGGCGCGCGTCGTTCCAGGGATCGCCACCTAGCGCTAGCGTCGCCTGATACGCACGGGCTTGGTTGCGAGCGTCTTTCAGGGAAATGCCCTTAGGACCATCCACCACCCCGAGCGCCAATTCGCGGCGTTTGCCATGACGGCTGTATATGAACACCCACCGCCGCGTGCCTGACTTCGTGACAAGCAGATAGAGCCCAGTGTCCTTGATGCTGTCGGAATAGATTTTGCCCGGTCCCGTAAGGGCCGAGAGCGCCTTGTCAGTGGTGATTTTCGCCTTGGTCGTCATGGCTCGCCCCTTAAAAACATAAAGGCAACCATAAACCTATCCGGCGGAAACAGGCAAACAAGAATGAACGGCTGCGGACAGCTTTTAAGAAAAACCATTTAGTATCATATATTTACAGTACAGTCCAAACCATCACAGCCAATCCTAGGGTATCTCTTAGGGCGGACTCCCTCTCCGCCATTGATTTCCTATATGCCTGATATTTAACGTTTTTTCGTGCTGACTGGCTTCTTTCGCCGTGCATTAGCGCACATGTCACGTGACAAAAATCCGACTATGGCCGATAAATAATTGGATCTCTCAGGGGACCATCCTGCGGAGGACCGTTTCGATATGCGCTCCGCGCGCAATCCAACAGTGTCCAGCCGCTCCTTGGATCGGCTGTTCACAACGGGTGACAAGATGATCGGGCGAACACTGGCGGCTGCCTTTGCAATTGCGGTTTCCCTTTCGCCTGCGCATGCGCGACTACAGCATCGTCTACCGAGCGGTTATAAATGGGGCCGCTGCCTGCTTACTGTTCACGGTCAGACCCGCATATCCGGAAAATGCTACTACCAAATCGAGAAGGGCGGCGATTTCAATATCCAGGGGCCCCGGCAAGTTTTTGCGGGGATCGACTATCCTGACACGAACAGTGGGGCTGGTGAAATGTCCCGGGATTACTGGGCGGTTGTCTACAAGGACGGAGATTCCTGGACAGGCTACTCGAACTCGGAGATTGACGAAACGCACGCCGACGAACTCGATTGGGGTGAGCTTCGCCGCGAAGGCGCATGCTATGTTGGCAAGGACGTCCGGGTTTGCCTCTGGCACTAGCCATTCGCCTCCTGACTGGCGGATTCATCTCCTGGTACCCCACTGCACGACCCCAGCCGGAATTACCCTGCCGTCCCCGATTGGTCCTTGCCGCCGCGCCGGCCCCTCGGCGGCACACTGTCCAACGGGCATGATTTGCTGGAGCAGCATCGGGACCGAGGCTTTCAAAGTGACTTTCGCGGACTTCGCCGGTTCACGAGATCTTGATGACTCGTCTGGCGCTGATCACGCACAGCAATGGCGCAAGGGCGAAGGCGGTAAACAGCCAGCTGGCAGCACCACGCGATAGCTTACTTCGACAAACCAGTAGCTTAGCAAGATGACCCCGCTATCGCGCCGGGTTTTCCCCGTGCCGCAGAACTTGCACCAGTGCAGCGTCGAGAATGCGCTCAATGTGGAGCGGAAAACAGCACTTGTGGGGGAATTGGGGCTAGGCTAAGCAATTGGTATCTGAGGGTTCCAAGAACAAAAAATGGGAGAAGTATCGTGACATCATCACGTTGGATTGCGCTTGCAGCACTTGCGTTGACCTGTTCAACCCCGGCGCTGGCCAAGGACTGGAAGACCGTAACGGTTGCCATGGAGGGCTCTTACGCCCCGTGGAACCAGACCGACGCCAGCGGCAAGATCGTCGGCTTCGAGGTGGACATCCTCAACGACGTCTGCGCCCGCGCGAAGCTCGAATGCAAGATCCAGGCGCAGGACTGGGACGGCGTTATCCCCGGCCTCACCGCAGGCAAGTTCGACATTGTCATGGACGGCATGTCGATCACCGAAGACCGCATGAAGACCATCGACTTCTCGATCCCCTATGCCTCCTCGCCGGTGGCTTTCCTTGCCGACAAGAATGGGCCGCTGGCGCAGCTGTCCAACAGCGGCAAGATGATCGATCTTTCCAAGGACGACGCCGAGTCTAAGGCGGCGCTCGACACGCTGCGCAAGGAACTGACCGGCAAGAATGTCGGCCTGCAGGTTTCGACCACGGAGGCGACGTTTGCCGACAAATATCTCAAGGATGTCGCCAACGTCCATGAATACAAGACCACCGACGAGCATGATCTCGACTTGATGGCCGGGCGCCTCGACGTGGCCTTCGCCGACACCACCTATTTCCTCGGCACGCTGGCCAAGCCCGACGCCAAGGACCTGGAGTTTGTCGGGCCGCAGTTCAAGGGCGGTCCGATCCTTGGACCGGGCATCGGTGCAGCCTTCCGCAAGACCGACAAGGACCTGCAGGATATCTACAACAAGGCGCTCAAGGCTGCTCTCGATGACGGCTCGGTGTCGAAATACTCGATGCAGTGGTTTAAGATCGACATTACCAAGTAGTGTCGCAAAGGGAGCAGCCAAGGCTGCTCCCGTTTTGCATTGAGGCGGGCGAGCTGTCGATGCATTATCTCGACGCCCGGGGAGGCGTAGGTGGACTTTCTCAACAGTCTCAAGGATCAGCTATCGACGGCCTATGAGCTGTTGGCGGCCGGCTGGGGCTTGCAGCTGCTCTGGGGCATTGGCTGGACGCTCGCCGTCACCGTCGTTTCGATGATGATCGGCGCCATGCTGGGTTCGCTCGTGGCGGCGGCCAAGCTTTCGCATCGCGGCGGACTGAGGTTCATCGGCGAGAGCTACACGACCGTGTTCCGCGGTGAGCCGGAGCTTTTGGTCATCTACCTCTTCTACTATGGCGGCACGCAGATCCTGACGGGCGTGGCGCGGTCCACCGGATCGATCGGTTCGACCGACATCTTGAACATGCCGAGCTTTCTGGGCGGCGTTCTCGCGGTCGGCATCATTTCGGGCGCCTATCAGGCCGAGGTCTTCCGCGGGTCGTTCCTGGCAATCCATCGCGGCGAGCTGGAAGCGGCGCGCGCCTATGGCATGTCGGCCTGGCTGCGTTTTCGCCTCGTGATCATGCCTCAGGTGCTGCGCCTGGCGGTGCCGGGGCTGGGCAATGTGTGGCAGCTGACCATCAAGGATTCAGCTTTGATCTCGGTCACCGGCGTCGCCGAGCTGATGCTGACGGCGAACAAGGCCGCGCGTTCAACACACCATTCGCTGCTTTTCTACACGGTCGCCGGTATCCTCTACCTCGTGATGACCTCGATCTCGACGCCGATCTTCGACAAGGCCGAGCGTTACACCTCACGCAGCTTTCTACGTCCGAAATAGGAGGTGGCGGTGGATTACAACTTCTACCTTTCGACCATGTGGAGCGTGCTGAAAGCACTGCCGCTGACGCTCGAGATCTGGTTCTTCGGTGTCGCCATCGGTCTGGTTATCGCCGCCGGCCTGACCTGGTTGCGGGCATCGGGCTACAAATCCGGCGAATATTTCACCCGGGCCTATGTCTTTGTCTTCCGCGGATCGCCGCTGCTGGTGCAGCTCTATCTGATCTATTTCGGCCTTTCCCAGTTCGATTTTGTTCGCCACAGCCCGATTCTTTGGCCGATCCTGCGGGACCCCATGTATTGCACGATCGTCGCGATGGCGCTCAACACCGCCGCTTATGAGAGCGAGATTTTCCGTGGCGCGCTCCGGGCCGTGCCGGTCGGGCAGATCGAGGCAGCCAAGGCCTTCGGCATGTCTACGTTCACACGGTTCCGCATTGTGACGTTGCCCATAGCGCTCCGCCTAGCCTTGCCGGCCTATTCGACCGAGATCATCCTGATGACGAAGGCGACCGCGCTCGCTTCCGTGGTGACGATCATGGAGATGATGGGAACGGCACAGAAAATCCAGCACGACACGTTCCGGCCGATCGAGGTGCTGACGTGCGCCGGTGTCATCTATCTGCTGCTCAACCTGTCGATCGCCCGGCTGTTTGCCTGGGTTGAATACCTGCTTTCACCGCATCTGCGTCCCCCACCCGAGCAGAGCCAGCAAATCAAACCCGTCCCGGAGGTGTTGTGATGTCGGCAAATGTCGCCGCTGCCGCGAAAGCAGCACCGTCCCCGGACGACAAGTCAGCCATCAGCGTCAAGGACATGCGCAAGTGCTTTGGCGATCATGAGGTGCTCAAGGGCATTTCGCTCGAGGCCCATAAGGGCGACGTCATTTCTATCCTCGGCTCTTCGGGCTCGGGCAAGAGCACGATGCTTCGCTGCATCAACCTCCTGGAGACCCCGGACTCCGGCGAAGTGCGGGTCGACGGCGAGCTCATCAAGATGAAGCAAAGCCGCGACGGTCATCAAGCGCCGGCCGATATGCGCCAGGTCGAACGGATTCGGGCCAATCTCGCCATGGTCTTCCAGAGTTTCAATCTCTGGTCGCACATGACCGTGCTCGAGAACCTTGTCGCCGCGCCGGCGCATGTGCTCAAGCGGCCGCGCGCCGAATGCCTGGAGCAGGCCGAGGCATTGCTGAAGCGCGTGGGGATATGGGAGCGTCGCAACTACTATCCCCCTCACATGTCAGGCGGCCAGCAACAGCGCGCCGCCATAGCGCGCGCCCTGGCGATGAATCCCAAGGTGATGCTGTTCGACGAGCCGACATCCGCGCTCGATCCGGAACTGGTCGGCGAGGTGCTGCGCGTCATGCGCTCGCTTGCGGAGGAGGGGCGCACCATGTTGGTGGTAACGCACGAGATGAGTTTTGCCCGCGACGTATCGAGCAAGGTGATGTTCCTTCACAAGGGTGAGGTGGATTCGGTGGGTGAGCCAAAGGAGATGTTCGCGCACCCCCCCACCCAGCAATTCGGGCAGTTTATCGCGAATTTCAACAAGTGACGTGAACCGCGAAACGCTTCTTCAGCTGAACTGGCTGGATTGGTGCGCCGCAATGGCGCTATCAAACACGCATCAAAAGGTCAACTTATCGACCGAAGCAAGCTTTACCATGATGGCTGATGGAAAGACCGATTGAACCGCCCCAAGGTGCCGGCTTCAACGGGCTGGCGGGAACGGATTTCTAAGCCTTTGCTGCTATCGGTTTGCTGGCGGACGGAGTTCCCGGCAGTGACCCAGCGCACGTTCATCATCTTGCTCATCCTGCTGGCGATGGCGGTCGCGCTGTCGGCGACATCGTTTCCGGGTTCGATGATCGGCTTCCTCGTCGCGATCGCTGGAGTTTTCTTCGTCGCGGTACCGGGCGCGGCCATCGGCGACGCGCTCAGACAGGGCGGCATCCCAGTTACCGGCGAGCAGCGCCTGCGGGCTCTGGCCGGCCTCTACGCCCTGCTCCCCCTTGGCGCCGCGGTGCAGGCATAGCCGCGGCTGAGGCGCAATGATTTCGACAGAGCCCGATCGGCGGCACTGCGCCTGGCGCTTCTGCTGGCGCTGCCGCTGATTGCCTGGCTGTCGGTCAATTCAATGCAGCGTGCCTGGCCGTGAAGCGGCGCCAGGTCTCTCGCGTGGTTCGCAGGCCTAGCTTCAGGCCGATCCACCTGATGGACGCAGGCGAAATTCACCTGCGCATTAAGTTCATTTGACCGGCTTCGATTGAACGGTAGGCTGAAAGCAAGCAGCCGATTGCCGCATGGGGTCGGTTGCCGTTCCATGCGCGCAGAGGCCGCCTGTTTTGAGCATTTTCGATCGATTTTCCCTGAAGGGGCGTGTGGCCCTGATCACCGGCGGTGGACGCGGCCTCGGCTTGGAGATCGCGCGCGCCTTTGCCGAAGCCGGGGCCTATGTCGTGGTGACCGGCCGCACCGCCGCCACGCTCGATGGTGCTGTCGCTGCCATCACGAGAAATGGCGGCAGCGCGCAGGCGGCGGTCTTCGACGTGGCCGACATCGGAGCGGGCCGCGCGATGATCGCCGAGATCAGCAAGACCCGAGGCCGTCTCGACATCCTGGTCAACAATGTCGGCGCCCGCGACAGGCGGCCGCTCGCCGCCTTCAACGACGACGACATTCTCGACCTGATCAGGACGGATCTTTTGTCGGCGATCTCGCTGTCGCGCGATGCGGCCGAGATCATGAAGGCCCAGGGTCATGGCCGGCTGATCGCGGTGACCTCGATCGTCGGCGAGATGGCGCGGTCCGGCGACGCCATCTACCCCGCCGCCAAGCAAGGGCTGACCGGGCTGATGCGCAGCATCGCCGTCGAATATGGCGCCCACGGCGTGACCAGCAACGCCATCGCGCCGGGAATGTTCGCCACCGAGACCAATGCCGCGATGGCGGCAAACCCCGATCTGGTTGCCTTCGCCCGCCAGCGGGTTCCGCTGCAGCGCTGGGGGCGGCCGCAGGAGATCGCCGGCGCCGCGCTTTTCCTCGCCAGCGAGGCGGCCTCCTTCGTCAACGGCCATGTCCTGACCGTCGATGGCGGCATGTCGATCCAGATGTGAGGATCGCCGGTAGTATCTGGTGAGGGTTTTCAGGCCGACCCGTTGGACCGGTGCGCGGCGATTGCCTTCAGAAAGATCGCCCCGAACTCCTTGAGCTTCGCCCCTCCCACGCCATTGACTTCAGCGAAAGCATCGAGGTCCCGGGGACGGCGTTCGGCCATGTCGATCAGCGTGCGGTCGGAGAACACCACATAGGCCGGCACCTGGCGCTCCTTGGCCAGACGCAGCCGCAGGGATTTCAGCGTGGCCAGCAGCGAAGCATCGACGCCTTCGGCACCCGAAGCCTCGGCCGCTCGCATCTTGCGCAAGGCGCGGCCGCGCATCTCGACACGGTAGTGGAACGGCAGCTCGCCGCGGCCAAGCGCATGGCCTTTTTCGGCGATGGCGAGGCCGCCATGGCCGCTCGGATCCGGCTCCAGGAAACCGTTCGCGACGAGCTGCCGCATCAGCGACAGCCAAAGATCCTTCTTGTGCGCCGCCCCGCTGCCGAAGCTGGCCAGCCTCTGATGGCCTCTGGCCAAAATCTTCTCGGTCTCGTGGCCGAGCAGGATGTCGATGACGTGCGCCGCGCCGAAGCGCTCGCCGCTCTGCGCGACAGCCGCCAGGATGATGCGCGCCTCGACAGCGCCATCGGCGCGCGGCACCTTGTCGACGCAGTTGTCGCAATTGCCGCAAGGCTCGGCTTCCTCGCCGAAATAGCCAAGCAGCACCTGGCGGCGGCACTGCGCCGTCTCGCAATAGCCGATCAGCGTGTCGAGCCGGCGATGCGCGCGCCTCTTATGCTCAGCGGCCGAGTCCTCGTCGTCGATGAACAGCCGGCGCATGCGGATGTCACCAAGGCCATAGAGCATATGCGCTTCGGCCTTGCGCCCGTCACGCCCGGCGCGGCCGATCTCCTGATAATAGGCTTCCAGGCTGCCCGGCATGTCGGTGTGGAAGACATAGGCGACGTCGGGCTTGTCGATGCCCATGCCGAAGGCGATGGTCGCCACCATGACGACGCCGGACAACGTCATGAAAGCGTTTTGGTTCGCCTCGCGCGCCTCCTTGCTCATGCCGGCATGATAGGCGAGCGCGGTGACGCCGTTCTTCTCGAGGAAGGCCGCCATCTCTTCCGTCTTCTTGCGTGACAGGCAGTAGACGATGCCGCTCTTGCCGGGATGGCGTTCGATGAAACGCAGCAATTGCCGCTTGCTGTCCTGCTTGGACTCGATGGCGAGCTTGATGTTGGGCCGGTCGAACCCCAGCACCAGCGTTTCGACCCGCTCCGCGAACAGCCTTGCCTCGATATCGCCGCGCGTGCTCTCATCCGCCGTCGCCGTCACCGCGATGATCGGCACGTTGGGGAAGATGTGCCGCAGCCGCGACAGGTCTTCATATTCGGGCCGGAACGCCGGCCCCCATTGCGAGATGCAATGCGCCTCGTCAATGGCTATCAGGCTGATGTCGAGCCTTGAAAGCGCCTCGAGCATGCGCTCGGTCATCAGCCGCTCCGGCGCCAGATAGAGTAGCCGCGTCTGGCCGGACGCCACACGGCGCCAGGCGGCGACATTGGCTTCGCGGTCGAGCGAGGAATTGATCGTATCGGCACCGACGCCGGCCAGCCGCAAGGCGGCGACCTGATCCTGCATCAGCGCCACCAGCGGCGACACGACGAGGGTGAGCCCACCCATGACCAGCGCCGGAACCTGGTAGCAGAGCGATTTGCCGGCACCCGTCGGCATGACGGCCAGCACATGGCGCCCGCCGAGCAGCGCGTCCATGACATCGGCCTGGCCGGGACGGAAATCGTCGAAACCGAACACGTCCTTCAGGACGCGCCGCTTGGGATCCTCGGCCCTAATGCTGGTAGTCTGCGTCATTCAGCCAATTCCGTCGTCGATATGCCGGCCGAATTGTCATAGCCGAACTCCCGGCAGAAGCCGTCGACGCGCTCAAGAAACGGCGGCGGCAGCCCGCGCAGATAGGTCCTGAACGCTTCATTGCGCTCCCATTTTCTCAGCGAGGTCGACCGAATGGGATTGTTTGCATCGCGGCTGAAGAGCGTAGCCGTCGTCAGGCCGAAGGAGCGGGCAATCCTCGCCTGCACGATGTCCGGCTCGGCGATCACATCCTCATAGCGCAAATAGGAGATGACCCTTTCCGGCTGGGCTTGTCGCAACCGCATCAAACCGTCATACTCGGCCTCCCAGCGCTCCATGGTCACGTGAAAAGGCCGCAGAGCAATGGTCTCCGGATGAGAGCTGGTCAGCACGTCGAAAGGATGCCGCACGCAATAGATCAGGCCGACCGAGGCCGGCAAGTCCTCGAGATCCCTATAGCTCACGAAAGTGCGTTTTACGACCAGGTTGGCTTGGTAGCGATCCAGTTCGATCAGTGTCTGGTACGGCGCTTCGCCGGCATGGATATAGATATCCTCAAAACAGCCCATCAGATTGAGGCTGAGCGTGGTGCCGCTGCGCGCGCAGCCGGCGATGAAAATTCTGTTTCGCGGTCTCACTGCCGAACGCAGCATTGGCGCCTTGCGTCGAAGGTGCCAGAAAAACCGCCGCGCGCGGCGACGCAACGTCGCAATCGGCTTCCGGGCCGCGGTGGCCCGCACCTCGGAAAAGCCAAGCTCGGCGAGCGCGATTCCGCTTTCTCCGGCGACCGCATAGAGCAGCCAGCTCTGATTGTCCTGCTCAAAAATAGCCGGGTCGCGCAACGCGTTTTCCCTGCCCTGGGCCTGACCGAGCCGGCTGGGGCGGATCGGCAAACCGGCCCCTTCGAACTCCATCAGCGGCCGCAGCACTTCGCTGTCCCCACGCACGGTCCAGTCCCGCCAATCCTCGGCGAGATCGATCGTGCCGCAAAGGATCCGTTCCGGCGCGTCGCCCCGACGCGTGTAATAGACCCGCAGCCAGCGGCCGGACTTCTGCAGCGCGACATGGCGTGGGGCGAGATCGCGCCGCATGGCGGGCAGCACGACCGGACCGCGTTGGAAATCCGAAATGCCGTTTCTCGATCGGTAGACGGTGATCGCTCCCGTTCCAAGCAAACCGTACCACCAGCCATCGTGACGGAAGATGCGCGCGTAGAACGGCCCGAGCGGCTCGGAAAGCGGAGTGAAACGAAGCCCGTCGACGGATGTCGCGGCGAAGCTCGTCTGGCCTTCGCCGGATTTTGCCGGGCCATGAAAATACATCACGAAATGGCGAAGCTTGCGGTCGACGTGAACATCCGGCGAGGCGATATGCCCGACGATGAATGGGCATTGATCGAGAGACAGCACACCGCCGGGGTGGATGCGCCAAGGCCCGTGCAGCGAATCGGAGTAGGCAAGGCGGATATAGGTCCCCATGTGGTGGGCAAAGTAGAGATAGTAGGCACCAAGCCGACCGGGCACCCAGTCGGCCATGCTGATCAGCGACGGCCCGTTGATGTTGGCCCCGTCATCGCCGGGCAGCATATCCGGCGTAATGACGGGGCCGTGTCGCATGGCAGTGACACGGATTTGCGGAATCATACGGCACGCGCCCTTGGCGGAGATTTCAGCTTACCGCATTCGGTACAACGCCATGGATGCAAACGGAAGGTCAAACAATAGCCATGTGAGCCTCGCCTGCCCTTGCGGCAAGTGCTCCTAGCTGGATTCGGGCTGGCTCTGATGTAAGCTGGACTGGAGCAAGGAGAGCGCGCGATGCTGCAGGTGAGACAGGATGTCCTTGGCGAGCGATTCCAGCTACAGCGCACCGTCTTCGAGAAGCAGCCCTTTCCGGACCTGAGCGTTCGGAAAGACCGCCTGAAGCGCCTGCTGGCGCTGACCGAGCGGCACGAGCCCGAGATTTGCGCCGCGATCAACGCCGACTTCGGCAGCCGCTCGGCGCATGAGACGCGCCTTGCCGAACTGTTTGTCGTGCGCGCCGGTATCCGCCACACGCTGTCTCATCTGAAGGGCTGGATGCGGGAGCGTCGTGTCGCCACCACCTTGCCGTTCCTGCCGGGCAAAAATCGCCTCCTGCCGCAGCCGCTTGGTGTCGTCGGCATCGTGTCGCCGTGGAATTACCCGTTCCAGCTTGCCGTCGCGCCGGTCACGGCAGCGCTCGCCGCCGGCAACCGCGTGCTGGTCAAGCCGTCCGAACTGACACCGGCTTTCTCGGCGCTGCTCGCCAGATTGGCCGGCGAGCATTTTTCGCCCGACGAGTTGAGCATCATCACCGGCGATGCCGAGATGGGCAAGGCCTTCGTGTCGATGCCGTTCGATCATCTGCTGTTCACCGGCTCGACCGCGGTCGGCCGCCAGGTCGCGATGGCCGCTGCCGCCAACCTGACCCCGGTCACGCTCGAACTCGGCGGCAAGTCGCCGGCGATCTTCGATCCCTCCTGCGATCTCGATGCGGCAACGGCCAGCATCGCCTATGGCAAGCTGCTCAATGTCGGGCAGACCTGCATCGCGCCGGACTACCTGCTGGTGCCCAAGGGGCAGGCCGGCACGGTCGCAGCCAAGCTCGCAACCGCGGTGGCGCGGCTCTACCCAACCTTGCGCGACAACCCCGACTACACCGCCATCATCAGCGACCGGCATTTTCAGCGCCTGCGCGCCATGATCGCGGAAGCCCGCGATGCCGGTGCCGATGTCACCGAAATCAACCCGGCCGGCGAAGACCTTGGCGCCACGAGCCGCAAGCTTCTGCCGACCCTGGTCAGCAATGCCGGCCCGGATTTGCGGCTGATGCGCGAGGAGATTTTCGGCCCGGTGCTGCCGATTGTCGAATACGCCACCATCGAGGAGGCGATCAGCCATGTGAACCAAGCCGACCGGCCGCTGGCGCTCTACTGGTTCGGCAATGACAGCACCAACCGCCAGCGGATCCTGCGCGAGACGGTTGCCGGCGGCGTCACCGTCAACGACTGCATGCTGCATCTGGTGCAGGAGAACCAGCCTTTCGGCGGTGTCGGCGCCAGCGGCATGGGCGCCTATCACGGCGAATGGGGCTTCCGCACCTTCAGCAAGGAGAAGCCGGTTTTCCTGCAATCGCGCTTGAGCGCCGGCGCCCTGCTGCGCCCGCCCTATGGCAAGACGTTCGAGCGGCTTTTCAGCTTGCTTCAGCGGATTACCTGACCAACCGCCGCGACCGTCGGCGCATTAAGTCTATATTCACCATGATCCGGCAGGTTCCAATTCTGCGGTGATGTTTTTGAGTACCGCGGCGCGACAAGCGCCCAGGCAACAAACCCGCGCCTCCTTTGAGGGCGCGGGTTTTTCATTTCGAAAGAGAGCGCGAAGTCGGCCGCGGCTCGCCCTCAGGCGAGGAAATCAGCCCGGTGCGGCGTAAAACTGTCGACCAGCCGCCCCGCTTCCAGCGCCTTGACGCCATGCACCAGACCCGACGGCACGATGAAGCTGCCCCCGGTTTCGAGGATTTCGGTTTGGCCGTCGATGGTCACCTCGAAACGGCCTTCGGCGACATAGCTCGACTGGACATGCGGATGCGAATGCAAGGCGCCGACACCGCCCTTGTCGAAACCGAATTCGACCAGCATCAGCTCATCGGTGGAGAGGAGAACGCGCCGCCTGTTGCCGTCCGGCGTTGGTGTCCAGGCGCCCTCGCCGGCATGCGCGAAGATCTTCGTCATCGTCATCTCCTCATTGCGGACGGCAGCATGCGTCAGAGCCGATAGGCTTTCTTGGCCAGCGTATAGGCCAATTCCCCTGCCAGCTCATGCGCCTCGTCCTCACGCAGCCGGTGCTCGGCGACAAGGCGCGCAAGGAAGGCGCAGTCGACCCGGCGCGCCACATCGTGGCGAGCCGGGATCGAGGGAAAGGCGCGCGTATCGTCGTTGAAGCCGACAGTGTTGTAGAAGCCGGCGGTCTCGGTTGTCATCTCGCGAAACCGGCGCATGCCTTCCGGACTGTCGTGGAACCACCAGGCGGGGCCGAGCTTCAGCGCCGGGTAAACACCGGCCAGTGGCGCCAGCTCGCGCGCGTAGCTGCTCTCGTCGAGCGTGAAGAGGATCACCGTCAGGTTACGCTCCAGCCCGACACAGTCGAGCAGCGGCTTCAGCGCCGTCACATAGTCGGTCCGCGTCGGGATATCGAAGCCCTTGTCGCGGCCGAACCTCTGGAAAATGGAAGGCGAATGGTTGCGCCAGGAACCGGGATGGATCTGCAGCACCAGCCCGTCATCCCGGCTCATCTTGGCCATTTCGGTGAGCATCTGGGCACGGAACAGTTTGCGCTCGCGCTCGTCCTCCGAGCCGCGGCGGATGCGGTTGAACAGTTCCTGCGCCGCCGCGTCTGAGAGATTGGCGGTCTCGGCCGTCGGATGGCCGTGGTCGGATGAGGTCGCGCCAAAACTTTTGAAGAAGGCGCGGCGCTGGCGATGCGCGTCGAGATAACCGGCCCAGCTGCCGGTGTCGCAGCCGGTGATCTCGCCCAGCCGGTAGAGATTGGCCGAAAACCCGTCGAAATCGGGATCGACAACCGCGTCCGGCCGATAGGCGGTGACGACGCGGCCCTCCCAGCCGCTGTCGCGGATCATCTTATGCCATTTGAGATCGTCGAGCGCGCCTTCGGTCGTGGCGATGACCTCGATGTTGAAACGCTCGAACAGAGCGCGGGGACGGAAATTCTCCCACTGCAGCACCGTCGCGATCGTGTCGTAATGCCGGTCGGCTGTCGCTGCATCCAGCGGCTCTTCGATGCCGAACAGATGCGCCAGCACATGGTCGAGCCAAAGCCGGGTCGGTGTGCCACGAAACAGATAGTAGTGCTCGGCAAAGCGCCGCCAGATGGTCCTGCCGTCGGTCTCGACCGGGGCGCCGTCCAGGCTCGCCACGCCGAGATCCTCCAGACGCACGCCCTGGCTGAACAGCATGCGGAAGATGTAGTGATCGGGCACGATGAGCAGTTGCGCCGGATCCGGGAAGGGCTCGTTCTGTGCATACCATCGCGGATCGGTGTGACCATGCGGGCTGACGATGGGCAGGTTCTTGACGCCGGCGTAGAGGTCGCGGGCAAGCGAGCGCGAATGCGCTTCGGACGGAAACAGCAGGTCCGGATCGGTCAGCGCGACCATGGGAAAACGGCTCCTCCCAGTTTGGATAGCGGTACGTTCGGGCCAAGGCGAAGTCAATGTGCGCAGGCAAAACGGCATCCTTGCGGCAGGCGCAAACAGGTGTTACGCCGCCTGTCATCCGCCGCGCCCCCAAGCCCTCAGCCCCGGTATCGTGATGACCAGAAGCCATCTGTCCGACGCCACGCTACAGAAGCTGCCCGCCGGGACCAAAATTCCCGCATATGATCGCGGCAAGATTGTCCCAGGCATCGTGCATCTCGGCGTCGGCGCCTTCCATCGCGCCCATCAGGCCGCCTATGTCGACGAGTGCCTGGCGGCGGGCGAAACGGACTGGGGCATTGTCGGTGTCTCCTTGCGCAGCCCCGACACGCGCGATGCGCTGGCGCCGCAGGACGGGCTCTACACGCTGGCGATCCGCAGCAGTGGTGTGGAAGAGCTGCGCGTCATCGGCTCGATTCAATCGATGCTGGTGGCGCCGGAAGATCCGGGCGCCGTGCTGGCCGTTCTGACCGATCCGCGCACCCGCATCGTCACGCTGACCATCACCGAGAAGGCCTATCTCAGGGCGGCGGGCGGCGGGCTGGACACCGCCCATCCCGACATCATCCACGATCTGGCCAATCCGCGAACACCGAAGACGGCGCATGGTTTTCTCACCGAGGCGCTTGCCCGGCGACGCGCCACGGGTACATCCGCCTTCACCGTGCTGTGCTGCGACAACCTGCCCGCCAATGGCGCCACACTGCACCGGCTGCTGATCGAATTCGCCGCATTGCGCGATGCCAGCCTCGCCACGGCAGGCGACACTGGAATCGCCGACCACATCGCGAACCAGGTCGCCTTTCCCTCCAGCATGGTCGACCGCATCGTGCCGGCAACCACCGACGCCGATCGGACGCGCGTCGCTGGCGAACTCGGCGTCGAAGATGCCTGGCCTGTGATGACCGAGCCCTTCCGCCAATGGGCGGTCGAAGATAATTTTCCGGCAGGCCGGCCGGCCTGGGAAAAGTTCGGCGTCACCATGGTCGGCGATGTCGGTCCCTTCGAGGACATGAAGCTCAGGCTGCTCAACGGCGCGCATTCAGGCATCGCCTATCTCGGCCTGCTCAGCGGCCACGCCACGGTCGACCGCGCTTTCGCCGATCCGGCGATCCGGCAATTTGTCGACGGGCTCTGGGCCGAAGCCATCCCGACATTGCCGGAAGATGCCGGGCTCGACACATCAACCTACACAGCCGAGCTTGCCGAGCGTTTTTCAAACACAGCGCTCGCCCACCGCACCGCGCAGATCGCCAATGATGGCAGCCAGAAACTGCCACAGCGCATCATCGCCTCCGCCATCGAGTGCCTCGAAGCCGGTACCGAGTTCGTACATCTCACGCTGGTGGTGGCGGCCTGGATCGCCGCCTGCGCCGCGCGTGGAAAAACCTTGCCCGAAAACCATTTCACCGATCCGCTCGATGCAGCGTTGACGGTGCTTTTGGACCAGCAGCTACCGGCGAACGAGACCGTGACGGCGGTGTTCGACCTGGCCGGCTTCGCTGGAGACCACTCCGAACGCCAGACGCTGATCGAACTCGTGGCGGTGCATCTGGTCCACTTGCGGCGGGATGGTCCGACACTGGCCTTTGCCGCCTTGGGCATTTAAACAAAAAAGCGAGGCAAGGCCCCGCTTTTTATCAAGTCACTCGATGCAGACTTCAGGCCGGGAGAATCGCGCCTTCCAGCGTGGTGAGCTGGCTGAGGAACTGCTCGGCCTTGCTGCGCGCCTGGTCGTCCTTGGCGTCGGCGGCATCTTCCTTGGCTTCCTGGATGCGGCGCGCAAGATCCGCACGATCGACATCCTTCACGGCGACAGCCGATTCCGCCAGCAGCGTGCAGCCGGCCGGAACGATGTCGGCGAAGCCGCCGAACACGACATAGCGTTCTTCGCCGCCCGACGCGGTCTTCACGGTGACGACACCCGGCTTGATCGTGGTCATGACCGGCGCGTGATGCGCCATCACGGTCATCTCGCCTTCGGCGCCCGGAATGACGACGGACTCGACCTGCTCGGAAACCAGCAGGCGCTCCGGCGAGACCAGTTCGAATTTGAAAGCTTCAGCCATGATCACTTTAGCGAGTAGGAATTAGTGAGTAGCGAGTACGGAAGAAACTCGCTCGGCTCACCTTGCCCTATTCGCTACTCCCTATTCGCTATTCGCTTCTTATGCCGCTTCAGCCGCCAGGCGCTGTGCCTTCTCGACTGCTTCCTCGATGCCGCCGACCATGTAGAAGGCGGCTTCCGGCAGGTGATCGTAGTCGCCGTTGCAGAGGCCCTTGAAGCCCTTGATGGTGTCGGCGAGGTCGACCAGCTTGCCCGGCGCGCCGGTGAACACTTCGGCGACGAAGAACGGCTGCGACAGGAAGCGCTCGATCTTGCGGGCGCGGGCCACGGTCTGCTTGTCCTCTTCCGACAGCTCGTCCATGCCCAGGATGGCGATGATGTCCTGCAGCGACTTGTAGCGCTGGAGGATCGACTGCACCTGGCGGGCGACGGCATAGTGCTCGTCGCCGACAACCAGCGGGTCGAGCATGCGCGAGGTCGAATCCAGCGGATCGACCGCCGGATAGATGCCCTTTTCGGCGATGGCGCGGTTCAGCGTCGTCGTCGCGTCAAGGTGGGCAAACGAGGTCGCCGGCGCCGGATCGGTCAAGTCGTCGGCGGGCACGTAAATGGCCTGCACCGAGGTGATCGACCCCTTGGTGGTGGTGGTGATGCGTTCCTGGAGCGCGCCCATGTCGGTGGCGAGCGTCGGCTGGTAGCCGACGGCCGACGGGATACGGCCGAGCAGAGCCGACACTTCCGAACCTGCCTGCGTGAAGCGGAAGATGTTGTCGACGAAGAACAGCACGTCCTGACCCTGGTCACGGAAATATTCGGCAACCGTCAGGCCGGTCAGGCCGACGCGAGCGCGGGCGCCCGGCGGCTCGTTCATCTGGCCGTACACGAGAGCCGCCTTGGAGCCTTCGCCGCCGCCCTTCTTGTTGACGCCGGATTCGATGAACTCGTGATAGAGATCGTTACCTTCGCGGGTGCGCTCGCCGACGCCGGCGAACACCGAATAGCCGCCATGCGCCTTGGCGATGTTGTTGATCAGTTCCTGGATCAGCACGGTCTTGCCGACGCCGGCGCCGCCGAACAGGCCGATCTTGCCGCCCTTGGCGTAAGGTGCCAGCAGGTCGAGCACCTTGATGCCGGTGATCAGGATCTGCGCTTCCGTCGACTGCTCGACATAGGCCGGAGCCGGCTGGTGGATCGAGCGCATCTCGGTCGCGTCGACCGGGCCTTCTTCGTCGACCGGCTCGCCGATAACGTTGATGATGCGGCCGAGCATGCCCGGGCCGACCGGCACGGAGATCGGGCCGCCGGTGTCGCGAACTTCCTGGCCGCGCACCAGGCCTTCGGTGGAGTCCATGGCGATGCAGCGCACCGTGTTCTCGCCGAGATGCTGGGCAACTTCGAGCACGAGGCGGTTTCCGACATTGGTGGTCTCGATCGCATTCAGGATCGGCGGCAGGTGATCGCCGAACTGCACGTCGACGACGGCGCCGATGACCTGACGGACCTTGCCGACAACGCCGGTTGCCTTGGTGGCAACAGCCGAGGTCTTGGCCGCTGCGGCCTTTGCTGGCGCTGCCGCCGTCTTGGCCGGAGCTGCCTTGGCCGCCTTCGCGGGGGCTGCGGTCTTCGCGGCTGCGGCCTTGGGGGCTGCCGTCTTGGGGGTCGCTGCTTTCGCCATCGTCTTTACCCTTTTCGTCCTTTGTTTCTCACGCGGTCCGGTCGCGGGCAGATTGACCCGCGAACCGCGCCTAGAGCGCCTCGGCGCCCGAAATGATTTCGATCAGTTCCTTGGTGATCTGCGCCTGCCGCTGACGGTTGTAGGTGATCGACAGCTTGTTGATCATCTCGCCGGCGTTGCGCGTCGCATTGTCCATGGCGCTCATCTTGGCGCCCATCTCGCCGGCCGCGTTTTCGAGCAGCGCCCGGAAAACCTGCACGGAGATGTTGCGCGGGATGAGGTCGGAGAGGATTTCGCCCGGCTCCGGCTCGTATTCATAGACGGCGTTGGCGCCATCCGCCGACACTGCCGGAGCAGACGAAGCGACGCCGGCCGGAATGATCTGCTGCGCGGTCGGAACCTGGCTGATCACCGACTTGAACTGCGAATAGAACAGCGTGCAGACGTCGAAGGCACCCTCGTTGAAGAGGTGGATGACCTTCTTGGCGATCGCGTCGGCGTTGACGAAGCCGAGCGTCTTGACCTCGCGCAGATCGACGCGATCGAGGATCATCGCTGCATAGTCGCGGCGCAGTATGTCGAAACCCTTCTTGCCGACGCAGATGATCTTGACCTGCTTGCCGTCGGCGAGAAGCCGGCGGATATGGTCGCGGGCGTGACGGGCGATCTGCGAATTGAAGCCGCCGCACAGGCCGCGCTCGGCGGTGCAGACGACGAGCAGATGGACGTCGTCCTTGCCGGTACCGGTCATCAGCGCCGGGGCATCGCCGCCGCCGCCGATCGCCTGGGTGATGTTGGCCAGCACGGAACCCATGCGCTCCGAATAGGGGCGCGCCGCTTCCGCGGCCTCTTGCGCACGGCGCAGCTTCGCCGCGGCGACCATCTGCATCGCCTTGGTGATCTTCTGCGTCGCCTTGACCGAGGCGATACGGTTACGAAGGTCTTTTAATGAAGGCATGCTTCAAACCTGATCCCGTCTTGTCGCTTCGCTCAGGCGAAGGTCTTGGCGAAAGCGTCGATCTCGGCCTTCAGCTTGGCGCGCAGATCGTCCGACAGTGCCTTTTCCTTGCGGATGGCGTCGAGAACGTCCTTGCCGGCCGCACGCATGTGGCTGAGCAGACCATGCTCGAACTTGCCGACCTGGTTGACCGGCAACTTGTCGAGATAGCCATTGACGCCGGCGAAGATCACCGCGACCTGCTCTTCCGTCTTCAGCGGCGAGAACTGCGGCTGCTTCAGGAGTTCGGTCAGACGCGATCCGCGGTTGAGCAGGCGCTGCGTGGCGGCGTCGAGGTCCGAGCCGAACTGCGCGAAGGCCGCCATTTCGCGGTACTGCGCGAGCTCACCCTTGATCGAGCCGGCAACCTGCTTCATCGCCTTGATCTGCGCGGCCGAGCCCACGCGGCTGACCGACAGACCGACGTTCACCGCAGGACGGATGCCCTGGAAGAACAGGTTGGTTTCGAGGAAGATCTGGCCGTCGGTGATCGAGATCACGTTGGTCGGGATATAGGCGGACACGTCGTTTGCCTGCGTCTCGATGACCGGCAGCGCGGTCAGCGATCCGCCACCCAGATCGTCATTGAGCTTGGCGGCGCGCTCGAGCAGGCGCGAGTGCAGGTAGAAAACGTCGCCCGGATAGGCTTCGCGGCCCGGCGGGCGGCGCAGGAGCAGCGACATCTGGCGATAGGCGACAGCCTGCTTCGACAGATCGTCGTAGCTGATCAGCGCATGCATGCCGTTGTCGCGGAAATATTCGCCCATGGTGGCGCCGGCGAACGGCGCCAGGAACTGCATCGGCGCCGGATCGGAAGCGGTGGCGGCGACGATGATCGAATATTCTAGCGCGCCGCGCTCTTCCAGCACCTTGACGAACTGCGCGACGGTCGAGCGCTTCTGGCCGACCGCGACATAGACGCAGTAGAGCTTTTCCTTCTCAGGACCGTTATCGTGCACCGACTTCTGGTTGAGCATCGTGTCCAGGATAATGGCGGTCTTGCCGGTCTGACGGTCGCCGATGACCAGCTCGCGCTGGCCGCGGCCGACCGGGATCAGCGCATCGATGGCCTTGAGGCCGGTCGACATCGGCTCGTTCACCGACTTGCGCGGAATGATGCCGGGCGCCTTGACGTCGACGCGCTTGCGTTCGATCGCCTTGATCGGGCCTTTGCCGTCGATCGGATTGCCGAGCGCGTCGACGACGCGGCCGAGCAGGCCCGGACCAACCGGAACGTCGACGATGGCGCCGGTCCGCTTGACGATGTCGCCTTCCTTGATGTCGCGGTCGGCGCCGAAGATGACGACGCCGACATTGTCGGCTTCGAGGTTGAGCGCCATACCGCGGATGCCGCCGGGGAATTCGACCATCTCGCCGGCCTGGACATTGTCGAGGCCGTAGACGCGGGCGATACCGTCACCGACGGACAGCACCTGTCCAACTTCGGAGACCTCGGCCTCCTTGCCGAAATTCTTGATCTGGTCTTTCAGAATTGCGGAAATTTCCGCGGCGCGGATGTCCATCAGCCGACCTCTTTCAGTGCAAGCTTGAGCGAATTGAGTTTGGTTTTGAGCGACGTATCGATCTGGCGCGAGCCCATCTTGACCACCAGCCCGCCGAGCAACGACGGATCGACGGTGACGGAGATGGCCACGTCCTTGCCGGCAACGCTCTTCAGCGCAGCCTTGAGTTCGGTCTGCTGGGCAGCCGTCAGTTCATGAGCCGACGTTACCTCGGCAGAGGTCTCGCCGCGATGTTCGGCGGATATCTGGCGGAACGCCTTGATCATGCCGGGAACGGCGAAGAGCCGGCGGTTCTGGGCGACGACGCGCAGGAAATTGCCGGCCAGACCGGTGATCCCGGCCTTGTCGGCGATCGCCGCGATAGCCTTGGCCTGATCCTCGCTGGAGAACACCGGGCTGTTGATCAGCCGGGTCAGGTCGGGGCTGCCCGCGAGCATCGCCTCGAAACTGTTGAGGTCGGCCTCGACCTTGGCCACGGAATTTGCCTGCAGGGCGAGTTCGAACAGCGAACCCGCATAGCGTTCTGCGACACCTGAGATTGGCGATGACGATTGAGCCACGGACCGTCTTTTCTCTTGTCTGACAGGCCGCAGATTGTTGGCGCGAGCAAAAACTCTGGCTAAATCTTTGACCTTACTGCATTTTTTCAAGCACGGAGGCGCGGCTTCCGCTATCCCCGGCCGAAAGTCGATTGCCGTCTAGCACAGGCATTTTAAGACCGCAATGCGTCGTTCCGCATGCTTTTCAGGCACTATTGTCGCATCTGGCGAAAGACTCGCGCCTTATGCGCCGCAATACCCTTGGATTCAGGGCACAAAGCCGAAGGCAAAGGCGAGCGGCAATGCCGCCAAGACCAATTCCACCACAATGGAAACCCAATTGAAAGGTGTGTTTGCGCCATCCGACATCATCGACAGCAGCCGGCCGAAGGCGGTGAACAGCCAGGAGAAGCCGAGCGCCATGTAAACCAATGGCTGTGCCAGCAGGATGCAGCACAGGCCGACGCCGAGATAAAAGCCCGACATCCTGCCGCGCCCCTCGGCGATCGCCGCCGCTTTCTCAGGCTTGGCCTGCAGGCGCAGGATGCGGAAGGCCAGGTTGGGTGCCAGGAAAAACAGAAGCCCGAGCAGAACGGTGAAGACGGCGCTCGACCAGGCCAGCCATTCGCCCTGGCTCGTCGGCCACGGAAGCGCAAAGTCCATTCTGTCTCGACCCCTCACAAGAATTGCGGATGCATTGAATGTCACCCGTGGCGGAAGTCAAGCGCGCAGCCGGCACACCGAGTTTTCGCCAAGGCCTCCCAGGAAATGCCCGCCTGGGAAGCACCGGCTCCGCCGCCGATATGGCTGTTGTGCAAGAAAATCCACGCACGCGAGCATGCCGGATGCAATTTCTTCGACAGTATAGATTGCGCGCCTTGCCGCAACGTATGCCAAGTATTATGGTCTCGATGTTTATTTCGTCGACTGCTTGTTCATTTTAGCAATTGCACATGTTTCACGATCACTTGTGAAATCTGCGCGGACGGAGTGCGGCAGGCAGGATCTCGAATGCGGAGACGATCATGCCGAATCTCGGTCGGGCGTTGAACCTGGCCCGCATCTGGGTCGCCGCGGCCGCCCTTGCCAGCATCACGCAAGGCGCGCGCGCCGACTGCGTCGCCGAACGGCCGACAGCGATGGTTCCCGCCGATCCCCTAGTCTGCCACCTGCTTGAGGCCACGATCAAGAAACCCTCGGCGCAGTCCCTGGGGGACTACGAGAACAAGCTCAACCAATATCTCGGCAGCTACTGCTACCGCGACGAGGCGGCCGGATGGGTGCACGACAAATTCGTGCGCCAGGCCGGACCCCGCATCGCGACCCTGGTCAACGGCGCCTGGCAGGGCAAGGATTTCGGAACCCATGCGCCTGTCATGATCTGGTATTCGCCCGAGATGATGGACTGGCTTCGCAAGAACCGCTCGGCCGAGGGCGAGGTCGATCATCCGCCGCCCGTACCTGACGGCGCCATCATGGTGAAGGAAATGTTCTCCGAGCCGGCATCCGATTGCCGGACGGTCGATCCCGTCAAGCTTTTTCCAACCAGCGGCGCTGCGATCATGATCCGTGATGCCAGCGCCTCTTACGACGGCTGGTTCTGGGGCTGGTACGGCTTTGGCAGCCAGAGCGGCTGGACTCCGGATTGGCCGGCCCTGCCGGCCGACAACAACAGCCTGCCCAACATGGGCTTCGCCCAATATTGCATGAACTGTCATGCCTCGGCAGCCGACAATCTGACTTTCGCATCGCCCAAGAATATCGCCGGCGAGCCAGGCAAGCCGCTCAACTATCTCGCACAGGACTTCTTCGACGGAGCGCCGGCTCCGACTTTGCACCAGACCGTCGTTTTGCCGGTCAATGCCAGCCCGCGCCTTGGTCAACCGCTCTACAGTCCGAACGCCGACGTGATCGCCGCGCTGCGAGCCTATGTCCGCGAGATGCCGAGCTACGACACCGTCTCGCGAATGCCTTCCGAGACCTACGACAACACCTGGGTCGGGGCCAAGGGCCCCGATGCATCGGACACTTTCCTGACCTCCAGCCAGTGCCTCGGCTGTCATGATGCCGGCAGCACCGGGCTGCAGTTCGACATGACCAAGCCGAACCCACATGGCGACGGCCTGGTCAACCTGTCGCCCTTTGCGACCTGGCGAACCTCGCCGATGGGGTTGGGCGGCCGCGATCCGATCTTCTTTGCGCAACTGGCCAGTGAAACGCAGAGCTTTCACCCCAAAATGTCCGGCGTCGTGCAGGACGTCTGTGTCGGCTGCCACGGCATCGCCGGAGAGCGGCAGTTTCACATCGACGACAAGGCGCGCACGGGCAAATGCGAACCGTTCTCGCGCGCAATGGTCGATGCGACGCCATGGCCGGCCGACAATCCGAGTGCCGCGCATGCCAATTACGGCATGCTTGCCCGCGACGGCATCACCTGCACGTCGTGTCACCGCATGGTGCTCAACAGCAAGGCCAGCGACCCGCTCGGTGACCAGCCGCAGAACGCTTGCGTCGACGAGCGTCAGGCGCTGCTCAATCCGCATGCAACCGGTTTTGCCAAGACCTTCACCGGCAGCTTCATGGTCGGTTCGCCCGATACGCTGATCGGCCCCTTCGAGAAACCGGAGGTCGGGCCGATGCATACCGCTCTCGGCATCAAACCGGTTCACGACGCCACGATCATGAGTTCCGAGGTTTGCGGGACCTGCCACACGGTTCATCTGCCGGTTCTGCAAGGCACCAACACGCTGGCGCATATCTATGAGCAGACGACCTATCCGGAATGGGCGTTCAGCGCCTATCGAACCGGCAGCACCCCGGACGGGCAGCTTCCGTTCGGCCCCGGCGCCACGCCGCGCAGCTGCCAGGGCTGCCACATGCCGTCGGCGGAAAAGGACGGATCGCCGACGACGAGCAAGATCGCCAGCATCCAGGAGAATCTCAATTTCCCACAGACGGAATCCAGCAACGCGCCGGACCTTCTGGCTCGCGAGGGCTTTGCCCGCCACACGCTGGTTGGCCTCAATGTCTTCCTGGTCAAGATGGCGCAGCAGTTTCCCGATGTCTTCGGCATCAGGACGCGCGATCCGATGATGGGCAAGAAGGCCGTCGATCCGCTCGTCCTCACCGAGCAGGCGATGCTCGACCAGGCCTCGCAGGCAACCGCCACCGTCGCCGTCAGCAACCTTGCCCTGACCGCCGACACGCTCGACGCCAAGGTGACGGTGAAGAACCTTGCCGGTCACAAATTTCCCTCAGGCGTCGGTTTCCGGCGCGCGTTTCTGACCTTCAGTGTGTTCGACCAGAACGGCGAGCCGCTCTGGGTCTCCGGCCGCACCAACGCCGCCGGCGTCATCGTCGGCGCCGACGGCAAGCCGCTCGATGGCGAACTTTGGTGGAAAGACGATTGTTCCGGCCGCGTGCACCCTGGCGAACGGCCGCATCAGCCGCACTACCAGAAGATCACGCGCCAGGATCAGGTCCAGATTTATCAGGAGCTGGTCTCCACCCCGCCGGCCGATACGCCCAATCCGGTCTGCAATGCCCATTCGAAGCCGGAAGGCGAACTGACCACCAGCTTCCTGTCGATCTGCACGGAGGTGAAGGACAACCGCATATTGCCTTCGGGCTTCCTGCCGCTCTCGGACCGGCTGGAAATCGCCAAGGCCTTGGGCGCGGATGAAGAGCTCGCCGTCGATGTCGGCACAACTGCCGTGGAGGACGACCCCGACTATGTCGAGGGCGGCAGTGACACGCTGAGCTACTCGATCCCGCTTGCCGATCTGCCGAAGGGCGCACGCCCTGCCAGCATCGAGGCGAATCTCTACTACCAGGCGACGCCGCCATCCTATCTGCAGGACCGGTTCTGCACCGCCAAAGGTCCCGACACCGATCGCCTGTACTTTCTCACCGGTCATCTCAACCTGGCCGGCACGGAAGCGGACGGATGGAAGCTGAAAGTGGTCGGCAGCGGAACAGTCGCCGTGGCTGCCCCGCCCTGACAGGCTTTCCGTTGAATTGCTTCAGGACAGCATGAATTCCACCGCCGCCTCGGCGTGGATGCGAGTCGTGTCGAACACCGGAATGTCGAAATCGTCCTGGCCGATGAGCATGGTGATCTCGGTGCAGCCCATTATGATGCTGTCGGCGGCTTCCTCGCTGCGCAGGCGTTCGGCCTCTTCTATATAAGCCGTCTTCGAAGTCTCGGTGACTATACCCTGGCAGAGCTCGTCATAGATGACGCGATGCACCATGTCGCGCCCGGCCGCATCGGGCACCACTGGCGACAGGCCGTATTTGTCGGTAAGCCGGCCCTTGTAGAAATCCTGCTCCATGGTGAAGCGCGTCGCCAGCAGCGCCGGACGCTGCATGCCGGCACGCTTGATCGCCACCGCGGTGGCGTCGGCAATGTGGATCAGCGGGATCGATACCGATGCCTGCACCTGGTCGGCCAGTTTGTGCATGGTGTTGGTGCACAGAAGCAGCCCTTCCGCGCCGCCCGCCTCGAGCTTGCGCGCCGCTTCGACCAGAAGCATGCCGGCCCCCTCCCAATCGCCATGATGCTGCCGCTCCGCGATCTCGGCAAAATCGAACGACCACAGCAGCAGTTTGGCCGAATGCAGCCCGCCAAGGCGCTCGCGCACGATCTCGTTGAGCAGGCGGTAGTAGATGGCGGTCGATTCCCAGCTCATGCCGCCCAGAAGGCCAAGGGTTTTCATTCGATCTTCCGTTTCTCGCTGGCCTGCAGCGTATCGCCGATATGGCGACCTTACAAAAAGCTCTGCGGATCGATATCCACCTGCACGCGGACCGAACCACGCTGTTTCGGCCCATTGGCCAGCATGGCGCGGATAAACCCTTGCATGTCGGCGCGCCGTTCGCCCTGGATCAGCAGGCGGAAGCGGTGACGGCCGCCGAGCAACGACAGCGGCGCCTCGGCTGGCCCCAGTACAAACAGGTCGGACGCTTCGGGCGCGGCGCGGCGCAGGCCGCGTGCATGACCTTCTGCTTCCGCTCGTGTCACCGCGCTGACGATGACGCCGGCCAAGCGGCCGAAGGGTGGCAAAGCCGCCCGCTCGCGCTCGGCGATCTCGCGCTCGTAAAAAGCCTCGGCATCGCCCGAGACGATCGCCCGCATCACCGGATGGTCGGGCTGAAACGTCTGCAGCAGGCCGAGGCTCTTCTTGCCGGTGCGGCCGGCGCGGCCGGTCACCTGGCTGAGCAGCTGAAAAGTACGCTCGGCGGCGCGCGGATCACCATTGGCAAGGCCGAGATCGGCATCGACGACGCCGACCAGCGTCATGTTGGGAAAATTGTGGCCCTTGGCGACCAGCTGCGTGCCGATGACGATATCGGCCTCGCCATCGGCGATCGCCTCCAGTTCCAGCCGCAGCCGCCGCACCCCGCCCATCAGGTCCGATGACAAGACGATGGTGCGCGCATCGGGAAAATGCGTGACGACCTCCTCGGCGATGCGCTCGACGCCCGGCCCGCAAGCGACCAGGTGATCAAGCGTGCCGCATTCCGGGCAGGCTTCGGGGCGGCGCTCATTGTGCCCGCAATGATGGCAGACCAGCTGGCCGCGAAAGCGGTGCTCGACCAGCCAAGCCGAGCAGACCGGACAGCCGAAGCGATGGCCGCAGACCCGGCACAGCGTCAGCGGCGCATAGCCGCGCCGGTTGAGGAACAAGAGCGACTGTTCCTTCTTCTCCAGCGTCTTGCGCATATGGTCGAGAAGCACAGGCGACAGGAAGCCGCCGCGCGCCGGCGGCGCGCGCCGCATGTCGATCGACTTCAGCTGCGGCAGTGCGGCCTCGGCGAAGCGGGCGGAGAGAATGGCCCTGTTGTATTTGCCTTGGCTCGCATTGACCCGGCTTTCGACCGATGGCGTCGCCGACGCCAGCACCACCGGAAAGCTACCAATGTGACCGCGCACCACCGCCATGTCGCGCGCATTGTAGAAGACACGGTCTTCCTGCTTGTAGGCGGGATCGTGCTCCTCATCGACGACGATCAGCCCAAGCTCTTTGAACGGCAGGAACAGCGCGGAGCGGGCACCAGCAACGACGCGCACCGTGCCCTCAGCCACTTGCCGCCAGACTTTTTCGCGCATCCTGGGCGGCAGGTCGGAATGCCATTCACCCGGCTTGGCACCGAAGCGCTGCTGGAAACGCTCGAGGAAAGCGTGGGTCAGTGCGATTTCCGGCAAAAGGATCAGCACCTGCTTGCCCTGGTCGAGGGCTGCCGCCACCGCCTCGAAGTAAACCTCCGTCTTGCCCGAACCTGTGACACCATCGAGCAGCGCAACATTGAACACGCCGGCCGCGACATTGGCGCGCAGCATCGATGCGGCCTCGCTTTGGTCCGGCATCAGTTCCGGCACGGCGTAGCTCGAGTCAGGCGCGGCGACCACCGGGCGCGGCGGGATCATCACCGTCTCGAACACGCCTTGCGCCTTGAGCCCCTCGATCACCGTCGACGACACGCCGGCAGCATGGGCGAGACCCGAGCGTGTCCAGGCCAGTCCGCCCTCGGCCGTCTCCAGCACGCGCGCCCGCGCATCCGTCATCCGGTCCGGAATGATAAGCGTGCGCTGCAGCCCCTCGATCCAGGGTTCGGGGTCGAAGGCCTCGGGAGCTCGCAGCAGCATCCGCGCGACCATGCCCGGCGCCGACAGCGTGTATTGCGCCACCCAGTCGACGAAACGGCGCATGGCGCGGTCGATCGGCGGGCAATCGAAAACCTGTTCGATCGGGCGCAGCTTTTTCGCGTCGATATTCTCGACCGCGCCATCCCAGACGATGCCGGCGACCTGGCGCGGCCCGAGCGGCACGCGCACGATCGAGCCCGGCACCACGCGCATGCCGGCCGGCACGGCATAGGTGTAGGGGCGTTCGGCAGGCATCGGCACCAGCACCGGTGCGGCTGCGACAAAGGGCGAATCTTCGATCATGAGGCGTGACCTTGCCCTGACTTTGGTCTAGATCAAAGGCCGACCCCGAATGTGCATGGCATGCACATAAGAATCTTCAGGAGACCCGTCATGAAATTTTTTGTCGACACCGCCGACATCAAGGATATCCGTGAACTCAACGATCTGGGACTGCTCGACGGCGTCACCACCAATCCGTCGCTGATTCTCAAATCCGGGGGCAAGATCGCCGACGTCACCAAGCAGATCTGCGATATCGTCGCCGGCCCGGTCTCGGCCGAAGTCGTGGCGACCGAATACAAGGACATGATGGCGGAGGCCGAGGTGCTGGCCAAGATCGCGCCCAATGTCTGCATCAAGGTGCCGCTGACACTGGACGGCCTGAAGGCCTGCAAGACGATCCGCACCCAGATGAACCGCATGGTCAACGTCACGCTGTGCTTCTCGGCCAACCAGGCGCTGCTCGCCGCCAAGGCCGGCGCCTCGTTCATCTCGCCCTTCGTCGGCCGCATCGACGACACCGGCTCGGACGGCATGGAGCTGATCCAGGAGATCCGGCAGATCTACGACAATTACGATTTCCAGACCGAGATCCTGACCGCTTCGGTGCGCACGGTGAACCACGTCAAGCAGGCGGCGCTGATCGGCGCCGATGTCATCACCGCGCCGCCGGCGACGCTGAAGGCGCTGGTCAAGCACCCGCTGACCGACAAGGGCCTGGAACAGTTCCTCGCCGACTGGGCCAAGACCGGCCAGAAGATCGGCTGAGATCGCACTGCTTCAACGAGAAAAAGGCCGGGCGACCGGCCTTCTTTATTACGCATCAGAAAAAGCCCGATCACCGAAGGGGCAGCTGTTCATTCCGCGCCGTCGTCGTCAGGCGCGGCCGCCGGCGGGCGCCGACCCATGATGATCTCGCGTTTGCCGACATGGTTGGGCGCGCCGACCAGCCCTTCCTTTTCCATGCGTTCGACCAGGGATGCGGCGCGGTTGTAGCCGATGCCGAGGCGGCGCTGGATGTAGGACGTCGAACACTTCTTGTCGCGCACCACCACCTTGACCGCTTCGTCATAGCTGGAATCGCCGTCCTCGGCCGCGACCGATCCCTTGTCGAAGACCGCGCCTTGGTCGTCATCGACCTCTTCCTCATCCTCGTCGGCTGTCACGGTCTCCAGATATTCCGGGCGGCCCTGCGCCTTCAGATGCGCCACGACATGCTCGACCTCCGCGTCGGAAACGAAGGGGCCGTGCACGCGCGAAATCCGCCCACCACCCATCATGTGCAGCATGTCGCCCTGGCCAAGCAGCTGTTCGGCGCCCTGCTCGCCCAGGATGGTGCGGCTGTCGATCTTGGAGGTGACCTGGAAGGAAATACGGGTCGGGAAGTTGGCCTTGATCGTGCCGGTGATAACATCGACCGAGGGACGTTGCGTCGCCATGATGAGATGGATGCCGGCCGCGCGCGCCATCTGCGCCAGGCGCTGGATGGCGCCTTCGATCTCCTTGCCGGCAACCATCATCAGGTCGGCCATCTCGTCGACGATGACGACGATGTAGGGCATCGGCGCCAGATCGATTTCCTGCTGCTCGAACAGCGGCTCGCCGGTGCCCTTTTCGAAGCCGGTCTGCACCGTCATGACGACCGCCTCGCCCTTGTCGCGGGCTTGGGCGGCGCGTTCGTTGTAGCCGTCGATGTTGCGCACGCCGAGCCGCGCCATCTTGCGATAGCGGTCCTCCATCTCGCGCACCGCCCATTTGAGCGCGGTGACCGCCTTCTTGGGATCGGTGACGACGGGCGTCAGAAGATGCGGGATGCCGTCATAGACCGAGAGTTCGAGCATCTTGGGATCGACCATGATCAGCCGGCATTCTTCCGGCTTCAGCCGGTAGAGCAGCGACAGGATCATGGTGTTGATGGCAACCGACTTGCCGGAGCCGGTGGTGCCGGCGACAAGCAGATGCGGCATCTTCGCCAGCTCGGCGATGACAGGCTCGCCGCCGATCGTCTTGCCAAGGCAAAGCGCCAGCTTGCAGCTGGTCTTGCGGAAACCCTGCGATTCGATCAGCTCGCGGAAATAGACGGTCTCGCGCGTCTCGTTCGGCAACTCGATGCCGATGACGTTGCGGCCGGGCACGACGGCGACGCGCGCTGAAACCGCCGACATGGAGCGGGCGATATCATCGGCGAGACCGATGACGCGGGACGATTTGACGCCCGGCGCCGGCTCGAACTCATAGAGGGTGACGACCGGACCGGGGCGAACGTGGATGATCTCGCCGCGCACGCCGAAATCCTCGAGCACGCTTTCCAGAAGATCGGCATTCTGCTCGAGCCGCTCCTGCGACATGTAGAAACCCTGCCCTTCCGGCGGCTGCTGCAGCAGCTCTTCCGAGGGCAGTTCGTACGCTTCGCCCGTCGTGGCCGGCACGATCTTGCCGGCCTTGGGCAGTGGCGCTGACACGCGCACGGCCGGAGCCTGCCCGGCCTCCCCCGCGACCTGCGCCGGCGCGGCACTGCCCGCGACAGCGGGAACTGCAACCGCCATTTGGGCCCGTCGCGGTGCGCTGCTCGCCACCGGCTGGACCACGGCTTCGTTCGAGTTGGCCGGACGGACTTCCGGCGGGGCAGACGGAGCCTGCTGGCCTGGCAGGCAGTCGATCACACGGAACAATGCGGTCGGATCGGCCATGGACGCGGCGCGGACGTCGACCCGTGGGGAGACAACCGGCGCTGCCCGACGGGGAGTTGGGACCGCCCGAGGCGCCGGCAACGGGCTCTCGATCATGTAAGGCGCCATGAGCTCGAAGAAGACGTGATTCGACAGATAGGGCCAGCGCACGGTTTCGCGGCCTGGTGTCTTGACCGGCGCAGCCATTCCCTGGGCGGACGCCGCCGGTGCGGATGTCCGTGCCGGCGCGGCCGTCCTCGGACCAACCGGCGCAACAGCCCGCGCCTTTTCGCTGGTATGCCCGGCTGGGATGGATGGTACGGACGAGGCGGGAGGCCGGCTGCTCGTCTGCGGGGGCAAGGCGTGGGACGCCGCGGTGGATTTTGCCATCGCCTGCGGCGCCGGCGGCGCTAGTGGCTCACTTTGCTCGGCGGCAATCTGGTCGCGTTCCGGACGGCGCGTATTGGCCTCATAATCCGGCGTGCGCGTAAACCGCACATTGGGCGCCAGGAAGAAATAGTCTTGCCAGGCAGGGCTTTCGTTGCCGCCGAGATCAACAGGTGGCGGGAGATTGCTGGCCTTGGCCGCGCCGGGCTGCTGGCCGTTGAAACGCTTTCCCTCGGGGTCATCGGGCGAAGCTGACTTCAATGAATTGACCCGAGGAAAACGCTTGGATTCCATTCTCAAGACTCACTCTGAAACGTCTGCTGAGACATAGGGAGCGAGTGGTTAACAGTTGCTTCCCGTCAGCACCTTTGGAGCGACCGAAATGCATCTTTCGCAGCGATGTGTGGGATCCGGATTCGAGCAGCCAATCGTCATTCGGCGATCATCGCGCCATCCAATACGTCGAGCTAAAAAGGTGAGCTGAAAATAGGATGCTCGGCCGCTGCGGGGCGGCCGGACACCAGGATCGAAAGGTCGTCTTCCGTGAAACGAAAAGCGGCGCTAGCTGGCCGCCTTGCCGTGCCGGACCAGATCCTGGGCGATGGACAGCTGCAGGGCCTCGGCCAATTCGCGCGCGGCGCGATTTTCGGCGTCGATCTGCGCCCGGTACGAAGCAAATTCCTGGCGTGGCCTGTCGAAGGACGAGGTGATCGCGCGCTTGCCGACCGTGATGACGGCACCGGTTTTCATATCGGTCAGCGTATAGCTGGCGTTCAGCGTCACCGAACCGGCGGTGGGCTCGTCTTCGTCGGTTCCAACCTGCACGAGCGCCGCCGAATCGACGGCTTCGGTCACGGTGAGATCGAGCGAATAAAGCGGCGAGGCCGGTTCGCCGGCGCCACGCCCAAAGCCGAAGATCAGATTGTTGCGCACCTGCTGGGCATAACGCGTCTTGACCGGCTTGATGGCGATCGACGCCAGTTCGGTATTGGCGGTCGAGCCCGTCGACAACGGCGCGTTGGAATAGAGCGGCCGCACCGTGCAGGCCGAAACCAGCGCAAGCGCGCCGACAAGGCCGGCAAGCGCAACGCGGCGCAGCAAACGGCTCAGCTCTGTCTTTTCCCGATCAGGCAACGACATTGACGATCCTCTGCGGCACGATGATCACCTTGCGCGGAGCCTTACCTTCGAGCGCTTTCTGCACGAAGTCGAGAGCCAATACCGCTTTTTCGACCGCACCTTGGTCCGCGTCGCGGGCAATTGTCAAATCCCCCCGCTTCTTGCCGTTGACCTGCACCGGATAGGTCACTTCGTTGTCGACGACCAGCGCTGGATCGAAGACCGGCCACGGCCGTTCGGCGACCAGATCGGTGCCGCCGAGCGTCTCCCAGCACTCTTCGGCCAGATGCGGCATCACCGGCGCGATCAGATGCACCAGGATCTCCACCGCCTGGCGGCAGGCGCCTTGCAGCGCCGGATCGGCCTTGCCTTCCGCCACCTGGCTGAGCGGCGTGGTCAGCACGTTGGCCAGTTCATAGATGCGGGCGATGGCACGGTTGAAGCCGAGCTTCTCGATGTCCTCGCCGACCGCTTTCAGGATCTTGTGCGTGGCCTTCGAGACCGCTCCCGCCTCACCGGCGTCAGCCGCAGCAGGCTTGACGCCTGCCAGCGTCTCAGCCGCCGTCGAAACCAGACGCCAGATGCGCTGCATGAAGCGATGCGCGCCGGCGGCGCCATCATCGGTCCATTCTACATCGCGCTCGGGCGGCGAATCCGACAGCATGAACCAGCGCGCCGTGTCGGCGCCGTAGCCGTCGGTGATGTCTTCCGGGCTCACCGTGTTCTTCTTCGACTTCGACATCTTCTCCAGCGGGCCGATGGTGACAGCCTCGCCGGTGGCGATGTCGAAGGCCCGGCGTTCGCCGTCGACGCCCTCCAGCCGCACCTCGGTCGGCGCCAGCCAGCGGCCGTTCGAAGCCGTTCCGACGCGATAGGTTTCGTGCACGACCATGCCTTGCGTGAACAGGCCCTTGAACGGCTCGGCCAGATCGACATGGCCGGTCTCGCGCATGGCGCGGGTGAAAAAGCGCGAGTAGAGCAGGTGCAGGATCGCGTGCTCGATGCCGCCAATATACTGGTCGACCGGCAGCCATTCATTGGCCGCCTTGGGATCGGTCGGCTCGTGCGCCCAGGGCGCGGTGAAGCGGGCGAAATACCAGGACGAATCGACGAACGTGTCCATCGTGTCGGTCTCGCGGCGCGCATCGCCACCGCATTGCGGGCACTTCACATGCCGCCAGGTCGGGTGCCTGTCGAGCGGATTGCCAGGCCGGTCGAAATCGACATCGTCCGGCAGCTTGACCGGCAGATCGGCCTTAGGAACCGGCACCACGCCGCAATCCTCGCAATGGATCATCGGGATCGGGCAACCCCAGTAGCGCTGGCGCGAAATGCCCCAGTCGCGCAGGCGGAAATTCACCTTGCGCTCGGCCATCGGCCGGTTGCCGATCGTCTTCTGCTCCAAGAGCTTCGCCACCTCGTCGAAGGCGCGGTCCGGCTTCATGCCGTCGAGGAAGCGTGAATTGATCATCAGGCCGTCGTCGACATAGGCTTCCTCGACGATCTGGAAGGTCTTCGCATCGCCGCCTTCCGGCATCACCACCGGGATCACCGGCAGGCCGTATTTGTTGGCGAAGTCGAGGTCGCGCTGATCGCCGGACGGGCAGCCGAAAATGGCGCCGGTGCCGTATTCCATCAGCACGAAATTGGCGACGTAGACCGGCAGCGTCCAGCTGTCGTCGAAGGGATGGACGACACGGATGCCGGTGTCGAAACCCTTCTTCTCGGCCGTCTCAAGTGCGGCAACCGAGGTGCCCATATGGCGCACTTCGTCGATGAACTTCGCCAGCGCCGGATTGGTCTCGGCGGCCTTCTTGGCCAGCGGATGATCGGCGGCGACGGCCATGAAGGAGGCGCCGAAAATGGTGTCGGGCCTTGTCGTATAGACCTCCAGCTCATGCTCGCCGGCTACGTCCGACGCCAGCGGCCAGCGGATCAGCAGGCCTTCCGAACGGCCGATCCAGTTCTGCTGCATCAGCTTCACTTTTTCCGGCCATTCGTCGAGGCCGTCGAGCGAATCCAGCAGGTCCTGCGCGTAGTCGGTGATCTTGAAGAACCACTGCGTCAGCTCGCGCTGTTCGACCAGCGCGCCTGAGCGCCAGCCGCGCCCGTCGATGACTTGCTCGTTGGCGAGCACCGTCATGTCCTCCGGGTCCCAGTTGACCTTGGAGGATTTGCGCGTCACCAGCCCCTTCTCGACGAAATCGAGGAACAGCATCTGCTGGCGGTGGTAGTAATCGACATCGCAGGTGGCGAATTCGCGTGCCCAGTCCAGCGACAGGCCCATCACCTTGAGCTGCTCGCGCATGGTGGCGATGTTCTGGTAGGTCCATTCCTTGGGATGGACCTTGTTCTGCATCGCCGCGTTCTCGGCCGGCATGCCGAAGGCGTCCCAGCCCATCGGGTGCAGCACGTTGAACCCCTTGGCCCGCTTGTAGCGCGCCACCACGTCGCCCATCGTGTAATTGCGGGTATGGCCGATATGGATGCGCCCCGACGGATAGGGGAACATCTCGAGCACGTAGTATTTCGGCTTCGGGTCGTCATTGCGCGCTTCGAACAGCTTCTTTTCGGCCCAGGCCTTCTGCCATTTGGGCTCTGACGCGCGCGGATTGTATCGTTCGGTTGCCATGGGACGTTTTTCACTTAAAAGCAGGCGCGAACCGCGGGCGATCGGCTGTGCGGTTCAGGGAATGTGGTCCGGGTGTTCACCATGGTTTGGCAAACCCGTCAACCATATGGGCATCGCGACGGCTAAAAACGCGGGTCAAAACAGCGGGATTTGCATATGGGTGACACCGTTCAGCAGTTTTTCGCGGTCAAGGCGAAGATCGCCGCCGCCGAGCAGGAAGCCCGCCGCGAGACCGGCGCGGTGACGCTGGTGGCCGTCTCCAAGACTTTTGATGCCGCCGACATCCAGCCGGTGATCGATGCCGGCCAACGGGTCTTCGGCGAGAACCGCGTGCAGGAGGCGCAAGGCAAATGGCCTGAGCTGAAGCAGGCCTTTGCGGATATCGAACTGCATCTGATCGGTCCGCTGCAATCGAACAAGGCCAAGGAGGCGGTGGCGCTGTTCGACGTCATCGAGACGGTCGACCGCGACAAGATCGCCGCCGAACTTGCCAAGGAGATCGCACGGCAGGGTCGCGCCCCAAAGCTCTATGTCCAGGTCAACACCGGCTCGGAGCCGCAGAAGGCCGGCATCGAGCCACGCGCGGCGATCGCCTTCGTCGCCCGCTGCCGTGACGTCTACGGCCTCGCCATCGAAGGCCTGATGTGCATTCCGCCGGCCGACGAAAACCCGGGTCCGCATTTCGCCCTGCTGGAGAAACTGGCGCGCGAGGCCGGCGTCGAAAAGCTGTCCATGGGCATGTCCGGTGACTACGAGACGGCGATCGCCTTCGGCGCCACCAGCGTCAGGGTTGGTTCGGCGATCTTCGGCAGCCGGTAGGCCCGCCCCGGCGCCAACACAGCATTCCTTGCGGCTTCACCGGGCGAATGCTATATCTAGCCAAGCTAGCTAGGAGCATTCAATGAATTGGCACCTGCAAGACGCAAAGAACAATTTCTCCAAGGTGGTTCAGCGTGCGCGCAGCGAGGGACCGCAGACTGTGACATTGCGCGGCGAGCGCGCCGCAGTGGTGCTTTCCGTTGAGGATTACGACCGCCTAGCTGGAAAGAAGAAGTCGTTGGCGGAGTATCTTTTGACCGGCCCGGTTTGGGACGACGATTTCGCCGAAGAGGTCAACCGCCGCCCAGAGACGATGATCCGGGACGTCGATCTCTGATGTATCTGCTCGACACGAACATCGTTTCGGATGTGCAGAGGCGACTATCCAAGCCGACTGAATGGCTGGCTTCGGTGGATCCGACCTCGGTGAGTCTCAGCGTCATCACGCTTGGAGAGATCGAGCGTGGGATCATCAAGCTACGCAAGGTCGACTCCGAAAAGGCAACACGCCTTGATCTGTGGCTAAGGGAGCTTCGGCGGGACAATGCCGACCGTATTCTTGCTGTCACGGAAGATGTCGCGTTGGCTTGGGGCCGCATCACCGCAGGCCGCACACGAGGCAGTGCCGATACCCTCATCGCGGCAACCGCGCTTGTCCATGATCTCATTCTTGTCACGCGCAACGTTGCCGACTTTGATGATGCAGGCGTGACGGTGCTCAATCCCTGGGATGCCTAGGCCAACAACGCTCATGCCTACAGGGTTGGGCCAATCCGGAAGCGCCATTGCGCCACCACTAGAAACGAAACGTTCCGTTCCTATTTGTTTTGTGTCCTCACAATTCTCCTGGAGCCTCCACCATGCGCTACAACCAGCTTGGCAATACGGGGATGTTCGTCTCCGAACTGTGCCTCGGCACCATGACCTTCGGCGCCGCCGGCGAAAATGCCCAATGGGGCCTGATCGCCAGCCTCGACCAGAAGGGCGTCAACGAGATCGTCGGCCGCTCGATCGCCGCCGGCGTCAATTTCTTCGACACGGCCGATGTCTACTCATTTGGCCAATCCGAACGCTTGCTCGGCCAGTCGCTCAAGGACCTTGGCGTCGCCAGGTCGAGCGTGGTCATCGCCACCAAGGTGCATGGCGCCATGGGCCAGGGCCCGAACGAGCGCGGCTCGTCGCGCGGCCACATTATGGATTCGGTCGATGCCAGCCTCGAACGGCTGCAGCTCGACCATATCGATCTCTATCAGCTGCACGGCACCGACGCGGTGACGCCGATCGACGAGACGCTGAGGGCGCTCGACGATCTCGTTGCCAGCGGCAAGGTCCGTTATGTCGGCGTGTCCAACTGGGCGGCGTGGCGCATCGCCAAGGCGCTCGGCATCGCCGACCGTAAGGGTTTTGCCCGTTTCGAGACCATCCAGTCCTATTATTCGATCGCCGGCCGCGACCTCGAGCGAGAGATCGTGCCGCTCATCAACGAGGAGAAACTCGGCCTGATGGTGTGGTCGCCGACGGCCGGTGGCCTGCTTTCCGGCAAATACGGCCCCGGCGCGCCCGGCAATGGCGAGGGCCGCCGCGCGTCCTTCAACTTCCCGCCGGTCAACGAGGATCGCGCCTGGGCGGCCGTCGCCGTCATGCGCGAGATCGCGAAAAAGCATAATGTGAGTGTCGCCACCGTGGCGCTCGGCTATGTCCTGGCCAAGTCTTTCGTGATGAGCGTGATCATCGGCGCCAGCCGCATGGATCAGCTCGAACAAAACCTTGCCGCGGCTGAAGTGAAGCTCGATGCGGATGATCTCGCCAAACTGGACGAGGTCAGCGCGCTGCCGGCCGAATATCCCGGCTGGATGCTGGAGCGCCAGGCAGCTGGCCGCCGCCCGGCGCCGTTCGTGCCGAAGGGGTAGTCCGTCTCCAACACAACGCGATTTTCCAAAGGCCGCGCGTCCCTTCGGGCACGCGGCTTTTTCGCGCTTCGTCAAGGCCGCACGCCTTGTACCGAGCACGGGTTCGCAGCTACCATCATGACGCCGGAGCAGCGTACCGGGATGTCAGGGGCGACGATGGCACCATCCGCCGAGGAATTTCGAGCCGAGATTGTCGCGATCATGGCTGATCGCCAGGCCGCGGCTTCTGCCAGCCCTTACGATTGGAAAGTCTGCGTTGGCGCGGTCAGTGCCGCGCGAGGCGAATTTGAAAAGGTCGCCGTCGCCGGTACGGCGCATGACTACGCAGCCGCCGTGATTGCTCATTTGGAGCGGCTGCGGGACGCGTATTGTGACCCGGATGGGGAATACACGTCCGGGCGATCGGACATCGGCACCGTCATTGAAAAGATCAGGAAAGCCTTGAAGGCTATCACCTGATGATGGCGCACCTCACCCGTAGTGGATAGGCTCGGTATTAAAGCGGATTGGCAAAAGTATTGCAGTCCGCGATCGCTTTTCCGGCAAGGCCCCGATCAAACCAGCGGATCCTCTGTTCTGAGGTGCCGTACCTCTTGGCCGTCGAATTTCCGGAGGCATTGGCGGCCTGATCGTCTCCAAGAGATCGCAGCAGTTCTCTGGCTTGGGCCAGATCGGTGCCTTCCAACAACCCCTTGTCCTGAACGTAGCGGCTCCACAGTCCGGCAAAACAATCGGCCTGCAGTTCGACCTGTTCCGACCGGATGATGGCGGCTTGCTGGTCACCGTCGGCGACAAGCTGCTGCGGAACGGCCGAGATGTTCTGCACGTGGTACGCAACCTCCCGGGCGACAATCAACGCCTTGGCGAAATCTCCGGTCAAACCGACCTCTCGAAGCTCGGGGAACGCCGGATCGAGATAAATCCTATGGTCTGCCGCGCAGTATGATGTACCTGAAACGGCACCGCATGCGGTGGCGATGAAGCCGGTGAACAGCACCAGCTTGGGCTCCTCGTAAGTCGATCCGCCGGCTTTGAAGGTGGTGCCCCAGAAATCCTCCGTTTCCGCCAGAACCACCGAGACAAGCTGCTTGACGTCGTCATTTCCGGCGTTTGCGGCAGGCACGGCTGTTGTCGAGGCCTCGGCTGCCTCGGAGATCGTTGGGGCATGCAGCCATGTCGCGATGGCTAGCAGGGATGCCGTGACCAAGGACAAGCGGACCAAATCACGCCTCCTGAATTGCCAACGCTTTCGGTGCCTGGGCGCGAAGCGCCTGCTATGACCGGGCAGGAATCCATATCCTGCCCCTGCTGGGCTGTCGAACGGACCTTGAAAACCGCGCTTCGTCAGAGCCGCACGGTCTCGGCCAGGAAATCGAGAAAGGCCCGGACCCGCGCCGGTAGGTGGCGGCCCTGGCCGACATAGACGGCGTGCGTCGCCTCCTCGTCGCCCGGATTGAAATCCTCCAGCAGCGCCACCATCCGTCCGGCAGCGATATCGGCCGCGACGTGCCAGCGCGCCAGCCGGGAGATGCCGGCTCCGGCCAGCGTCATCAGCCGCATCGCCTCACCGTCACTGACCAGCGCATTGCCGGTGATCGGGACCATGACCGCGCGGCCCTCCGCGTCGAGGAACGGCCAGCCATCGATATGCCTGACGAAGCCGAAGCCCATGCGGTTGTGGCTGTCGAGATCGGCCGGCGTCAGCGGCGTGCCATGCGCGTCAAGGTAGGACGGTGCCGCAACCACCACAACCGGGCTTTGCCCGAGTTTGCGCGCCACCAGCCGTGATTCGCCAAGCGGCCCGGCGCGGATGGCGATGTCGGCGCGTTCGGCCATCAGGTCGATGACGCTGTCGGTCAGCACCAGATCGACCGATATTTCCGGGTAGCGCTCAAGGAAGCGCGGCAAAAGTGGGATCAGCCGGTGCACCCCGAACGGCACGTAGCTGTTGACGCGCAGCCGTCCGCGCGGCGCGGCCCCCGCCGCCGCCTCGCGCTCGGCAGCCGCCATGTCGGCCAGGATGCGCAGCCCGCTCTCGTAGAAGGCGGTTCCCTCGGGCGTCAGCTGCAGCTTGCGTGTCGAGCGGCTGACCAGCCGCGCGCCAAGCCGGGCTTCCAGCCGCGCGATCAGCTTGCTCACCGCCGACGGCGTCATGCGCAATGCGCGTGCCGCAGCCGAGAAGCTGCCCGCTTCGACGACACGCACGAAAACTTCGATCTCGCCGGAGCGGTTAATATCGGGTCTGGCCATCTGTGAATCTATTTCACAGAAAATATGCCTTGATCAAGTCTGGTTCACAGTGCGTGGCGACACGATCTTCCCGGTCGGGGCGCGGGTTTGGACAAGGCGCTCGTCGCCTTAACGGCCCGTCTTGGAAGTGGAAAACCGCCATGCCTCTTGCTCTCTATGCCCTCGCTGCCGGCGCCTTCGGCATCGGTGTCACCGAATTCGTCATCATGGGTCTTTTGCTCGACGTCAGCAAAGACCTCGGCGTCTCGATCTCGGCCGCCGGCCAGCTCATTTCGGGCTATGCGCTGGGCGTCGTCATCGGCGCGCCGCTGCTCACCATCGCCACCGGCAACTGGCCGCGCAAGACCGTGCTTCTGGCGCTGATGGCAATCTTCACCATTGGCAATCTCGCCTGTGCGCTGGCGCCCGACTATTGGACGCTGATGGGCGCTCGCATCATCACTGCCTTTGCCCATGGCACCTTCTTCGGCGTCGGCTCGGTGGTCGCCACCGGTCTGGTCGCGCCCAACAAGAAGGCCTCGGCGATCGCGCTGATGTTTACCGGGCTCACCATCGCCAACATCCTCGGTGTGCCTTTCGGCACCTGGCTCGGCCAGGCCTTCGGCTGGCGCGCGACCTTCTGGGCCGTGACCGCGGTCGGCCTCGCGGCCTTCGCCGTCATCCTGGCCCTGGTGCCCCGCAGCCAGGCAGCACCCGAGAAGAGCGACCTGCGCGCCGATCTTGCCGTACTGCGCCGCACGCCGGTTCTGCTCGGCCTCGCCACCACCGTGCTCGGCTACGCCGGCGTCTTCGCTGTCTTCACTTACATCGCCCCGCTGCTGACCGAGATTAGCGGCTTCAAGGAAGCCGCCGTGTCGCCGATCCTGCTCGTCTTCGGCGGCGGTCTCATCGCCGGCAATCTCGCCGGCGGCAAGGTCGCCGACCGCTGGCTGGTGCCGGCGGTGCTGGGCAGCCTCGTGGTGCTGGCCGTGGTGCTCGCGACCATGAGCTTTGCCATCCACAGCCAGGTGATGGCCGTGATCTATGTCGGCCTGCTCGGCGCCGCTGCCTTCGCCACCGTGGCGCCGCTGCAGATGTGGGTGCTGGACAAGGCGCAAGGTGCCGGCCAAAGCCTCGCCTCGTCCTTCAACATCGCCGCCTTCAATCTCGGCAACGCCGCCGGCGCCTGGCTTGGCGGCGCGGTCATCGCCCATGGCATGGGGCTGGGTTCGCTCACCTGGGTCGCCGCTCTGCTGCCGGTCGCGGCGCTTGGCGTCGCCGGGCTGGCCCTGCGCCTCGACCGCACCAACGCGCTCGGTGCGCCGGTCTCCGTTCGGTCCTGACGCTCGTCGGCGGACCGGATTTTTTCGAAACCTCTTTCCAAACCACCAGGAGTAAGAAAATGGACTATCGACGTCTCGGCGCATCGGGCCTGAAGGTCCCTGCACTTTCCTTCGGCGCCGGAACCTTCGGCGGTTCCGGCCCGCTGTTCGGCGCCTGGGGCAACAGCGACGCCAAGGAAGCGCGGCGGCTGGTCGACATCTGCCTGGAGGCTGGCGTCAATCTGTTCGATACCGCCGACGTCTATTCGAACGGCGCCTCGGAAGAGGTGCTCGGCGAAGCCATCAAGGGCCGGCGGGACGCCGTGCTGATCTCGACCAAGACGTCCTTGCCGATGGGCGACGGGCCGGCCGACTACGGCTCTTCCCGCTCGCGGCTGATCAAGTCCGTGGACGCCGCGCTGAAGCGCCTCGGCACCGACTACATCGACCTGTTGCAACTGCACGCCTTCGATGCCGGGACGCCGATTGAAGAAGTCCTGTCGACGCTGGACGATCTCGTGCGCACCGGCAAGCTGCGCTATGTCGGCGTCTCCAATTTTTCAGGCTGGCAAGTGATGAAGTCGCTGGTGGAGGCCGACAAGCATGGCTACCCGCGCTACGCCGCGCATCAGGTCTATTATTCACTGGTCGGCCGCGACTATGAGTGGGAGCTAATGCCGCTCGGCCTCGACCAGGGCGTCGGCGCGCTGGTGTGGAGCCCGCTCGGCTGGGGGCGGCTGACCGGAAAGATCCGCCGTGGCCAGAAGCTGCCGGAAAAGAGCCGGCTGCATGACACGGCTGATTTCGGTCCGCCGGTCGCGGACGAACATCTCTACCGGGTGATGGATGCGCTGGACGCGGTGGCTGATGAAACCGGCAAGACCGTGCCGCAGATCGCCATCAACTGGCTGCTGCAGCGCCCGACCGTTTCCTCCGTCATCATCGGCGCCCGCAACGAGGAACAGCTGAGGCAGAACCTCGGCGCCGTCGGCTGGTCGCTGACGCCGGAACAGATCAAAAAACTGGACGCAGCAAGCGAAGTGACAGCGCCCTACCCGTATTTTCCGTACCGCCGCCAGGAAGGTTTTGCCCGGCTGAACCCGCCGGCGGTGTGACCACCGCGCGCCAAAGTTAAGGCGTGTCGAGATTCAGGTCAGGCCGAGTCGAGAATGGTGGCTTCCGAGAACCGGAGCGGAGCGTACTTTTCGTACGTGAGCACCGGAAGCGCAGGAAGCCGCCATTCGCAGGCCGGCCTCACCTGAATATCGGCACGCCTTAGTGCAGCACGAACTCCCCATCCACCTTCCGCCACTCATTCGGCGCGATCAGTTTCTGGTGCGTGTAGACAACCGAGTGCAGCGGCCCGTCCAGCTTGGCCTTCCAGAATTCGATGAATTTGATCAGCACCGGAAACTGCGGGGCGATGTCGTAGTCCTGCCAGATGAAGCTCTGCAGGAGGTGCGGGTGGTCGGGGAAGTGATAGAGAATCTTGGCCGTGGTTAGGCCATAACCCCTAAGCATCAGGTCCATTTCGGCATGGTCGCGCATTGCGGTCCCCAGGTTGATTAACCTCGCCTCCCAACGCAACATTGTGCGCGCCGTTGCTTAACTGTCTATTGATTTTTCCTGATCGAAACAGGGTTTTCGACGCGAAAACATACAGTTAGCAGCGACCCAACCCGAGTGCTGACAACGTATGGCGATGCCCCTGCGGCATCCCGCCGCGCGAATCCAACGTCTAATGTTGCCGTCACGGCGGAACTGGTAATAATGCCGCCGAATTCGCGGCTGCTTCGCCGCGATCCCGCCGGCGTTTCAAGCCGGCGGATTGGTTCGGGAGGAAAACCAGAAATGTCCGAGGTTCATGTCCATCGCGTCCAGCCGGCGTGGAAGAAGAATGCGCTGATCGACAATGACACGTATCTCAAATGGTACGCCGACAGCATCAAGAGCCCGGACAAGTTCTGGGGCAAGCACGGCAAGCGCATCGACTGGTTCAAGCCCTTCAGCAAGGTCAAGAACACCTCCTTCGACGGCAAGGTCTCGATCAAATGGTTCGAGGACGGGCTGACCAATGTTTCCTACAATTGCATCGACCGCCACCTGAAGAAGCGCGGCGATCAGACCGCCATCATTTGGGAAGGCGACAACCCCTACGACGACAAGAAAATCACCTACAATGAGCTTTACGAGCATGTCTGCCGGCTCGCCAATGTGATGAAGAAGCACGGCGTCAAGAAGGGCGATCGCGTCACCATCTACATGCCGATGATCCCGGAAGCCGCCTATGCGATGCTGGCCTGCACGCGCATCGGCGCCATCCATTCGATCGTCTTCGGCGGCTTTTCGCCGGATGCGCTCGCCGGCCGCATCGTCGACTGCGAATCGACCTTCGTCATCACCGCCGATGAGGGCCTGCGCGGCGGCAAGTCCATCCCGCTGAAGGAGAACACCGACAAGGCCATCGACATCGCCGCGAAGAACTTCGTCATGGTGAAGAATGTCCTCGTCGTGCGCCGCACCGGCGGCAAGATCGGCTGGGCGCCCGGCCGCGACGTCTGGTATCACGACGAAGTCGCGACGGTGAAGGCGGAGTGCAAACCCGAGAAGATGAAGGCGGAAGACCCGCTGTTCATCCTCTACACCTCGGGCTCGACCGGCAAGCCGAAAGGCGTGCTTCACACCACCGCCGGCTATCTCGTCTATGCCTCGATGACGCACCAATATGTCTTCGACTACCATGAAGGCGACATCTACTGGTGCACCGCCGATGTCGGCTGGGTGACCGGCCACAGCTATATCGTCTATGGTCCGCTCGCCAACGGCGCCACCACGCTGATGTTCGAGGGCGTGCCGAACTACCCGTCGCAGTCGCGCTTCTGGGAAGTCATCGACAAGCACAAGGTCAACATCTTCTATACCGCGCCGACCGCGCTGCGCGCGCTGATGGGCGCCGGCAACGACCCGGTGAAGAAGACCTCGCGCAAATCGCTGCGCGTGCTGGGTTCGGTCGGCGAGCCGATCAATCCGGAAGCCTGGGAGTGGTATTTCAGCGTCGTCGGCAACGGCAAGGTGCCGATCGTCGACACATGGTGGCAGACCGAGACCGGCGGCATTCTGATCACCCCGCTGCCGGGCGCCACCGACCTCAAGGCAGGCTCCGCGACGCGGCCCTTCTTCGGCGTCAAGCCGCAGCTGGTCGACGGCGAAGGCAAGGTGCTGGAAGGGGCCGCCGACGGCAACCTCTGCATCACCGATTCCTGGCCGGGCCAGATGCGCACGGTCTATGGCGATCACGACCGCTTCGTGCAGACCTATTTCTCCACCTACAAGGGCAAGTACTTCACCGGTGACGGCTGCCGCCGCGACGCCGACGGCTATTACTGGATCACCGGCCGCGTCGACGACGTCATCAACGTCTCCGGCCATCGCATGGGCACGGCCGAAGTCGAATCGGCGCTGGTCAGCCACGACAAGGTCTCGGAGGCCGCCGTCGTCGGCTATCCCCACGACATCAAGGGCCAGGGCATCTACAGCTACGTCACCCTGATGAAGGGGGTGGAGCCCACCGAGGAGTTGCGCAAGGAACTCATCGCCCATGTTCGCAAGGAGATCGGCGCCATCGCTTCGCCCGACAAGATCCAGTTCTCCCCCAGCCTGCCCAAGACGCGCTCGGGCAAGATCATGCGCCGCATCCTGCGCAAGATCGCCGAGGACGATTTTGCCGCCCTCGGCGACACCTCGACGCTCGCCGATCCGGCCGTCGTCGACGACCTTATCGCCAACCGGCAGAACAAGAAGGACTGATGGCAGGCGAAGCTGCATTGGGCTCTGTCAGCCAGCTCTGGCGCTATCCCGCGAGTTCGCTCGCCGGCGAGCGCCAGGACGCCATCCTGGTCGGACCCGCAGGCATGGCAGGCGACCGCATGTTCGGCCTCGTCGATAGCTCGGACAACGAGATCGCCCGGCCCGATCGCGAGGCGAAATGGCACAAAGTGCCGCGCATCCGCACCCGGCTGACCAATGATCGCGACCTGGAGGTCGCCGTCCCTGACGGCGACTGGCTGAGCGCGCCCGGCGCCGAATGCGACCGCGCCATTTCGGCCTATCTCGGCTTCGCCGCCTCGATCCGACCGTTCGGTCGGGAGAATGCACCGCCGGCCTATGCCGGTCCGGTCACCGCGGCCCGCTATAGCAAGGCACCGGTCCACCTTTTGACCACGGCTTCGCTGGCGCGGCTGACGGCGCTGCATCCGGAAGGTGCGGCCGACCCGCGCCGCTTCCGCCCCAACATCGTCGTCGACATGGCGGCGGTGGAAGGCTCGTTCCCTGAAACGGAATGGATCGACCGCAAGCTCGCCATCGGCGACTTGCTCCTGACGATTTCCGAACCATGCCGCCGCTGCGGCTTCACCATCATCGCCCAGGACGGCTTCGACACCGATCCGGCGATCCTGCGCAACCTGGTCCGCCACAACGCCCACAACCTTGGCGTCTATTGCACGGTCGACCAGCCGGCCCGCGTCGAGGTCGGCGCACCGATGCGCTTCGTCTAAATCATACCGCCAACGCCGCGCCATATAGCGACGTATGATCCCTGCACCTCCCTGCAAGCTTGGTGCAGCGTGTAATACGCCTGACAGAAAACGGCGTCATACAGCCCCCCGGGCGCGATCCGTCCTGCTGCCCGACATCTTGAAATCTCACCGATCGGAGTCCCGATGACCCCTCTGCCCATTCTCGGCGCCGCCATGACGCTTGACGACCTCGAAATCCATCGCGACTGGCTCTTCGAAAAACAGCGTGACCTTGAATTGCAGAGCTTTGCCGAGGCCAGTGTTCTCAACGGCGACTGGGCACCGCTCGCCGAGCGAGCCAGAGAACTTCTTGACGGCCATCAGGGACGGCTTGGAATTCACGGACCTTTCTGGGGCTTCACCATTGCCTCGCAGGACCCCGATATTCGCGATGTCGTCAGCAAGCGTCTGGTCCAGGGCATCGAGGTCTGCGCCGCCATCGGTGCGACGCAGATGGTTGTTCACAGCCCCTATACGACCTGGTCCTATAACAATCTCGACAACAATCCCGGCGAGCGCGAGAAAATCATCGACTATTGCCAGCTCACTCTACGTGATGCCGTCAGGCGGGCCGAGGACATCGGCTGCACGATGGTTCTGGAGAACATCGAGGACAAGGACCCGCATATCCGCGTGGTATTGGCCGACAGCTTCAACTCCCCGGCGGTCGCCGTCTCGATCGACACTGGCCATGCCTATTATGCCCATGGTTCGACCGGTGCGCCGCCGGTCGATTACTATGTGCATGCCGCCGGCAACCGCCTGCGTCACGTCCATTTGCAGGATGCCGACGGCCATGCCGATCGTCACTGGAGCCTCGGCGAAGGCACGCTTCCATGGCGCTCGGTCTTTGCCGCGTTGGCGAAGCTCGAAAGCAGTCCGCGCCTCATCATCGAGATCAGGGACAAGTCCAAGATCCCGGCCTCGGCGGCCTACATCGCCTCACTTGGCATCGCCGAGTAAGGCGCGAACTCCCGGCTACCGATAAAGGTCGGCCCGTGTCGGCGGCAGGCCGCTCGGCCCCCGCGCGCGCTTGGTGACGACGGTCTGGAAAATCTGCGCCGAGCCGCGATCGAAGGTGATCGAACAGCCGGTGAGGTAAAGCAGCCACAGCCGAGCCTTGGGCTCGCCGACCTCGGCGATCGCCTCTTCGAAACGCGCCTGCAGGCGCTCGGCCCACAGCCTGCAGGTGCGGGCATAGTGCTCGCGCAGATTCTCGACATCGGCAACGAGGAAGCCGTGCGCCTCGAGATTGCCGAGCGTCATGCCGATCGTGTCGACCTCGCCGCCGGGGAAGATGTATTTAATGAGCGCCTTGTACTCCGCGCCCTTGCGCAAAGTCTTGCGCGTGCCACCCTTGCCGCGCCTTGTGATGGCGTGGTGCAGATAGATGCCGCCCGGCTTCAGCAGGCGATGGACGGACGAGAAATAGGTGGCGTGGTTGGCGAGACCGACGGCCTCGAACATGCCGATCGACGAGATCTTGTCATAGCTGCCGTCGAGCTCGGTGTAGGATTTTATGTCGATGGTGATCCTGTCCTCCAGCCCCTCGGCGCGGATGCGCTCGCGTGCCAGCCGGGTCTGTTCCTCCGACAGCGAGACACCGTGGCCGATGGCGCCATAGTGCTTGGCGGCATGGATCAGCATGGCGCCCCAGCCGCAGCCTATGTCGAGCAGCCGGTCGCCCGGCTTCAGCCTGAGCTTGCGGCAGATATGGTCGAGCTTGTCCTTCTGCGCCTGGTCGATGCCGTTGGCGAAATCAGTGAAGTAGGCGCAGGTGTAGACCATGCGCTCGTCGAGGAAGAGGCGGTAGAAGGCGTTCGAAATGTCGTAGTGATGTTCGATCGCCTGCTTGTTCGACCCGCTGACGAAGGGATTGCGTCCGGCCAGATCGGCCCGTTTCGTCATCTGTTTGCGCGAGAACAGGACGGCGGGCAGGTCGCGCAGGATCGCCAGTTTCGGCAACGCCTTCAGTCTCAGCTTTCCCTTGGACGGCAAGGCGTAAAGATCGAACAGCGATCCGTCTTCCACGTCGATCGTCCGGGAAATCCACATCTCCAGCAGCGTCGTGAAATTCGGCCGGCGGGCCAGCTGCCAGACAATGTCCTGATCGTTGATGGCAAGCACCGGACCGCCGGCGGGACCGATCCGCTCACCGGTCCACAGCTTGACGGCAAAACCCGGTTTCAGCGCCTCGATCACGGTGCGAACGATGCGCGCGGCTCTCTCGGTGGCGTCCATGGTCCCTCCCGTGACCCGATAACGCCATGTTGTCCGTTTGGGCCTTGGATCGCAAGCCGAAGCACGCGGATCTGGCTGGGCGCCATTTTATGGCGGGGCGCCTTTTTATGCATGGCACTTGTCATTTGCTGCAACGCACCCCATCATGTCTGTGTGTTCAACAAATCGAAAGGAGGTGATCCGATGTCGAGTGATTTCGTTTTCCAGAACGTGGCCTCAGCGGATTGCACTTTCGGGAAGCAGTCTTCCCGTTAAGGCGCGAGATGCGCGGCAGGTAACCCGAAGGGGTTGCCGCCACAGGCCGCGCCATGGACGGAAACACGGAAGGCCGCCGGCTTCGAAAGAAGCGGCGGCCTTTTCCTTTGGCCATTGCGAAAGACCAGCTGGTGTTCAAAATTCACTTGGCGATGGTCAGCCGCTCGATGTTCTGCACGATGGCATTGAACGCGTCGTTCAACTCGGAACCCGTGGCCGCCTCGTAATAGTGCTTTAGCGTGGACGTGTCCGCGGTCGAGCAATCCTGGAGCACGCTCTTCGCCTGATCCCGTTCGGTCGAAGTCATAGACGGATCGTCGAGGTCGAAGCCGATGGTGAAGATCTCGATGCCGTCGCGCTTCATGCTGTCGCAGATGTTTTCGGCATTGCTTCGCGACATCTGGCCTGCATTCTGCGATCTGGGCGCGCCGCGTCCGCCGGCAAAGGCCGTGTTGAACTGGCCGTCCGTCATCAGGATGGCGACCTTGCCGACTTTCCTACTGTCAAAATTGGCGGGGCCGGCACCCAGCCTGGCGTCGACGATCGTCGAGCGCCAGTTGGGTGAAAGCATGTAGTAGCCCCATTGCACGGCAATGCCGCCTGCGGTCACGCCACCCGCCTTGAAACTCGCAATGGTGTTCAGCAATTTCTGCTTGTCGGCTGAGAGCGGAATGAGCTCCGGCTTCGGACAGCTTCCCATACGATCGTCACGATTGATCTTGGCGAGATAGGTCTTGCCCTGGTTGTTCAGGCGCGGCGCCGACGGCCCGTCGGACGAATAATCGGCATAGCCATCCTTGTCCTTGCGCTCTGTGGCACAATTGTCGGGCCGCGTGGGCACGGATGAGTCCACCTGGATCGGCGTATCCACCGGTGGCGGCAGATTCGAGCCTCCCGGCTGCTCAACGAAAACGCTGTCCGCGAGGCCGCCTGCATTCACCGCCTCGGCATAGGGAACAATGGCCACGCGCACGCGCGGATTCTTTGGATCGATGTTGTTGTCCAGCAGGTCCTCGACAGCCGCCGAAGCGGCCGTTTGCAGGTCACCGATTTTGTCGGTCTTGGCCCACCAGTTGGCGGCCATCGATCCGGTCACATCGAGCATCATCGCCACTTCGATGGTCTTGTCCGAATAAAGCGATGTTGTCGACGCGGTGACGCGCTTCGTGTCGCCCATGCCGAAGACCGGGAAGAACACGGCGACATCGACATGGACGTCCGCCTGCACCGTGTTGGCGGTCCTGTCGACAACAAGCTTGTCGAGCACGATCTGGTCGGGTTGCAGAATGCCCGCCGTGCTGTTGGCCACGAGAAAGTTCTGCACAGCCTTGCTGGCATCGGCTTCCTTGATGACCCCGGTCGTCAGGTCGCGCGCCGTCGATGTCACCGCGGCGTCGACGACGCCCTGCAGGCTCGATTTGGCGTTGTAGAGCTGCGAGATGTTGACCGAGAAGCCGGCGGCCAGCGCCAAGACCGAGGCAGCAAAGCCGAACAGGATTGTGAAATTTCCACCGCTGTGTCTGGCGAACCCGCCGACCGCGTGAACAAGACCCCCGTAATTTCGCATCCAACAGCCTCCGCATGCCTCGGCCTCGTCGCCGCAGTGAGGGCAATGCAGGATTCCAGCCGGAAGCCGCTCGTCGGGCGCCGGAACTAAGCCATAGACAATCAACCTGTTGTTTTTGTTGGATTTCGCTCTTTACAAAGGTGAATGACCGGTAAACGGGAGAACGCGGTTTCTGCGGCGTTTACGGATCGCTTACCATGCTCGTATCGAGGCGATGGCGGAATGCTCCATAACGTCCTGTTGCGGCACAGGCCTTCTGTGCCGAAGCGGGCCAACCGTCCCGAGGTTGTGAAACACAAAACGGTACGAAGGACTAAGCGAGCATCTGTGCGCTGACCGTCCGGTCGATGCCGTGATGGGGCGGATTGAACAAATTGCCCTCCTGCTCATAGGTCCACACCTTGAACAGGCTGAGCCGGTGCGGGCCGAAGCTGTGCAGCAAGGGCACGTCGGTGGCGTCGCGGCCGCGCGCGATGACGACGCGGCCGGTCCTCGGCCGGTTGTGGCGTGGATCGAACGTGTACCACTTGCCGTCGAGGAACACTTCCATCCAGGCCGAGAAGTCCATCGGCGCCGGATCGATCGGCACGCCGATGTCGCCGAGATAGCCGTTCACATAACGCGCCGGAATGTTCATGCAACGGCAGAGCGTGATCGCCAGATGGGCGAAGTCGCGGCAGACGCCGACCCGTTCCTCATGCGCCTGTGCCGCCGTGCGGGTCGAACGCGCATAGCCGTAGCCGAATGAGAGCCGGTTGTGGACATAGTCGACGATCGCCTGCACCCGCGCCCAGCCGGAGGGAAGATGACCAAACAACTGCCAGGCGAGATGGCTGAGATGATCGGTCTCGCAATAGCGACTGCCCAAGAGATAGCCGAGCACCTCGTCGGGCAATTCGGCTACCGGCATTTCCCGGGCCAGCGTGTTGACCTCGTCCGTCTCGCCACTGTCTTCGATCACTGCATCGTAGAGGATGCGAAAGGTGCCGGCCGGTGCGGTGAAGCGGCGGCAGCCATTGCCATGCAGATCCTGGTAGAGCCTGGTCGGCACCGAAGGCGATGTCAGCACCCGCGTCTGCCGCTTGATGTCGGCCTGCCTGTCCTTGTGGATCTCGAGCAGCGAAATCACCGGAGTGGGCTCGGCGCATTCAATGGAGATTTCGTAGCCGAGCCGGATCAGCATCGCAGGTCCCCTTCGATCGTCATGGAAAACAATGCCGTTGAAACGCCGCAAGCTGGCTGTGGTTCCCTGGATCGCCCGCAAAATACGCCCGCGTGCCTTTCCATGGCCGTACCTTGACGTTACGGTTGCACCCTCCCTCGACACACTCTCCCGGACTTCAAGGAAAATCATGTTTGCTGGCAGAAAATTCGCCGCCTTTCTCTTCGATATGGACGGCACCCTCATCAATTCCATCGCCTCGGCGGAGCGGGTGTGGAGCGACTGGGCGCGCCGCCATGGCCTCGACGTCGCCGCCTTCCTGCCGACAATCCACGGTGTGCGGGCGATCGAGACCATCACCAACCTTGCCCTTCCAGGCGTCGACCCGGCGCATGAGGCGGACCTGCTGCTGCAGGCCGAGGCCGCCGATCTGGAGGGCATTATCCCGATCGCCGGGGCCGTGGCGTTTCTCAAGGCGTTGCCCGGTGAAAGCTGGGCGATCGTCACCTCGGCGCCGCGCTCCCTGGCGCTTGCACGCATGGAGGCTGCCGGCATTCCTGTCCCGGCGGTCATCGTTGCGGCGGAAGACGTTTCCCGTGGCAAGCCGGCCCCCGACTGCTTCCGGCTTGGCGCGCAACGGCTCGGCTTCGATGCGCGCGACTGCCTGGTGTTCGAGGATGCCCCGGCAGGCATCGCGGCGGCGGAGGCCGCCCAAGCCGCGGTCATGGTGATCAGCGCCACGCACTCGCACCCGCTGCCGACGCAGCATGCCGCGATCGCGGGCTACAACAATGTCGGCATCACCGTCGACGAGCGCGGCTGGCTGGCGCTTGAGGCGCAGCGCAGCGCTGCTTGAGGCACCGGAGCGCGGGCAACCACCGTTTGCAGGCCGGCATCGCCTGAATATCGGCACACTCTAAAAATCGCTGGTCAGGCCTTTGACTTCCCAGTCGCCGTAGCGGCCGGGTTCCTTGCCGCCGCGGCCGCCGATTTCCCGAGGCAGCGCGGCTTCCTTCTGGCGATAGTCTTGCCGCCGTGCCTCGGCTTCCGCCAGCGCGCGGCGGGCGGCGGGCGTCAGTTGTTTTGACGGCGCGCCGTCATCCCGGCCGGCGGGCGTTTTACTGGTTTCGTCGGTCATGCGATATTCCCCGAAGATTGAAACAGGGGCAGGCGTTTCCCATCATATAGCCATGAACCCAAGACGATCGACCCCTTTTTGCCACCGACACGACAGGAGCAGACGATGAACACCCTTCGCACCGCCATGCTTCTTGCGGCGATGACGGCGCTGTTCATGGGCGTCGGCTTTCTGATCGGCGGTTCGGGCGGCATGATGATCGCGCTGGTGATCGCCGCCGGCACCAATCTGTTCAGCTACTGGAACGCCGACAAGATGGTGCTGTCGATGAACCGCGCCGTCGAGGTCGACGAGAAGAACGCGCCTGAATATTACGCCATCGTCCAGGCACTGGCCAAGCAGGCCGGGCTGCCGATGCCGAAGACCTACCTGATCGACAATCCGCAGCCCAACGCCTTCGCCACCGGCCGCAACCCGCAGAACGCGGCGGTCGCCGCCTCCACCGGCCTGCTGCAGCGGCTGACCCATGAAGAGGTCGCGGCCGTGATGGCGCACGAGCTCGCGCATGTGCAGCATCGCGACACGCTGACCATGACCATCGTCGCCACCTTTGCCGGCGCCATCTCGATGCTGGGCAATTTCGCCTTCTTCCTCGGCGGCAACCGCGACAACAACCCGTTCGGCTTTGTCGGCGTGCTGGCCGCGATGATCGTGGCGCCTTTTGCCGCCATGATCGTGCAGATGGCGGTCAGCCGCACCCGCGAATACGAGGCCGACCGGCGTGGCGCCGAAATCTGTGGACACCCGCTGTGGCTGGCATCGGCGCTTGACAAGATCGCCCGTGGAGCAGAACGCATCCCCAACCCCGATGCGGAACGCAATCCGGCGATGGCGCATCTCTTCATCATCAATCCCCTGCACGGCGAGCGCATGGACAATCTGTTCTCCACCCATCCGAGCACCGACAACCGCATCGCCGCTTTGCAGGAAATGGCACGGCAGATGGCAGGCGGCAGCACCCAGGCCGCGCCGCGCCAGGCGCCGGCGCCCCGGCAGGCCGAGGAGCAACAGCCGTCCGGTCCGTGGGGTCAGGCGCCTCAAGCAGAACAGCCGGCGGAGCCGGCCGCGCCGAAGCCCAACCCATGGGGACGCAACCCGACCGGGCCTAAAGGCCGCTGGTCGTGAGCGTGGGAGCACCTCGGCGCACAGGCTCAGGCGATCAGGACCATAAAGACGGCGGCGAATTCGTCGCCGGCCTTGCTGCCCGCAAGGCAGCGGCGCGGCTGCTTGCCGCCGTCATCGACGCCAGGACGCCGCTCGACGGATTGACCGACCACGAAAACGGCCACCCGCAATACAAAGCGCTCGATTTGCGTGACCGCGGCCTGGTGCGTGCCATCCTGGTCACCGCGCTGCGCTTCCGCATGACCATTGCGGGGCTGCTGGCGCGACGCCTGGAAAAGCCCCTGCCGCCCAACGCCACCGCTTTGTCGCACATACTGCATGTAGCGGCGGCACAAATCCTGTTCCTCGACATTCCCGACAGCGCCGCTGTCGACCTCGCGGTGACGCACGCCAAGTCCGATCCACGCACACAGCGCTTTTCCGGCCTCGTCAACGGCGTGCTGCGCACCCTGGCACGTGCCAAGGACACTGAACTGCCGAAGGCTCTTGCCGCCACCGACGAAGCGCCAAAATGGTTTTCCGACCGGCTGAAAGCCTCCTATGGCCCTGATAAGGCCAGGCAGATTCTCGCAGCCCATCGCGTTGAGGCGCCGGTCGACTTCTCGGTCAAGGCCGATCCCGAACTCTGGGCCGGAAGGCTCGGCGGCATTGTCTTGCCCACCGGCACGGTGCGCGTGGAAAACCTTGCCGGGGCCGTCACCGAACTGCCCGGCTTCGCGGAAGGCGCTTGGTGGGTCCAGGATGCTGCCGCCAGTCTGCCGGCACGGCTGTTCGGCGATGTCAGGGGGTTGCGTGTCGCCGATCTCTGCGCCGCGCCTGGCGGCAAGACCGCCCAGCTGATCCTGGCCGGCGCCAGGGTCACCGCCGTCGACACCTCGAAGAACCGGCTGGCCCGGCTGACGCAGAATCTCGACCGCCTCGGCCTGTCGGCCGAAATCCTCCAGGCCGACCTCCTCAAATACGAGCCGGCGGAGCTGTTCGACGCCGTGCTGCTCGATGCGCCCTGCTCGTCGACCGGCACGGTGCGCCGGCACCCCGACGTGCCATGGACCAAGACGGCGGCCGATGTCGAAAAGCTCGCCGACCTGCAAGGGCGGTTGCTCGCCCGTGCCGTCACGCTGGTTAGGCCCGGCGGCCGGATCGTCTTTTCCAATTGTTCGCTCGACCCACTCGAAGGCGAAGACCTGCATCGTGCTTTTCTCAAGGACACAGCGGCGGTCGTCGACGATCCGCTGCAGCAGGGCGAGGTCGCTGGCGTCGATTCGTTCCTGACGGCGCAAGGCACGCTGCGCACCACGCCCGCCGATCTCGACCTCGGTGCCCCGGAGCGCTCGGGCCTTGACGGCTTCTTCGCCGCCCGCATGCGCCGAGCCGGCTAAGGAGTTAACCGGCAGAATTTGCTGACTTTTTTAGGGAGGGTATCGGGCACCGACCCCATTCCCAGGAATTCGCCTTCGCACGACTCGTTCAATCATGTAAACTCCGCACCGGGGTAGAGGACGACCAGGAGGGCTTTTGGCACTTGCTGCCGGCAACACGACGCGTCTGTGGACGCTGGTCGCGAAGGAGTTCTGGCGCAAGACGCGCCGGCGCCTGCGTGCCGGGCCGGTCTATCGCTGGCGCTATTCCGGCCGCACGCCCGAACGTGTCCTGATCGCGCCACCGGACCTGCGCCTCGCCGACCCGCAGATCGCGCTCGAGATCTATTACGGCCGCTATCCGCTGTCGGGGCATCTGGTCGAGACCGGCGGCAAGTCGCCTTTCCAGATCAACGTGCCCAATCATGGCTGGCAAAAGACGCTGCATGGTTTTCGCTGGCTGCGCCACATGCGCGCCGCCGGCACCGAGCTTGCCGCCGCCAATGCGCGTGCCCTGGTGTCCGACTGGATCGCCATGCATGGCAACAACATTGCCGGCATCGCCTGGGAGCCCGGGACGACGGCCAAGCGCATCATCGCCTGGCTGCAGCATTCCTCCGTCGTGCTGCAGGGCGCCGAGTTCCCCTTCTACCGCGCTTTCCTGAAATCGCTGGCCGTCCAGATCCGCTATCTCAGGTCGATGGCGCGTGAAATGCCCGACGGCAAGGACCGGCTGCGCGCCCGCATCGCGTTGGCCTTCGCAGCGCTGTCCCTGCCGGCGCCGGCTTCGGCGCTGCGTGGCGCCACCCGCAACCTCGCTGAGGAACTCAACCGCCAGATCCTTGCCGACGGCGGCCATATCTCGCGCAATCCGATGACGGTTCTGGAGATCCTCGCCGACCTTTTGCCGCTGCGCCAGACCTACGCCAACCAGGCGGAGGCCCCACCGCAGGCACTGATCGGCGCCATCGACCGCATGCTGCCGGCGCTGCGCTTCTTTCGCCACCAGGATGGCAGCCTCGCCCGCTTCAACGGCATGGGCGCCACCATCCATGACCGCATCGCCACCATATTGCGCCATGACGACACTGCCGGCGCGCCGCTGCTGCACGCGCCACATTCGGGCTATGAGCGGCTGTCGATGGGGGGCGTAACCGTCATCGCCGACACTGGCCTGCCGCCGCCGGTCGACGTGTCCAACGCCGCGCATGCCGGCTGCCTCGCCTTCGAACTGTCGTCGGGCCGCCAGCACTACATCGTCAATGCCGGCATCGACACCTATGGCGCCGCCGAGTTCCGGCCGCTGGCGCGCGCCACCGCCGCGCACTCGACCGCCACCATCAACGACACCTCGTCGGCGCGCTTCAGCCATTCGCTGCGCGTCAACGACCTGCTCGGTTCGCCGCTGATCGGCGGCCCGCAGAATGTGCAGTGCAAGCGCATCGACCAGAAGGGCGTCCAGGGTTTCATTGCCCGTCATGACGGCTATGTCCCGCGTTTCGGCTTCCTGCATGAGCGTGAGCTGAAGCTGTCTACGAATGGCAACGTGCTGGCCGGCAGGGACCGGTTTCAGCGCCCCGCCAATGCCGCGATCCGCAACAATGGCCGTGACTTCATCACCGTGCGCTTCCATGTCCATCCCGACATCAACCTTTTACAGGACGAGCACGACCGGCTGGTGCTGACCGCCGATCAGGCCGACAGCTGGGTATTCACCGCAAGCGAAGTGGTGCCCGAGGTCGAGGAATCGATCTATTTCGCCGGTCTTGGTGGACCGCGCCGAAGCCGGCAAATCGTGCTTGCCTTCAAGGCGTCCGACGTGTCTGAAGTCCACTGGCAGCTGACGCGAACCAGCATCGCCGGCTATCCGGAAAACAATTGATTTGCCGCGCGAGGGCGGCCGGCTCGCTCAATCCCGCTGCGGGATACCGAAGGCATCATAGGTGCTGAGCGTCGGCGGACCGGCGAAGGCGAAGCGGATCTTGTCGACCATCGCCGCCGCCTGACCGCTGCGGTCATAGCGCTCCGCGTCCTCGACAGTGCTCCATACGGTGATTGCCATGAACGCGTCGCGCGCCTGATGCTGCTGCAACAGTACGGCGCTGATGTTGCCGGTTGCGGCGCGGATAGCGGGGATCGCCTCGATTTCGTAGATCGCCCGCAACCGCTCCGTCGTATCCGGTAACGCCGTGAACTGGCCAATACGGACAAATGCCATCGGTGTTCCTCCATCGCGAGGAGATCAGCCTATACCCGAGGCCGGCAAATTGCATATCAAACCGCCGAATGGTGCACGACGCTTGATTTCCTGATGTCATGTGCTACGGGCGCGGGCATCCACCACACCAGCCGTGAAAGGCCGCCAGCCCATGGCCGTCGCCGCCAAGAACATTCCCGCACCGGATCTCGTTCCCGTACGCCGTGCCTTGCTTTCGGTTTTCGACAAGACCGGCCTCATCGACTTCGCCAGGGCATTGGCCGCGGCCGGTGTCGAGCTGGTCTCGACCGGCGGCACCGCCAAGGCTCTCGCCGAGGCAGGTCTGGCGGTGCGCGACGTCTCCGAGCTCACCGGCTTTCCCGAGATCATGGATGGCCGGGTCAAGACGCTGCATCCTTCCGTGCACGGCGCACTGCTTGGCGTGCGCGACGACCCCGAGCATGCGGCGGCAATGCGCAAACACCGCATCGAGCCGATCGATCTCCTCGTCTCCAATCTCTATCCGTTCGAGGAAGTCCGCCGCTCCGGCGCCGACTATGCATCGATCGTCGAGAACATCGACATTGGCGGCCCGGCGATGATCCGCGCCTCGGCCAAGAACCACGCCTACGTCGCCATCGTCACCGACCCAGGCGACTATGCCTCGGTGCTGAACGCACTGGAGATGAACATCGGCTCGCTGTCGCTGGATTTCCGCAAGAAGCTGGCAGCCAAGGCCTTTGCCCGCACCGCCAGCTATGACGCGGCGATCTCCGGCTGGTTCGCTGAGGCGCTGGAGATCGAGCATCCGACCTGGCGCGCCTTCGGCGGCAGGCTGGCCGAGGTGATGCGCTATGGCGAAAACCCGCACCAGGGCGCCGGCTTCTACGTCAATGGCGACAAGCGGCCGGGCGTCGCCACGGCGCGGCAATTGCAGGGCAAGCAGCTCTCCTACAACAACATCAACGACACCGACGCCGCCTTCGAACTGGCCGGCGAGTTCGATCCCAGCCGCTCCGCCGCTGTGGCGATCATCAAGCACGCCAACCCCTGTGGCGTCGCCGAGGGCGCCTCGCTGAAATTGGCCTATGCCAAGGCGCTGGCTTGCGACCCGGTCTCGGCCTTCGGCGGCATCGTCGCTGTGAATCGCACCCTTGACGCCGAAGCGGCGGAGGAAATTGTGAAGACCTTCACCGAGGTGATCATCGCGCCCGATGCGACAGACGAGGCGGCGGCGATCGTTGCCGCGAAGAAGAACCTGCGCCTGCTGGTCACCGGCGGCCTGCCGGATCCGCGCTCGCCCGGCACGACGGTCAAATCCGTTGCGGGCGGCCTGCTCGTCCAGGGCCGGGACAACGCCGTGGTCGACGACCTCGAACTGAAAGTGGTGACCAAGCGGGCGCCGACACCGGCGGAGATGGCCGATCTCAAATTCGCCTTCCGCGTTGCCAAGCACGTCAAGTCGAACGCCATCGTCTACGCCAAAGACGGCGCCACCGTGGGCATCGGCGCCGGCCAGATGAGCCGCGTCGATTCCTCCCGCATCGCCGCCCGCAAGGCGCTCGATGCGGCGGAAGCAGCAGGCATGGCCGAACCGCTGACCAAGGGCTCGGTCGTCGCCTCCGACGCCTTTTTCCCCTTCGCCGACGGCCTGCTTGCCGCGGTCGCAGCCGGCGCCACCGCCGTCATCCAGCCCGGCGGCTCGATGAACGACAAGGACGTCATTGCGGCGGCCGATGAACACGGTATTGCGATGGTGTTTACCGGGGTCAGGCATTTCCGGCACTGAGCGCGTTTACCCTCCCTCGATGGGGGGGTCGGTGCGCTCGCTTGCGAGCGCGCCGGGGTGGGGTGATGGCGCTGACCCCGCCCCGCTCCGCTTCGCGGATCGACCCTCCCCACAAGGGGGAAGGTAAGGCACTACTCCGCCGGCCGATCCGCCGGATACGGCGTCCTCACCAGGATCGCCATGCCGATGCCGAGGAACAGGATGATCACGGCCATGCCGAGCCGCGCCGAATCGCTGAGCGCGGTGATGGTCGCCACCAGGAACGGCGCCAGGAAGCTGGTTGCCCGGCCAGCCAGCGCGTAGATGCCGAAATAGCGGCCGGATTCCGCCGCCGTGACGCTGCGCGCCATGTAGGAACGCGACGACGCCTGTACCGGGCCGAAAGCCAGGCCGATCAGCAGGCCGTACAGGATGTAGGCCTTCTCGGCCGCCGTGCCGAACAGGCCGCCGGAATCGGCGGTCGAGAGCTGGATCAGGCCGAGCAGCGTGAAGCCCGGACCAGTCGAGACGACGCCGATTGTGGCGACCGACAGCATGACCAGCGCGATCATCACCACCGCCTTAGAGCCGAGCGCGGTGTCGAGCCGCGCCGCGATCCAGCAGCCGAAGATGGCAACGACATTGAGGATGATGCCGAACATGCCGATCTCGGTGATCGACCAGTGGAACATGCCGGCCGCGAAGGTGCCACCAAGCGCCAGCAGCGCATTGACGCCATCCTGGTAGATCATGCGGGCGACGAGAAAGCGGAAGATGCCACCGCGCTTGCGCACCTCGGCCAAAGTCGATTTCAGCTCCAACAGGCCCTCGCGCACCGCCGGCCCGATCGGAATGCCCTTGATGGCGTCGGGTGTGAACAGGAACATCGGCAGGATGAATAGGAAATACCAGCCGGCCGACAGCGGCCCGGTGGCGCGCGCATCCTCGCCCAGATACGGATCGAGCCCAAACAGCGGGGTAATGCCGATGATCGTCTTGCCGGTCTCCAGCGAGCCGGCGAGACAGGTGACGACGAAGATCAGCGCGATCATGCCACCGAGATAGCCGAGGCCCCAGGCCATGTTGGAGATGCGGCCGATCTCGCTCTTCGGCACCAGCCGCGGCATCATCGAATCGTTGAACACAGTGGAGAATTCCGCAGCCACCGACGCCAGCGAAAACAGTGCCACGATCAGGAACAGGTTCGAGCCGGGCGCGGCAAACCAGAGCAAGGCAAGGCTGGTGATCTTGATCGCGGCGAAGAAGGCAATCCACGGCTTGCGCGGCCCGGTCTGGTCGGCGATCGAGCCAAGGATCGGCGACAATATCGCGATGACCAGTCCGGCCGCGGCGATGCCATAACCCCAGACGGCCTGGCCGGTGTTGGGATCGCTCGCCATGCGCGAAACGAAATAGGGGCCGAAGATGAAGGTGGTGACGACCGTGAAGAACGGCTGCGCCGCCCAATCGAAGAACATCCATCCCCAGATGCCGCGCCCGGACGCCCGCTGCACTGCTACCTCGGCCATATACCCTCCACTCGCCTCATGTCGTTGGCGGCGCCATGTCTGCATGTTTTCCGATGGTCATGCAAACACAAGCGTCGTGCTGCCGTTCATTGGCTTGCACCACTTTCATTGCCGAGTGAACGGGAGCAAGAGAGCGCTAACCCCTACCTCCCCCTTGTGGGGACGTCGGACCGAAGATCCAGGTGGGGTCGGCGCCGCCCCCCAC